>NZ_LMCI01000003.1:25714-123514 GCF_001623145.1 Pseudovibrio sp. W64 | reverse complement strand
CGCCTTGCTCATCCCGACTTCCGGGAATTCTGGTTCAACACTGCATGAGAGGTCATGTGGTGCTATTGGTGTTTGTGCACACTGTGAGCTAGATCGGAATGCGAATGCGAACGCGCAGGCCGCCCAGTGGAGACTGGCGCAAGAAGATTTCCCCCCCATGACTTCTCACAATATCCCTTGCAATCGCCAGGCCGAGACCTGAGCCACCGCTGTCTTGATTGCGAGCCGTATCCAGCCTGTGGAAGGGACGGAAGACGTTCTCCCGCTCTTCACGAGGGATACCCGGACCGTCATCATCAACTGTGATAATCAGCCAGTCGGGTGTTCGATTGCCCTTGATGCGCAGCGTCTTGCCATAGCGCGCGGCATTGGAGATCACGTTCAGTAGACAGCGCCGGAAGGCCCGGCCTTTGACGATGACAAGTGGATCTCCGTCGAAGGAAGATGCAACGTCAGCGCCAACAACCTCTGCTTCGACCTCCAGATCCTCCAGCATGAGCGAGATATCAACCGGAGCAGGCGGCTCGTCACCATAGCCTTTGGAGAAGGAAAGATAGTCCTCCAGCATGCGGTTCATTTCGTCAACGTCTTTACGCAGAGCATCCGCCTCAGGGGACTGAGGAAGAAGAGCAAGCTCAAGACGGAACCGCGTGAGGATGGTTCGCAGGTCATGGCTGACGCCTGCAAGCATGGTCGTGCGCTGATCAACATGGCGTTCAATTCTGCGGCGCATGTCCACGAAGGCAAGAGCGGCACGGCGGACTTCACGAGCGCCATGTGGGCGGAAGTTGGAGACTTGCCGGCCTTTGCCGAATTCTTCAGCAGCATCTGCCAGTTGCTCGATTGGCCGGATTTGGTTTCTGAGGAATAAGACCGCGATAATGATCAGAACCAGCGAGGTGGCGACCATCCAGACGATGAAGATATGGGAGTTCGACGCATATGTCTGGCTGCGACGAGCGATGATGCGAAGGGTTTTGTCTTCCAGCTGAATGCGGATTTCGACGAACCGGGCTGCGCCCACTGTATCAATCCAGAATGGTTTTCCAATACGAGCCGCGATCTCGCGGGTCATGTATCGGTCGACCAAATCGAAGAGTGGTTTAGGCTTTGCTGCTGGAAGTGGCTCTTTGGGAAGGACTGACACGGACAGACCTAATGCACCTGCACTAATCCTTTTAAGTGTGGCGTAGTTATCGTCATGAGCATAGGTCTCGGTCATATCGACGACAGCTGCGATTTCCCGCACCACCGCCTCAGACAGGCGGCGTGTTACCAGATCGTAGTGGCGCTCCATGAAAACGAAAGCGAGGACTGATTGCAGGATCAGGAAGGGGATGACGATGATCAGCAGAGCACGGACATAAAGGCCCTTCGGAAGCCGATAATGCAGCCAGCTGGTCACCGCGAAGTAGGGCTTTAAAAGCGTTCTGATCCATTGTGGAAGTGTGAACCGGTCTGATAAGCCCATTGTCCTCTCGCTGCTCGCCTGTGCGCTGGCTGCTATAATGGCAGCTAGTTGGTAATAAGCCGATAACCTATCCCACGCACGGTCTGCAGGTACAGGGGATTGCCGGGGTCTTCCTCAATCTTTCTTCTCAAGCGGTTCACCTGAACGTCGATTGTGCGCTCGCCAAGTGCAGCATCTGCTCCCACCAGATCAGTTCGTGCTACAGTTTGACCAGGCTTTTCTGCGAAGGTGTTGAGGATTTGTTTTTCGCGATCAGTCAGACGGACATGTTCGTCATTGCGTTTTAGTTCACCGCGTTCTGCATTGTATTGAAACGGGCCGAACGCCAACACTTCGAGTTTCATTTTTGGCTTTGGGCCACCTCTGCGGAGAATGGCGGAAATTCTGAGGAGTAATTCGCGTGGTTCAAACGGCTTTGAAACATAATCGTCGACGCCAGCTTCCAGTCCTTCAATCCGATCTTCAATATCGGAGCGGGCTGTGAGCATGAGGATGGGGACAGCTTTGGAACGGCGCAGGTCTTTTGCGAGCTCAATTCCGCTTTCGCCTGGCATCATGACGTCCAGAATGAGTAGGTCGAACTCCAGGCCTGATAATCTGCGGCGGGCTTCTACTGCGTCTCTTGCGACGGTTACCCGAAAGCCGCTTTCTCCGAGAAACCTTTGGAGCAGGTCGCGGATACGGCTGTCATCATCAATCAGGAGAATGTGAGGTGCATCATCTTCCAGAAGAGCAGAGCGGGCCACGGTAATTCCTCAATCTGTTTGCTTGGTGATGAGACGGGCAACTTCGCTGCGATCATTCTCATCAATCATAAGATATAAAAACTGGCGGACAATCTCATCACTGCCATCTGGCATCATGGAGATCGCCTTATTAATACGTTGGGACTGGAGTTTGGATAGTCGGGCACAAAATTCTGTACCTTTTTCAGTGGTATATAGCAGGCGCTGACGGCGGTCCAACGCTCCTGGTTCCTGACAAATGAAGTCATCATCCACCAACTGTTTCAAAACACGTCCTAAACTTTGCTTCGTGATTTTTAAAATGTCGAGCAGGTCAGAGACTCTGATTCCGGGGTTTCTGTGCACAAAATGAAGAACACGGTGATGGGCACGACCAAAACCCAGCTCATCGAGAAGCACATCCGGATCACCCGTAAAATCGCGATAAGCGAAGAAAAACAGTTCAATAAGGTCAAACCGTGGTGAATCGCTGTCTTTTTTATTCATTTCCTGTCCCGGATAACTGCCTATTTTTTAATCTCATAAAAAATACGTCAGTCATGTTGACTTATTTCAGAATGATAGTTACAAGATACTCATCGCTGAAGAAAGGAAAGAACTCAACACGTCGCATGTGCGCAATAGTTGAAAAATTAATTTCTTCATCGGTTTTACGTCGTGGGTAGGTATTGATCATCTGTAGTTGTAATACGGCTGCTCTGTATACCTATCCTTTATAAACTCATTGATTTAGCTAGAACACACCTTGACTGGCAAGTCCTTGCCTTGCCTGCACCGTGAATTGTTCGCCATATGGAGAAGAGAAATGGCGGGTATACCCTTTGATCAACTAGAAGGCTCAATCTGGTTGGATGGAAAAATAGTTCCGTGGTCAGAGGCCAAGGTGCACGTGCTCACGCACGGATTGCACTACGGAAGCAGTGTGTTCGAAGGTCAACGCGCCTATGGTGGCGAGATCTTCAAGCTGGAAGAACACACCAAACGCTTACATGCTTCTGCAGAGGTTCTGGGCTTCACTATTCCGTGGAGCGAAGAGCAGATTAACGGTGCGTGTAAACAGATGCTAGCCGAGAACAACCTGACAGACGCTTACCTGCGTCCGGTTGCCTGGCGTGGCAGTGAGATGATGGGCATTTCAGCTCAGTCCAACACCATCCATCTGGCGATTGCTGCCTGGGAGTGGCCAAGCTACTTCTCTCCAGAAGAGCGTTTGAAGGGTATTCGTCTGGATCTGGCAGAATATCGTCGCCCTGATCCAAAGACTGCACCGTTCAAGTCGAAGGCAGCTGGATTGTACATGATCTGCACAATCTCCAAGCACGCTGCAGAAGCAAAAGGTTATTCCGATGCTTTGATGCTGGACTGGCAGGGCCGTGTTGCTGAAGCGACTGGCGCGAATGTTTTCTTCATCAAAGATGGGGCAATTCATACGCCGATTGCAGATTGCTTCCTTGATGGCATTACGCGTCGCACTGTGATTGATCTGGCACGCGCTCGTGGTATCGAAGTGATTGAGCGTCGTATCATGCCTGAAGAGATGGAAGGCTTTGAACAGTGCTTCCTGACTGGATCTGCTGCTGAAGTGACACCGGTTTCTGAAATCGGGCCGCACAGTTTTGTTCCGGGCGATATTACGAAGCTGATGATCGAGGATTACATGGATGCTGTACAGCCTGCGAAAGAAGAGTTGCTTGTTGCAAGCTGATCTCTTCGTTGCATGAAAATTCAAAGCCCGCTGCTCTGACTGAGTGGCGGGCTTTCTCGTTTTATTCGGTTGCGAGCTGTTGTTCGTGCTGCGGTTTGAAGAGTTTGCCGTTTTCTGTGATCAGCACGCAGATCAAGCCAAGGATCGAGAACAAGGCGACACCATAGACGAGGGGCAGTTCGGTCCCATTGTACAGCTTGCCAATGCCAGCACCAAGCAGGGCTCCGATCAATGTGGTGATGAAGCCTATCATTGCCGAGCCAGCGCCTGCAACGCGCCCCAATGGTTCCATTGCCATGGTGTTGAAGTTCGGGCCGATGAAGCCGAAGAAGAACATTGCCAGTGACTGAATTGCTATGAATGTCACGATGGTCAGATTACCACTGTAGGCAATTGCTGCTGTCAAAACAGAAGTTGCGGTAAAGCCAAGCAATGCCATATGCGACATTTTTCTGAGGCCATACTTCTCCACCATTTGAGAGTTCAGGTAGGAGGAAAGGGCCATCGCGATTGAGATTGCTGCAAACACGATTGGGAACAGGTCAGCGAGCGCAAAGCGTTCCATGAAGACTTGCTGTGCAGAATTGATGAATGCGAACAGGCAGGCAAAGATGAATGTCATGGCCATCATGTAGCCAACAGTCACACGAGTGGTGAGGGCTAACCGATATGCACTGAGGACAGAACGTAATTCCAGTGGGCGTTGGTTCACAGGATCGAGGCTCTCAGGAAGGCGCATCGAACACCAGACAAATAAGAGCACTCCAAACAGAGTCAGGGCAGCGAACACGCCTTGCCATGGAGCGACCCACAGGACGATCTGTCCGAGAAATGGAGCAATCACGGGGGCAATCTGGAAAGCCACCATGACCAGGGACATCACCTTGCCCATTCGCCGACCGCTGTACCAGTCCCGGATCATTGAAATGGATGCGACGCGCGGCGCTGCAGCTCCGATACCCTGGAGGGCTCGAGCTGCGAGCATGTGCTCATAGCTTACAGCGAATGTCGAATACACTCCGCCAATGATGTACAGACTGAGGCCGATCAGCAACGTGGTTCGACGACCAATCGTATCCGAAAGCGGACCGAAAAAGAGAGAAGCAAAAGCGAGACCAAGCATGTAGGCTGTGATCACCAATTGGCGATCATTGTCGGCGACAGACAATGCAGCGCTCATAGCCGGAAGAGCCGGGAGCATCATTGATGTCGCAACCGCATTCAGTGCCATAAGCGCTGCAACAAGGCTGACAATTTCCCATAAGGAAAGCCCAGGATGAGGTGCTCGCTCATGCTGCAGATCAGAAACTGCAGACATCAGAGACCTGTTTGTTGGATGCAAAAAAGGTAAGAGGTCGCGATTGCGACCTAATAAACTCAAATTAACTTCTATTTGAACTGGCAAACATGGCTATGTCAAGGCAAGTGCCAGTTCATTATTGCGTGCTGCATGTTTATGGAATGCGGGCGCTATTTGGTTTTCGGCTTATCCCAGCGCGCTGCATCGGCATCATCAATTGCTTTAGCCTCGACCCAAGTTCCATCAGAAGCCTCTTTGAGATGCTCTTTCTTCCAGAATGGCGCCTGCGTTTTCAGGAAGTCCATTAGAAAGTCAGAGGCTTCGAAGGCTGCGCGACGATGTGAGCTGGTTGCTATGACCAATACAATGTTGTCGCCTGGAGGAATTTTGCCAAAACGATGAATGATCGTGAGGCCTGTCAGAGGCCAACGTTCAACGGCTTGCTGCGCAAACTTTGAGATCTGAGCTTCGGCCATGCCTGGATAATGTTCCAGTTCTAGCGCCTCAAGCATACCGCCTTCATCCCGGCATAGGCCAGTGAAGGTAACGATAGCTCCGACATCCTTACGGCCTTTGGCGAGGATTTCGGTTTCTGCTAAAACGTCAAAATCTTCAGCTTGAACGCGGACTGTAAATTCTGTGGTGGTGCTGTTTGACATGGTACTCGCAGACTCTGAGATATGCTGGAGGGAAGGTGTTCCTCAACCGCCTGTCATCGGCGGGAAGAACGCAACTTCTTCAGTTCCAGACAAAACGTGATCTTCTTCCACGTGTTCCTGATTGACTGCGATGCGAATGGTTTCTGGCTGTTCGAAGGCAAATGCATAACCTTCATCACGAGCTGCGAGCCAACTCATCAATTCGCCTGCAGTTTTAACAGTTTCTGGAAGCTCAATGGTTTCCTCAGAGGTTCCAGTGCGCTCACGCAGCCAAGCGAAGTAACGAATTTTCATGAGATTGAGCCCCGGTATTGTATGGCTTCCTTTTCGTGGAAGCCTTGTCTTTTACAGGAATTAGTCTTCAATCAGATGGCCAATTCCGGCGCGGAAGTAGTCATACCCCGTATATAGGGTCAAAATCGCTGCGACCCAAAGTAGCACTATACCAGTTGATGTGGTGTAGGGGAAAACAACATCGCCAGCATCACCTGCGAGCAAAAAGCCTAAGGCAACGAGCTGGACAGTGGTTTTCCATTTAGCCAGTTTGGTAACAGGGACTGAAACACGAAGCTCAGCAAGGAACTCACGCAAGCCGGAAACAAGGATTTCCCGGCAAAGAATGATGATGGCAGCAAAGATGGACCAGTTTCCGATTGTCTGATCCCATGCCAATATAAGGAGGCAAACAGAAACAAGAAGTTTGTCAGCAATTGGGTCCAGCATGCGACCAAGAGCGGACTGTTGCTGCCAAATTCTGGCGAGGTAGCCGTCAAAGAAATCTGTGATTGCAGCTATGAAGAAGATACTTAATGCAATCCAACGGGCGGTGTGGGTTGGGAAATAGAAACACACAGCCAGAGCTGGCACAGCAGCAATACGGCCGTAAGTAAGAATATTTGGAAGCGAAAATATAAGCTTACGGGACATATGAACCTTCAAGTTTACGCGGCTAACAAGCGCTCATACGCAGGGTGTGCACATCCAAGTGCGTCCTGTCAATTGTAGTACGCTTATTTGTGCGGGACTTCGGGGGAGTATACGGGATTATGTAAACATCCCGTCACCCATTTCCTTAATGATCTGCTTTGCCTTGCGCGAAGAGAACTCTTTTGCTTCATCCTCAGAGCCATGTGTGTCAGCGCGGATAAAGGTATGCTCTTTGGTCTCTTCCCCAAATTGCTTGGTGATGCGACCCGCAGTTTGCCACTGTCCACCACGGCGAGAAGGTTCAGAGTAAATCAGGTAGCCTTCAAATTCTTCTGCCTTTGCAGTTGGCGTTGATTTTTCATCTTTGTTGCCGCCAAACAGATTTGAGAAAAAGCCCATGTTTATTCTCCCAGACTAAACGTAGTTTTATTGGTCTACAGGTTCGCACATCATGTCGGCGAGTGCATCCTTGTTTTCACCGGTAGGTTCTCCAAGTTTGCGCATGGACCAGTGTTTTCTGCAAAGTGAAATGTAGGATTCCTCACCGCCGATGACAACCTGATCGCCTTCTTCGACAATGTTTCCGCTTTCGTCCACGCGGGCCACCATTGTTGCTTTGGATCCGCACCAGCAGATGGTTCTCACTTCGCGGAGGATATCTGCAATGGCGAGGAGTGCGGCACTGCCTGGAAACATCTTGCCCTGAAAATCGGTTCTCAAACCGTAAGCCATCACAGGAATACGAAGATGGTCCGCAACATGGGCCAGCTGCCAGACCTGTTCTTCTGTCAGGAATTGTGCTTCATCGATGAAGACCGCGTTGAACTGGTGCTCTTTGAGTTGTTCCTCAATACAAGCGAACAGATCAAGCTTTGTGTCGTAGATGAGGGCGTCTGATTTCAAACCTATACGCGATGAAATTTCTCCGACCTTGGTGCGATTGTCGAGGGCTGCTGTGAACAGCAAACTGCGCATACCGCGCTCCTGATAGTTATAGGAGGCCTGCAGCAGCAGAGTGGATTTACCAGCATTCATTGCGGAGAAATTGAAATATAGTTTTGCCATTGGCCCTTCGCGGCGCGGCGCGCCTCATCGCGTTCAATCTGATTAGGTCTTCATACATGGATTCGTGAGAGAGGCCAGAACCCTGGGAGGTTACTCACAAGGTTCCACGGCAAACTTTTAGCGTGAGGCGTATCCAGCGACCAAACTTGGTAATTCACGCATGCAGGCTATGGAATGATCCGGCAGAACAGGGGATCGATTGGCATGCTGCAGAGGGTTAAACCAGACAGAAGTGGCACCGATATTGTTTGCGCCTGCGATGTCGTGCTCCAAAGAGTCGCCGACATGGATGAGTTTGTCGGGGCTCATACCAGCCATTGAAAGCATGGCATCAAAGAGACGGGGATCCGGTTTTTTGTAGGGGTACTCTTCCGCCATCACCACGAAATCGAAGAGGTGGGCGATACCTGCGCTTTTGGGGCATGAGTTGCCGTTGGTGATGAGCGCTGTCTTGTAGTTTCGCTTCAGCGTTGCGAGCGTTTCTTTGACATGAGGGTAAAAGTAAGGGGCTCCGAAGCGGACTTTTTTGAAGATCTCCAGCGCTTGCTCAGACAAATCCTTAGCATTACTCAGTGGATTAAGTGCTTGTTCAAATGAAGCTCTTCGAATTTCCAGATAGCGAATGTTGTTGGGGTCTGCGTCTTCAACGAGGGATTTATGTATTTTTTTGAGGCGTTTGGGAGTGATGGGTTTGTCGGAGTAATGGCTTAAAAAACTTGCGGTGGTGATGAGGGCTTCGTCCAGAATTCGCTGAAAATCAAAGAGGGTTTGGTCTGCATCGAAGGATATAAGCAATTCTCGTGGCATTCCAAATTTCCCTCCGGACCGATCCCTATAAAGTTATTATATGCTTACTTTAGGGTAATATGTGAAGTGTCGCGAAGATTGGAAAATGGTCTGAGCCGACATCTTCGTCAATTATGAGGTCTTTGATTACAATTTCTTCAGAAGAGGTAATGTGATCGACTTTTGATCCCAACACTTTTCCAAGAAATGGATTGATAAAATATCGAGTTGTCTGCGGAATGAGGCTGGTGAACGTTGTTTTCAGCTTCAAATCTGAAAGCAGTTTCTGAAAGGTAACTGACCAGACAGGGGTGTTCCAGTCCCCTAAAACCATAATGGGTGAATCTGTCCGCTGTTCTCGGATGTAATTTGACACGTAATTCATGTAGGTCGTCCGTCCGTCCAGGCGACGTTGACTGCGTGGACTTGCCGGGTGGATTGCATAGAGCTGGATCAGGGTGCCGTTGATGTTGACATCTGCGCTCAGGAACTCGCGCGGGATGTACCCGTTTTGCCCGAGGCCAGGTATATGAACCCGTTTTGAGTTCTTTAGCGGAAATTTGCTGAAGACTGTGAGATCAGTGTCGCGCTTTGCTGGTGGCAGGATAGCGTATTGATAATTCTCTGTAAGGAACGTTTTCAGGCGGGGAGTTGCGCTTGCGGTTTCCTGAAACACGATCAGGTCTGGTTGACGTTTTTCAATCAGCTCTTGCAAGGCCTCCTTCTCGAACTGCATATGCAGGAGATTGAGGCTCATGACGTTGAACGACTTGCTCTTGGGGGGGGTATCCAGAATTGCGACAGGTTGAGTGACGAGACGGATGCTGGTGACCATCCAGAAGCTGGAGATGATCAATCCTAAGAGACAGAGTAAATGGAGCCAGTGCAGCTTTCTGGCCAGTACGAGCCAGAGTAGGAGACCGACAAAACCCACTGCGATAAGCTGAGGGATGAAGAAAGCTACCGCTTCGCTCAACAGGTTTCCAGGAGCGAATAAAGAGGCGAGGAGCAAGAAGGTGACCGCAAGTGTTCCTACGCGCACCAGATGAAGCAAGATCGGGGTATTTGGTTTTTTCTTTGATAATACCCTGTCTGAACGCACTGCTCTCACCTTTGGTTGTTAAGTTTTGATGAGAATAGCGTATAGTCGTTTTCTATTTGTGAAAACAATGCGTTATCCCGTGATTATTCGTGGAAGTGGTTGTAGATCAGTTTTGCAATGCTTTCGGAGATTCCTGAAACAGCTCGCAAGTCTTCGATGCCAGCTTTTGAAACTGCTTTTGCAGTGCCGAAGTGACGAAGCAGAACGCGCTTTCTTGTCGGACCAATACCTGCAATTTCATCCAGTGGATTTGCGACGATTGCCTTCTTGCGGCGGGCTCTGTGGGAGCCGATCGCGAAGCGGTGTGCCTCATCTCGCATGCGTTGCACAAAGTACAGGACCGGATCACGTTCAGGTAACATAAAACTTTGTTTGCCTGTGACGAAGAACTTCTCGCGTCCTGCATCGCGGTCAGGACCTTTTGCGATGCCGACCAATGGGATGTCCGTGATGCCCATCTCTTCGAGTGTTTCGCGGACGGCGCTGAGCTGGCCTTTACCGCCATCGATCAGCACCAAATCAGGCCACGCAGGGATGTCAGTATTGGATGGCGCGACTTCCTGCTCTTCTTCACCGGCTTTTGGCTCAGTTTTTGATTGTGCGGTGAAACGGGCAGCTTGCTCGTAACCTTCCGGGTTCTCCTTCATCAGGCGGGCGAAACGGCGTGAGAGCACTTCTCGCATCATGCCGTAGTCGTCGCCCGGGATCAGGTCTTCCGACTTGATGTTGAACTTTCTGTACTGGCCTTTTGCAAAACCATCTGAGCCCGCAACAATCATTCCGCCAACAGCATGGGTGCCTGAGATGTGGGAGTTATCGAAAACATCGATGCGACGTGGCGTACGGTCCAGATCGAAGGCTTCGGCGACGCCTTTCAAAAGCTTCAGCTGGCTGGATGTCTCAGCAAGCCTACGGCCAAGAGCGCCCTTGGCATTCGTGAGCGCATGCTCCACCAATTCGCGTTTTTCGCCGCGCTTTGGTATTGCGACTTCGACCTTGCGATTGGCCCTTGCAGAGAGGGCTTCTGCCAGTAGTTCTTGCTCTTCCAGTTCATGTGAGAGCAAGACCATACGTGGTGGTGGTTTATCCTCGTAGAACTGGGAGAGGAAGCTCTCCAGAATTTCTGAGGGTTCGTAGCTTTTATCCGCTTTAGGAAAGTATGCGCGGTTGCCCCAGTTTTGTCCTGTGCGAAAGAAGAAGACTTGTACGCATGTCTGGCCGCCTTCCTGATAGGTGGCGAAAACGTCTGCTTCTTCAATGCTCTGCGGATTGATGCCTTGATGGCTCTGGACATGTGACAATGCAGAAATGCGGTCGCGATAGACAGCTGCCTGCTCGAAATCGAGGTTCTCTGAGGCTTTCTCCATAGCGACTGCCAGGTCTTGCTTGATGAGCTGGCTTTTGCCTGAGAGGAAGGATTTTGCTTCAGCGACAAGTCCTTTGTAGTCCTCAATGGAAACCTCGCCGGTGCAGGGGGCTGCACAACGCTTGATTTGGTAAAGCAGGCAAGGGCGTGAGCGATTGGAATAGTAGCTGTCGGAGCAGTTGCGGATGAGAAACGCCTTTTGCATGGCGTTGATGGTGTCATTGACAGCGCCAGCGGATGCAAATGGTCCGAAGTAATCGCCTTTGCGGGCCCGAGCACCGCGGTGTTTGATCAGGGCAGGGGCTTCATGGTCGGCACTGATCAGGATGTATGGAAAGGACTTGTCGTCACGCAGGAGAACATTGAAGCGAGGGCGTAAACGCTTGATGAGGTTTGCTTCCAGCAGCAAGGCTTCTGGTTCTGTGCGGGTTTCAACGAACTCCATCGCAGCAGTTGCCATGATCATCCGCATGATGCGGTTGGATTGGCCCTGAAGCCGAGTGTAACTTGTGACGCGCTTCTTCAGTGAGCGGGCTTTGCCCACATAGAGGACTTCGCCGTCCTCATCAAACATGCGGTAGACGCCGGGGCCAAGGGGCAAGCGTTTTACGAAGTCTGCAATGACTTCAACACCCTTTACGCCAGGTTTGCGGGGCGCTGCATTGCTTTCAAACTGGATGTCTGGATTGCTTTGGGGCACATCGACATTGTCTTCTGCTTGAGCAGGCATGTCAGATGTGTCTTTAGCCATGATCCAATTACTCTCGGTGTATGCTGAAATAAAATATGGAAACGCATCTTATCCGATTCAACGGCAGGTGCGGTCTCTCAGAAGTGTTTTAGTTGTGTGTCCTAGATGAAATCCAGAGCAAATACGCCGTAGATGTAAGCGACATAGGCAATGCTAAGGAATATGCCCCATGCTTTGCCGAGGCACAGACGCTTGGCGGCAAAGATATACAGCAGTACGGCACAGGCTAGCATGACCCAGATGTCGAAGACGAGGATCTGTTCTGGGATCGGGATTGGAATGATTGTAACCGTGATGCCCATGATCGCCAGCAGATTAAAGACATTGGAGCCAATGACATTGCCGAGCGCGACTGCAGAGTGCTGACGGATGGCTGCCATAACAGTTGTTGCAAGCTCTGGCAGTGATGTGCCAAGTGCAACGACAGTCAGGCCGATGACGGCATCGGACACGCCCCACGATGATGCTACATCAGTTGCGCCAGAGATAGTCAGTTGTGCCCCAAGTGGCAGGCCGATCAGGCCGAGAACGAGGAAGAGTGCAGCAATTGCTTTGTTCTCTGGAACGGAATCGACGTCAAGATCGTCTTCTTCATCTCCATCAGAAGCTGCTACACAACAGGAGCCGTTCTCTTTCTTATGCTTCTTGGTTGCGCGTACTGAATCTCCCAGAAAGATTGCGAGCAAAACAAGAAGGCCGATACCTGCATAATGGGTTAGCGTGCCCATGAAGCAGAGTGCTGCGAAGATGACGGAGACCACCAGCATGAACAGAGCGTTTCTGTGAGCTCCATTCTCATCGCATGGTGTTGTTGCGATCAGGGCAGGTACGCCAAGAACCAGCAGCACGTTTGCGATGTTGGAGCCGACAACGTTACCGATTGCAACGCCGCTGACACCGTCGAGCGCAGCTTTCAGAGAGATAAAGAGTTCTGGTGCTGAGGTACCAAAGGCGACGATGGTCAAACCGATGATGAGAGTTGGAATTCCCAGAGCCTGAGCAATTGACACCGCGCCGCGTACAAGCAGGTCACCGGCAAAAATCAATAGTGCGAGACCTCCGAGGAGGGCAGCATATGAGAAAAGCATAGGCTGAAATTCCAATTATGTAAGGTTATTTGCTACACCAAAGGGGGCATACAGGAGTCTGACCGGGTATATAGACAGGTTTGGCGCGTTCTTGAAGTGTCTCAGATCACTTTTGACACTAGATCTCTGCAAAAATTTCAGTCGGTAGAATTGATCACAGCTTGTGTATAGTAAAAAGGCCACTCAAATAGTATGCATTACCTAGCGTAAACAATAGGTTGTCAAAGGTGCCATATTCTTTCTGTAGTTTGCCTTGAATTAACCAGAATTCGTGTCAGATCCAGCCACAAAGTCAAATCATACCTTTCTCCATCCCGGGGCGGTCTCATTTGATCGCCTTCCCCCAGCGGATGCGTTTCATGCGCTCCGTTTATAATTTGTTGGAGAATGATACATGCTGCGTATTGCGTCTTGTACCGCTATTGCTTTCGGTCTGATGGCCGGCACTTCCCTTGCTGCTGACCTCCCTCAGCCAGTACAGCCAAGTCAGCCAGAAATTTCTTATGAAACACCAGCGACCTTTTCTGCGTATGACTGGTCCGGTGCTTACATTGGTGCCAACGCTGGTTGGGGATTCCTCGGCGCTGATGGCAAAAGCGGTGCATCCGGTGCATTGGATGACGACCAGAATGGTGTAACTGCGGGCGTTCATGCCGGTTACAACTTCATGGTTGCTCCAAGTGTTGTCCTGGGTGCTGAAGCTGACATTCAGTACAACGACCTTGAAGAGAAAAGCGCAGGCGTAGAGCTGCAGTCTGACTGGAATGCAACCGTTCGCGCTCGTGCAGGTTACGCTCTCGACCGTACGCTTGTATACGGTACAGGTGGTGCTGCATTCAAAGACCTGACTGCAAAATCCGCTTCTGGCAAAGATGAGAAAACCGCTATTGGTTACGTTGTAGGTGCTGGTGTTGAACACGCAGTAACCGACACTCTGACTGCTCGCCTTGAATACCTGTATCAGGATTTCGGCGATCAGAAGTTTGACTTCGGTGGCAACACCGAGAAAACTAAGATTGATGAAAATCTGGTACGTGCAGGCGTTTCCATGAAGTTCTAATTGAACTGATTTTCTGCTTTAAAGGCGCATGCTTCTGGCATGCGCCTTTTTCGTTTTTAGCTTCTCTCAAGCATTTCTGGTGCCTGCGTTTCGTTGTAGGCGGGAACCTGAGCAACAAAAGCATCATGCCAGTGAACCAGTTTCGGGTTGTTCTGCCGCCAATCCCCATTTGCGCGTAAATCGAGATAACCTAATGAGCAAGCAAGTGCGATCTGGGCACAGTCCGGAATGCCGTTGGTTTCCGTTGGAGTTGGCAAAGGATGGTCATTGAAGGCTTTCAATGTGCGATCAACTTTTCCTTGCTGACGGTCGATCCAGGTCCGATTCCAGTGTTCTTCCGGGTGGTTCCTTGTTTCAATCTGAGCTTGAATGGCGGCGTCAGTGATGCCATCTGCCATTGCTTGTTTTGTCTGGACTGAGATGCGGGTGTCGTCTGTCGGAATGATCTTTCCTCCACCAGCCAGAGTGTCGAGCAGCTCCAATGCGACGCGGCTGTCGTAGACGATATCGCCGTTTTCCAGCAGAAGTGTTGGGACTTTTGCAAGCGGGTTTTGCTCGTACAAAGAGCCTTCGGATGCTCTTGTGTCAGCCCAATCGACTTTCACCTGTTCCTGAAGTCCCAGAACGGCAGCAGCGATACGCGCTTTTCGTCCATAAGGGGAGGTTGGCGACGTGCGGAGTATGACCATTCTGCCTAAACTCCCGGCTCAGCTTTGGTTTTGTCGAATGAAGGTACGCTAGAAGCGAAGTCATCCAGCCATGCAACGAGTGTTGGATAGGATTTACGCCATTCACCTGCGAAACGAAGATCAAGATATCCAAGAGCACATGCGAGTGCGATCTGAGCTGCATCCGGAGAATTATGCTGGACCTTTGGCAGAGGGTTGTTTTCGAAGGCTGTCAGTGCGCGATCAACCTTGGCCTGCTGGTAATCCACCCAGTCCTGATGTTTCTTTTCTTCCGGACGCATACGGCTTTCATAAACGATCTGGATTGCTGCATCACAGATACCATCTGCAAGAGCTTGTTTGGTCAGAATTTCAAATCGTTCAGCACCTGCTGGAAGCAGCTTTTCGCCGCCAGCTGTATAGTCCAGATATTCAGTGATGACGCGGTTGTCGTAGAGTACGTTGCCGTCTTCAAGGACAAGACACGGGATTTTGCCGAGTGGGTTTTGCTGGTGGAGAGTGTCACTGGGATCGAGTGTCTGTGCAACTTCAACATTCACTTTGTCTGCGAAGCCTAGCACGTACAGTGCGAGCTTGATTTTGCGACCAAATGGAGAAGCGCTGGAGGAACGGAGAGTTTGCATGGCAGCCACCTGTAAAACACTAGATCTTGTTGCAGCGCGCATCCTTATCCGAAACCCGGAGGTGCATTCGGTGATACGCTCTAGGAGAATTGAGTGGTCTGCACGATATCCGTGTTTCTTCCAATAATGCAAGGGACTTCGATTTGATTGTGTCAGAGCTTGCGGCTACTGGGTGAGTTCCTTCGCAAAATGCTCGACAGCATTCCAATCGGTAAATTCGACAGTGAGTTTGGGATCTGTCGGGCCATTGGTCATCTTCATGATGAGCTGGATCATCACTCGATCCCACGGCTTGTAGTCAGGGTAGTTGAGAGCACCTGCGAAGACGGCGGCCTTCTTTGGCTCAAACTTCGATTTCTCTAAGTATTTCCTGAGGTATGCGTTGGTTTGAGGGGTGCTCTTCTCCGGCTTTCTGGCCGTAAGGTTGACTGAAAAGAAAGCTGTATGTGCCTGATTTAACTCGGCTAAATTGCGGCTGATAAACTGGCGAACCGGGCGTAAGTGGAAGCCATAGCGGATAGGGGATCCAATGAGAATTCGATTGTTCTTCAGATCAGGTGGGAGCTGTTCCATCCCTGTTATAAGAGGGAGAAAGACGATCTTTTCTCCATTCTTTTCAAGAAACTCTGAGATCTTGCCAATTATTTTTTTAGTCTGGCCATCATGACTGGCGTAGGCGAGATAGTATTTCATCAATTGTGAACCCGTAGGACTGTGCTGAGATATAATATAAGTCTCAAGTGCGATCAGTCCTACGAGGCATGATGTAGCAAGGTGCTGTGTTAGCGAGGGATGATTTCCTGCTCTGGTCGAACTGTCCGGCATTCACCGTCATAGACCCTGAATTTATCGAGGCCATCAAGGCAAGCTCTGACACCCCATGAAAGGCCAAGGAAGCCATCATACTGCACCAGTGCATAATAGATGCGGTGGCGGGTGTCGTCGGTCAGCGTTGCGACGCCATTACAATAGCGGCGACCCACTGGACTTGGGCGCCTGATTGTGAAATCTGACTCGCGAATTTCTTCGATCAGCTTGATCTCTAATCCGTCATAATAACTTGGAACAGCACGTGCGATTTGCCGTGCGACGGCTCTTTGCGCCTTGCCTGAGTCACAGGCTGGCAGATAGTCGCCGGACCAACCGAAATAGACTTTCTCATTTGGATCGATGAAATCTTCTTCGTCTATCTGCGGGATGGTTGTGTCATAACTCCCCGGAGGAACCAGATCAGCAGCAAACGTTGTTCCGGTGGCAACACTCAGTACAGTTGCAGTCAATAGGGTTAGGATTGATCTCGCGCGCATTAACACTCTCCACGGAAAGGCTGGCTGGTCTGAAGCAGCGGACAGCTGCTTGCAGGAAGCGTTTATGCACCAGCCTCTTTGTGAGGCGCGACGAGATACTAAAAGCGCATGAGCTTTGGCCCTGCGCTTCTAGCAATCAGTGATTTGCTGTTTTGGGTCAATCAAAGGTTCTGAGGGGTTACTCAGGAATAACCTGTTCCACGTTCCATGACGGGTTGATGCCTTGCGTCAGAGTTTTGCAGAGCCATGGCAGAGCGGTGTTCATGTCTTTTGTGAGTGTCCAAGGAGGATTGATGACCATCATCCCGCTGGCCTTCATTGGTGCGTCCTTACTGACTTTACCTGCCGACAATTCGATCTTCATCGTGTTGCGGACGCCAGCTTCGTCAAGTGTAGCAATGAGTTGTCGAACTGCACTGAAGTTTTTGACTGGATACCAAATGGCAAATGTTCCGGTTGGCCATCTCTTCCAACCGCGGATAACACCATCTGCAACGCGTGCGAATTCATCTTCCACTTCGAAGGCCGGATCGATCAGGACGACACCGCGTCTTTCTTTTGGGGGGAGGAAGCTACCCAATGCGAGCCAGGCATCCAGTGCAATCACCTTGACCTTTTTGTCCCCGCCGTAATTGTTCTTCAGCTCTTCAAAATCTTCTGGATGAAGTTCTGTGAGCGTTAGACGATCCTGTTTTCTGGCGAGCATACAGGCAATTTCAGGGGAGCCAGGGTAAAATTTTACGCCGCCACCCGGGTTGAGAGTCTCGACGGTCTCCAGCCAGGGAGCGAGAACTTCCTTCACAGGACCTGGCGCATCGCCAAGATTTTCCAGCACTTTGCCGACGCCTTGCTGCCACTCTCCGGTTTTCTGGGCCTCTTCAGAGGTCAGATCATACAGGCCAACTCCGGCATGCGTGTCCAGTACTCTGTAGGCTCCATCTTTTTTCTGGAGGTACTTCAAGATGTTGGCGAGGACGATATGTTTGAGTACATCGCCAATGTTGCCTGCGTGGTAAATGTGCCGATAGTTCATGGTGGGCGCCTGTTGGCCTTTATCGCGCGCTGCTGCCAGGGTGGAGTTCTCTAGAGGCGCTCTTGTTAATAGGTTTGTTGTCGGCCTTATAGTCTGATGGTGGGCAGGGACACAAGGCGCAAAGCATTCTCGTGAGCGCAAAACTAAAGGCAGCAAAGTGCTGCCTTTAGTAAATCAACAGTGCAAGTCCAGAATGGTTAGTCCTGGCCCATGCTGTCAAAGTCGTCGCGCATCTCTGGCTGAGCTTCAGCTGGTTCAGATGAAGCTGCAGTCCCGTCTTCCAGTCGCAGTTCAACTGCCTTTGGACCTTTGCCCCGGCGATCAGGTTCAGTCTCAAAGGAAATCCGCTGCCCGCTATCAAGCGTCGTCAGACCGGAGCGCTCAACAGCTGAGATATGGACGAATACATCGCTTTCGCCATCATCTGGTGTGATGAAGCCGAAGCCCTTATCCAGCTTGAAGAACTTGACAGTGCCAGACTGGCGAGGTCCCCGTTCAACTGGTGGGTAGCTGCGTCTTCCGCCTCCACCACCGTTTGGTCCGTCCCGGAAGCCACCGCCTCCGGCGCCTCCACCACGGTTGCCGTACCCGCCGCCACGGTCATTGTCGCCATGCCCGCTCGCGCGATAGTCGTTGTTCCGGTCTCCGCCGTATCCTCCCGGACTGCGGTTACCGTAGGGACCTCTGCGTTCATTTTCCACCACAGGAGGCGCGTAGGCGCCGCGCTCGGAATCTCCTGGAAAATATGCTGGTGCCCCAAACTCCGGGCCGAAATTCTGCGAATCCCCAAATTCGCGCTTGCCGCCTCGCTTGCTGCGTGGACGACGACCCGAATTCCCATTATGCATTACAATATCGCCTTTCCTGCGGATTTAAACCTGCCAGTATCCGCATGTACTCGCTTTCTCAAAGCCAATTGCCCGTCCGAAAACACACAAAGTAATAATCAA
Source organism: Pseudovibrio sp. W64 (assembly GCF_001623145.1). Taxonomy (NCBI): domain Bacteria; kingdom Pseudomonadati; phylum Pseudomonadota; class Alphaproteobacteria; order Hyphomicrobiales; family Stappiaceae; genus Pseudovibrio; species Pseudovibrio sp. W64. The sequence continues at coordinate 104,886 of NZ_LMCI01000003.1, read as the reverse complement.
ATGTCTTAGTGGGGCTTTGGTTAAGAGCTCCTACCTGCCTTGCATCGCAAACACTTCCTAATTGCTTGGCCGGGTAATAATAGTGGCCAGTTCAACATAGGCAGTCTTTACGTATGCGCGGCATATAATAGGGTTCAGTTTGGTAATAGGGCAAGCTTTTCCTAGGGAAGGCGGAGGTAAAACCCTATGAAATTGGGGGTGTATCCAGAAATGGGAGGATAAAACCCTATTGTTTACATCTAAAAGATCGAATATTTTTGCGAAGACAAATGATATTTGCATGTTTGACTGTGACTGCAATTTTAAATGGTATTCGTTTGGACTTGGTTTTGAGGTTGTATTTGAAAGCCGTAATATTAGCTGGTTTCAAAAGAGGCTGAGAGTAGCCCGGCATATCTGATTACTGTATGGTGCGAAGAATTCGGAATTTGGAGATGAAGCACTTATGAGTGATGCCAGCAATAAAGCAGATCTGACGGGAATTCAGATAACTGTTGTTCCGGTCACTGCCTTCCAGCAGAACTGTAGCATCGTGTGGAACAAGAATACGCGCAAAGCTGTTGTTGTTGATCCGGGTGGGGATGTGGATCACATTCTTGCTGCGCTTAAAGAGCTGGATGTGACTGTAGAGCATATCCTCATCACTCATGGGCATATCGACCATATCGGCGGTGCTGCTGAACTGGCAGAGACGCTGGATGTTAAAGTGATTGGCCCTCATGAAGATGATCGCCCACTGATTGATCGTGTTGAAGATCAGGCCAAGCAATTTGGTTTGGACGCGGTCAGAAAAGTAGAGCCAGATCAATGGCTTGTTGAGGGTGATGTGGTCACGGCTGCGGGTGCTGAATTTCAGGTTCTACACTGCCCAGGCCATGCGCCGGGGCACGTTGTGTTTTACAACAAGGATCTGAAACTGGCGATTTCGGGTGATGTGTTGTTTGCAGGGTCGATTGGGCGAACTGATCTTCCGGGTGGTGATCACGATACGCTTATCGCCTCAATCAAAGAAAAGCTTTTGCCGCTAGGCGATGACATTACGTTCCTGCCGGGGCATGGGCCAGCTTCTTCGCTCGGCCACGAAAGGCTGAACAATCCATATCTGAAATAGCCGATGGCTATCTGAGTGCGTGAAGGGGAGTTTGAGCTCCCCTTTCTTATCGAAGGATTGCCTGGAGTTCGTCGATGCGCTCGTTGATGAGCCAGCCGTAGTAATTTTCTCGCGGCAAATGTGCTGGTGTTATTCTGCGCTTGTTCCTATAGGAAATGGCGCGTTCCCAAGGGTTTCCGAGATTATACAGGGTCGACGTGATGCCTGGATTTTCAGAGATATCGACGTTAGCGACCTTCTTGTAGGCGTTGATGGCATCTCTTAGCACTGCTGCGGTGTAGTGGATTGATTTGTTTGGGTCCATCACCGTTTTATAAAGGCCTGAGGCATCTTTTGAGCTGAGTTTTGGCAGGCCGCTGATGCTGCTGACCATGTCATTCATCTTTAGGGCTGTGAGCGGCGTTATCTGACCTAGACCGAAGCTTTGACCTGCGAACATTGGTCTGAAAAAGGCCCTGTGAAAAGGTTCTCGCGGGTAGCGGACCGCGCTGATTGTTTTGCCCATAAACCTTGTGTTCCAAATGAGTTCATAACATCTCCAGCGGCTGTTGCTGGTTTCCTGGCGGCGGCATGTGTTGAATTGCGGGCGCTTTACAAAACTCCAGACTTTCTCGCCATCATGTTGGAAAGAAATAGGAATTCGCGCGTATTGCAGAGCCTTCATGTAATAGCCCTGAGCGCTGTCGAGGCTATCATAATTGTAGGTATGCTCTCCGACGATCGCTCCCAGAATGTGGACCGGGTCTATGTTGTACAGACTGGCGACCTTCTTGATGTTCTTGATCAGGCGGCCTTCTCGTTTAAGCACTTTGAGAATGCGCTGGAACTTTTTTTCATAGGTTCGATTAAAGGCTTTGGTGCGTGTTGCGGATGCGCTGGGGATGGTTGGCTGGCTTTGAAGGCGATTGCCAGCGGGAACCTTAAGCGGAACATTCGCCTGTGCTGAACTTAGCAATAAGTCAGGTGAAGATAATATTAGGGCTGTTGCTAGAATAAATGCACTTGCTTTTCGGTGTAATGTCATAGCAATCGAACTCTGCACTATTAATTGCTGTTGGTTTTGATTGCTTTATATCTAGATGAATTGTCCTAAAAATCTATTCAGATATGGATTTTTGCTTTCTACTATAAGTATGGTGCTATTTTTTACAATTATGCCCATTCAGGTATTTCTTAAACTCATTGGCAACTGAAATGCGCACGTGTGTTACGCCGCTTTGAATAAAGCCCAGTTCCGAGGCTGCTGCTTTGGAAAGATCAATCAAGCGGTTTTGAGCATATGGGCCGCGATCATTTATCCGTACTGTCAGAGATTTGCCGTTTGACATGTTGGTTACAAGAACTCTTGTGCCCATTGGCAGCGTTAGGTGAGCTGCCGTGAGCTTGGCCGGATCCATCATTTCCCCGCTCGCCGTTTGGGACGTGAGGGCATACCAGGAGGCTTCTCCGCATTGAGATGTTCTTTTAATTTCCACCTGATGAGGGCGCAGGATGAAGGCGACAGACACAATCAAAATGGCGATGATGAACAGGAGGAGATCGTAAATGCGACCATTGCGATGCGCCAAGCTTTTGTTGTTACAAGACATTCTGGAGCCTATTGGCTATTTTACTCCGCTAATTATACAGGGTTTCCCTCGTTTTAGGGACCAGAGAGATTTTCTGTGTTGGTGAGTTGGTTTATGTAGATTGAAAAAATTGATCGCGTTTGTAGCGGTGTGAACCGTGCGAACATGTTCCGGATAGGGGAATAACGTGCAGCAAAACCCATTGACTGGAAGACTTATCCTCGCAGATGTCGCCCGCGGCCTCGCACTCCTGACAATGGCAATCTACCATTTCTCCTGGGATCTTTCATGGTTTGGAGTTGTTGACTGGGATGTGTCCGGCTCTGCGGGTTGGCGGTTGTTTGCGCAATTGATTGCGGGCAGTTTTCTGTTTCTGGTTGGGTTCAGTCTGGTGCTGGCGCATAAAAGCGGTATCCGCTGGGAGAGTTTCTGGCGCCGGGAGGTCAAGGTCGCAATTGCTGCAATTGCGGTTTCTGTTGCGACTTATTTTATCTTTCAGGATCAATGGGTTCGGTTTGGAATTTTACATTCCATCGTGGTGTCGAGCCTTCTTGCACTGCCGTTTTTGCGTGTTCATTACGTGTTTGCGTTGCTATGTGGGGCAGGGGTGATCCTTCTCTACCATTGGCTCGGGGATTATGTGCTGCCATACCGGCAGTTTTTCTGGCTTGGGCTCAACTCCTTGCCTGAAGTTTCCGTTGATTATGTGCCACTTATTCCTTGGTTTGGGCCAGTGCTTTTGGGTGTCGGGTGCGGGGATATCCTGCATCGCTACAATCTTTTGCGGTTTTTGCGCGGTTCTGCGTTTCCGAGCGTTATTTCGCGTTGTTTTGCGTGGTTCGGTCGACATTCCCTTGCGACCTACCTTCTGCACCAGCCAGTCTTGTTCGGGATCGTTTGGGCTGGCGTGACTGCTGGGGTGATTGGTACCAGTGGCGATGTTCAGGTCAGAAGCTTTCAGCAATCTTGCGTGATGGCTTGTAGTCAGACCGTGGATGCCAGGCAGTGTGAGCAGGCGTGTCGGTGTACCTCCTCTGAAATAAAAGATCGAGGCATGTGGGAGGACTTGCTGACAAGACCGAATGATGCGGATGTGCGTGAAATCGCGCAGCAGGTCTTTCAGGTGTGTCTGCGCCGGTAAGTTCGGCATCCCTTTGCGATATGATATTATCCCCCTGCTTCAAGGAAGATATGCCCGCGTTAAGCTGACTTAGCCGATCTGTTTGTGAATCAGTCAGGCAGAGCTCTCTGAAATTTCGGAGAGTTGGGCATCAACTATTCTGGTGCGCAGCTATTCCTCTGAAAAAATATACATTTTCTGGTCGCTGAAATCTCAAGGTGGCATTCATGAGCTCTTCCTTTCCTAAAAGGTCGCGCTTTTGCGCTGTTACCTATACGTAAGCTTTGGAATTGAATGAGATTTTTACAATCTGACCCGAGATGTCGTTTCCATGTGTAAGTCATAGTTTGCTCAATTATGCAGCTGACATAAAGTTACCTTGAGAAGAAAAATACTCAAAACTACAGATAGATGGTATTGACCACGCTAAATGTACGGATAATATATCACTTGGTAAATATACGCAGTTATTATGAAGTGATGTTGGGATTTTCGTGCTTGTGGGGGAAGTATAGTCGTAATCTATGCTCAAATAATGTTTTAAACATAGCGTCACCTCCATGAGGTGAGCTCTTCTTTCACGACATATCTTCGCATCCCTTCAGGAGTGAGCCCGGTTTTGGGGAATTACCGGAAGCTCACGAGTATGGGGGAAGAGAATGCGGGTTTTGAAGAATGCAGGCCGAGGCCTTGCAGCAGGCTGCTTTGTGCTGGCCGGATCAAGTGCCACCTTTGCAGGTGCGTGGGATACGCTTGGCATAGGCTCATCAGAGTTGCTTTTTGCTCCAGAGGACTTCGTGGTTGAAGGTTCTGTGACCTATGTTGACCGTAATGTTGATTATGACATCACTGCAGCCGCTGTTGCTGGTCTTGGGCCAGTTACTACTGGTCCTGTTTCATCCCGGGCAACGCCTAACATTTGGAATTATCAGGGTGCACTGAAGTTCGGTATTACAGACAATGCTGACTGTCTGGCGCGCATAAATAATCCTCTATCGATTGAAGAGGAAATGGATCCTGATTGGCGTGGTCGATTTTCTGGTTATGAGACACAAGCGCGGACACTCGCATTTGACGCAACCTGCGCTTACAGGTTTCAGGTCGGGGAGGGGCGTTACATTCGTGCAATTGCAGGTGTGAAGGCGCAGGATCTAAGCTATTACTCGAAGGGAGCTCACCCTTTAGCTGGAACAGCAGAAGTTGATTTGAAGGCAGATGGGCTGGACTATGGTTGGCGTGTTGGTGTGGCTTACGAGGTGCCTGCTTATGCTATGCGTGCGAGTTTAATCTATGATTCTCAGATTAAATCCGACCTGAGTGGAGATACCATTGTAGGTGGTAACAAGGTCTATGATAGCACCGCATCTTTGACATTGCCCCAATCTGTTGAACTCAATGTACAATCCGGTATTGCTCCAGGTTGGTTGGTTAGCGCCGGAGTTAAGTGGGTGGATTGGTCTGTGATTGATGTGCTGTCAGTCGATAGTGAAGTCGCTGGAGTTGGTACGCCGGTTGGGGAAACTGTTCATAGAAACCTGAATTTTAAGGATGGCTGGACAATTAAGGCTGGTATTGGTCACGCACTAACTGAACAAGTGAGCCTTGGTAGCTCTTTGCAGTGGGACCGTGGTGTTGGGGGCAGTTATTCCGATACCTATACCTTCGGTTTTGGTGGTTCCTATGCTGCCAGTAAGAATGTGAAATTCACATTAGGTACAGCTGCAATTTACAAGACAGCTGGCTCAGGAGATGCGACTAATACTGCCTCAGGTACAGTCAATGAGTATGACTATGACGCATCATGGGCTTATGCGGTGAATACTAAGGTACGTTTGTCGTTCTGACGTACTTGCGAAGAACACAAATACGAAGCCGGGGGCATTGTCTCCGGCTTTCTTTGTTTTGGGTGTTCGTACCACGATTTGAGGGGAATCCCTCATTGTGCGTGATTTGTGCAAGATGCAGCTCAATTTGTGCTGTTTGTGCAACAGTTTTGTGGAGAAATGAGCATGTTGGATTGTTGGAAAACCTATCCCAAAACTCTTAAGTAATTTACGTATAGGTAAGTTTGACTATCGTCTAATGCTTGGTCTCTCTTTACGATTAACTGACCTGTGTTTGAGACTAGTAAATATAACATCCTAATTTACCTTAGGTTATATTAAAGTCTAGAAAAGCTTACCCAAGCGAAATGGCGTAGTATTTATACTATGGGAGGGGTGATTATTTCTCCCGATGCGTTATGCATGCAGTCAGAACTATATCAGTTTGCTCTGCAAATTGGTGGGATTGCACTGGCGCGAGGCACGTTGATGCTCGTTAAGTGCGGATAGCATGTGTGTCGCATTGGGGTGAAACGCGTTGCAATTTCCGTATCTTAAGCAAGTGCTCCTAACTGAATGAACCTAAAATCAGTGTTTTAAACACTGTGTACGGGGAAACATAAGGGGGAGAGGGCATGCGTGTTCTCAAGACATTGGCTCAGACAACCGTTCTGGGCTGCGCGGTATCCATGATTCCTGCTGCTGCATTTGCAGGCGGCTGGTCGACCGAAGGCATCGCTGACTACGATTTGCTGTTTGCTGATGGCAAGTTCGTTTTTGAAACTCAGGCGACTTACGCAGACCGTAACGTTGATTTCAAGAATGCAAAGACGACTTCTGTTCCTATTTTAGGTCCAACTACAGTTGACGATGACAAGTCGTCTGCGAAAGATATCGCGCCAAACATTGCAGTGTTTTCAGGTGCAGTAAAAATCGGTTTACTCGAAAATCTAGATCTGTTTGCACGCATTAATAGTCCCTATCTCATTCGCGAGCAGCCAGGTTTTGACTGGAACGGTCGTTTTGCTATTGGTGAAACAAATGCAGATGCGTTGGGCGTAGATGCAATGTTGAGCTACAAACACGAGCTTAGCAAAGGTAACTTTGTTAGAGTCTTTGGTGGCGTTCGTTCTGTGACCGTCGACTATGAACAGTTGTCCAAAACAGATGCTACTCTACTTACCTTGGGTATTCTGGATACTGATATCAACGTGGAATCTGAGCGGGAGTATGGTTTCCGCATTGGTGCAGCATTTGAGAAACCTGAAATTGCGTTGCGTGCATTGGTTGCTTATGAATCTGCTATTGACCTTGAGTTGGACGGGGCTCTAAACATTCAGCAGTTGGGTTCCTACGATGCGAGAGCGAAAGCGCGGCTTCCGCAGTCTATTGAAGCTAAAATCCAAACTGGTATTGCGCCAAAATGGCTGGCTACTTTGGGGGTGAAGTGGACAGACTGGAGTGTTCTGAACGAACTTGCAGTTGATGTTGACGCTCCTGTGGCTGGTCTTCCTTTAGCGGCAGTTCCTGGTAAGGTTGTTCGTGATCTGGGTTATTCGGATGGTTGGATTGTCGAAGCAGGTGTTGGTCACCAGCTCACTGACAAGTTGAGCGTTGGTAGTAGCGTAACTTGGGATAAAGGCATTGGCGGTCCTTACTCGGATACCTATTCCCTTAGCCTCGGGGGCAGTTACGACTTCGCGAAGAACGTGAAATTTACGCTTGGCGGTCGCGCAATTTACAAGACTTCCGGTGAAGGCGTTTATGAGATCGATAAGAGTGCTCTGGCTGGCGATTCTTCCGTCCGGACAGAATACGAATACGACTCCTCCTGGAACTTCGCGGTTTCTTCCAAGATCCGTGTAGCGTTCTAAGCTTTTGTGTCTTTGAGAATTATGGGGCCGGGGATGGTGATCTCTGGCCCTTTTTTATTTTGGGGCTGAGGCGATGAGGTGGCATTCGTAACGGTTGTTGTTGCTGAAGCGGATTTCGACGGATGGTTGTTTGAACTTGTTGTTGATCCGAAAGATCACGGCTTGAGCCCCGAGGCTTGAGAGATGGTCGGGTAGTTTGTTGCTGAAGAATTTGTAGTGCGCTTTGATCGGGTGGGCTGTCATTTTGATGACTTCCCCTGCAACTGCTATTTCAGCAAAGGCGTAGGTTGAGCTGGTGTCGATTTCATAATCGACGAACACTGCCGTTCCACGAAACTCATCATAAATTTCCTGACAATGGTCGGTCATGTCTGAGGAAGCCGAACCGGCACTCACTGCTGTTCCAAAGTGGGCGATGGGCAGCATGAGTTCTTCTGTGACCAGTCGTGCATTTACCATGCCAGCTGAGCCTAAGTGGACTGCAGCAGTAATGCACAGCACTGCCGCTTTTTCGCGAAATGGTCTGTTCTGAAGGACGATTGCTGGGAAAGGCATTTGCCTTACTGTCTCAGCTTGAAGGCTTCAGTGCTCAAAAAGCATTTGTCTGTTGGTTGGTCTCCTGCCGCGATGATGTGCACCACTTCATCGTCGAAGTCGTCTTCCATCGTATAGATGACCCTCAGAAAGCCTTTGCTTTTGAGTACATCAGGCATCTTGTCTGAAGTGAAGGAGTAAGTCTCCGGTATACCAAGAGGTGTGAGGCGGACTTCGGTGTCTTCCACCAGAGCGATTGCGCGGTTTTGGGTTGGGCTGATCTGGTATTCGACGAAGATCTCCTTGCCCATGCCGAATTCGTACTTTTTCTCGCAGGCCTCTGTCACAGCCGGATCTGATGAACCGTCTTCCTTTAAGCCAATGATGTAGTTGAGTGGAACGAGCACTTCGCCCTTTACGTTTTTTGGGGGAGCGGCCTGGGAAGCTGTGGTCAGGAAAAGAGCTGTGGCAATGAAGGTGACTGTACCAAGTCCGAAATGTACGTTTTTCATTCTTGTTATTCCTGCTCGGTATGAGAGATGAGCGTCAAGATGATGTCAGAGTGATTTCCTCACTAGTTTTATTGAGTGGAACACGCTCTGGCTGTTGTGGCGCAGTCTGCGGCAACCTCAGGCATCACTCAATTCAATGCGGTCAGTCTGGTTAAGAGAAGGCAACGGGTTCTTTTAAAACTAAAGCTGTTTGTTTGTCGCGTGTCGTAGGGAGCGGGTTCCCGCTTTTCGATGGAACGCTTTGCTGAGAAATTAAGAGGATGAATAGGCGAGAGTGATGGAACGAACTAAGAACATACTTTCTTTTCCAAATGACTCACGGCATAGTGCATCCATGACTAAGCGCCCTACAAAATCTTCCAGTTCTTCTTCATTGCCTGAAGCTGAGGGGTCCTCCTCTGGCTTTGGGGAAGCTCCGCAGCCCGCACTTTCCGGCAGTCCATTGTCAGGTTCCGTTTCTGACTGGGCGGACCAGATTGCTGATGAAGATCTCTCCGGTCTGAAGGCTCGCAAGGAAGCAGAGCAGCCGAGTGAAGAAAAGGTTGCCCCGAAGAAGAAAGCTGCAGCGAAACCAGCTGCGAAAAAGCCTGCTGCCAAGGCGAAGAAGGCACCTGCCAAGTCTGCGCGGGGCACGTCCATGGGGGCCACGAGTGATCCGCGTGAGCGGGCCAAGGGTGGTTTGAACCCGGTCGCCGGGCTGGATATTTCGCTGGAAGATGCTGAGAAGCTTCTTGATAGTCACGTCAAAGAGACGAAGAAAAAGAAGAAGAAGGCCAAGGAAGATACGATCACCGGAGCGACAGCGACTGTTCAGGCGCTGGCACGGCTGATTGAGCAGGGGCGTTCGGATGAATCTGGAGAGGATGCCTGGGTTCCGCACCGACCGGAGCGTCCGTCAAAGTCCGAGGGCGGGGTTCCGATTGTTCTGGAATCCGAGTTTGAGCCCAAAGGGGACCAACCGACAGCGATTGCAGACCTGAAAGCGGGTCTTGAGGATGGCGATAATACGCAGGTTCTGCTGGGTGTGACCGGGTCTGGTAAGACCTTCACCATGGCGCAGTTGATCGCGCAGACACAGCGTCCGGCGTTGATCCTTGCACCGAATAAGACGTTGGCAGCGCAGCTGTACGGGGAGTTCAAAAGCTTCTTCCCGAACAATGCGGTTGAGTATTTCGTTTCCTACTATGACTACTATCAGCCCGAAGCCTATGTGGCGCGGACGGATACGTTCATTGAGAAAGAAAGCTCCGTCAACGAGCAGATTGACCGGATGCGCCACTCCGCAACCCGCTCGTTGCTGGAACGTGATGATGTGATCATCGTGGCGTCGGTCTCCTGTATCTATGGTATTGGATCGGTTGAGACTTATACGGCCATGACCTTCCAGCTGGAGGTTGGTGAGAAGGTTGAGCAACGCCAGCTGCTCGCCGATCTGGTGGCGCTGCAATATAAGCGCAATGATGCAGCTTTCCAGCGTGGGACGTTCCGCGTGCGGGGGGATACGATTGAAGTGTTCCCGGCGCACTATGAAGACCGGGCATGGCGTATTTCCCTTTGGGGCGATGAGATTGAAAGCATCACCGAGTTTGATCCGCTGACGGGTAAAAAGTCCGGTGAGCTTCAGCTGGTGAAGATCTATGCGAACTCGCACTATGTGACGCCAAAGCCGACGCTGAACCAGGCCACCAAGTCTATCAAGGCAGAACTCAAGCAACGCCTTCAGGAGCTGAATGACCATGGCCGCTTGCTGGAAGCGCAGCGACTGGATCAGCGCTGTACGTTTGATCTGGAGATGATGGAGGCGACGGGTGCCTGTGCGGGTATTGAGAACTACTCCCGATATCTGACTGGCCGTGCACCAGGTGAGCCGCCGCCAACGCTGTTTGAATACCTGCCTGACAATGCGCTTGTGTTTATTGATGAGAGCCATGTGACTGTGCCGCAGATTGGCGCGATGTACCGAGGTGACTTTAGGCGTAAGGCGACGCTGGCGGAGTATGGCTTCCGCTTGCCGTCTTGTATGGACAACCGGCCTTTGCGGTTTGAAGAGTGGGACGCGATGCGGCCCCAGACGGTTGCGGTTTCAGCCACGCCGGGCAACTGGGAGATGGATGAGAGCGGCGGCGTGTTTGCGGAGCAGGTTATCCGCCCGACCGGCTTGACTGACCCTGATATTGAAATCCGGCCTGCCAAGACGCAGGTGGATGATCTGCTGGGCGAAGTGCGCGAGAAAGCGGCAAAGGGCTTCCGTACGCTGGTGACAACGCTGACCAAGCGCATGGCGGAGGATCTGACCGAGTATCTGCACGAGAATGGTGTGCGGGTGCGGTACATGCACTCTGATATTGATACGCTGGAGCGGATTGAAATCCTGCGTGATTTGCGCCTTGGAGCGTTTGATGTACTAATCGGGATCAACCTGTTGCGTGAGGGGCTGGACATTCCTGAATGTGCTTTGGTGGCTATTCTGGATGCTGATAAGGAAGGGTTCCTGCGTTCTGAAACCTCGTTGATCCAGACCATTGGTCGTGCTGCGCGTAACGTAGATGGTAAGGTCATTCTTTATGCTGACAGAATGACTGGCTCTATGGAGCGGGCTATTGCGGAGACCAACCGCCGCCGGGCGAAGCAGGAAGAATACAACGAAGAGCATGGCATTACGCCTGAGAGTGTGAAGCGCTCTATCGGCGATATCATGGAGAGCGTTTACGAGCAGGATCATGTTTCTGTCGATGCTGGCTTTGCCGAGGAAGGGGCCACCATTGGTCACAACCTCAAAGGCCATATTGAGGACCTTGAGAAGAAAATGCGCGAAGCTGCAGCTGATCTTGATTTTGAGATCGCGGCGCGGTTGCGTGATGAAATCAAACGCCTGCAAGAGACCGAGCTTGCAATTGCAGATGACCCCATGGCACGACAAACTTCTGTTGCGCAGCAAACCGGTGGGTTTGGTGGGAAGAAGAAATATGGTGCCGCTGGCAACCTGCCCAAGGCAGAAGCGGATAAGGCTGATGCTGGCAGCAAAGTGCATAAGCCACGGCTGGGTGAGATGGGGCCGGGAACAGACCTGCCGACACCAGCTGGTGCAACCGGCGAGAAGAAACCGCGCCGAACCTCCTCGGGTCGCAGTTCAGGCGGGCGACCAGGCACGCGGACCCATCGAAAGAAGAACTAGGGCAGACTTAATTGATGCTCGTTGAACTTTGGTTCGGCGAGCATTCGTTTTATGCTGCCAGTGTTGCTCCAATCTACGCAAGATTTTAGCGTTAGAGCTAAACGTTACCTAAAGGCCTTCGCTTACCTTACACTCGCCTTTCAAAAAGGCCGATGTAATTGTGAGGAAAACACACATGGCCCCAACGTCAATTGGACTTTCAAAACAAGCACGGGAACAGACTGCGAAGCATTTGAACAATCTGCTCGCGGATGAGTTTGTGTTGCTGATGAAAACGTGGAGCTGTCACTGGAATCTCAAAGGCCCCAACTTCATTAGTCTCCATGAACTGCTCGATGAGCAATATCATGCGCTTGTTGATTTTGTTGATGATATTGCTGAGCGTGTCCGGGCGCTGGATTGCATTGCTTTGAGATCTCTGCATGATTGTCATGAGCATACACGGCTTAAAGAAATGCCTTCCGAAGGGGCTCTTCCAGACCAAATGGGTATGATTGCTGGTTTGTTGGCTGATCATGAGTCCATTATTCGGGAGCTGCGAACCAGTCACGATAATGTTGAAGAATTCGAGCATGATGTGGGGAGTGTTAGTTTAATGGAAGACCTCATCATCAAACACGAGAAAATGGCTTGGTTCCTTAGAGCTCACCTTGAAAAATAGTGCGCCAGGTTTTTTGGGAAACGCGTAATGGTGACACCTACAGATTGACCGGTTATGAGCCGTGTTCTTTCGCACTGGCCTGCTTTGGATAAATCGTATAATCCTCTGCAACGGTCTGAGTGTGTGCTGATAGCAGTCGCATTTGATCCGCTATAGTGGAATTTGAAGTAGGTGATTGGCGTTTCATGATAAAACACATTGTTTGGGACTGGAATGGTACCCTGCTGGATGACTTTGAAATCACGGCGCAATTTGGCATTGATTGTTTTGCCAAGGCTGGGCTGAGTGGTGTGACCTTTGATGATGTTCGTGAACACCATACCCGCCCTTTCGCAGACTACCTCAAATCACTGTTAGGGCGTGATGCCACTGAAAATGAGCTTACCAGCTTTTACAGTGATTTCAGTAAGGTCTATGAGCCAGCGATGTATGATTTGCCACTGGCCCCTGATGCATTTCACGCTCTTGAGACCATAAGCGGAGCTGGAAAGAGCCAGTCAATCTTGTCCATGGCTCCCCATGAGGAGTTGGTCTCACTTGTTCGGCACAATGGTATCTACGAGCATTTTACCCGCGTTGATGGCGCGCGGGATTTGAAGAAGCATTTCAAAATCGATGCACTCAAAGCGCATTTCGATGAGCTGGGTGTGGAACCTGCCAGCGTCTGCGTGATTGGTGACAGCATTGATGATTTTGATGCGGCCAACGGTCTTGGAGCTTCTGCCGTTTTGGTTTCAACCGGCATGTACTCACACGACCGCCTCGTCACCACAGGCGCCCCAGTCGCCACCAGCCTTACCGGTGCTGTCGCTGAGGCGCTGAAGTAGCGGATTATGAGCGACGGTTACAGGCCGTTGATGAGATCACGACCTGCGAGGATCTGGAGGGATGAGCCTTCCAGGTCGGTCCCGACTGCCTCCTGCTGGCCGCCCAGATGTTTGGCGAGAAACAGTTCTACCATGGCATGATAGGCCCGACGGTTGTGCATTTTCTGAATGCCGTGGCCTTCGTCCGGGAAAAGGCCGTAGGTGACTGGGATGCCGTGGTCTTGCATGGCGGAGACAATTTGCTCTGACTCTGGTGGCTTGACGCGTACGTCTTTGCCACCCTGAACGATCAGCAACGGTTTTTCGATCTTCTCAACATGGGTCAGAGGTGAGCGTTCCTTCAGGAAAGCGCAGCCTTCTTCAGTTGTGAAATCTCCTAGCCTCGTTTTGAGGATGGATTTCCCTGACTTCGTATATTCGGGGAGCGCATCGAGAAAGCTGATCAGGTTGGAGATTCCGACCAGATCAATCCCGCATGCGAACTTCCTCGGGGTTTGGGTCACGCCGGTGAGCGCTGCGAAGCCGCCATAGCTGCCGCCCATGATAGCGACGCGGTCCGGGTCGGCGATGCCTTCCTCAATGGCCCAATCCACAGCGTCCAGAAGATCGGTTTGCATTTTGCCGCCCCATTCTTTGTTTGAGGCGTTTACGAATGCCTTGCCAAAGCCGGTGGAGCCTCTGAAATTGACGGATAGAACTGCATAGCCTCGGTTTGCCAACCATTGGTGTGTTGGGCTCAACCCCCAAAAATCTCTCCACCACGGCCCACCATGCACGAGTAGCACCATAGGACAGGGCTTTTCTGCATTAGGTGGCTGTGACAGATAGCAGACCAGATTGAGGCCATCCCTTGCTTTTATCTCCATGGGAGACATGCTGGTCAATGGTCGTTTTGCGAGCTCCGGTTGGCAGGAAAACAGGAAGGTGCTTTTTTCAGCTGATCTGTCGTAGCAGTAGAACTCTAAAGGCACGCTGTCCTGCACATGCGTAAGAATGAGCTTCTCAGCATCTTCTGAGAGGCTGTTGACCTCTATATCCCCCGAGAACTGCTTCTTGAATGATGCGAGAACTGACTCAAATTGTGGATCTATGGCAGTCCAATTGCTGCGAGCAAATGTTGCTGTGGCTGCTATGGGATGATGGGTGTGCGGGTGGAGTAACAGGTCGCTGATGTCTGCCTGTGGGTCCTCTGCGAGCACCGTGGAAGTTCGTGTCTGGAAATCTTCTGCTACGGCGGCGGCCTTGTCTCGTTCACGACTATCGATCCAGAACAAAGTTTGCCCATCCACACTGAATTCAATGGGTTTGGTGGTCAAACTGTCTTCAAAGGGGATGAGGGTGTAACGCTGCCATTCTTTGCCGTTAGGTCGATGGAGAAATTCAACCTCGCCGTCATCGGTGTAGCGGCGGACAAGGCGGACATTAAAATCGCTGTCGGTCACGAAACCTGAGAACTGGTCATTTTGCTCAATGAGCTGGCTGTGCCCGGTAGTGAGGGAAACTTTGTACAGGTCGAAGTACTTTGCTGACCTTTCGTTGTGAGCAATCAGGATTTCGTCCGGGTGTTTTCTTGATACCTCTTGCAGGTAGGCTCTTACACCGTGTGTTGGTGTTAGATATCTGGGATCTGTGCCATCAATGGGGACGCTAAGGATACAGAAGGTTTCGTCACCAACTTTGTCTCGCGAAATCAAGATGTGACGGCTGTTGTAAGTCCAGTGGATTGTGAAACCGATGTGGCGGTCTTCAAAGTTTGTGAGGGGGCGGGCAGATTGTGGGTCTTCAGTACTGGCGAGCCACAGATTGTATACGCCGTTGACTGGTGCCAGGAAGGCGATCCAATGACCACAGGGACTGATTGCGACCAGCGCTCGTTCAACAGGATCGAAGAATGCCTTGCTGGAGATGAGGCGAGTTCGTTCCTTAAGCTGCATGGTCAGAAGCCTTAAATTTATTACAGAAAAAAGCAGATCAGGCCTTGGAATAGGTGGCCTTGAGAAACGGTAGAAGAGAGCTAAGTGAAAGTATTGCAGGTGCTTCTGACCTTGTCCAATCTCTGAATGGTGCACAAACCGCAACCGGATGTCGATTGCTGAAGGCTGCTTAAGGAAAGAGCATAAGCCATAGATAGTTTTTGCTTAGGAGGCTGCGTTAGATCAATGCAGACTGCCATTTACGGACGCATTGTTGATAATAATTCCGAATTGCAGGTGGACGTTTCTCGATGAAAAGAATTCTCTCAACCCTTCTTGTGAGTGTATTGATGGCGGGTGGTGCTCTTGCTGGGGAGGGCAAGACGTATTCCGTTAATCAGGTGACTGATGCCAGTGCGAACACACCTTCTCATATGTTCCGCTTTGAGCCTGATCTGCTTGAGGTGCCGCTGGGCGCTACTGTGAAGTTTGATAATTTCGATGGAAACCACACGGTTATTTCGATCAAGAAGATGACGCCGGATGGTGGGCCGAAATTCAAATTCAGCAAGATGTCTCCTGATCGGAATGTTACCTTTGATACACCGGGAATTTATGGTGTGACCTGCGGTATTCATGGCCGTTTTGGAATGGCGATGATCATCAAGGTGGGTGAAGACAGTGCCGAGGATTTAGAGGGCGCTCGTTCTGTGGTGCCGGGTGGCCGGATGGGCACCAAGATCTCCCAGATTTTGGATCGGCTTGAAGGCAAGTGAGCGTGTAGAGCTTGCGTGGAAGTTAGATAGAATAAAGGCAGCCGGTTGGCTGCCTTTTGTGTTTTGTAATGATGCTTTTTTAAGCTCTATTCGGCCTGCGCCATGCTTCTTCGGGATTTGAGGTAGTGAGGTCCGACTTCAACAAGCAGGATACCGCTGAATATGAGGGCGCAGCCGACTAGTCCGATTGGTGCGATGCGTTCGCCCAGAATGACGGCTGCAGCCAGAGCGGCGAAGAGGGCTTCTGATGACAGCATGATGGCTGCATCGGACGGTGTGGTCCACTGCTGACCAAATGCCTGGAAGGTGAAGGCCACGCCTCCGGACAATGCGCCTGCGAAGAAGATCTCGAACCACGCATCCTGAAGGGCTTGCACGGAGTAGGTCTCGAAGAAGAGTGAGGCTACCACACACACCACACCGAGGAAGGCGAACTGGATGACGGCAACCGTGATCGGGCGGCCAGAGGAAGTTGCAAGGCGTCCAACGAAGATCACTTGCAAGGCCCAGAAAACTGCGCACAAGAGCATGAGTAAGTCGCCGCCGTTCAAAGCTGTCAAACCACCACCGAGCAGGTAAATGCCGAGGAGGGTGAACAGGCTTGCAGGCCACACGAGGAAGTTCGGCCTTCCTTTAAAGAACAGTGTGACAAGGATTGGCGTCAGCACAACGTAGATCGCGGTTAGAAAACCGGCGTTGGTGACGGATGTTATCACGATGCCATACTGTTGCAGGACAGTGCCCAGAGTGAAGGCAACACAAACCATCAACAGCGCAGGAAGGTGGGCCTTGCCAAGTTTTTTGGTGCTGTGAATGCGGCGTTCGCGCAGAGCGAACGGCAAGATCACCAAGGTGGCGAGGAGAAATCGCAGGCCAGAAAACTGCAGGGGTCCAAGACTTTCCATTGCAGTTGATTGCGCGACAAAGGCCATGCCCCAGATGAGGCCGGCCACGAGAAGAAGTATGTTTGCAGATGCCCTAGTCATCCCGCAGCTGTACTGCAAGCGAATAGGTGCTGCAAGCGGTCTGTCAGCGCTTCCGTTGAATTTCTCTCAAGGCGATTTTGAGCTTCTTGACGATGTCAGAAACGTAGCGTTTGTTTTCACTCGTGCTGCGTGTGCTGGCATTTGTCTTTTGGGATTACGCTCTAAAAGACAAACAAGACCATGATCATTATGCCAACGAAAGCGGCGATGACTGTTGCCGCAACAGGCCATGGTGATTGGGCGTGGCTGACGTGCTCTTTACGATGGTAGTCAACTGGCGAGGTTCTCATTGTGCTCCCCTGCGGCCCTGGTCAGTTGTTTTCCTGAGTAGGGGCCAATAGACGCGGATTACATCGAATACAGAAAGTATATATTACTGGATTTTGGTGTGTTCGAGATACCACAGGTTGAGCTTAAGCAGATCGCTCAATTGCAAAACTGCTATTGCCCATATTTTCTTATAGATTCAGAGCTTCGAGACCAGCCTCGAGATAATCAGGCAAGAGGGGGAGGCCCAAAAGGTATGTTGAGACCGGAGACGTGGATCGTTCGCGTGCTTCAGAGAAGGCAATGTCCAGGTCGCTCTGGTCATAATCACCGCGACCAATCCATGCGATGGCGACCAGTTCTGTCGCTTCGTCGATGTTGAGGTCGTCGATAATCTCTCTCAGTTCAGACTCAGAAAAGTCGTCATGCTCTTCTTCTGCAAGTCCGTCGTGATGGTGAACGTTTTCCAGCTTTTCCGTATCGAAAGATAGGTCACCTTCGTGCCCGTCCTCGTAAGTGTCTGGCAGGCTTTCGGAAACAGCGCGCGCTTTTTGTACGATCAAGCGAACAGTTTCTGCAGATAGTGCTAGTTCTACGGCCATCGTTCGTCCCCGCTTATTGCTGTAACAGAACGTTACTCCTGTTCGGAATTATTCTGCAAGTGGAACTTATGGAACAGCTGCCTGCAGTCCAATCGCGCTAAGTGACAGTATGGCGCCGCTGAGAGTAATAGGCGATTTAAGCGGTAGAAAAGAAAAGGGAATTGGTTAAATGGAGGTTAGTGCGCGCCCGCAACTTATCCTATGTAGTTCTACTGAGCAGGATACTTGATATCGTTATGGTTAAAAAAAACAGTACATACCGCAGGGGTAGGGGTTGTTTGTGCGCTGCACCTAAGAGTAGCATTTGATGTAGGGGCGAAAATACAATCAAATCTCCCAGAGTTTCTAGGTGCTGGCGGACCTGAGTGCTTTGTGCTGGCAGGGGTGTTTCTTACCCTGTCGGCACATCCCAAAAGAGCCCTTTTTTCCCAAGATACCCACGCTTAGTTTTTGAACGCGTAGATTTTTGAAAGCACGAAGTTGAAGGTCATGGACACCAGTGTGGCGAGGATAACGGCCAGATAGGTGGAGAAGCCGTCGATCAGGGTGATCAGCGCACCATAGGTGCTGTAGTTGATGACTGCCCCGACGCTGTTGACCAGAACGAATCTCACATACTCCCCAAACGGACTGCCTTCAGAGCGAAAGGTGAAGATGCGATTCCAGAACCAGTTGTTGGTCATGGCAATCCAGATGGAAAGGATTCGCGCAATGAGGGGATCAAGGCCGACCACTTGCCAGAAAAAGGCGAGGGCGACCAGATCGACCACAAGACCGGAGCCGCCAACCATTCCGAAGCGAATGAACTGATTTTCGAGTAGTTTTCGCAGCAGGCTTTTCACGGAATTCGGGCTCTCATTTCTGATGGGACCAGCTAAATCTTCAGGTCTTTAGCTTCAGAGGCTGCTTAGCTTTGTTCCTCTGGAAATACAAGAGACGCAGCGTTACAGAACCTCTGATTAAATCTGGGGAGTAATATTTGAAAAAATCTGCAGTCTTTGGCGAAATTTGAGCGGAAAAACTGGCGTGTTTGCGCTTGCCAAGCTTTGGTCTGCGCCTTAGGGTCTGCCCGCACTTATTTTGCGAAGAACGTACCCGCTTCTATTGGAGGGCATTATGGGCTTTATCGCTGACTCGCTGTCTCGTGTGAAACCGTCTGCAACGATTGCAGTGACCACGAAGGCACGCGAACTGAAAGCCGCAGGCCGCGACGTTATCGGCCTTGGTGCTGGTGAACCAGATTTTGATACGCCAGACAACATTAAAGCTGCTGCAGTTGCAGCTATTAATGAAGGCAAAACAAAATACACAGCGGTTGATGGCACTCCTGAGCTGAAACAGGCAATCAGCGCTAAGTTCCTGCGTGACAATGGCCTGAAGTATGAGCCAAACCAGATTACTGTCGGAACCGGCGGCAAGCAGGTGCTCTACAATGCACTGATCGCAACTATCAATCCAGGCGATGAAGTTCTCATCCCAACACCATACTGGGTGTCTTACCCTGACATGGTGCTGCTGGCTGGTGGTGAGCCTGTGGTTGTTGAGGCGGATCAGAAGACCTTCAAGATCACGCCTGAAGCGCTGGAAGCGGCGATTACGCCTAAAACCAAATGGTTGATCTTCAACTCTCCATCCAATCCGTCCGGTGCTGGCTACACCCGCGATGAGCTGAAAGCTCTGACCGACGTTCTGCTGAAGCACCCGCATGTCTGGGTCATGTCTGACGACATGTATGAGCACCTTGTCTATGATGACTTTGAGTTCACCACACCTGCGCAGATCGAGCCTCAGCTTTATGATCGCACTTTGACCGTGAATGGCGTTTCCAAAGCGTATTCCATGACCGGCTGGCGTATTGGTTATGCGGGTGGTCCTGCTGATCTGATCAAGGCGATGGCGAAGGTTCAGTCTCAGTCCACTTCCAACCCATGCTCCATTTCTCAGGCAGCAGCGGTTGAAGCGCTGAATGGGACGCAGGACTTCATTCCAGTCAACAACAAGGTTTTCCAGGATCGCCGTGATCTGGTTGTGTCTATGTTGAACCAGTCTTCTGGTCTTGAGTGTCCGGTTCCAGAGGGTGCGTTTTACGTGTTCCCATCCTGCGCTGGCACCATTGGCAAGATTGCGCCATCTGGCAAGGTGATCGAGACTGATCTGGACTTTGCAGGTGAGCTTCTGGAAACTGAAGGTGTTGCTGTTGTTCCGGGTTCCGCGTTCGGCCTGGGTCCAAACTTCCGCGTTTCCTACGCGACTTCCACTGAAGCTTTGACTGAAGCTTGTACTCGTATTCAGCGCTTCTGCGGAAACCTGAAGTAAGCTTATTTGGAAAGAGAACGCCGGAGACCTCTTTGGCGTTCAGCTTTCAATACAAAAAAGGCGCTGCATCACGCGGCGCCTTTTTTGTTTTAGGTGTTTCGCAGCACCAAAGAAAACTTTGGTGCTTTGTTTGTGTGTATCTTTATCCGAAAACCGGAATCCACTTTTCGGGGATACGCTTTTGGATGCTTAGTCCGGGAGGAGTGCATCCAGAATGTAGCTGTTGTTGACGAATGTGCCGCGGCTTTCCTCAACCAATGTCTGTGCATCGGCGAAGGAGAAGCGGACGCCTGCCATGATAGAAGCGTTTTCGAGCTTCTCAGAGCGCAGGTCTGCAAACATTGTCATGCCGTTTGCGGTTTCAGTCCCTGGCTTGAACTCCATACCCATTGCGTAGATATGGCTGTCGCGCAGATAGCGGTAACCCGCGTAAAAGCGTGCGTTTTCGCTGGCATAGTAAGATGCGGTTGCGCCACCCATGACAGAGCCTGTATCGTCGATCATCTGAACGCCGATGAGGCCGTCAACAGACAGGTTTTCAAAGTGAACCTGTGCTTCTGCACCTACGTAGCCGAAGGAACCGGCTCCACCGTTGATTTGCGCTGCAGAGCCAACAACACCGAAGTAGTTGTAGTCCTGCGTGCGGAAGCCCATGCGGCCTGTGCCAGCATAAAAGCCATAATCCTTGGTCCCGCCTGCGGTCGCATCAAATTGTGATGCAAAGCCTGGACCCTGCCCGAAAGCAGCTGTTCCTGACAACAGGCCCAGCATCTTGCCTTCGAGAGCCCCGAAAGCAGTTGTAATGCGGGCATTGATGGGATTTGCCTGCGCGATCGCTGGAAGAGTTGCAATGGCTATTGCACCGGTTACGCCAAACAAAAGTGTCTTCAAATTTGAGCGCATTGCTGATTCTCCGTACTCAATTTCTGAGTGGAGACTCTCGTGTTTTATTTAAAACATTGTTCTAAAATGTCCCAAAATGGGTCAAGTCGTTAGGCTTAATATCTATGGTTAATAATTGGTATACAGCTTTATGAAACCTTCTGAGAATGTAGGGTTTATCGATAATTTTTCCGTAAGTCCTTCTGCATGCAGGGCTTCTCTTAGATGACTTTGAGCGGCTTAAGGGATGCTTAGGGTTAACCCAGTGAGGTGACGGACAGGGCAGGTCGGTCTGGGATGGGTTTATGGTGAAAATCCTAATCACAATTTCTAACGCATATCACTAGGTAAAAATAACGCTGGAACTAAGCGGAGCATTCACTGTGATCGTAGCAAGGCTTTGACAGTCCGTACGCTTTGGTTTCCCATTGTGAAAAGGTCGTAGAGCCTGAGCACTGGAGAACAATAATGAAGAAATGCCTTGCTTTTGCTGCTGTTGCCGCTCTTGGTCTCAGCACTTCCGCCTATTCTGCAGACACGCCTGCACCGCCTCCTGCAGAACCCCAAAAGGATCGCCCTGGTGTTGAAGTTGGATCTTTGACCTGTGATCTGGTTGCCGGGACCAACTTCATTGTTGGCTCCTCTCATGAACTGTCCTGTGTTTTCAAATCGCCGAGCGGAAAGCGTATCGAAGGATATACCGGCACCATCAACAGCTATGGTATCGACATCGGACCCGTCACATCCGGAACGCTGGTTTGGGGTGTTGTTGCGCCGAAGGCTAACCTGAAGCCGGGTTCTCTTGCCGGGAATTACGGCGGTGTGTCTGCCGGTGTCACGCTGGGTGCTGGTGTGCAGGCCAATGTCCTGCTGGGTGGCCTGAATCGCTCTATCGCTTTGCAGCCTTTAAGCCTGCAAGGCCAGACTGGAGCGAACATTACAGCTGGTGTCACAGGGCTGCGGCTGACCAAGCAGTGATCCTTTAATTCTTAGGGGGATTGTGAATCCTAACCCTTTGATCTTTATAAATAGCGCCGGTTCATATTGTGCGGCGGACTGTCACGCTTCAGTCCGCTGTTGTTTTGGCGCTTGCATATCACTGTGTTTCCGAGTGACGATACTTATCCAGAGTCTTATAATACTCTGGAAGGCGCGTGTGATTTTGCGCCGCCATGGCGCAAACGCCCGTGTCTGCTTCCCAAACCCAAACAGGGAGTATGGATCATGGGAGACAAGCATGTCGGAGTTGCCGGAGGCAGGGTTCGCAGCCCTCGTTCGGTTGCCATAATTGGACCTTTCGCAAGTGGCAAGACCACACTGCTGGAAGCTCTTCTCGCACGAACGGGGGCTATTGGGCGACAGGGAAGTGTTGACGCGAAAAGCTCGCTGGGTGACAGCAGTGACGAAGCGCGTGATCACAGCATGAGCGTTGAGGCGAACATTGCCACTTGCACCTATAAGGGCGATCACTTCACATTTATCGACTGCCCCGGATCCGTAGAATTTCTTCACGAAGGCAACAGTGTCTTAAACGGCGTAGATATTGCCGTTGTGGTTGCTGAGCCAGATGAAAAGAAGACAGCAGCTCTTCAACTCATTCTCAAATCACTTGAACAGCGGAACATCCCGCATGTTCTCTTCCTGAACAAAATAGACAAGGCAACAGGTAGTGTGCGCGCGATGCTTCAGGCATTGCAGCCCGCTTCGAGCCTTCCAATGGTGTTGCGCCAGATCCCGATCTGGGAGGACGGCACTGCGACAGGCTTTATTGATCTGGCGCTGGAGCGGGCCTTTGTCTACCAGGAAGGCAAGCCAAGCAAGACCATCGAGATTCCAGATGATGAGCGCGCCCGTGAGGTGGAAGCGCGCTATGCCATGATGGAAATGCTGGCAGATCACGATGACGTTCTCATGGAGCAGCTTTTAGAAGATGAAGCACCTGAGAGTGAGGTCATTTTTGATGATCTTGTGCAGGAAATGCAGCGCGGTGAAATCTGCCCTGTGTTTATTGGCAGCGCGATCAAAGGCAATGGCATCCGCCGCTTGCTGAAGGCTTTGCGCCATGATGCTCCAGGTATTGTTGAAACCCGCAAGCGTCTTGGGCTCAAGGAAGATGATGCTATTCTTCAGGTGCTGAAAACCTACCACACTTCACACGGCGGCAAGCTCTCTGTTGCCCGTCTGTTTGGTGGGTCTGTGAAGGAAGGTGCGCTTCTTTACGACAGACATGGGGAAGAGTATCGCCCATCTGGTCTGTTTCAGATGCAGGGTTTGCAGCCGAAGAAGATTACAGAGGCTGTTGCTGGTGATCTGGTGGCTCTTGGCAAGCTGGATAACATTGAAACCGGCATGACCCTTGGTGTTGGTGCCAAGCCTTCACAAAGTCTGTTTGTCGTTGATACTCCGGATGCAGTTCTTTCCAAGGGGATTACGGCGACAGAACGGAAGGATGAAGTCAGACTCTCTACTGCGCTTTCCAAGTTGGTGGATGAGGATCCATCCCTGAGCATTACCCAGGTCCAGAGCACGGGCGAGACCGTACTGGAGGGGCAGGGCGAAATGCATCTGCGTGTTGCTCTTGAAAAACTGACCGGGCGCTATGGGTTGTCTGTGAAGAGCTTTGAACCTCGTATTCCATATAAGGAAACCATTCGCGGCACGACTGAGCTGCGCGGACGCCATAAAAAGCAAAGTGGTGGCCACGGTCAGTTTGGCGATGTGGTGCTGGCTATTCAGCCTATGCCACGTGGTGAAGGGCACAGCTTCAACGATACGATTACTGGTGGCGTGGTGCCTAAGCAGTACATTCCGTCTGTCGGGGATGGCGTGAAAGAAGCTCTTGAAAAAGGGCCTCTAGGCTTCCCGGTCGTGGATGTGGCTGTGACACTGAAGGATGGCTCCTATCACTCCGTTGACAGCTCCGATCAGGCTTTCCGCATGGCAGGCATTCTGGCCATGAAAGATGGCTTGAAGGAATGTAAGCCAGTTCTTCTTGAGCCCGTTGATAAGGTTGTTGTGGCCTGTCCGTCAGATACAACAGCTCGTATCAATGCGATTGTTTCCGGTCGCCGTGGTCAGATCCTTGGATTTGACGCCCGCGATAACTGGGATGGCTGGGATGAAGTGGAAGCCATGATCCCTGAGAGCGAACTCAGCGACCTTATTGTAGAGCTTCGCTCTGCAACAGCTGGTGTGGCGACGTTCTCTCGTAACTTTGACCACCTTGCCGAACTTTCCGGCAAGGCTGCGGACAAAGTGATTGAGGGTGCAACAGCACCAGCCTGATACTCCAGAGCTTGCGCGCGTATTCTTGTCCGAAAACCGGAATCACTTTTCGGGAATACGCTCTAAAGTGAGACAGAAAAAGAACCCGGGGCAATGCTCCGGGTTTTTTTGTGTTAGCTGAGGGCTACTGCATTCCTCCTCAGATCAAGGTTTGATCGGTGGTAGGGATGCTGTTTGGGCCATGAGGCGGGCGAGGATGGACCAGTCTTCGTCTGCATATCCAGCTGCGATTGCGGTACGGAGTTGGTTGGCGACGACGTCTGCTGTGGGGAGCGGTACTCTGAGATCCTGAGCTGTTTGCTGCGCCAGGTTAACGTCCTTCAGGCCCAACGAGGTCTTGAAGCCGGGAGAGGGGTTTTGCTCGCGGGCGATAAGTGGAGCGTAGGCTTGATAGACGGGAGCGCTGAACAGTGTTTCTGTTATTAGTGTGAGGAAGGTTTCCGGATCTATGCCCGCCTTTCTTGTCAGGGTGAAGCTTTCGGCCAAAGCTTCCACCGCTGCCGCTATCATGAAACTCATGCCCAGTTTGGTGACTGCAGCTTGGCGCGGTGTTGGGCCCATCCAGAATTGCCGCATGGATATGGCTTCCAGAACAGAGCGGGCTTCATCCATTGTGTTGCGTTCACCTGCTGCGACGGCGACCAGTTGCCCTTCCGCGGCTTTGTCTGGCCGGCCAAGGACTGGCACACATAAGAATCTGACATTAGCGTGCTCGTGGGCGGCTGTGAGGCGGTCTACCATTGGTGGGCTGATGGTGCTGTGGGAGATGGAGATGCTGTTTTCTCTCAGTGGCAGTGCCAGAGTGTCTCCGGCGAGATAGACGGCCTCAACAGCTGCATCATTTGACAGCATTGAGCAAACGATATCGCAGTTTGCAAAGTCTTGCAGGGATGCGGCTTGCTGTGCTCCCTCCGCGACTAGATCAGCGGCTTTTTCCGGAGAGCGGTTGTAGACCTTTAGAGCGTGTTCTTTGTTGATGCGCTGGGCCATTCCAAGGCCCATGGCGCCCAGGCCGATAAATCCGATTGTCATGGTGCCGTTCCTTTGCCCTGTCTGACATACGCTGCGTGTTTCAGAATAAGCTGGAGGCATATTTGAAAGGGTGTCTTGAACCTGCTGAATTTAAAGAAATCTAATCTGATTGGATGTTGATGGCAGCTTTGAACCGAGTGGTCTGACAGTTCGTCCTGTGCCCGCCTTCCGTGATCACGAAAAGGATCACGGGGGGTTTACTTGAAGTTTAAGGGGTTTCGCCGCTAAGTCATAGGCCAATATTGGTAGACATTACCGTAACCCTTACCTGCTTGGAGATGGCAGCATGAACATTATTCATAGGCCTGATTGGATTATTCCGGAAAGAGAAGCGACACCTGAGGATGTGTTCTTCAACCGGCGCAGGTTTATGAAGGGCTTGGGCGCTGTTGGCCTTGGTCTGGCTGCTGGTGGTACTGGTCTGGTGAGCAGTGTGTTTGCACAGGATGGCAAAGACCCGACCCTTGATCTCTACTCAGCTGAGCGGAACCCTGATTTCACCCTGAAACGGGCAATTACGCCTGAGAGCGTGACATCCGTTTACAACAACTTCTATGAGTTTGGCTCACACAAGCGCATTTCCGGTGCTGCGCAGGCGTTGAAGACACGTCCGTGGGCGATCACCATTGACGGTATGGTTGATAATCCGCAGACCATCGATTTTGATGATCTGGTGCGCAAGATGCCTTTGCAGGAGCGCCTTTATCGTCACCGCTGTGTTGAAGCATGGGCGATGGCTGTGCCGTGGACTGGCTTCCAGCTATCCGAGCTGGTGAAGTACGCTGGTCCGCAGAATGGTGCTAAGTATATCCGTTTTGAGACCTTTGAAGATTCCGACGTGGCCAGCGGCCAGCGTCAGTTCTGGTATCCGTGGCCTTACGTTGAAGGCTTGACCATGGATGAGGCCATGAACGACCTGGCATTCGTAGCGACGGGCATCTATGGCAAGCCGTTGCAGAAGCAGTATGGTGCGCCGATCCGTTTGGTGATGCCATGGAAGTACGGCTTCAAATCCATCAAATCTATCGTGAAGATTACCTTTACTGATCAACGTCCGGTCAGCTTCTGGGAAAAGATTGGCCCGAGCGAGTACGGTTTCTGGGCGAATGTGAACCCTGAAGTGCCGCATGCTCGCTGGTCGCAGGCTTCTGAGCGTTTGCTGGGTACGGATGAGCGCGTGCCAACACAGCTTTACAATGGCTATGCGGAGCAGGTGGCGCACCTTTATAAGGATCTGGAAGGGCAGAACCTCTACCGGTAAACGCTTGCTGATAAGCTTTTAAAAGGCCTGAGTGGTTTGATTGCGAATGAGCGACAAAGCCACTCGGGCTTTTTTGTACGCGTTGTGATGTGGTGTTGGGTTTGGCGAATTAGCCTATTCACTCAATGGGTTTTTAGAGCTGTAGGATTAGGCAGGATTGAACTGGAAGGATAACCTGCCGGTTGTTGTGGATAACTGAAAAGCGGCTTGTCCTCGTTAAAAGAGGAATCAAAGTGTGCCGCTGTTATTCTGCTGGAATGTGCAAAGTGATTTGACTGCCGAGCCGTTCCGCTCTGTCAGCTTCGCTTATGGCGTGGGAGATTTCGCCATAGATTGCGAAAAGTGCGCAGGCAACCAGAGTGTAAAATGCTTTTCTCAGGTCATTCACATCCATTACCTCGGATATTTGCCAATAGGTATGATTCGATAAGTAAAGGATGCAAGCTGATTTGTAATTTCGCTGATTAGAGGTGGTGAAATTTCACTGTTTGAAGATTTACCTAGGAAAAATATAGTTAATTTGAGTAAGGATTGCAGAAACTACTAGTTTATGTGAGTTGGGAATACCTTGAATCTGATGGGTTTTCCCAAGGTGGTGCTGCGCAATAGCCTGATGAATCCGCATGTCTCTGCGTGTATCCGGGATTGTTGATTTTTTAGTGTGCCCAAGAAGTAAGCGACCTTAGGTCTGTTTTTAGGCAGGGCGATTTTGAGCATGTCATGCGTGTTTGTCAGCGGCTGTAACTGCTCAGCAAAAGGCCTTTCAAAACAGCTTTATAGCGCGTCAGGTGCGCTGTTAGCTTTGTGTGCTGCGAGGTGCTTGGAGAGGTTTGCTGACTAAAAGACTTAGGGAGACCCTTGGTCATCTTTGGCATTTGGCAAAAAAAAACCGGACCATGCGGTCCGGTTTCGAAGTGATGAATGATAAAGCACCTAATGAGTGCAATCACCTTCCAGAGGGGAACAGTTGATCGGATGTTGATGTCACTGGGAGGAGAGGTGTGACAACAACTGATCAACAGCAGGTGTATATATGCAGTGCAGCGCCGAAACAGCAATCCTTAATTTTTGCATTGCAGCTATGCATTTTTAAGGGGGCTCAAAACCCTCGGAACTTCATTGCAGGATTTGACAACTATCAGAAAGCTAACTCTGCGTAAGATATTGTCATTTCGGGATGAGATGGCGTGAAAAAGGCCTCACAGACGGTCTGAGAGGCCTCAAAAGAGATCTGGAATATTATTTATTTTGCAGTGCAAAACTTAGGGTTGAAACTCCTGAGCAGGCTAATCAAGCCAACTTAGCTCTTTTCCGTAGTTCAGGCCTAGTGTGTCCAACGTTCTGCATAGGAGACGAGGAAGTCTCTGAATGCGGTCACGCGAGCAGTGTTTTTCAGCTCTGATGGATACACGAAGTAGGTATCAAAGCTTGGCAGCTCTTCCTGTGTGACAGACATAACGCGTTTGATGCCTGCGCCCGGCTCAACCATGTAGTCCGGCAGAATAGCGATGCCGACGCCGGTCTGTACGGCTTTTTTGATGCCAGAAAGGTTGTTCACGCGCAGGGAGACATCGCGGCGCTCACCGTTTGGCAAACCGGCTGTTGCAAGCCAGTTCATCGCGCGCAGGTAGGAGGCCATGTTGTCACCGATGGTGATCAGACGGTGGTGGTCCAGATCATCGATGGTGCTTGGGCTGCCAAAGCGCTCAATATAGGTCGGTGAAGCGTAGACGTGGAAGTGTACCGTAAACAGCTTGCGCTGGATGAGGTCCGGCTGTGTTGGCTGGCGCAGTCGGATGGCGACATCGGCCTCACGCATGCCCAGATCCAGCTCATCATCCATGCAGATGAGTTCCAGACGCATGTCCGGGTAAAGATCCACGAACTCGTTGACACGGGCGGTGAGCCAAGTTGAGCCAAGACCCACTGTGGTGGTCACACGAAGCGTGCCGCTTGGCTTTTCCTTGGTGTCTGTCAGGCGGGACTGAACGGTTTCCAGTTTCAGCAGAACTTCACGGGCGGTTCTGTAAAGAAGCTCGCCTTGTTCTGTTGGAATAAGTCCGCGCGCATGACGGTGGAAGAGGGGGACACCCAGCTCTGCCTCAAGTGCACTGACCTGACGGCTGACAGCCGACTGGCTCATGTTGAGAGCTTCGCCTGCGTGGGTAAAGCTTCCTGCCTGTGCTGCTGCATGGAAAATTCGCAGCTTGTCCCAATCCAAAGAACGGCCTGGCATTTGCTTTCCCCCCATCTTCCCGGTTTCTTATTCTGCTGCTTCGGTTTCAGATTCCAAAGCTGCCAGGTAGCGTTCTGCTTCCAGTGCAGCCATGCAGCCCATTCCTGCAGCGGTCACAGCCTGACGGTACTGCTCATCAGTCACGTCGCCAGCTGCGTACACACCCGGAATGGATGTCTGAGTTGAATCAGCTTCGGTCCAAATGTAACCGGATTCCTTCATCTTTACCTGATCTTTGACAAGGTCAACCGCTGGAGCGTGTCCAATAGCGATGAATACGCCGTGTGTGGACATTTCTGTGGTTTCACCGGTCTTACGGTTTTTCAGGCGGATGCCAGTCACAACAGCTGGGTTTTCGGTGCCGAGGATCTCATCCACTTCACTGTCCCAGACCACGTTGATCTTCTCGTTTTTGAAGAGACGTTCCTGAAGGATCTTTTCGGAGCGCAGGGCATCACGACGGTGAACCAGCGTGACTTTTTCTGCCAGGTTCGCGAGGTAGAGCGCTTCTTCAACAGCGGTGTTGCCGCCGCCAACCACAACAACTTCCTTACCACGGTAGAAGAAACCGTCACAGGTTGCACATGCGGAGACGCCACCAGCCTGATACTTTTCCTCTGAAGGCAAACCGAGCCATTTTGCCTGTGCACCGGTTGCGATGACGAGGGCATCTGCGGTGTAGAGGGTGCCGCTGTCGCCTTTCAGCTCAAACGGGCGCTTGGAGAGGTCTGCTTCCAAAATGGTGTCGTAATCGATCTTGGTGCCGACGTTTTCTGCCTGCTTGCGCATTTCTTCAACCAGCCAAGGACCCTGAATTGGATCGGCAAAGCCCGGGTAGTTTTCAACGTCGGTGGTGATGGTCAGCTGACCGCCAGTCTGCACACCTGTGACCAGAAGCGGTTCCAGCATAGCGCGTGCGCCGTAGATTGCGGCGGTGTAGCCAGCAGGGCCGGAGCCTACGATCAGGAGTTTGGTGTGCTTAACAGTCATTTCCTCAGAACCTCAAATTTCGTGCGCGCTTGGATAGTACCAGTGCCGTGTTAGGGAGGGGTTCTATCCGCTCGTTTGCTTTTGTTCAATCGCTTTGGATATGGCATCCGCAATATCCGGTGTTGCGTCTATCGGTTCATAAGTAGGTGCTAATATGTCTCCGGGGAAGGGATGAAGTACTCCCAAATCCTCCATTCTTGATAAAAACCTATCAAACTTTTTGTGAGTGCCTGTTGGGCGGAAGCCGTAGATAGGCTTTCCAGTGGCTGCAGCTTCGCCCACCATATTGGTGGAATCTGTTGTAACCACTGTGATTTCTGCGTTAGCGAGGTACTGAGCGATGGGGTTTTCTCCCTCCCCATTCCAGAAGAGATGACCCTCGGATCTGCCCAGATCATGCAACTGCATCGCCAGCTCTCTTGGGGTGCGGCGGGAGCAGGTGATCATGAGCGAATGGGTGTGCGACAGGTTTTTAAGTGCGGCGAGAAGCGTGTTGATATTGTCGGGCGTAAAGGTGTGATGCTGGGAATTGCCGCCAATCAGGACAGCTGCTTTGGGCTTTGGCAGCGCTGCGATTGCCTCAAGCGGGTTGTCGCGCGCGTCCTGCAGCTTTTGCGCTGAGAAACGGTGAGGTGACGTAAGTGTTGTTACTATGTTTTTCCCAGAAATTCCGTCATGTTCCGGCGCCCAGACAAAATCAGCAAATTTGCTGTTGATCTTTGGGTCCTTGAGGAAAACAGTAAAGGTCTGGCCCTTGGAAAGCCGCTTTAGTGCGCGTAAGTAGGGCACCGCTCTGCGCCCGGATGCAATCGCGACCGCGGGATATGGGGGTGCAAGCGGGCTTTCTGGTTTGTGTGGTGCGTCTTTGGGATCGATTGGTCCCCAAGGCATTGCGTAGGTAAAAAGCTTGCGGGGGGCAACTAATCGAATTTCGTAGGGAAGTCCCAACGCGTCGGCTACACCGATGCATTGCGCTACGTCTCCGATCTTGCCATCTGTTAAAACCCACAGGTTTTGCGACATTTTGTTCCCCCAGCTTTCGGGAAGTGTCTGCAAAATGCTATTTGTTGATATAGTCTGTCGCAAATAAGCAATAAACTAGCATTTCGCCTAACTTCGTGTTTTAGGCAGTGTTGTAAAACAGGTTAACTGTTAATCCAATAGGACAAGCAAAGGAGACGAGCTTGAAAGCGCGTCTGGATTCGATCGACTGGCAAATTTTGAAGGAGCTGCAGGGAGACGGCCGCATTACCAATGTGGAGCTGGCTCGTCGTGTAGGAATTTCTGCGCCCCCATGTTTGCGCAGGGTTCGAGCCCTGGAAGAAGCAGGACTCATTCGCGGCTACCGTACGCTACTTGATGAGAAACAACTGGGATATGAAGTCACCGCCTTTGTCATGGTTGGATTGCATAACCAAACAGAGAATGACCTCGTCTCATTTGAAGCGCAAGTCAAGGAATGGCCGTTGGTTCGGGAGAGCTACATGGTGTCAGGTGAAGTTGACTTCATCATGCGCTGTACGGCTAAAGATCTGGAGACTTTCCAGAACTTCATTATTCGCGATGTGACCTCCACAAAGAATGTGGATCACGTTCGCACTGCACTGACCATCCGCCGTATCAAGGATGAGCCGAACGTGCCAATTGATAAGCCTGAGTATTTCTAGGCTTTCGATCCGGGAGAAACTTTTAAACGGCCTTCGCGTAGGAAGGCCGTTTTTTTATGCCTGGTTACACCCACTTACCGACTGTGATTGTAACTGTGCCTGATTTTATATTTTCGTTCGTTTTCGAGGGAACTTCGGCCCCGTCATAGGGGCCGACCGGGTTTTCATCCATGCTGAAGCCATAGGCTGCCTGATTGAGCATGAGGGATGGTTTGCCGGAAAGGCGTGAGTCGTTTCCATCACTGTCGCTGTAGTGCAAGAACTTTGAGTAATAGTGGCATGTCTTGCCTGCCTCGTACCACTTGCTCCAATCGTTCCATTTTGTGGTGCTAAAGGCTGCCTGCGCGCTTTCTGTCGTTTCGGTGGTCAATACGCCGTCTAGTGCTACACCGCGGCACAGCGCTTCCCAGATGCTGTCCTGGAGCAGGCCTGCATCTCCTGCAGCCCCTGCCGGAGTTAAACCGACACCGAAGGACTGTTCGAAGACGTATTGGCTGCTCGTCAGGCCGCTTTTCGGCTTGTAGAAGTGGAAAGTGCCAGCTGGGCCTGTCAGCGTATAGACTTGGGTTTGCTCGGTTGAACCAGATTGTGTCTGTGTGGTGCAGCTTCCTTCATACAAACGAGGAACCGCTTTTGAGCCGAGATTGATGCTCAAGACGTATCCCGGCGAAAAGAAACGGTCGAGGGTCTCATCCCAATAGGTCGCCAGGGGATCATCTGTTGTTTTCTGGTAGTTGCCGGATTTTGAGGCGAGCCAGTCGTTGGGATCACATATGGCGAAGAACTGATTGTCCACGAGGGGCGGTTGGAACCCGCCTTTTGTGAGCGGTGTGGAGTAGAGCAGGGGGAGGAAGTGAGCGGCGGCTGGATCAGCCTTTGCTTCGTTCCTCATGAACTTGGTGAAGGCCTTGGCAATCTGAGCCCGTGTCACGTCTTTGCGCATGCCATATTGCGGGCCGTCCGCGCCTTCAACATCAAAACGGAGGTTGAGACCAAAACCGCTCACCGCGGATAGGTTTAGCTGAGCATCCAGACCAAACTCGAAAACGTCAAACGGGCCGGGAGCCTCTACGCCCGGTGTGTTGGCATAAGGGTACTGAGTGTATTGAATCGGGTTGTTGTTTGTGACTGTGAGGTCCTGCGGCTTGTCTTTGGAGACAACAAACAGGAAGCGGTCATCACCGTTGGTTTTGTCCTCTAGCACTACATCGCCGATATCCGAGAGCTTTTGAAACGGAACGCTGGTTGGTGCGTTTGTCGTGCTGGGTCTTGTGAAATTGTTTCCTTCCAGGACCTTGAAGTGTTCCTGTGACCCTCCGTTGATCCAGCCTGCGACCCAGATATGTGCTGTGGTGTCGGGCAGACCACTTTCATCAACCAGTTTGAATTTGATGGACATGACGTTCCCTTTTTTTGTTTTTCTTCTTGGTGTTAGAGGGACGTGTCTTGGTTGACTTTGTGAGCTGCTGCTCTGGACTTCAAATACAAAAAACGGCCCTCACGTGGAAGGCCGTTCTGGTGTTCTTCAATTGTCGTTGCGACGATTAAAGGCAGCGGATGCTTGAGAAGAAATGAGAGATTTCTTCTGAAATTGCTTCGCTTTGCTGGCTGAGTTCTGTCGCAGCGGATGTTGCTGTGGCAACAGCGCGTTTGGATTCGTCTGCAGTCGCCAGGATGTTGCTCAACTCGCTTGTTACGCCCTTCGCATTTTGAGAAGCGGACTGAATGCTTGATGAGATTTCGTTGGTTGCGATGGCCTGTTGGTCCACTGCATCAGCAATTGCCGTCGCTGTCGAACTCACCTCCTCAATCTTCTGAGAGATTGCAGAGATTTCTTCTACGCAGCGGCGTGTTTCGCTCTGGATCGCGCTGATCTTGGAGGCGATCTCGTCGGTTGCCTGACCTGTCTGGCTTGCGAGGTCTTTCACTTCGCTTGCCACAACAGCAAAGCCGCGGCCTGCATCACCTGCACGTGCGGCCTCAATGGTTGCGTTGAGGGCCAGAAGGTTGGTCTGCTCTGCGATTGCACTGATGAGCTCGGTCACTGCGCCAATCTCGTTGGTTGCTGTTTGCAAGCCGAGAACGGTGTCATTGGTGCGTTCTGCATCTTTGGAAACAGTCTGTGCTGTTTCTGCAGAGCGGGTCACTTGCGAACCGATTTCGGCGACGTTGGCAGACATTTCTTCAACTGCCGCCGCACCGGAGTGGACATCTGAGGCTGTATAGTCAGCAGATTGGCTTGCAGCTTCTGCGGCCATTTTGCTTTGCTCGGATGTCTCGCGAAGGGTGAGTGCAGAGTTTTCGACGCGATTGCCGGCTTCTGCCGTCTGTTCTATCCGCTTGGTGATTGTCCGCTCAAAAGCGTTGATGGCATCTTCAAGCTGATGGGTGCGCTCATCACGCTCTTCTGTGTAGTGACGATGGTAGGCGGAGACTGCCTGGCCCATGTCGAACATCACTGCTTTTTGAAGAGCGATCAGGCTGCGCGATAAGCGCCCTGGTGAAAAGCGCATCTTGCTGGAGAGAACTTTGGTCAGCTCTTCGAGAATAAACGTATAACCACCAATATACCAATCCGGCTCAAGGTCGGTGTACACGTGGGCGCGACCAATCTTGTCAACGCGCTCCATATAGGTGGAATCAAAACCGCCAGTGAACAGGATTTTCCAGTGGCTTGCTTGAGCTGATTTCAAGCCATCAACCTTGCCGGATACTTTTTTCTTCAGTTCCGGATCACGCTGAACGTGGTTGTAAAAATCGCTCAAAATCTGTGTTAAGTGGCCCTCAACACTGGGCCAGAGATCTGAAAGTGTTTGTATAGTCTGACTATCGATTTTGAAAAAACCGAGCTGGCTTTTCAGACCTGAAAATGAATTGGTGGTCATGGCAGCAAATTTCCCGTCAATTTGTCGAGATCATTTGCATTTACAAGGGTTAACAGTAGGTAGATTTATCCATGCAAAATGTCGAATATATACCTATAATTGTGTTGGCAAGCGCAGATTGTGATTGGATATGAGCTTTTTAGGCAGGGATACGTGCCAGATTGTCGCAGGGTATTGTTGCTTTTTCAGATTTTTGAAGTAAATCCGTTAACTTATCGAAGAACCGATTATTTGCTCTGTAATTAGTGGATAACTCGTGTGGATTGCATAAAAAATGCCGCTCAGAGCGGCACTTTCATTTCTTGAAATCATAAGATTCTGAAAATTCAGCAAGGATTATCTCAGTTCATGAGAGGTCCTGAAATGCTGAATTCAGCTCTACAATTTACTTAACCGAATTGGACTTCAGTAATCTCGTAACCGCGTGCGCCACCTGGAGCAGTCACTTCGACGCTGTCACCAACAGATTTGCCGATGAGTGCGCGTGCAATTGGAGAGGAGATAGAAATGCGTCCACGTTTTACGTCAGCTTCAACATCGCCAACGATCATGTACTTCTTTTCTTCCTCGGTATCTTCGTCAATGAGAGATACGGTTGCACCGAATTTGACAGTATCGCCGCTGAGTTTGGTCAGATCGATGATTTCTGCAAGACCCAGAAGGGCTTCCAGTTCGTTGATCCGGCCTTCGTTCAGGCTCTGCTGTTCCTTCGCTGCGTGGTATTCCGCATTCTCTGAAAGATCACCGTGAGCACGTGCTTCGGAAATGGCTGCGATAATGCGCGGGCGTTCTCCGGTCGTGCGATGCTTAAGCTCTTCTGTGAGCATCACATAACCTTCCGGCGTCATAGGTACCTTTTCCATGGCTCGTACACCTTTCTTACGTTGTGGTGGTGTGGCCCATCACACTAAAAAACTGACCGGGCTGAGAAGCCTCAACCCGGACCTGTTAAACTATACTAGCAGAAGTAAGATTGTAAGGACCTTACTTCAAGCGTTTTCGCTCGGAAAGCTTCGATGCCTTGAGCTGCTGCTACGGCTCCTGCCACAGTTGTGTAGTAAGGAACCTTGTTCATCAGCGCAGCCTGACGAAGTGACCGACTGTCGGAAAGTGCTTGTGCGCCTTCGGTTGTATTGAAGACGAGCTGAACTTCTCCGTTCTTGATAGCATCAACGATATGAGGACGCCCTTCAAGCACCTTATTGACCTTTGCGCACGGGATGCCTTGGTTTTCCAAGTATCTTTGCGTGCCTTCGGTGGATATAATGGAAAACCCTGATGCTACAAGTTTTTTAGCTGCTTCAAGAATTTTCGGCTTATCTGCATCCTTCAATGAGATGAAGACTGTTCCACCTGCCGGAATAACGGTGCCTCCGCCGAGCTGTGACTTGGCGAATGCGAAGGAGAAGTCGGTGTCCAGACCCATGACTTCACCGGTAGAGCGCATCTCAGGACCGAGAACCGTATCAACACCCGGGAAACGAGCAAACGGGAAGACCGCTTCCTTCACTGCGACATGATCCAGCTTTTTCGGCTTGAGGTCGAAGTTTGACAGTTTCTCGCCTGCCATGACGCGGGCTGCGATTTTCGCAATCGGCACGCCAATGGTTTTTGCCACGAACGGTACTGTTCTTGATGCACGCGGGTTCACTTCCAGAACGTAGATCTCTCCGTCCTTGATTGCGAACTGAACGTTCATGAGGCCAACAACGTTGAGTTCCAGAGCGAGTTTGCGGCCTTGCTCTTCCAGTCTGGCAAGTGTTTCATCATCCAGCGTGTAGGCTGGCAGGGAACATGCGCTGTCGCCGGAATGGATACCAGCTTCTTCGATGTGTTCCATGATGCCACAGATGAAGACGTCTTCACCATCACACAGAGCGTCCACATCCACTTCGATTGCGCCGTCGAGATAACGGTCGAACAGAAGCGGGTTGGTGCCGAGCAGGGTGTTGATCTGGCCGGTTTTATCGTTCGGGTACTTGGCGCGCACATCATGTGGAACCAGCTCTGGCAGTGTGCCGAGCAGGTAGTTGTTGAGCGCTTCCTCGTCGCGAATGATCTGCATTGCGCGGCCACCCAGCACGTAGGATGGGCGAACAACAAGCGGCAGGCCAAGCTGGTTGGCAATGAGGCGGCCCTGTTCAACAGAATAGGCGATGCCGTTTTCTGGCTGTTTCAGATCAATTCTGTGCAGCAGACGCTGGAACCGGTCACGATCTTCTGCAAGGTCAATCATGTCTGGTGACGTGCCGAGGATTGGAATGCCAGCTTCTACGAGCGCTTGTGCCAGTTTCAGAGGTGTCTGGCCACCGAACTGGACGATAACACCCTTCAGTGTGCCCTTGGAGTTTTCAAGGCGGAGGATTTCCAGCACGTCTTCAGAGGTGAGAGATTCGAAATAGAGGCGATCGGATGTGTCGTAGTCTGTTGAGACTGTTTCCGGGTTACAGTTGATCATGATGGCCTCGAAGCCAGCATCTTTCAACGCAAACGCAGCATGACAGCAGCAGTAATCAAACTCGATGCCCTGACCAATCCGGTTTGGACCACCACCCAGAATGACAACCTTTTGCTTCTCACTTGGGTTTGCTTCGCAGGAAGGCAGACCCGGTGTTGGTGTCTCGTAGGTGGAGTACATGTAAGGCGTTGGAGACGCGAATTCTGCGGCGCAGGTATCAATGCGCTTATAAACTGGCTTCACGTCGAGCTCAGCCCGCAGAGCTGCTACTTTGTCAGCAGTCGTCTGGGTGAGAACCGCAAGACGGCTGTCTGAGAAGCCCATAGCTTTGACCATGCGCATGGCGGCTGCGTTGTCTGGCAGGCCGTGCTCGATGATCTTTGCTTCCATGTCCACGATTTCCTGCATCTGCTCCAGGAACCACGGATCAATCTTACAGATGTCGTGGATTTCTTTTGCAGAGGTGCCAAAGCGCATTGCCTGAGCGACATTGAGCAGGCGATCTGGTGTTGGAACAGCCAAAGCTTTGCGGATCGCAGTGTAGTCTTCGCCCTGGCCAAGGCCGTCGACTTCGATTGGGTCGAGGCCTGTCAGGCCTGTTTCCAGACCACGCAGGGCTTTTTGCAGGCTTTCCTTGAAGGTCCGGCCA
The DNA here is from genome assembly GCF_001623145.1 of Pseudovibrio sp. W64. Taxonomy (NCBI): domain Bacteria; kingdom Pseudomonadati; phylum Pseudomonadota; class Alphaproteobacteria; order Hyphomicrobiales; family Stappiaceae; genus Pseudovibrio; species Pseudovibrio sp. W64. The sequence continues at coordinate 67,476 of NZ_LMCI01000003.1, read as the reverse complement.
ATGGCCATCACTTCGCCAACAGACTTCATAGCTGTTGTCAGGGTTGGTTCGGAACCCGGGAACTTTTCAAACGCGAAACGTGGGATCTTGGTGACGACGTAGTCGATTGTTGGTTCAAAAGAGGCTGGTGTTGCACCGCCGGTGATGTCGTTTTCCAACTCATCCAGCGTGTAGCCAACAGCCAGCTTTGCCGCGATCTTGGCAATCGGGAAGCCCGTTGCTTTTGAAGCCAGTGCGGAAGAGCGGGAGACGCGTGGGTTCATCTCGATCACAACGAGACGGCCATCCGCCGGGTTGACCGCGAACTGAACGTTCGATCCACCTGTTTCAACGCCAATCTCACGCAGAACCGCAATCGAGGCGTTCCGCATGATCTGGTATTCTTTGTCGGTGAGGGTCAGGGCAGGGGCAACCGTGATGGAATCGCCTGTGTGGACGCCCATCGGGTCGATGTTTTCAATGGAGCAGATGATGATGCAGTTGTCCGCTGTGTCGCGAACCACTTCCATCTCGTATTCTTTCCAGCCGAGCAAGCTTTCGTCGATGAGCACCTGACCGTTTGGAGACGCATCGATACCGGAGCGAACAATCTGTTCGTACTCTTCACGGTTATACGCTACGCCGCCGCCTGTGCCGCCGAGCGTAAACGCAGGGCGAATGATAGCTGGCAGGCCGATGGTGTCGATCTGGCGCATGGCTTCAGCATAGCCTGCTCCGCGGTCATATCCGGTGATGGTGCCTTCATCATCAAGGATTGGCGGAGAGGATGCGATTGCGGCGCGTGGATTTTCCAGCCCGATCTTGTCCATGGCAGCGCGGAATTTTTCACGGTCTTCAGCCTTGTCGATGACGTCGGCTTTTGCACCGATCATCTCGACACCGTGTTTTTTCAGGATGCCTTTGCGGTCCAGTTCCAGCGCGCAGTTGAGTGCGGTCTGTCCGCCCATGGTTGGCAGGAGCGCGTCCGGCTTTTCCTTGGCGATGATCTTTTCAACGGCGTCCGTGGTGATTGGCTCGATGTAGGTTGCATCAGCCAGATCCGGATCTGTCATGATGGTCGCCGGATTTGAGTTCACCAAGATAATTCGGTAGCCCTCATCTCGCAGTGCCTTACAAGCCTGAGTTCCAGAATAATCGAACTCACAGGCTTGACCAATCACGATGGGGCCAGCCCCGATGATCATGATAGATTGGATGTCATTGCGTTTAGGCATGGTGACTCACATATGCTCGCGTTTAAGCACCAGTGCACCCGATCGGTGCTCTGGTGGTGCCCTCTTTAGGAGTATGTCGGCTGAGCGCGCGTTATAAGAAATATTCGAGTAATGATAAACCCCGACGAACGCCTATTTCCGAAATAATCCGGTTTTTTTTCTCAAGACTTAAGGGGAGTTTATTCAGCTAAAGTCGTGTTCTCTGTGGTTTTCTCACCATCAAAGTCAGCAATACCAGTGCTTAAGGCATAGCAGGCCAGCCGAACAGACTTCGGAATTTCTACCGGTTTACCGTCACGATTGCCGTTTTCATAATACTGAATCATTCGTTTTTTTAAGCCGAGGCGTTCCGCTGCCTCTTTTTGCTTATAGCCCATCGACTTGCGCCAAGCCCGAAACTGAGATGGTTTCATGATACTAACCTAATGATTCCCAGACTGAAAATTCATTGTACAGACTGATGCATAATAATCTGCATTCGTACTATTGCATATAACAGAATGTAAAAAGCGCAAAAATTGCGCCATTTACCTTGATGGGGCGCAATTAGTGCGCTTATAATTGTGGCGTTTCAGGAAAACTCCCGTAAGCCTGTGTGATTTCTTTGCATAGAACTGAGGTGGCTTTCCATTCACGCGGCTCATCAAGGAGATAATCATGTTAAACGAACTCATCCTGTATCGGGCTAATCTGAAGGGCAAAAAGATGGATGTGCATCGTCATGCGACTTTCAGATTTCAAATCAGACGGATCGTCAATGGCCTGTTGAAGGGCTAAGCGCAAGTACGTGTTTGATGGTAAATTGAGTTTACCTGCTGAAGACGGTGTCTTTCTTCTGGCTTGCACATGCTGAAGATGATTCAATTAATGAAATTGGGTGGCCAAAATTGTGCAATGCGCACAATCTGGCACTTTTGACCTAGTGAATCTTTGGGTAGTTTTGCCTTTTAATGTGTCAGATTCCACATTATCCCCTCTGTACGCGACGGCAGTTCAAAGTTTTGCAGCGCGAAAAATGAACATCCTGTTTAAAAAATGTGCAGAGTGATCATTTGGTCAGCCAATTTTCGTTTTACTGAGAAAGAATAAAGTCAGAGCAGATCTAAAGAAGGAGAGTAGTTAGAAGTTGTATTGCTCACTCTGGCTATCTCTTCGTCATGTTCACATATTATAGACAATATGTAATTGACGCTTCTATAGTATATTAGCTCGGATAACGCAGGAACATCTTTGGGTATTTGCCGGAAAATGTAGAATAAATCAGCGGACTTGCAAAAGTAGGTGCCGCTATTTTTTTATAATACTTATCTAGTATAACTACTTATGATGTTAATTCTCGGATGTCCTAGTGTATACGTTGCATTTACGAAGTAAAAAATGCGATGTCGGGCTATATTTTATCAGTTTCCTTGTGTAGATTATCAATTGTCCAATATGAATTATCATAGATTTCATTGAGGACTTTGAAAGTGGGGGTACTCATTCCTCACTGGGGATGCATTGAAGATTGTTCAAATGAACATCGAAAAGCTTCCGCAGTGTGAGTGGGTATCAAATGCTACTGCATAAGCTAGTACAGAAGTGGGGGAGTACAAAAGTTATTAGGGGAATTCATGGAGGCACCGGGTGGGGAGCTGAAATGATGAGCTTTTGTAACTCTTCTAAGGTTTAACATACAAACCACCGGGCAAATGGAAATGAACAGTATTCCTAGTAAGCTAGATGTCGCTGCGGATATCGCTGGACCTATTCGTGAGGACGATGGGGACGGTCAACTGCTCGCAATCTCTGAAATGTCAGAATTGTTTAGCGTCACTCTGCGTACACTACGATTTTATGAGGAGAAGGGGCTTCTTAACCCAGTACGTCGTGGAGCACGCCGCTTCTACAGAGGTCGTGATGTGAGCCGCATGCGGGTCATTTTGCAGGCCAAGAAGATCGGTCTGACGCTGGCAGAAGTTCGTCGTATTATCAAGCTCGTTGAGGGTTCCAGCCCTCGTCCTGAGCAACTTAAAGAACTTCAGGAAATTTGTGGTGCGCAGGAGCAGCTGCTTCATGAGCAGGAGCAAGCGCTTCAAGAGCAGATTGCGGAAGTTCGCGGTGTGTCACATGCACTGAGCAGCATGCTGGAAACAGAAGCAGCTTAATCGCTTCTGATAAGAGTTACGGAACCCGGCTCCCTTGGTGCCGGGTTTTTTGTTGCCCTGATGTTGCTGAGGCGGTGTTTCCGATCACGATCTGCTTACGATCGGGCAAATGAAAAGCGGGGCACTGGACCCCGCTTTTATTCATTCTGCTGTGCCGTTTTGATGAGCGAACGCGCTCTAAGCGGCTGCAGGTGTCTTGTGGTTCTCAATCAGCTCAATGAAGCGAGAGAACAGGTAGTGGCTGTCTTGTGGGCCAGGAGACGCTTCCGGATGGTGCTGCACTGAGAAGACAGGTGCATCTTTTACACGCAGACCACAGTTGGTGCCGTCAAACAGGGAAACGTGTGTTTCTTCCACGTTGTCCGGCAGGCTGCCAGCACTCACAGCAAAGCCATGGTTCATGCTGGTGATTTCAACCTTGTTGGTGGTGTAATCGTGAACCGGATGGTTTGCGCCGTGATGGCCCTGATGCATCTTTGTGGTGGTGCCACCAAGTGCAAGCGCGAGCATCTGGTGACCCAGGCAGATACCGAAGACCGGCAGGCCAGACTTCACGAGACTACGGATGGTTGGAACCGCGTATTCACCTGTTGCAGCTGGATCGCCAGGGCCGTTGGACAGGAATACTCCATCCGGCTTGAGGGCGAGGACGTCTTCAGCAGAAGTGGTTGCAGGCACCACAGTCACGCGGCATCCGGCATCTGCCAGAAGGCGGAGGATGTTACGCTTTACACCAAAGTCCAGAGCAACCACGTGATGGCTTGGTTTGTTCTGGGCGCCAAACCCGTCCTCCCAATCCCAGGTGGTTTCGTTCCAGTCGTAGGTTTTCTGAGTGCTCACGCCTTTTGCAAGGTCCATGCCTTCCAGATCCGGGAGGCCGGCTGCTTCTGCTTTCAGCGCTTCCACATCAAACTCGCCATCAGCGTTATGAGCGATCACAGCGTTCTGCATACCTTTTTCGCGGATGAGAGCTGTTAATGCACGGGTGTCTACTCCGGTCAGTCCAACAATGCCTCGTGCCTTGAGCCATGCATCGAAGTGGTTGCCAGAGCGATAGTTGGAAGGGGTCGTGATGTCGGTGCGCAGAATCGCGCCTCGTACGCCAGACGTGCCTTCCATATCTACAGTTTCAACATCGTCTTCGTTCGCGCCCACATTGCCAACATGGGGGAACGTGAAGGTGATGATCTGTCCTGCATAGGAAGGATCTGTGAGAATCTCTTCATACCCGGTCATTGCCGTATTGAAGCAGACTTCGCCGGACGCTGTTCCAAGAGCTCCAACGCCTCGGCCTTCAATGACTGTACCGTCTGCGAGAACGAGGAGGGCGGTAGGTTTAGGTGCTGACCACGCGTCTTGAGCTTTCATCACTTGCTTTCTTGATACGGTTGATGACAGTATGCGTCCATCTGAAACGCACCGAAGGGACTTGACTTTGGCGCGTCACAGTCGCATCAAGGCCGGGACCATAGGAGAAGGGGTTCCTCTGGTCAATATCACTCGTGTAGAAATAATAGCGCTCGAGTTACAGGAAATCAGCCCAAATCAGATGGATGAGACGTATTATCCGGGATTTGGAGAGCCTCTTTTAAAGTTTCCGCGTCAGGGTTCCTTTAGTATGTTGCGAGACAAAATAGCGAATGCGCTGAAAGCCGCGCAAGAAGACACTAACAAAAGACGTGCCGCCACGTTGCGCCTCATCACCGCTGCCATCATGGACCGGGATATGGCTGCTCGTGAGCAAGGCCGTGATGGCTTAAGCGACGAAGAGCTGATGGACCTCCTGCACACCATGCTAGTCCAGCGTGAGCAGGAAGCGGCGCATTGTGAAGCGAGCGGTAAGGTAGAGCTTGCTGTGCAAGAGCGTGAAGAAGCGGAAATGATCCGTGAATTCTTGCCTTCGCAGCTCAGCGAGTACGAAATGAAGCTTGTTTGTCAAACAGTTGTCGAGTGCGTTGAAGCGCGTGGGCTGCGTGATATGGGACGCTGCATGGCCGAGCTGAAAGAGCGTTATCCGGGCCAGATGGACTTTGCGAAAGCCAGTTGCATGGTGAAGCAGATGCTGCGAGCTCCGCAGTAAGTCAACGTTTTTGGAGCACTTACAGGCCGCCGCGTCATCATGATGCGGCTTTTCTTTTTTCCTGAAGCGGTAAATTGAGTTAAGCCAGCGCAAATGGGGGTTTTGCTGGCTTCTTGGGGCCTTCACGGCTATATAATACCCAGCTCAGCTGCTTTCAGGCCACTACGACAAATTGGACCATTATGCGTTTCGATCAGCTCTTTCTTGATGACATTCGCAACCGCGTCTCGCTTACAGATGTGGTGGGGCGACGTGTAACCTGGGATCGGCGTAAATCGCAGCCCGGAAAGGGTGATTATTGGGCCTGTTGTCCCTTCCATTCAGAGAAGTCTCCCAGCTTTCATGTTGATGAGCGCCGCAACCGCTACAAGTGCTTTGGTTGTGGTGAAAGTGGAGATCATTTCAAGTTTCTGATGGAGACTGAGGGCCTCAGTTTCCCTGAAGCTGTGGAAGAACTGGCTGGTGTAGCCGGAATCGCCATGCCTGCGCCCGATCCTCAGGCGGCAAAACGAGCTGCAAAGCGCAATTCTCTGACCGATGTTTGTGAGATGGCGGCACGCTATTTTCGGCATGTGTTCCAGTCTGCTGATGGGCGCGCTGCGCAAGAGTATGTGCAGCGGCGCGGTTTGAGTGCCGAGACGCTGAATGAGTTTCAGTTTGGTTTTGCGCCTCCTGGACGTGACAATCTGAAGAAGGCTTTGATGGCGAAAGACGTCACTGAAGCTGAGCTGATTGAAGTGGGTTTGCTCATTAAACCCGAGGATGGGCGTCCGTCCTATGACCGGTTTCGCAATCGTCTGATGATCCCGATCCATGATGATCGGGGCAGGGCAGTTGCTTTTGGTGGCCGGACCATGGACCCGGATGGACAGCCGAAATATCTGAACTCACCGGAAACACCTGTCTTTCACAAAGGGACGATGCTGTTTAATGCGCATCGCGCGCGCCAGCCTGCTTATGAGAGCGGACAAGCGATTGTGGTGGAAGGGTATATGGATGCCATTGCCCTCTGGCAGGTTGGCATCAAAGCGACGGTCGCGAGTTTGGGTACTGCGTTTACCGAAGACCAGATTATGCGGCTTTGGAAGTTTGCTGATGAGCCCGTGGTTTGCTTTGACGGTGACGTCGCCGGTATCTCTGCTGCCCACCGAGCGGTTGATCGTATTCTTCCAGTTCTGACCAGCGGTAAGTCTTTCCAGTTTGCGTTTTTGCCTGACGGGCAGGATCCGGATGATGTGATTAATGCTGGTGGCACTGCTGCCATGTACGGAGAGATTGAGAAAGCTCTGCCACTTTCAGAAGTGGTTTGGCGCCGTGAGAGCGAGCAAGCCCGGATTGATACGCCTGAGCGCAAGGCTGCGCTGGAAAAGGCCGTTGAAGATCTGGTTGGGACCATCAAAGATGAGCGCGTTCAGAAGCGTTATCGGATGGACTTGCGTCTCAAACTCTCCAACTTGTTTTATGAGGAGAGCCGCCGGAACCGTGGCAAAAGCGGCGGTAGTGGTCGTCGTGATGGGGGGTGGCGCGGCCAACAAGCTGGCAAGGGCGGTAACGAAGAAAATCGCTTCAGAAGCGCTGAAAACAACATGGGGGCGCCTAACACGCCTGCTTACGGGATTGAGCGAATTGTTATTGGTATGTCCGTTGTATACCTTGATTTGCTTGAGAAGCATTTCGAGCGAATTTCTCTACTGAGCTACAACAATGATGATCATGTGAAGTTTATGGAGAGTTTTCTTCGCGTTGTTTCTCCTGAACTGGGAGATGAAACTGTCGTCCGTATGTATGATAGTCTTGGAGAGCACTTTTACCAGATTTTGGGGGAAGCCAAAGGCTTCATTGAGCGATTTGAGCCGCAGTCGAAGACAAATAAATTAATCAGCTGGGATGCTTTGGGGAACCGTGCTCAAATCCTAAAAGAAAATCCACCTGAAGATTTCGTGGAGATGCTGTTCCTGAATTATGCTGATATGCTTGAGTTGCGCATGTTGGAGCAGGAGCTTGAGCATGAAACGCGGGCCATGGAGCAGGATCTGACCGAAGAAAGCTGGGGCCGGTTTCAGGCGCTTACGCAGGATTTGGCTCGTCGCCGTGAGGATTGCCTGCGTGATGAGCAGGAGCTGGCGGAGCGTGCAGCCAAAATGCGCTCCTCAAAAGGGTCTGTTCTGGCTTGATCTGAGAGGAGGGATTGCGGGTCTGTTTATCTGCTTCCCCCAGAGGATCTGGTGATCGCAACTTGAGGTAGAATTGTGATGGAAGAACTCTTGTTTTTCAAAGTTATCCAGAAAAACAGGCAATGAACTGTCCAAAATCCCCCAGAATCAGATTGACCATGCCGAATCGCCCTTGCGAATCACAAAAGGCGGGCTACATACACTAAGTCAGACAGCCGATACGAGCGCCCGTAGACCTTAGATGTCTTTAAAGCGGCGATATCATAATCGGATAATCAGCGCTGTCGATGCCTGGAATGTGCCGGATACGGCCTAAAACGGTAGGGATGCCGGTGAGCAGTCCTGCCCGAATGAGTTTTGGGTTTTCAATTCCGTGAAAACATTTTGATACCAGGGTTAAGTCAGGTTTAAGGGACTTTGCGTTAAACCCCAAAGTCAAATGTGATTCAAATGCCGCCTGTGTGGTCCAAACACGGGGGCGATTGATTGCGTAACGCGATAGTTCGCTGGAGCACGACCAGCGACTTTGGAGCAGAATATGGCGACGAAGGCGACACAAGCTGAAGATACGCAGGAACCGGCAGGCGCAGAGGGACAAGATGGTCCGCTCTTGGATTTGTCGGTCGCCGCCGTCAAGAAAATGATCAAGTCCGCGAAAAAACGCGGATACATCACTTATGACGAACTGAATGAAGTTCTTCCACCTGATCAGGTGAGCTCTGAGCAGATTGAAGACACCATGTCGCTTCTTTCTGAAATGGGCATCAACGTTGTTGAGGCGGAAGATGCAGAAGAAGGTAAAGAAGAAGAGGAAGCTCCACCCGCTGTAGACGGCGGTGAGTTGGTTGTTGCTTCTTCTACTGCTGTTACCAAAACCACGACTGCCAAAGAACCTACAGACCGTACCGATGACCCGGTGCGTATGTACCTGCGCGAGATGGGCTCTGTTGAGCTGTTGTCCCGCGAAGGCGAAATTGCCATTGCAAAGCGTATTGAGGCTGGCCGTGAGGCTATGATCTCAGGTCTTTGCGAAAGCCCACTGACCTTCCAGGCGATTATCATCTGGGGTGAGGAGCTGGCTGAAGGCAAGGTTCTGCTGCGTGACATTATTGATCTGGATGCAACATATTCCGGACCTGATGACAAGAACGGTCCATCTGATGATGACCTTTCTGAGCAAGAACAAGCTGGTGAGGGTGAAGTTCCTGAGGCTGTGCGCCTTAAGGAAAAAGAAGAAGCCCGCAAGCGCAAGGAAGAAGAAGCCCGTAAACCTAACGGTGCTGCTGCTCCTGCCGCTGCTGCGCCTGCTGATGCTACTTCGGGCGCGCCGGGTGAAGCACCTGCAGAAGGTGGTGAAGCCACTGATGACGATGACGACGAGTACGAGGCAAACGTTTCTCTTTCTGTAATGGAAGCAGAACTGAAGCCTATGGTCGTTGAGATCTTTGACAAGATCACAGAGGATTACAAGAAGCTGCGCAAGCTTCAGGACCAGCTGGTTGAAAACAAGCTGGCCAACAAAACTCTGTCTCCGTCTCAGGAGCGTCGTTACAAGAAGCTCAAAGAAGACATTATTGTTGAAGTGAAGAGCCTGCACCTCAATAACAACCGTATTGAGACACTGGTTCAGCAGCTTTACTCCATCAACAAAATGCTGATGGGTTATGAAGGTCGCTTGCTGCGTCTTGCAGACAGCAACGGCGTGAACCGCGCTGACTTCATCAAACACTATCAGGGTTCTGAGCTGGATCCGAACTGGATCCGCAAAGTTGCAAATCTTTCTGGCCGTGGCTGGAAGAAGTTTGTGACTAATGATGGCGACATGATCCGCGAACTGCGCGGCGAGATTCAGACGCTTGCGACTGAGACTGGCCTCGAGATCACCGAATTCCGTACTCTGGTTTCCATGGTGCAGAAGGGTGAACGCGAAGCGCGTATCGCGAAGAAGGAAATGGTGGAAGCGAACCTTCGTCTCGTTATCTCCATTGCCAAGAAATACACCAACCGTGGCCTGCAGTTCCTGGATCTTATTCAGGAAGGTAACATTGGCCTCATGAAGGCGGTCGACAAGTTCGAATACCGCCGTGGTTACAAGTTCTCCACCTATGCGACCTGGTGGATTCGTCAGGCGATCACCCGATCCATCGCGGATCAGGCACGCACCATCCGTATTCCGGTGCACATGATCGAGACGATCAACAAGATCGTTCGTACCTCTCGTCAGATGCTTCACGAGATTGGCCGTGAGCCAACCCCGGAAGAGCTCTCTGAAAAGCTGCAGATGCCGCTTGAGAAGGTCCGTAAGGTGCTGAAGATCGCTAAGGAGCCTATCTCCCTTGAAACACCGATTGGTGACGAGGAAGACAGCCATCTTGGTGACTTCATTGAGGATAAAAACGCCATCCTGCCGATTGATGCGGCTATTCAGGCGAACCTTCGTGAGACCACGACCCGTGTTCTGGCATCGCTGACACCTCGTGAAGAGCGTGTCCTGCGTATGCGCTTCGGCATCGGCATGAACACCGACCACACTCTGGAAGAGGTTGGTCAGCAGTTCTCCGTTACCCGTGAGCGTATTCGTCAGATTGAAGCGAAAGCGCTGCGTAAGCTGAAGCACCCAAGCCGCTCCCGCAAACTGCGGAGCTTCCTGGACAGCTAAGCTGCTGCTCTGGTTGAGAATTAAGAAAGCCGGTCTCTGTGAGGAGACCGGCTTTTTTTGTTGGGTTGAGACTTTCTGGCTGGAGAGTGGACGGGCTTTCCTGCGTTAATTGAGAGTTATGCTGCTACCGTTTTCTCTTTCTTATTTTCTGTCACCATCTTCTGGATCGACAGAATATGCGCTGTCAGGAAGAGGGGGACGAAGAAGGCGGGGACGAGGACGAGGGGGTAGTGGTCTATGATGTTGGGAGCATCTGTTGAGAGCAGGTGGAAGTAGCCGTTTGAGGTGAGGACACCGGTGCCGATTGCGGCCACGAAATCCAACAGGCCGAGAATGTGAACGCGGATCATGAGAGCGCGGGCGTTGGCGGCGTTGCTGCGGACTGCTTTGTAAGCAAACACGGCCAGAATGCCTGTTGCGATATCTCCAAGGCCCGCTGGCATGGCAAATTCCCATGGCACTGGCCCCATTGCCCACCCCACTAGAAACACAAAGCCGATCACACGCAGGATTTGAATTCCCATAAAGACGCTTTGGCCTGTGGCTTCCAGAATCTTGCGTCCTGCTGCCGTGAAGTTTGCCAGTGCCCATACGGTGAGGGAGCCGCCCAGAAGCAGAAGGATCAATCGTGGAACCTGTGGGGCTTCGGTGGGCAGCGTGAACAGATCTGCCTTGGCAAGCAAGACGGCAGCTGCAAACCACACCCCAAGCAATGTGATGAAGACGCCGACGGCCCAACTTTGAGCGGGTGGTGATAACTGGGCGTGGTTGGCTCTGTTTGCGACGATAGCAACCAGTGTAGTCGGGAATATAACAGCGAAGGCTAAAACAATGAATTCCAGAATGATTGAAGTCATGGGAGTTCTCCTGAATAACTTCAATATTGGTAGTGACTTCAAATATAGGAGTCAATTCCATTTTTGAATTTACTATGCTACCTCTGCTTATATGACTGAGTTTGACCCTTCTCTTCTGCCGCCTGAACTTGCTGGAATTGACCGCGATAACTGCCCCATCATGCGCTCGCTTGGCGTGCTGGGCGATCCGTGGAGTCTCTTGATATTACGAGAGTTTTTTCTGGATGGGCCGCGTAAGTTCAAAGACCTTGAAACGAGTTTGAAGGTCAGTCCTAACACGCTCTCAACTCGCCTGAAAAAGCTGGAGGAACACGGTGTCCTCAAAAAGCGCTTCTACTCTTCCCACCCTCCACGGGCCGATTATGTCCTGACCGAAAAAGGCCAAGCCGTCGGCCCCATCCTGCTGGAACTGCTGAAATGGGGTGAGACATTCGCGTGAGGTGAGAGGCTTGAAATAAAAAGTGCCACGAACAATAGTTGAACTTGCTCGCGGCACCTGATTTTTAAAAACTTATTTTAAGCCCAGTTAAAGTAGTCATCTGTGATAGCAGCTGCATCTACATTTAAAAGTGTGATGGAGAACTCTTCGTAAGCAATTTTTGCATCAATACCGAGGTCAGTAATTGTCAAATCAGCTAAAGCAACAGCTGGACCTTCAATTAAGAGTGTGTCTACGCCATATTCGAAATCGGTGATTATGTCGTGACCTGTAGGCCCAAAGAACTCGAAAGTATCGGCTCCAGAGCCGCCTGTTAGGATATCGTTGCCTGCTCCGCCGACTAACGTATCGTCTCCACTTCCACCCAGTAAGGTGTCGTTGCCGGCATATCCTTTGAGCGTATCATTCCCTTTTCGACCATTTAACGTGTTTATGCCGTCAGTACCGATAATCGTATCGTTCCCGTCGCTGCCGTTTACATTTTCAATGGAAAGGTATGTATCACTGAGGGCGACCCCCTCAAGTCCTTGCCCGAGGCGTAGGTCAATGACAGTGTCGATGTCGGCTTTTTTATATTCGGAGTAGCTGACCCAATCAATCCCTTGCCCACCGTCTAGCGTATCTGCACCATTTCCGCCTCTGAGGAAGTCATTGTCATCGCCTCCGCGCAGGATATCGTCGCCATTGCCTCCGATTAAGGTGTCTTCATCGTTTCCACCAAGTAAGGTGTCGTTGCCGTTGCCAGCGATCAATGTATCATCGCCAGCTTCGCCAGTTAACGTATCATTACCGTTTCCACCTGTTAGCTTGTTGCTTCCTATGTTTCCGGAAAGGCTGTCGTTCCCGTCGCCGCCGATAGCATTCTCAATAAGTGAGTCAGTATCTCCTTCATAAAGAAGTGCATTAAATACATTCGCACGCGCGTAGTTTCCATCACCAAGGTAAGCTTTTTGTCCTTCTGAAAATAGCGACCAACTGCCAGGTGCCAGATCTACGGTTATGCCGTTGTTATAATTTGAGAAATCATAGGTGTCGTTACCATTACCATCCCAGATCGTTCTGAAAATGCGGTTGTCACCAGGGGCGCCTTCGCTGACACCATTTATAAACATCTCACCGGTTGTACTAGAGAATGTGTAAGTTGTGTCATCGTTGTTCGTGTCGTAATTAGCGCCATACATCTGCTGAATGGCAGCTATGTCGTACATCATCAAACTTTGAGCATATCCGTAGTCTTCGTTTGAATATCCATCATTTAGAGGATCGTTGATATATGAACGGTAAGTCATCACTGAGAATTCCATAGAATCGCGGTTAGGATTCATGGCTTTGCCAGGAATTGGTTCGTCTACAGGTGAGTCTCGATCAACTTCGTGTCCATGTGCTAGTCCAAGGCTATGGCCAGTTTCGTGGATAAGTGTATGCCATGTATAACTGCCGGCTTCTGGTGTTAAGTCGTAGTAATTAGCATTGTACCACTGATTTACATCAGAGCCTCCGGGTATTTCGCTAGATGCAGTAGGTGTTACGTCGCTGTTTGTTGTTCCTGCGATAACGATGTTGGCAGGTTCGTTTGAGTCCACTTTAGTGAAAGTAATTTGGGAAACTTCCTCAAATCCATCAAAGACCTTTCGCATTGCATTTTGTTGTATATTGCCAAATGAAACTAAGCTATTTCTTGCAGCTACATCGTCAGAGGACATGTGGCTCTGAAAATCAGATGAGTTCTGTGGGAAACTATATGTAACTTCTGTGTACCAAGGAGTAAGTGAATCTGGATCATACCATATCCCTCCGGATATTAATCCATCAATGTTGTTGTCACCTGTCACTCCAGTGAAGTAAAAGCCTCTCGAATTTGAGGCCTTGAGAGTTCCAAACATACCAGCGGGAATTTCGTTCGAGATATAATCGGGTAGGAAACCTGAGTGACGATTTAAAGTTGTCGAGTTCATTGATAATCCTTAATTACTTTCGGTACATAATTTTTGCTTGAACGAAATTTGATGTGAACAAGGCTTTTGGTCACAAAGATACTGCAAACTTAACGATGTGATTGTCGCATTGAGATCGATAAATCAGGCGAGATAAAATCACCTGAGATATGTGCTGAGTACATTTTGCTTACCTAAATCTGATGCTGAATCTGCTGCGGCGATATTATATATTAGGTGAGGGGCATGTACGAGTTTTTACAAAAGGAAAATTGTGGTAATTTTCTAGTGTGGCCTTAAGCTACTACCCAAAAAAATGCAGCGTTAATTTTTAAGTGAAATAAATTAAGTTTTTGGCCTTGCTGAGTGAAGATAACGGGTGATTTCAGCTTAATTGCTTACGTTGGTTCATTTGTTTTTGAGTTTGATTTTATTTCTTATTGTTCTAACTTCTAAATTTTTTAGTTGATATTTTTATCAAATCGATCTGAATCCATTGTGGTTTGTAATTCTCTGCTCGGGTGAAGGGTTAACGTCAGGACCTAGATTTTGTTTTGTATAGATAAGTGTTTACTCTAGCGTGTCATAGTCTTTCCCTGATGATCATTCGGTCATGGAGCAGGATATGGAACCGGAAGATATGCGGCGTGAGCTGGATGGGTTGAGGGCTTCGATTGGGCGGAAGCCGAGCAGGGGATGGGTGATTGCGACTTCGATCATCACGACTCTGCTGGTTCTTGTGGTGATTGCCGCGATTATGATGTTTGCGATGATGAACCGCATGCATGGTGTTGGTTGGCGTGGGCATGGGCCTGACAGGTATTTTGATCAGCCGTTGCGACGAGCGCCTCCGCCGCCACCGGGTCAACCGCTTCCACGCTGACTCACTTTCCTGCGTGTTCTGATCCGAAAATCAGCACTCACTTTGGTAAGGTGCGCTCTAAGCACCGGCCAGTGCCTGCACCTGTGGCGGATCGCGTCCCGGGTTGTCTCCACATTTGCGGCACATGTTTGTCATCCCTTTAATGTGACTAGACCATTCTTGGCATTTTGAAAGCCAATAGAGCGGCAATGCTTGCGATGCCTGCCATGATGAGGAACAAGACCGGGCCGGACTGGGCAGCATTTTCCAGTGTAATCAAGTCTTCTGCACCTGGAACGGAGAAGCCAGAGAGGCCAGCCAGAAGGCCTGCCAGCGCTGCGCCAATGGCCATGCCTGCGGATTGCAGCGGCCCGATGAAACCGGAGGCTCTGTCGCGCTCGTCATCGGTTTCAGCGTAAATGATTGCTTTTTTCAAGAACTGACTGCTCATGCCAAAGCCTGCTCCGTTAAAGACGGAGGAGAGCAGGAATATCCATAGGGACATGGTGTAAAGCGAAACAACGGTGAGCAGTGTGCCAGCAATGATGTTTAAGGTTCCCAGACGGATCAGATAGGTTTGTGCGTGTGGTGTCTGCACACGGGCGACGATCCATGCGGCGGCTGTCCATGTGAAGGCTGTGATGGCCATGGCATAGGATGCCTGAGTGACGGAAAGTCCCCACAGCACCTGCCCCATAGCAGCGCCATAAACAACACGGGCGGCGCTGGCGATGGACAGCAGCAGCGTGACCCACATGCCAAGACCCAGAATGCCGGTGAACTTGAACGCACTGCGCGGAATGAACGGACTGGTGCTTTTCTTATCCCATTTCACGGCGAGGAACAGCAGGATCAAGCCAATGCCTAGAGCGCCAGTGATGCGGGGAAGGCTGCGCAGTTCGCCCACATACGCAATGAGCAATACAGCCACAGCCAGAAGCCCGAGGCGGGGGAACATGCTCATCTTATCCGAGGATTGCGTCGTTGTGGCTTTGTCTCTGGTGGTGGACGGGATGACGGTGATTGCCAGCAGGAGTAGCATCAAAGACAGAGGCAGGTTGGCGTAAAACACTGCACGCCAGGACCAGCTTTCTGTCAGGATACCTGCGGTGAGGGGGCCGATGCCTGCGGAGACAGCCCAAACTCCTGAGAGCAAAGCAAAAACTGAGGAGACGGCGTTTTCCGGATAAAGGTCTGAAATCAACGTATAGCAGAGGGAGACAATCATGCCTTCGCCCAAACCTTGCAGCATTCTGCCAAGCAGCAGGTGTTCCAGCGAATTTGCGGCGCCGCCAACGAATGAGCCTGCCAGAAAAGACAGGGCCGCCGCGATAAAGAGAGGGCGTGCGCCAATGCGTGCTTTCAACGAGCCTGTGACCGTGCCTGCCAGAATGGAGCCGATCTGAAACAAGCTGAGGACCCAGAAGGCGCGTTGCTGGCCGCCAAGATCGCGGATGATATCTGGCATGATGGCGGAGGAGAGGAAGTTGTTCATGCTTGCCGACCCAACACCCAAAATCATGATGAGAGACGCAAGCCAGCGACCATCCATGGTCAGCTTTTTGAAGGGCGATAATGGGATTGTTTGTGCCGGGCTGGATATGGTCATGAGTATCGCCTATTTAAAAATATATCACTTATTTAATTTGAGGTGTTTAATAAGTAAAGTCTTTTCTTATTAAATCGTGGCGCACCTGCTATTTCAATAAATCGATTTTGCAAAAATTGGCCCAACATAAATTGGCGGATTGTTCCTTTTGTTTCGCAAGCTTAGCTTTCTTACAGCACGAGGAGGTCCTTTTTTCGGCAGATGTGAAGGCAACTTGAATAGCTAGGTTTATGCAGGCACTTGGCGGTCGCCTACGTGAAGCCTGGCGCGGTTTTGAGTTGTTGAAACGATGAAAAATGCCGCGTGCTTTGTGAGGTGTTCTGAATCGAGGTGGCTTCAGAATATGCTTAAATAATGAATGTCTGGGGGAGATTATCAGACCCCAATATAGGAGCACTCGTGGGAATGTGCATGTTGCCGGACTATGATGGTTGTCGGCATTAAAAAAGAAAACCCCGCTTGGGGCGGGGTTTTGAGAGGTTGCATTGGAGGCTTGTGTTACTGCACAAGTTCGTAGGTTATTGTAACTGATGACGAGAGGGTCTCCTGACCTGCTGCAATTGGCGGGGCACTGTCCATTTTTGCAGCTCTCATGCCCATCATTTCCGGGTAAGGGCGTGGGTTGTACCCGGCTTCGGAAATGCTGAGAATTTTGCCGAGGCTAACACCAGCAGCTTTCGCGTAGGTTTCCGCCTTGGTGCGGGCGTCTTTCACGGCACTTTCGCGAGCTTCATCAATATATTTTTCAGGATTGGATACGCCGAACTGGATCTGGCCAACATCGTTGGAGCCGTTTTGCACCAGCATGTCTAGCGTGGTGCCCAGTTTGGTGATGTCCTGCAGACTGATGCGGATGCCGTTCTGCACACGGTAGCCAACAATCTCAGGAGCTTTTGGCTCATTGTTTTTGAGGCGGCGGTTGTCGTAGATCGGTGAAATGTCAAAACCGGTGGTCTGGATGTTCTTTTTTTCGATGCCTGCGTCTTCAACATCCTGCAGGATGGCGCGCATGGTGACGGAGTTTTGCTGAAGGGCGGACTTTGCATCATCACCCTGTGTGATTACGCGGGAGACCAGCGTCGCCATATCAGGCGCCACGTTGACCGACCCCTGGCCGGAGATTGTGATCTTGCCAGTTTGCTCAGCAGCCTTGGCATTGACACCGCTGGATACAACAAGGGCGGCGGCAACAAGACCAGCAACTGCCAGCGCGCTTATACTTGGAAGACGCAATTTCTTCTGTTCGCTCTGCATTAAATTCTCCAGTTTCAAATTTGTTGAGGCTGATGCCTGATCCGTGCTGCGGACTGTCATTCTTGATCAGCCGAATATCGAGAAATGCAATTAGAAGTTACAATTGCGGCGGCTCTCAGGCGTGATCATGTCAATTCACGGGTTTGATTTTGATGATCCAGGTTTATCGGATCGCCGACATTGCCATCCCCCGACAACAGGATTGCAATGGGGCGCGAAGAAGGGAATTGGGCGCAAATGATGATGGCAAGCACGACAAGCGGCACGCACAACACCATTCCAATGACGCCCCATAATGCCCCCCAAAAGCTCAAGGAGATCATAATGACGAGGGGTGAAATGTTAAGTTGTGTGCCCATCAGACGTGGTTCCACCAGATTGCCGAGAATGAACTGAACTGCTCCCAGCCCAAGAGTAATCGCGATGAATGGTGTGAGGGTGTCGAAATAGACCAGTGACAGCAGGCTTGGGAAGATGACCGCAATCAGAGAGCCGATGGTCGGGATGTAGTTGAGCAGGAAGGCGATGAACCCGAAAAGGGCCGCGTAGGGCAGGCCTGCCCATGACGTGATGCCGTAGGTGAGGAAACCGGTGATGATGCTGACACCGGTTTTGATGCCCATGTAGTGGCGCATGCGGCGACCAATCTCTCCGCGGATGGCGAACGCAAGCTGTACGCGGTCAGAATCTTCAAAGAGGGCAGTGAGCTTTTTGTCAAAGGTTGCCGCCTCGAAAATCATGAAGAGCACGTAGATGAAGACCAGTGAGCTGGATCCGGCCAGACTGGTGAGAACGGATGCCCCGGTGCTGAGGGCTGCACTTAGCGAGAAGTTGGGCAAGATGTCTGAAAGCTGGAGCGGCTTTTCCATATTCAGTTGATTGGCAAGCTTGAGCAGCAGCTCATCCAGCCGTCCTTGATAGGTCGGTGCATCGAACGCCAGCTGTTGCAGGTTGACTGAGACGATGTTGAACAGGATGCCGACGACATAAAAGATCGCGAACAGGGCCAGCAAAATGGTGAGCGGGCGCGGCAGATACGGTCCAACCACAGGCAAATGTCGCAGGGCAGAGGACATGGAGTTGATAATGTACCAAAGCACCAGTGCGATAATCAGGGGTATAATGAGGGAGCGCCCTATGAAGAGTAGCCAGCCAATAATGACAAGAAGGAACAAAGAGGCGGTGAACTTAATGAGAGGCTGGCGCATCATGCACTCCAAGGGGTCAGGCTGCCGGAAGCTGTTAGTTTTCACATAGTCTCTTAAAATCAGGTATTTATAAAGCTTTGTGATGAATGCTCTGTTGATCTGCCGGGGAAAAGGCGCATCCCCAAGTTTCAACAGGATCTGCCTTGTTCACTGCTATAAACAATTTACTCACCCGTGGTTGTTGGTGTAGAACCTGTCTTCGGTAAGGGCCTGTAGCTCAACTGGTTAGAGCCGTCCGCTCATAACGGACTGGTTGGGGGTTCAAGTCCCTCCGGGCCTACCACCTTTCCTATCTTGTTCATTTCCCTTTTAGAACAGCTGCCTTGATGTAACTTGCATTCAAGTCATGCATTTATGCTATCTGCATGATGTAATCGTGTGGGCTCTATTAGAATTGATATTTATACCACTATGAATTTATAGGTGATATATTCTATCAGGCATCTACTGGGTGAAATTGGTTTAAAGTAATCACTTGGTTCTTACCTTGTTAAAAGAAACTAATAACTCGATATGTCGAGAGATGACACAATAGTATTCCCCCAATATACCAAAGCTACATCGATACAACTGACACTTTCTTTCTCAGAAATTTATCGTGAAGTCCTCGTTAGATTAGGGGTTGCTATGAGACTAAATTCTGCTCTCGGGCTTATGCTGGGGTGTGTCCTCAGTGTTGGCTCCTCTCACGCACAACAACTTGTTTATCAGCCGACTAATCCGAGCTTTGGCGGATATGCGGCTAATACTACCCACCTTTTTGCAACGGCCAATGCCCAGAAAACTGCGACTGTCGGAGGAAGCAACAAGTATGGTTCCGGGTCTGGTAGCGGTGCTGATGGTTCTGGCAGTAGCCTGGCTGATTTGTTTGTACGCCAGCTGCAGAACCGATTGATTTATGCTCTGGCGGATCAGGTATCCCAGGCGATTTTTGGTGATGATCCGAAAGACAGCGGCACTGTGAGCTTTGGCGACCAGAAGGTTTCGTTTGTTCGCGGCACAGATTCCATTCAGCTGCAGATTATTGATGAAAGCACGGGTGCCATTACCGATATCACGGTTCCTGTCCTGCAGGACGGTACTCCCATAAATTAATGCCAGGTTATTGATATGATGAAGAAATCCATTGTTGTTGCCATGGCGTTGTCGTTGTCTGCCTGCGGGCCGGTAACACGCATGGCATTTAGTCCCGGACCTCAACTTGCAACGATTTCGGTGCAAGCCAGCAAGCTGAAAAAGCTGCCCGCTCCGAAGGAACCGATTTACGCTGCTGTCTACAGTTATCAGGATCTGACAGGCCAGTATAAGCCGTCTGACAAAGTTCAGACACTGTCACGATCTGTGACACAGGGTGCTGACACTATGCTGGTTCGTGCGCTTCAGGATGCCGGGGATCGCAAATGGTTCCGTGTGGTTGAAAGGGGCAATCTTGATGCTTTGCTGAAAGAACGCCAGATCGTTACGCAGATCCGCAAAATCTATCTGGGTGAAGACAAAGTTGATCCGAAGGTCCTGCCACCACTGCTTTATGCGGGAGTTCTTTTTGAGGGTGGCGTTGTCGGGTATGATAGCAACACCCGAACAGGCGGATTAGGGGCTCGTTATCTGGGCATTGGCGGAAATGCGGATTACCGGCAGGATGACGTGACGGTTTCGCTGCGTGCTGTCAGCACACGAACCGGTGAAGTCATGGCCAACGTGATGGTTCAGAAATCCGTTGTCTCTGTCGGGTTGAAAGGTGGCGCGTTCCGCTACATCGCTTTAGATGAAATTTTAGAAGCCGAAGCTGGCATCACCAAGAATGAGCCTGTCACCCTTGCTGTGCAGCAGGCCATTGAGAAGGCGGTTTATTCCATTGTCATGGAAGGGGCGCGTGTTGGAGCCTGGAGTTTTGAGAACCCGGCTCAAGCCAATGCTTTGTATCAGGAATACACATCTGAGAAGGCACAGGTGACCCAGCGTGTAAAGGTTAAAAAGGCTCGCCCCCCATCGAATATGGGTCCGTATCGGAGCAGTGTTCCACTGGCATGGTCAAACCTGTGGGCGAATAAGAAATCTTAGGATGTTGCAAAATGTTCAGCAGTTCTAGAACAACATCCATCTTTTTCCTCTTGATCCAAAATTTCTCTAAGCCATTGAAAATAAGTGACTATGAGAAATGGTGGCAAGAGATCTCGGTTACCGTAAAAACGGTAATAGAGGGTGTGCGACCTCGCAAAAACTCACACACCCTCATGTCGCAACGGAGCAAATGTGATTGGTTACAATCTCCTTTGCTCACCCGAACTATTATAGGTGAAGGTTCGTAATTATGAAGCAAATTCTTATTTTGTCATGTTCAGCTTTGGCATTTTCAGTTGCTGCTGCACATGCGGGAGATGGTAATGCATCTTCCCTGAGCCAGGTAAATCTTGCTGGTGCAGGCAACACGGGTACAATCACCCAGATTGGCGACAGCAACGACGCGATTGTAGTGCAGACCAACACTGCAGGTGGTGGTAATAACGCAACTGTGCTGCAAACTGGCAGCAACAACATTGCTGGTAGCAATCGTAGCCCAAGCGGTAAGTACGACGGGCAGATGGTGCAGGATGGCGCTAGCAATACTCTTTCCATCAACCAAGATAACAATCAGATGGTAAGAAATGTTAGTCAGTCTGGTGACCAGAACACTGCAAGTATCTTGCAGCGTGCAAATGGCTCTCCTTCTGATCGTACTCCTGATCATCGTGTCTGGCGTGTAAATCAGACCGGTCAGGCCGGTGCTGTTGCCTTACAGAACAGCCTGACAATTGACCAGCGTGGTGACACCAACGTTGTTGCTAAGGTTAGGCAGGAAAATACCTCTGTAACTGGTGGTGTAAACACTGCTTCAATTCGTCAGCGTGGGGACTTTAACGGCGCTAATATTGATGATGTTCCACCAGATCCAACAGGAACAGGTACTCCTGTTGTTGAAGGTCCATCCCATGGTGCGAAGCTGATTCAGGTTGGTTCTGCCAACGACACATCAGCTCTTCAGAATGGCTCGCGCAACAACTTCTGGCTTGAGTCTAGAGGTGTCGGCAATATGGTTGATCTGGTTCAGGATGCTGGTTCAAATCAGTCCTACACCAAATCTGTCATTGAAGGTGACATGAATGATGCTGGATACCGCCAGACTGGTGACATGCAGGATATTGATGTCAGTCTAAACGGCAGTAACTTTATGATCCGTGCGCGTCAGGCTGGAGACTCCAACACAGTTGATTACGTGGGTGCTGGTACCAACGGCAAAGTTTCCATTCAGCAGTCTGGTGCTGGCAATGCCTTCTCCGGTTATTCATGGGGCGATCGGCAGTATATTGCTGTGAAGCAGTCTGGTGATAACAACGGTGTTTACATCGATGGCTTGAATGGTCCTAATCTCAACAAGTTCTATGTGTTGCAGACGACAAGCGACAACGGCGTAACGGTTGGGGTTGTTGATGGTAGCTACAACCGCCTGCAGTTCATTCAAAAAGGTGGTGATGCCAACAACATCGATTTTGAAGACGTTAATGGTGATCAGAACAAGATCTTCCTCACCCAGAACGGTACCGGCAACTCGATCACCGGTAATGTTGGTAATCGGAATGACGCCTCTACCAGCAATGATAACCACATTCAGGTCGGGCAGATCGGTGATTACAACCAAGCCGGCGTCTCTGTGATGGGAAGCCACAACAGAGCAATGGTTGGCCAGAAGGGTGACTTCAACATTGCTAGTGTCAGCCAGACCGGTGACAGCAACTCTGCAACTATTAACCAGGGTGCTGCCAATGTGGGAGTTCCAGCTATCGTGACTGACAGTTCTGTTCCGTTCAATACTTTGATGGGCTCGAACTGGTAAGTCTTCTTTCCCCGGCCTAAGGGCCGGGGTCTTTTCAGTTTTAGTGACTGAATGTAGAAAAAAAAGAAAATGCTGTGATGTGATGGGAGTGGAGTATTCCACTTCCGGAGCATTGCAATGTTGTTTAGGCGTGTCGGTTTTTTCGTTTTTGGCAGTGTTGTTTGTGGTGCGCTTTCTGGTGTTTCTGCCCAGGAAATAGCTGTTATTCCGCAAGTTGATGTCTCTAGGTATCAGCAGGATGCTTCAACCGCTCAATTACTGGAAAATAAGAGCGCTAAGGTGTTTACGGGCAACATTCCTCAAGTGACTGAAGTTGGTGGGAACACCATCAGTCTTCAGGGGCTGGAAGAGAGTTACGCCACTTTGATCGTTCCTGTGATGCCAGAAACAGTCAGCGGCGTTCCGAACTCTCCGGTTGCCGGGCAGGGGCTCATTATCGGGACTGGGAATACGGTGCTTTATGAGGCTGAGGGAACAGGGAATGGCTTTGGATTTATCCAGTATGGATATGGCAATGCGCTCTCAGGCAGAGCTTATGGGCACGACAACAATGCGCTGGTGGGGCAGTTCGGGAACAATAACCGGGCGCTCTTCAATCAATTTGGAGATGGAAACTCTCTGAGTATCATGCAGGGGCAATAGCCTTCAGTGGGCTCCTCGCTCCGAATTTTCGGGTGATGGATATGTTTAGGAAATTAGCGGGTTTAATTCTGGCATCTGTTTTGATGCCATCTGCGGCTTTTGCAGGTGATGGGAATACGGCTCTCATCCGGCAGGTGGGGGATAATCACGAAGTTCAGGTTTCTCAAAGTGTGAGTGGCAGTGATGTGACCGTCTTGCAGGGGGGAGACACTCTCACTGCAGGCTTGGGTCAACAAGCTTTGCGCGGAACATGGTTTGTCGGCAAGCTGTTGGGTGCCTCAAAAAATACGCTGGATACAGCAGATAATGTTGCTGCGCTTGCCGTGCGCAACAGCTTTCTCGCCCCTTCTGCCGCTGGTGTTGGGAATGAAGCAACCGTTGTGATTTCAGGCGATAATTCAACGGGCAATCTGTTCCAGACGGGTGACGGTAATCAAGGCTCGGTAGAAGTATCCGGCAACAGTTCCAAGGGCACGTTATGGCAACATGGCAATAACAACGAAGCCGGGCTTGCTGTGACGAGCAACGGGACCAATGTGCTTTACACACAGCGTGGGAACGGGCTTAAAACTTCAGATGTTGCTGCTGGCAACACGCTTACCGTCTATGCGCCAGGAAATACTGTGATGGTGCATCAGCAGTAGGCTGGGCCATGCTTTAGCAGAGGCGAGCTTCAGGTGTTCAGGGCGTTCTCACGCTCTGCCATTGCCAGGGCACCGCGCAGGGCGTCGTTCTTGGCGGGTACGATGAACTGTTTCAGGTCTGGAGGCAGAAATGAGTCGTAGGCGTGGCTCAAACCGCCGAGCAAAGCGATGGGGAGTTTGCCATCATCGCTTAAAAGCCGGAGGGCGGAGGCCACATAGGTGGTGCCTTCCTCGACAATGTCGAGGGCAAGGCGGCTTTGCTGTTTGGCATAGACGAGGATGATGGGCATGAACTCGCCAAAGTCTTTTGGCTTTGCGGTGCGGGCAAACTCGGAAAGCTTACGCGGGTCGTCGTTAAACTGGCGCAAAATGTGTTCCGTTAACGGGCATAGGCTGCGCAGGCCGTCGTGGGCGAGCAAGGCTTCTTCCAGTGCGCGTTCGCCCATTTTAGCGCCGCTGCCCTGATCCCCGCAATGGAAGCCCCAGCCGCCAAGGTAATAGTGCTTTTCGCCTTTGCGGGCCATGAAGTTGGACCCTGTGCCGAGGATGCCGATGACACCGTCGTCAGAATCATGAGCGCCTTCCAATGCGATTAAGCTGTCGGAGACGACCTGAACGGCGGCGAACGGCAGGTTTTCGGCAAGGCCAATGGGGTCGTTGTGGGCGTTGGCGCCTGCCAGCCCCAGCACTGCGAATGTCTGTTGTAAGGCTTCTTCGGTTAGTCCTGCATCCTTGCAGGCCTCTTTGGCGGCATGGAGAATGGAGCTGAGGCTCTGGGTCGGGTCGCTGTAGATGTTGGCTGATCCGGCTTTGCCGCGTCCCAGCAAACGTCCATCTGCCGTTGCGATTGCAGCACGACAACTGGAGCCACCGCCATCAACACCCAGAATGTAATCCATGAAGCTTGCCTCTGTTTGTTCCAATCCCACTGCTGTGTATGGCAGCAGGTGTTTAATGCATGGTTGAGACTTGTCAGTTTTAGCGGGCGGTGGTTTGAGGGGGAGTGTTTGATGGTGGTTGGAGTTGCAAGACAGTAAAAGTCCTGTTCTCTTGCTGTAAGTGATTTGAGAAAGGGCTGTGGTGAACGGGTTGTCCATTCATGTTTTCAAAGAGGATGAGATTGATCGGCAGCGTGAGGCTGGGATTGCCACGCTGTTAGGTCAGTGTTTTCCTCAGGTCTTTGAGGGCCGAACCTTCTTTAAGCAGCTTCCTCATTTCAGGCTGATTGTTGAGGAGCGAGATGAAATCATCGGACAGGTCGGTGTTGATCACCGCGTTATTAAGGTTGGTGAGCAGCGGTTGAAAATATATGGATTAATCGATCTGTGTGTTACTGAAGAGCGCCGCAATCAGGGGATAGCGAGTACGTTGCTGCAAGCAGCTGAAAACTTGGCAATGCGGGCTGACGTCGACTTCATTGTGCTTTTTGCCGATGATGGTTCTCTATATCGAAAACATGGATTTCTTAATGTGTCACCTGCTCTTACCAAGTGGTTGGCTATAGAAGATGTCGCCAGCGCGATGCTGCTTGAAAGAGACTTGTCTGAGTGCTTTATGGTGAAACCAGTTGGCGATATGAGGTGGCCTGAAGGACATATCGATATGTTGGGTTATCTCTTCTAGCTGCTCTTTGAGGATCTATACCCCTATGAGAATTAAACGAAAAAAGCCGTTTGCGCTTCATGTTGGTTACGCAAACGGCTTTATAAATTGGTCTCTCCTTCAGTTCGGTCACTCATTCGAGATGCCTGGGAGGATGTTGCATCAACCTGGTCAGTCTTACTTCGTATTCACCCTTGCAGAGAGTTCTGCTGCGGTTTCTTTGCGTTCGGAGTAGCGGTCTGTCAGGTAGTCGGAGTGGCCGCGGGTGAGGTGGGTGAACTTCATGAGTTCTTCCATAACGTCCACCACGCGGTCGTAGAGAGAGGACGGTTTCATGCGGTCGGTCTCGTCGAACTCCAGAAACGCTTTGGGGATGGAGGATTGGTTTGGAATGGTGACCATGCGCATCCAGCGGCCCAGCACGCGCATCTGGTTGACGGCGTTGAAGCTTTGGGAGCCGCCGCTGACCTGCATCAGAGCGAGTGTTTTGCCCTGAGTTGGGCGGACTGCACCGACGGAGAGGGGCACCCAGTCAATCATGGTTTTCATGATACCGGTCATGGAGCCGTGGCGCTCTGGTGAGCACCAGACCTGACCTTCGGACCACATCATCAACTCACGCAGTTCCTGCACCTTGGGGTGATCCGGCTCTGCATCATCAGCCAGTGGCAGGCCGCTTGGGTTGAAGATGCGGGTTTGCGCGCCGAGCTGCTCCAGAATGCGCTGGGCTTCCAGCACTGCGAGGCGGGAGAAGGAGCGTTTGCGCAGGGAGCCGTAGAGCAGCAGGATGCGTGGGGCGTGGTCTGGCGCATCGTCTTTGCGCAGAGCACCAGTGTTGATGGGGTGGAAGCTGTCGGCCTCCACCTTTGGCAGATCAGAAGACATCTCAGACACGGCTTAACCCTTTGCCGGAATGACGACTTCGCCGTCTTCCTTGGTGAATGCGCCTATCTGTTTCTCATCCAGAATTTCCAGCAGGACGTCAGAGGGGCGGCAGAGGCGGGTGCCTTTGGCGGTGGTGACGAATGGGCGGTTCATGAGGATCGGGTGTTGCTCGATGAAGTCGATGAGCTGCGCGTCGGTCCACTTTTCATCATCAAGGCCGAGTTCCTCGTAGGGCGTGCCTTTTTTGCGCAGGATTTCGCGCACGGTGAGGCCGCTGTCTTTGATCAGCTTTTCCAGCGTTGCGCGGGAGGGCGGAGTTTTAAGGTATTCGATGACCTCTGGTTCCATGCCTGCCTGCTTGAGCATGGCGAGGGTGTTGCGGGAGGTGCCGCATTTTGGGTTGTGGTAGATGATCGGGTTCATTTGGTCTCTCCGATGGGGTCGGTCAAGGACAAGGAAACGGGTTGAAATCCAGACACAGGGTGGGATCGCCGCTGCAGCAATCCTGGGTCAGGAAACGAAGCAGGCCGCGCATGGTGTGCGGGGCAATGGCATAGCGCACCACACGACCTTCTCGCTGGGCGGTGAGAAGCCCGGCGCGTTCAAGCGTTGCGAGGTGAAAGGACATGCGTGTGGGGGCGATGGAAAGATCTTTGGCGATCTGTCCGGAGGGCAGGCCCTTGGGCATTGCTGTCAGGATGAGACGGAAGGCAGCGAGCCTGTCTTTGTGAGCCAGAGCGCTCAGCGCTGCGACGGCTTCGTCTTCCTTTAGATTTGCGGAGGTGTTGCACTCAGAATTCTCTGTCATGCAATGATATTACAAATATCCTTGTAGTATTGCAAGGTGAGTCTTCTAAAGGACAAAGGAGAGGGAGGCTTTTGTTGTTATTGAGGAGTGCCTCCCTCCAATGTGCCAATGCCAACCTGTCAGGCATTGGGCCGTCCAGATGGGGTGTGCGTTGTGTTTAGCCGAGCGGTGCAAGGTGGAAGAGAATGACCTCAGCCCCTTTGCCGTTGCTCAGTTCCAGCGTGCCACGGCCTTCAACTTCAATGGCATCGCCATCACTCAGCGTTTGGCCGCCGACCTGCACTTCGCCGCGGGCCACGTGCACGTAGACTGCACGCTCGTCTGCCAGCTCAAAGCTGATGGTGTCGGCGCCATCCAGCTTGCCGGAGTAGATATCAGCGGCGGCTTCTGTGCGGATGGACCCGTCACGGCCATCCTGTGAGAGGAACAGTTGTAGTTTGCCGCTGCGGGCTTCGTCGCTCAGCTCCAGCATCTCATAGCGCGGTGTGGTGTTCTTGCGGTCCGGGATCAGCCAGATCTGAAGCAGGTGCGTTTCGTCCGTGCTGGACGGGTTGAACTCGGAGTGCTGCACGCCGGTGCCGGTGCTCATGAACTGGATGCCACCTTTGTGCACGGTGCTGCCGTTGCCCATGGTGTCTTTGTGTTCCAGTGCGCCTTCCAGCATGTAGGAGAAGATTTCGAAGTTTTCATGAGGGTGCATGGGGAAGCCGCCATCGGGGCCGACCCAGTCATCGTTGATGACCCGCAGATTGTGGAAGTTCATGTTATTGCGGTCAAAATAGCTGGCGAAGCTGAAGGAGTGGGCGGATTTCAACCAACCTGCATCGGCATGGCCGCGCTGGTGGGAAGGGCGAACTCTCAGTTTCAAATCAGATGCTGTAACAGACATGGGGCTCTCCTGATTTCTTAATATTTACAGTGGTGTCGTCATGCTCTTAAAGATATTCCAGTGCTTGGAATGAACAAGGTAAGCTTTGGTGATCTGATTGTTCGTCATTAGTGAACGAATAGATTCGGGACGTGTTTTCGGAAAATGCAAAATCCGGCTCTGAATTTCTCAAAAATTTCGCAGGGGGAGGTGCTGGCACAGATTCCTGTGCGCTACTTGTGCCAAAGCCCCTAAATCTGTGGGTTAGCGCCGCGCTTTAAAGACTTCTGGTAGGTCCTCCGCCTAATTTGCGGATTGGTTAATGAAAGATTTCTGAGTCATGATGCAGCTGTCCTTCAAAACGGCTGCCCTTAAGGCTTGGAGCGTGGAACAGGTAGTATGGCGTTGAAAATCCTGCACACAGCAGACTGGCATATTGGCCAGAGTCTGAATGGCTGGTCGCGCACCTATGAGCATCAACAATTCTTCATGGAGCTTGAAGAGTTGATTGAACGCCATGAGGTGGACGCGCTGGTTGTGGCAGGAGACGTGTTTGACAACCAGAACCCATCCGCAGACGCCACGCAGATGTTGTATGAAGCTTTGGCGCGGTTCCGGGAGAAGCGTCCGCATCTGGTGACGGTGCTGACTGCTGGCAATCATGACCCTGCCGGACGTGTCGAAGCGCCGGGTGTGCTGTTTCAGAAGATTGGCGTGCAGGCGGTTGGCATGGTGCGCCGAAACGACGGCTTGCTGGACCTTTCCCATCATCTTGTACCGCTTTATGACAGTGATGGCGCCGTGAAAGCCTATGTGCTGGCGCTGCCGTTTCCTCGGGCAACGGATTTGCCGGGACTGAGCTTCTCCTCTTCAGAGGAAGGGTCTCCTGTGGTGCGGGCTGTGGCAGAGCTTTATGAGGCGGCTGTGTCTCAGGCACGAGAACAAATTGGCGAGATGCCGTTGATTGCGACTGGCCATTTGAATGTAGTGGGTGGTTATGAATCTGAAGGGGCTGAGCGGCCTATTCTGATAGGTGGCGAGCATGCTATGCCGTGGGAACAGTTTCCAGATGATTTGAGTTATCTAGCGCTTGGACACCTTCACAAACCACAGATTGTCGGCAAAGAAACCATTCGCTATTCCGGTTCACCGTTTCCACTTTCTGTTGCTGAACAGCATTACAAGCATAGCGTGAACTTGCTGAGTTACTCTGATGCCGGTGTGCTTTCCATTGAGCGCTTGCCTCTTAGCCGACCTGTGCCATTCCATCGCCTGAAAGGGGATGGTGGTTTGCTGCTGGAGGAGCTGGTGCCAGCCCTTGTGGCGCTGGAGCTGGATGCGGACCTGCCAGTGGAGCAGCAGCCGTTTGTGCATGTGGATTTGCGACCGCAGGTTTCTGCCGGTGGACTGAAGGCTGAGGTGGATCAGATCCTTGCGCAATATCCGGTGCGCAGTGCCGGTGTTTCTGTGCTGCGGCCAAAACAGCAAGAGCCAATAAGTGCGGAGGCGACAAGCCTCATTCGCCTTTCTGAAATTCAGCCGGATGAGCTTTTCAAATCCGCTTTTGAGCGGGTGCACGGCATTGAGCCCGAAGCCAAACATCTGGACTATTTTTATCGCGCAATCGCAGAAGCGGAGGTTGAGTAATGCGTATTCTAGCGGTGCGTGGCGAAAACCTTGCCAGTCTGGCGGCTCCGTTTGAGATTGACCTTGAACAGGAGCCGTTGAACGGGGCTGGTTTGTTCGCGATTACCGGAGAAACGGGCGCGGGCAAATCCACATTGCTGGACGCCTTGTGTCTTGCCTTGTTTGGGCAATGTCCACGTTTGAGTGCAGCAGGCAGCAGCGACAGCGTGCCAGATGTTGCTGGTGCTGAGCTGCGAGAAACAAACCCGCGTACTGTGCTTACACGTGGGGCTGCCTCAGGCTTTGCCGAGGCGGACTTTGTTGGCGCGGATGGAACGGGATATCGTGCGCGCTGGACTGTGCGCCGAGCTCGCAACAAAGCATCAGGACGTTTGCAGAATGTGGAGCGCTCGCTGGTTCGCATTGAAGACAATGCTGCGGTTGAGAGCGGCATCAAACAGGTGGATGCGGCTGTTGAAGAGCGGCTGGGCCTGACCTATGACCAGTTCAAGCGTACGGTGCTGTTGGCGCAGGGGGACTTTGATGCCTTCCTGAAAGCCAATGACAACGAGCGCGCTGCCTTGCTTGAAAAGGTGACGGGTACGCAGCGCTACAGAGATATTTCCAAACAGATTTTCCAGCGCTTTACTGATGCGAAGGATGCAACCTCAAAACTGGAAGAAAAGTCTGATGTGGCTGGTCTTTTAGAAGAAGAAGAACGCACTGCTCTTGTTGGGCAGTCAGAAGAGTTGGAGAAGCAATCCAAGTCTGTTCAGTCGGATATGGATGCGATTGCCAAGTCTCTGGGGCATCTGCAGAAACTTGATGAAGCGAAGACAAAGCTGGCGTCTGCGCAGGATGAGTTTGTGGCGTTGAAGGCCCGCCATGAAAATGCGAAGGCCAAGCGGGATCTAAAAGCACAATTTGAGCGCATCAAATCTCTTGAGCCTGTGAACCACCGTGTGGTTGAGGCCGAGAAGGATGTTGCTGGCACCCGTGCTGCTGCTGAAAAAAGCCGGGTGATGCTGGAAGGTGCCCGCAAAGACCTTGCTGGCAAGGAAGAGCAGGCCAAACAAGCTGATGCGGTTTTCAATGAGCTGGAAGCTGAACTTGCCAAGTTGACACCGGAATGGAGTGCAGCTGAGCAACTGGACACCAAGCTGGGTGAGCTTGAGGTTGAAGGCAAACAATTGCGGGACCGCTCTGACACTGCTGTGGCGGATGCCAAGCAGGCGGATGCAGCGCTGGCAGAGCACACCAAATCTCTGGATGAGCAGAAAGCCTTGCAAGCCACTGTGAAAGAGCAGATGGCGCGGTTGAGTGCGACCAAGATTTTGAAAGACCGTCAGGATAGCCTGATTGCGGATCTGGATGAGTTTGAACGGGTTCAGGTTACGCTGACGAAAGATGCGGCGCACCTTGCCCAGATGCGCAAGCGCGAGAGTGAGTTGAGCGATATCCAGAGCACTCTTTCTGCCCAGCTGGAGCAGTTTGTTTCTGATCTGGAAGGGTGTGAAGGCGCGTTTGCTGCCAAGAAGGGCGAGATTTCCGCTCTTGGTGCTGAGAGTGCCCGTAAAAGCATGGAGCAGCTTTCTACGTTCCGTCAGCGGGCTGAAAAACTGCAGGAGACGTCTCGCCACTTTTTGAAAGCCAAGCGCAACAAGCAGGCTGAGAGTGAGACCTGGAAGAAGCTGGTGGACCAGATGACCGGATTGCAGCAGGCGAAAGGCAAAGCGTCCAGTGAACTGACTTTTCGAGGGGAAGCCCTTGAGAAAGCGCGTGGCCTTTCCACTCTTGCTGAAGCGGCGCAGGGCGATCAGGTGAAGTTGTTGCGTGCCGAGCTGGTAGATGATGCACCATGTCCGGTCTGTGGTTCTGACCATCACCCCGTAGATACACAGGAGGGCCGGGCTGCGTTGGACACGCTGTTCGGCGACGTGTTTCTACAGCGCAAGGAAGCGGAAGAAGCTCGCGCAGCTGCGCAGCGAAACCTAGACGAGATCAACGGTCAGCTTGCTGCCTGTGAAGCATCGCAGACGAATGCGTCTACCCTGATGGCACGTTATGCCAGTGAGGCTGATGCGCTTCGGGCTGAGGCGGAAGAACAGTGGGCTGCTTTGGCGCCGCCGGTTGAGGTGGCGTTTACTCTTGATGGCTTGCTTGATGCGCCGGACCTGCTGGACGCTGTGCTTGCACAAGTGGCGACACAGGTTGAGGCTCTACGTGCCGTTCTTGTTCAGGAAGACGTGCTGCGTCAAGAGCTGGAGCAGCTGGATGTCATGCTGCGTGGTTTGCGGGATGCACACCAGAAAGCAGTTGGTGATCAGGCTCGCAAGGCTGAAGAAGTTTCATCTATCAAGGTGGAGCTTTCTGGCGTGGAAGGTCGTCACACCGAGAACTTTGAGGCACAGTCGCGACTGGAACAGCGGCTTGGTGAAACGCTGCTGGCTGGTGGCATGGTGTTCGGGTCTCTTGGTGCCGAGTTACCAGCGCTGAAGGCGAATTTGCAGGAGCGCATCTCCACCTGGGAGCAACTGGAGCAGCAGGAGGGAACAACTTCTGCCGCGCTGCAATCTCTTGAACAGAAAACGAGTGGTTTGAGTGAACGGCGGGATGGACTGGCCAAGTCCTCCGGCGAGTTGCTGAGGCAGTTGGAGCAGCTGCGCGTGTTGCATCAGGAGCGCTCTGCAGAGCGGAAACTGTTGTTGGGCGGGATGGCGACCGGGGCGCATCGGGCGGCGTTTTCTGAAAAACACAGCAACGCAAAAGAACGCAAAAATAACACTAGCAACGCACAAAACAACGCAAGAGAAGAATTCGGGCGCATTGAGGCTGGATTGGCAGCGGCAAAAGCTGCGGAGGCAAAAGCGGCCTCTGCGCTAACCGACTGTGCTGACAGGTTAAATGCAGAACTGGCAAGCTTGGGGCTGACGAAAGAAGCCTATGACGGATTGCAGGAGCGGAGCTCTCAGGAGTTGGGCGCACTGGCCTCAGAGCTGAAGATGCTGGATGACGCTTACTTAGCAACGCAAACGGCTGTTTCCACCTGGGAGAAGGAGCTTGCTGCTGTTGAGGCTCTGCCATTACCGGACAAACCGCAGGAGGAGTTATCCTCGTTGTTGGAGGCCTCAAAGCAAACGCTTGCTGAGTTGCAGGTGAGCAAGGGCGTTCTTTCTGAAAAGCTGCGGGTTGATGCGGACGCACGGGAAAAAGCCCAGCAAATCATGGGTTTGCTGTTGGAAGCGAAAGAGATTGCCAAGACGTGGGGGGCGATTTCGGAAGCGATTGGCTCTGCGGATGGTTCCAAGTTCCAGAAGGTGGCGCAGGGTGTTACTCTCGATTTGCTGGTGGAGCTGGCCAACAAACAGCTGCATCAGCTTAAACCACGGTACCAGCTGAAACGGGCTGACTTTGGCCTCGGCCTGTTCGTCATCGACCGCGATATGGGCGACACACCACGCTCCACACGCTCGCTAAGTGGCGGAGAACGCTTCCTTATTTCGCTCAGCCTCGCACTTGCTCTCTCTGGTTTGGAAGGCCGCCAATCGTTCGTTGATACGCTCTTTATCGACGAAGGTTTCGGTTCTCTGGATGCTGAAAGCCTCGACCTTGCCATTGATGCGCTGGAAATGCTGCAGGGGCAGGGGAGAAAAGTTGGCGTCATTAGCCACGTGGAAGCGCTGAAGGACAGAATTCCGGTTCAGGTTCAGGTGGTTAGGCAGGGTGCCGGACGCAGCCGTGTGGCGGTGAATGCACCAGCAGGATGGTGATAAGTCCTGCTGGGTGCTTGTTGTTTCAGCGCTAGAGTGCGGGTTTAGTCGCCTGCGTCAATCATCTCATGATCTTGCTTAGCTGCCTGATTTTCCATCTCTTTTAGCTTTAGAGAAGTTTCCTGCAGTGCTGCGATGTATTGGTCTAATGCCTGAATTTCCAGATTGGCATTGCTGACATGTTTTGCCATCTCACCATCCATCACTTGCGGACGGCCAATCAAAAAGCCTTGCACTTCATCGCAGGATTCATTGCGCAGCAGCTCTAATTCTGGTTCAGTTTCAACACCTTCAGCGATAACTTCCATTCCCAGGGCCTGCCCAAGATCGATGACTGCACGGATGATTGCTGCCAGTTCCGGCGTCTGAGTTACACCGCTGACAAAGCTGCGGTCGATCTTCAGACGATCAAACGGGAAGCGACGCAGATAGCTGAGGGAGGAGTAGCCGGTACCGAAGTCATCAAGAGCGATGGTGATGCCTAACTCTTTGAGTTGCCTCAAGGTATTGAGCGCACGGCGGTCGTCGTGGATCAACACACTCTCAGTGATTTCCAGTTCCAAGCGCTCTGGAGACAGCCCACTTCGCGCCAATGCACCTTCAACTTCCTGTATGAGGTACTCATCACAGAACTGCACCGGACTGAGGTTCACCCCCACACGATACCGCTCCGGCCATTGAGAAGCTTGCGCACAGGCTTCATTCAGAACCCAACGGCCAATCGGAATGATCAGACCACTCTCCTCCGCAACCGGGATGAAGTTGTTCGGTCCAATCTGGCCCTTCTCCGGATGGTTCCAACGCAGAAGAGCCTCGAAGCCGACAATGGAACGGGTGTCAGAGCGTGCCTGCGGTTGGAAGTGGAGCTGAAGTTCCTCATTTTCCAATGCGTTACGCAGGTCGCCTTCCATTGTTCTTCTCAGCAGGATGGCCTCTTCCATCTTGTCTTCGAAGAACGCGAAGGTGTTTCGGCCAGCTTCTTTAGCCTCATAAAGCGCGATATCCGCCTTGGACATCAGCTCATCCGGGTCCGTCCCATGGTCCGGAATCAACGCGATACCAATGCTGGCGCTCGTTCTGACCGTGATGTTGTTGCCAACATGAATCGGCTTTGACAGGACCTCGAGTATTTTGTTGGTCAGCAGACCGACTTCAGCCGTTGTCTTCAGATTGACCTGAATGATTGCAAACTCATCCCCGCCGAGACGGGCAACTGTGTCGTGATGGGTGACGCATGCATTGAGGCGGCGGGCCACTGTCTGAATGAGCTTGTCACCGATTGGGTGGCCATATAAGTCGTTGATATCTTTGAAGCGATCCAGATCCAGCAGCATGACTGCAGAGATTGTTTGCTCTGCGTTTGCCTGGTTTTCGATTGCTTTTTGGAAGCGTTCGCGGAAGTAAGTGCGGTTCGGCAGGCCGGTCAACATGTCATGCTGAGCGAGGTGGAGAATGCGCGCTTCGTCTTCTTTCTGCTTACGCATATCACGTACAGCTGAGACACGAAGGTTCTCGTCTGCCACTTCCATCAAGCGACCACGAACTTCAATTGGAATACGCTCGCCAGACTTGCTCAAAAGCATGACTTCGTTCGGAGTCGGTTCATTGGCCAGAATGCTCTCGCGCGCTTTTTCGCGAAAATCTGGCGCGACGTGAGACAGCAAGCTGGTCCCGCGCATCTCACCTGCCTGATAGTCCAGTAGCTCGTAGAGCACGTGGTTACACTCCACGATAATACCGTCTGTCGAGATAGCCAGGCCTTCGAACGCACCTTCTGCAAATGTGGCGAGTTTGCTGAGTTCTTCCTGCTGCTTACTGTTTGATGTTTCGCTGATTTTCCGCCGTTTTTCGTCGCTCTGAAGCTTGTCGAGGAACGTGTTGAAGAGCGAAGCGAGACGTTCTTGCGGGTCGCTGTCCCGCACCGGCAAACGCTCATCCAGCTTGGCGTCATGCCAAACCAACTTGCCGATCAAGTTCTCCATCTGGCTGATGGTGCTGACAATCGGCGTTTCATTCAGATCAATTTCGTCGGCTTGGCGGAACTGCTTTGCAAATTTGAAGGCCGTAAACAGGAATAGACCTGACAGGAAGGCCCAAAGGATGGTCAGTAAAGCTCCAACTGCCTGAAGTATAAGGTTATCCAGACTGAACCCGGCCAGCGCATGGTCTGCTGGTAGTGCGGTTATGAAGCCGAAAAGGCCAATCAGAGAGCCAATGCCAAGGCTGGTGTAGTAAATGATGACCTTGTGGGTCTTTGACCTTGCATAGATTATGCGCGCGACTGCTATAGAAGCAGCTGAGGCCGTCAGAGCAATAAGAGCGACGCCTGCAACCGTCAGATGCTGGGCGTTTCCGAGAACGGAGGACAAGCCGCCGATCATGCTCAGCAAAATGGTTGGGTACATGACCTTGCGCGGTGCGAAGAAGCCGAGGGCGACTCCCAATAGTACCGAGACACCGGTTGCGACAAGAACGTTGAAGATCGCGCTGCCCAACTCTCCTGAGTAAATGCTTGTGTTACCAACAGAAAAGCCAATGCCGCCAACGGCCATCAGCGCCGCGCCTGCTTTGATCTGCAGCACATTGTAGTTTTGTGTGTTGCGCAGAATGTACTCAGGTAACGCTGGTGAGTTTCTTAGTCCGGTCACTAACATGCCGGAAAAGGCGACGAATGTTGCGAGCAATGTGACTACGGTACCGCCGCCAATCTGCTCGAAACCAACTGACAGCACGGTGTTTTGGCTAATCGGATGAAGCAGTAACCCTTGGACACCTTTCAGGTAGGCAGGGTAGATGACCCCGCCGATTGAGAGTGCGAGAATGATCGTCGCACGCAGTGTCAGCTGATGGGATAGAGGCAGATAAGCCAGAACTGCGATCATCGCTGCCATTGCTGCGTGGATTGCAGCGGCGTGGATGTCCCCCTGTGGTCTGAATTCCACTTGAGACTGCCAGAGGATCAATTGTGCCGTTACATCAGGCAAGTTCAGCGTTGTGTCGATGAGCAGGCATGCTGCTGAACTGATGACGATGAGGAGAAGGGCACGGTTGAAAAAACGCGTCGCCCGCATACGCTCCTGAATAAACAGGCTGGAATAGACAATTAGTATTCCAAGAACACCAAGCGCGAACAATCCAACAGACAATATGGTCCATAGGTTCTGCTGCTGAGTGAGCAGTTCAGCTTGATTGAGCTGATTGTGAAGGCCACCTGTCGCAGGATCGAAAATCGACGCATACGATGACGCTGACATGAAGTGTATCGATAAACCAATTAAAACGAAAAGGAGCAATACAGGAAGTAAGAGGGCTCGAAAATGCATTTGGGTACCCCAGGAAATTCCTCGGCATAATTGTTTGAAATTATTGCGCATTTATTAAGAATTCTAGGGATGAACTGGGTTTAATTCTAAAAAGTATCGAAAAGTGGGGTGCATATGACGTTTATCTGACACTTACAAAGCAAATTTATGAAAATTGTAAGTAAATGTTTCGTTGAGTGAAATTCTTTATATACGTGAATACTCGTATTTATCTTCAAGTTGAGAGGAAAGAGGGGCGGGCTGTCAATTATGATTCTCTTCTCTTTTCACGACAGCATTTAGTTCATTTTTTATGGGCAATTGATGTGCATTGTAGTTCACCATCTTGCTGAAACAACTTTCAGGTGGTCTTGAACGATGCAGTGGTCCAGCTTGTTTTTATACTCAGCGGTTTCGGTTTTGCAGCCAACTGGCGGTGAGCGAGATAACATCTTGCCGAGTTGGAGCTCAACCACAGCACGCCATGGTATCGTAGAAAGCATTGAGCGTATGGCTCGGGCTGGGAGCCCTGAATATGTGAAACTCGATGACCGTGTTGCTGTTTTGGTTGGCGATGGGGCTTTATGGAGTGACGCGCTGGCTGGCGCAGACAATGAAGTGACGCCACCTGAAGCTGGCGACAGTTTTGGAAGCTTTGCTGTTTATTCTGAGAGTGTACGTGCTCATCTGTCATTACACGGGCCGAAGGCTGTTGGCGCAACGTATAGAGAGTTCGCTTTTCAGCCTCTGAAAGAGCTGGTGGGCTTTTTAAAAGAGCATCACTTTCAGATTTGGGTTTTAAGCTTTGGAGACCATGAAGTAGACCGCACAATGGCGGAGTTGAATTACGGACTTCCGAGATTTCGGGTTATCGAGGTTGCTCCCCACGCAGCGCCGGTGTCTTCAACAGATCTTGCCCGAATTATCTGGGAGAGGATAGGAACAGCACCCCAGATTTTTCTTGGACGATCTCACAGTGATCTTGGCTTGCTGAAGCTTGCTGGAAAAGGTGAGGGGGTGCTTAAAATCCAAATTTCTGCCAGCCAAAATGCTTCCACTCAGACACCGGATTCAACTCCTGATGATTCTGGAGAGCAGCAGAACTCCTGGAGCTTTGTGGTTTCTCCTGAGGAGCATTGGCTAAGGAAATATTCGTGGCAGGCACCTTCGGAGAGAACTTATAGCAAGAACTAATAGAAAATACTGAGACTTTCGTTGCAAGTTGCCCGAGATATATTTGATCTATTCTAGTTTTAATCGATTGAAAATCTGAGTGCTTTTGTAATGTTGAATAATATCCGATGTTTCTGAGGTAATTTTATTTATTTTGATGAAGATCAATGAAGAGATGGGGCACTCTGATATTTCTAAATACAGCTTCGGCTGGCACTCGGATGGGGGAGTGTCAACTTTCTTAAAGGCGTGTACCAACGGGTACACGCCTCTTTTTTTGCCTGCAGCTCTAGCGGGTTACGAAGGCCGTTGCATCCCTCTGATTGTTGCTTATCCCAACTGCCTCTTATTTCTAGTTGTGTCTTCTCTTTAAATTTAGGATATTCCCGCTGTTGGGTTCTGTAGAAGCCAAGCTTCTTGGATGAAAAGGGAATGCGGTAGGGATGACCAAAGATGGGCCCGAACCGCAGCTGCCCCCGCAACTGTTACGTGGTGCGTTCTTCATAAAAGCCACTGGAGATGATCTCTGGGAAGGCGGAGGACGCAAAAGCCATAAGCCAGGAAACCTGCCCGATACGACATAAACTCATGACCGCACGGAGGGTGCGAAGAGGAGCATATTAAATGCATATTGAACCGGGTTACGTTTCCGCCGCAAAGGTTATTGCTGCCAATGCAGGTGCCGTTGGCGTTATTGTCTGGGGCTGCAAAGAGCAGATCTCCGAATTCCTGAAAGAGCCATTCACACCACTGAAAACGCTATTGGCTGCGGTTTTCTTCTCCATTTTCATGCAGAGCTTCCATATGTCTGTTGGAGCATCAGAACTTCATTTCGTTGGTGCAATGGCGATGTATCTGACGCTCGGGTTTACCCCTGTTCTGCTTGGGTTTGCCATTGGCTTGCTGTTTCAGGCGCTCGCTTTTGATCCGCAGGACATGTACCACCTTGGCGTCAACAGCCTGTCTTTGATGTTGCCGCTGATTGCCGTCCATTACCTGAGTGGCCGTGAGCTGTTTTCCAAGGAACTGACCAAGCGTGTGAGCTTTGCGCAGATTCTGAAATTGGATGCGATGTATTATGCTGGTGTGACCGGCATGGTTGGCTTCTGGTTGATGATTGGGGACGTTGCTACGGCGTTTACGGCATGGGCGCAGTTTGCTCTGTCTTATCTGGCAATTGTTGCGTGTGAGCCATTGGTCACCTTCATTGCTGTGAAGGGGCTCAAGGCCGTTGAAGACAATGCGATTGTTCGGAACCTGACAGTGGTTCCGCAGCTGAAGCTGGCGTAAATTTTTACGAGCTTGTTTGTTATTGGGGCGGCAGAGTAAACCTGCTGCCCTTTTCTTGCGTGGAAGTGACCAGGTGTTGTCGTGAAATTCTCCGTTTGAGGAGAAAAAGCGACGGATTTGATCATCGCTGAAGTGTTATGGATTGCCCCTTGGCGCTGCTTCCACTATGAGTGCTCTCCAGAGATTTCATTGTTTACACAGATCAGGAGATGCAGGCAGTCCATGGCGCGCCAGTTCATCTATCACATGCACGGGGTCTCCAAGGCCTACGGTGCAAAAAAAGTACTCGACAATATTCACCTGTCTTTCTACCCGGATGCGAAAATCGGTATCCTTGGTCCAAATGGTGCAGGTAAGTCTACTCTTTTGAAGATCATGGCTGGTCTTGATAAAGAGTACACCGGTGAAGCATGGGCTGCAGAAGGTGCCAAAGTTGGCTACCTGCCGCAGGAACCAAAGCTGAATGAGGACAAGACCGTCCTTGAAAACGTGATGGAAGGTGTTGCGCACAAGCAGGCTCTTCTGGATCGTTATAACGAACTGATGATGAACTACTCAGATGAGACAGCCGATGAAGGCGCTCAGCTGCAGGACATCATTGACGCGCAGGATCTGTGGAATCTGGAAAGCCAGGTTGAGATGGCAATGGAAGCGCTTCGCTGCCCTCCATCCGACTCTCCTGTAAATAACCTTTCTGGTGGTGAGCGTCGCCGTATCGCGTTGTGTCAGCTGCTCTTGTCCGAGCCTGACCTGATGCTGCTTGACGAACCAACCAACCACCTTGACGCTGAGACCGTGCACTGGCTGGAACGCCATCTGCGTGAGTTCAAGGGTTCCGTTCTGATCATTACCCACGATCGCTACTTCCTTGATAACGTGACTGGCTGGATTCTGGAACTCGACCGCGGTCAGGGCATTCCTTATGAAGGCAACTACTCCACTTACCTTGGTCAGAAAACCAAGCGTATGGAGCAGGAAGGCCGTGAGAACATGGCTCGTTCCCGCGCTATCAAGCGTGAACAGGAATGGATGGGCATGACGCCGAAGGGCCGTCAGACCAAGTCAAAAGCGCGTATCAATGCTTATGATGCTCTGTTGACTGCCCAAGAAGAGCGTATGCCTTCTATTGAGCAGATCCTGATCCCTGTTGGTGAGCGTCTGGGTAACAATGTTATCGACGTTCAAGGTGTTTCCAAAGGCTTTGGCGATCGTTTGTTGATTGATGATCTGACCTTCAAACTGCCACGTGGTGGTATTGTTGGTATCATCGGTCCAAACGGTGCTGGTAAGTCGACACTCTTCAAGATGTTGTCCGGTCAGGAAAAACCAGACAGCGGTGAAGTGGTTGTGAGTGACCGTGTGCACCTTGGTTATGTGGATCAGTCCCGTGATAAGCTGGATGACAGCAAGACCGTTTGGGAAGAAATTTCCGAAGGTGCTGAAGTGATCTATCTTGATAAGAAAGAGATCAACTCACGCGCTTACTGCTCCTCCTTCAACTTCAAGGGTGCTGGACAGCAGGCGAAAGTTGGTGACCTTTCCGGTGGTCAGCGTAACCGCGTGCATCTTGCTAAGGTTTTGAAGTCAGGCGCAAACGTTCTTCTGCTCGATGAGCCGACCAACGATCTTGACACCGAAACACTTGCAGCTCTGGAAGATGCACTTGAGAACTATGCTGGTTGTGCCGTGGTTATCTCGCACGATCGTATGTTCCTTGACCGTCTTGCAACGCACATGCTGGCCTTTGAAGGTGATAGCCACGTTGAGTGGTTTGAAGGTAACTTTGAAGACTACGAAAAAGACAAGGTTCGCCGCCTGGGTGCACACGCTGCAGACCCAAGCCGCATCAAGTACAAGCCACTTACTCGCTAAGTCTAGTTTGCTTGAAAGAATTAAGGCCCGCACTTTGCGGGCCTTTTTTGTTGTTTTACTAGATGGTTAGCAGCTCGAAGACAGGTTCACGCCGCAAAGCTTCTGTCTGCGCAGCACCTCCATCGCGGTCGCTTCGAATTTCGTTGCGATAGCTGGCAAAGTCCCAATGGTGTGGAGCAACGTCTGACGCTGGTCGTTCACCAGGTTGGATACCTGCATGAGAGAGTTTCTGCTCGATGGTTTCGACAAAGGATTTATCATTCTTCAAATCTTGCGCCGTGTACTGGGAATCTTCAGCACTTGGGCGCAGGTAAAGAGTAAATTGAGCACCGACTTGTACGCGTGAGCCTTCTGTCACGCGTGTCATGTCGGTTACTTTCCATTTATCGACCGGAGAGTCTTCCGAAAAGAGAAGTGTGTTAATGGCATCAAAGGCTTGTGGTACCTGACTAGGCTCGATGCTTAAATGAATTTTGTCACCCGCAAACTCACCTTTTGCGTTCGGATCAATGCGCTTGGTGTGGATGAAGCTGTCCTGGCTCTCAATATTGAGCGTTCGCCAACCACTGTTCTCTGACCCCCAGCCACTGTTCTTTGCTGCTTCGAAGTTTGGTGGGTTTGCTGCAGGGCGGAATACTGGTGCCGGCAGGTCTTTCACTTGTTGCGCAATCGCGTCCTGCTTACCAGCCAAACCTCCTGGTTTGTTGGCTTGGTGGTTGGTAGCAGCCTGTTGCTGAGGTTGGTTGAGCTGCAATGGTGGGACTTGCAGTTTAAGAGACAGTCCGAACTTTGGCATGAGATCCTCTCCTCGCTTGAAAACTTGAAGGCCGCGTCATCAGACAGGGCTGTCTGGTCCCTGTATTGCTGCAACCTTTGAGGGAGAAAATAGGGAATGTGCAGCGTGCATTACGTGCTGCTCGGCACTGATCACGAAATTGTTTTGGATCGGCGTTTGGGAAACCACTATTTGGT
>NZ_LMCI01000003.1:0-25665 GCF_001623145.1 Pseudovibrio sp. W64 | reverse complement strand
TTGCTTCTGAGTGGCGGAGCAGGGCCTGCCCCGCCGTTCGCTGATAGCTTAGGATCAGTTACCAAGCGCCTTTGCCATGGTTGCTGCCCATTCATCAGTGCCTGTATCTGAACCGTATTGAGTGGGATATTGCCACCCCATCACGCCGGCAAAGTCAGGTTCTTTTGCGAGTAGAGGTGTGATGAGGTTGTCTACGATCTCATCAGCGGGCAGGTAGCCGTTTACTGCGGCTGAGCCGACGACATTTTGCAGCGTGGTCGGTTTGCCGAGAATAAGCTTGGAGATTGGAACACCGGTTGATGCGATTCCGATAATGCTGGAAGGAAACGTACTTCCGCCAACCGGCTCAGTACCCGCGACTTTTCCTGTCTCCTCTTCAGCTGTTTCACCGACATACCACTGATTGTTGTAGTACTGGATGTTGTAAAGATCGACTGTGTCTCCAGCATTCTTGGCTACATCAACGTACACTTGTAAGTACCCGGCTCCGCCATAAAAGTATGGTGCTTGCGGTGCATGTGTTACGAAGTTCTGGTCTTCAGGAAGTTTTGATTTTAACGCCTTCGATAGATCAGCCAGAAAAGTTGGGGCGTCATATCCAGAGTAGTTGGTATCCTCCCAATCGATATCAACACCATCAAGGCCATGGTCGATTACCATCTTAGTTAGCTGTTGTGCTGTGTTGTCGAGGTTGTTTGAAAGGGCGGCCCAGGCAGCAGTTGTAAAGACTTCGCCACCGATTGAAATCAAGACACGTTTGCCAGCTTTTTTCAGATTACTGATCAAATCCGGTGCATTGAACATGGCTTGAAGTTCTGTGCTTGGGGAGAGATTTCCGGCTTCATCGCTCACGACAAAGCAAAGAATGACTGTTGTATAATCGCTTTGCGCCATCTCAGCGATGAGCTGCGTATTCGTGCTGAGAGCGTAGCCGACAATTTCTTTATTTGGCATCTGATTTCCTTTTTTCTCTTGTGCTCAATGAGCTCGCGTTTAGCTGACGAAAATCAGGAGAGGTCGTGATCTGATAAGTGTGTTTTAGTTAATGCTTTTAGAGTTATACGTGAGACTTGGGCCTGGCGATGGGAAATGAACCATCATCTATATTCATGCTTCATACGTAGATGTGCTGATGTGACGCATGCGCGTGAATGTTAAATTGATGTAAGTCAACTCTGTGTTCTTCCCCCCATCAATCAATAACGGGCACTGTAATGAGCGATACAACTCTGTCTTCTGCTGAAGATCAGCAGGATAATGATCCACTCTTCTTCAAGCTTCTTTTCCTTGTTCCAATCATCGGCTGGTTGTTCAAAGATGCTGTGCATGGCAACAGTGAAGCAAAATACTATTTCTGCGCGAACTTCTTTGTTGGCTGGGGTTTGGCAATTGCATTCTTCGGGTATGCTGCGATCATCATCCCTGCACTGTGCCTTGTAGCGCTTGCGTTTACTTGGATTATTGGTGTTTGCCGATAATTTGTAGCTACTGATCTTGCTCGCCGCTTTCATTGGGAGCGGCAAGCAGTTCCCCGGCGGTGATGCTTCCGCCCCATGATGTGATGGTGGCTTCCATCTCATCTGCGACGCAGTAACGAGCAGCGTCCCGGTCCAGACCTTCTTCCAGTAAATCATCGTAGTCAGTATATTGATGGCGCACATAGCTGGTTGTTGCCAGCAGAACCGCAATGTGAGCTGGGAGGTGACGCAGGTGCTGTTGGTTGGCTTTGCTGCGTATTTCCGAAGCATCCAGAAATGGAACATGCGGAATAAGCGTGCTTAGGGCGTCGCTGATCGCTCGTTGTCTTTTGGTTTTGCTCACACATGATCTCTTTGCGCTGGTGTTGCGCGCTAATTTATCATGGATGATGGCAGGCGCGATATTCTTCTACGTGCCATGTTTGTTTTTACTCTCTGGATGGGATCTGGCGAGATGCCGAGCACGTGTTTCTTGTAAATTTCAGAAAAGCGTTGTTCTGGACCATAGAATGCACCTTGAACGTATTCTGCTCCTAATTTTCTCAGTTTCTCTTCGGTGTTTGCATTTTTGATTTCCGAAAGGATGATCTCGATGTTCAAGGCATGTGCGAACTCAGTTGCAGCGGAGAGTAATCGTGTTGTTTTATCATCTTCAAACAGCCGTTCTACAGAGCCCGCGTGTAGTTTGATGTAGGAGATCTTCAGTTTCTGGAAATGCTCAATCTTCAGTCCGCCGGAGTCAAAGTGGTTGATGCACAACTTGACGCCTG
The DNA here is from genome assembly GCF_001623145.1 of Pseudovibrio sp. W64. Lineage (NCBI taxonomy): Bacteria > Pseudomonadati > Pseudomonadota > Alphaproteobacteria > Hyphomicrobiales > Stappiaceae > Pseudovibrio > Pseudovibrio sp. W64. The sequence continues at coordinate 23,417 of NZ_LMCI01000003.1, read as the reverse complement.
TGTTTGTTAGCTCATTCAGCTGACCAATGAGGATATGAGCGTTGGCTCTTAAGAGAACACGCGAGGGGATCTCCAATGTGAACTTGTCTGGCGATACATTGTTTTCCTGTAGAAGGTAGCTGAGATCATCGCAGAACCCTTCCTTTAACACAGAGGGAACGGGGACGCGGAACAGGAACTCCCAATGTTGCATTGGAGTGTTCTGACAGGCGCGCATGGTGTGAATGATGGCTGCAATTGTTGTCTCGCCAAGAACATTACTGAAGCTTGCGCTGTCGAAGATGTTTGAAAGGTCACATCCACGAGCAATTTCTAAAATCTGAGACGGCCATTCTGGCCGTGCCTCCAACATTCGTATTTGGCTTGTTTGGCCGAACCTTATGGGCTGGAAGATTGTTCCGACCTGGTTTTGCAAGAGTGCCTGTTTTGCGGTTTGCTGAAGGGTGACCTGCCGTTCCAACCGGGTACGCATGACCTGATTGAACAGGCTGGCCCGATTTCGGCCCCTCTTTTTTGCATGATACAGAGCTGTGTCGGCACTATCCTGCAGTTCCTTCACAGTGTTTGCGTGGCGTGGGAATACTGCAGCGCCAATGCTGACCTTGGGTCGTATTTCGCTGTGCTCATGATAGATCGGGTGACTGAGAGATACTGGCAATTCTTCAAGCAATACTCTGATCTGATGACATGTGGTGTCTTCTAAGAGCAGTGCAAACTCATCGCCGCCTAATCTGAGAGCGGTGACGTTTTCACATTCCATCTGCTTCAAACGGTCAGAAATAGCCACCAAAGCTGCGTCGCCTGCAGCGTGCCCGTGAGCGTCGTTGATGACTTTCAAATGATCCAGATCGACATAGAACAAGGCCACGCGTTGATCTGGGTTTGTCACGCTTTCTATGGCGTCGGAGATAAGTTGCTCAAAGCTCTCTCTGGTTCGCAGGCCTGTCAACGGGTCAATATTGCAGACTGTGAAGATTTCTCGCGGATTGGCTTGCTCTGGTGGTAGCAAGTATTTTGTTGCCACCTTGGCATTGACTGAGAGTGTGCTGCACAAATCGTTTGTTGAGAGGATGCGGAGCAGACCGGGAACGAGAATTCTTGCCAGGTTTCTGAAGCTTTTGAGCTTTTTGGTCAGGTCTGCATTTATGAGTTGATCTGAAGGTGTGGTTGGCTGGAAATGTGTTCTGGGAAAATGGGCAGTGTTGTTTGCATCGGACTTGCAGAGAATACCCACGACGGCGATCACTCGCTCGTGGAGGGAGAGAGGCATGAGTGCGATGAACTGCGTTGCGAGATGCGATGACCTAGCAGTTGAGGGTGCGTCTTCGCCATTAAACCTATGTGGGAAAATCTGCACATCATCTCCGCAGATTGGAAGTTCCGTAATCTTGGAGAGAAGATTGTTGAGCTGGTTCTTATAGGGATGAATGCTATCTGAAACGAAAAGCTCTGAACCACTCCCTGTTTCTGATTGATTGACCATGATGAAGGTCGGGAGCTCGAACAGTTTCTCGTAGACGCGCAGGACAGACTGAGCGAATGGCTGCGGGGGCATCTCTACTGGATGCAGGTTCGTTTTATATGCCGGGTACTCGATATTGTATTTTGCGTTGCCTGCTTCAGACATCATTCCCACCACTATCAACCAATTATTTACCACGCCCTTATTGATAGGGATTATGTGCTTTTACGCAAAAGGAAAGCGGGGGGCTCTGTGAGAATTAAGGGGCAAGCTTTATGTGAATACTATAAAAATACTAGGTAAATTTTAGGAAAATGGGGATAAGCACCGTCTACTTTTCTGATTTATGTGAAAAGTGAAATTTCTTATTTGTGCATTACATATGTAGAAGAGTAATTATGATGCATAATCTCTTATGGTTCAAAGACAATACTATTTTATGGGTAAGTTATCAGTGATTCCTTCGCGTTGTTTTCTGATGTTGGTGCACTACAGCTTTTACTTTATTAGGAAAGCTAAAACTTTTCATATAATTTCGATTGTGCTATGAGATGCCTATGAGTGACCGTACGAAAGATCGTTTGATGTACGCGCTGAAATCGCGCGGACCGAACACAGCTGCAACCATGGCCAAACATTTGGGCGTGACGGCTGTGGCCGTGCGTCAACATCTTGATGCGTTGCTGGAAGCTGATCTTGTTGAGTTTGAAGACCTGAAAGGGACTGTGGGGCGTCCTCGCAGAACCTGGCGTCTTTCTGAGACAGGCAACAGGAAGTTTCCTGATAACCATAGTGGTGTGCTGGTTGATCTGCTTGGAAACATCAAAGACCTTTACGGGGAAGAAGGACTCCAGCGCCTCATAGATGCGCGGGCTGATCAGTCCCGGAAGTCCTATCTAACTGCGATGAAGTCTGCAAAGACCCTGTCTGACAAGCTACAATGCCTTGCTGAACAGCGCAGTGAAGAAGGGTACATGGCTGAGGTTCTGAAGGATGGCGAGAATGGCTATCTGTTTGCAGAGAACCATTGCTCTATTTGTGCTGCAGCCCGGTCTTGCCAACACTTTTGTCGATCAGAGCTTGATTTGTTTCAGGAGGTTTTGGGAGATGATGTACGCATCGAGCGTGTTGAGCATATCCTGAAAGGTGACCGGCGTTGTCTCTATAAGGTCTCACCCAACTAAGCTGCTCGCGACCTCACGTTCTTTTTAAACCAGAATTGACAGAAGCATTGCCAGTTCCACGCGACTGCTCACGTTGAGCTTTGCGTAGATGTTCTTGCGGTGCGTACGCAGTGTGTTCTTCGTAATATCCAGATCAGCAGCAATCTGAGGTTCTGTTTGTGTGCCAGACAGCTGCTCCAGGACAATCGCTTCCTTATCCGTCAGGCGGAAGAGGGCCGTTGCCTTTTGGATATTGATTTGCTGCTGGATTTCCAGGTCCGTGACGAACAGAAAGAAGAGATCGTCGAACTCAGTATCGACCAGGCGTATGTCGATATGGATCGGGCGCAGAAATGCTTCATCTCTTCTGAGGACGAGCTCTTGCTGTACATCCAGATCAATTGTTGCTGTGGCCAGACTTTGTGCGTTCTGGAACTCGCGCTGGTGGCTCGGGTCGGTGAACTCTAGCCGTCCGGTGCTGACCTTGATCTGAGGTGTTTGCTCAAACAAGCGTTTTGCAAACTCATTACATTGCAGGATAGTTCCATTACCTTGAATAATGGCCACGCCCTTTTGTAGCCGGTCAAGGCTGTCTGCAAGAAACTTGCAGAATGCTTGGTCTACAATATGGGCGGTCTCTTGGTTCAAGCTAGTGGATTCCTATTTTACACCGAGCAACTAAAACCGGCTGATGGCGTAATAGTGTGCATTTGAGTGGAAGGAAGTTCATCTTAAAAAGAGTCGTTCTTCTAATCCATATTCTATAGCTTAGTGAGAAATCGATAATACGTATGCAGTTGCACGGTATATTTTTCGGTTATTCACAGCAACGGGTTAAATTAACTCGTTTCATTAGTTGGTGACGTTACGCAAACACCTTGCGAGTGCCATGTAATCCTCGCTTTTAGGTGAAGTTTTTCGCCAAATTAAACCTATCCTACGGGAAGGTTGAGGCTCTGCAAACCGCAAAAGTGTTATGCGATCGTCTGCGATTTCTGTATCTGCGCAAATTTCAGGCAGGACAGTGACGCCATATCCGGCAGCGACCATGTGCAGGACAGTTGCTATACTTGTTGCGCCTACGTTAGCTGATTGATTTTGACCAATTGCTCCACAAAAGCTCAGTGTTTGATCTCTGAGGCAGTGCCCTTCTTCAAGCAACAGCAGATTTTCACCATGCAGATCATCTGGACCCATCCTCTTACGCTCATCTATTTTGCGTGAGCTGGACACAGCTAAAAGGAAATGATCTTCAAAGATAGGTACTTCTTCAAGCTCTGGCTCTTCGATGGGAAGGGCTGCGAGAACAACATCCAGGGTGCCGTGCTTTAGCTCGCTCACCAAAGATGCTGTCAAAGTCTCGCGGAGATTGAGCTGAAGATCAGGATATTGCTTGATAAGGGCGGGTAGCAGCTTGGGCAGAATGTATGGTGCAAGAGAAGGGATGACACCGAGGCGTATGATGCCGCTCAGCGGGGATGCTGCGTGTTTTGCATAATCCTTAAGGTCCTGCATTTCTCGCAGGATCTGGTTGGCTCTTCTGGCAATTTCTTCGCCCTCCGGTGTGATCCGGATTGAACGTGCGTTTCTCTCGACAAGGCAAAGGCCTAGCTCTTTCTCGAGATCCCGGATCTGCATGGAGAGTGCAGGCTGGGAAACACAGACTTCTTCTGCGGCATTGCCAAAGTGGTGATGCTGTTGCACGGCGAGGAAATAGCGGAGTTGTTTGAACGTAAGCATAAGGATCAGGATATCTTATCAATATAAGAAATTGAATTCACATGTTCTGATCTAATTATTACTGGATTACTGACTTGAAATCATGAAGGGGTGTTGCACTCCATGGTTGCTAGCATGGTGCGACTCAAAACGGCTGGTTTTACGAAATTGACCTTTTGGTAAGGAATTGGGTGAGTGACAGGCCTTAAAACGTTGATGCTATTACTCATAATTTGGGGATGCTTTGATAAAAAGAACGCATGTCGCAAACAAGTCATTAACGAGTGCGGGTCTGCTCGCAACATAGATGAAGCTTGTTAAGTCTCCGTGATATTTTTGTAACTCGTTGTTGTCACTTACCTTTTTAATTAAATTTCTGAAATCTGTTCTAACGGGAGAAAACTTATTGGTTGTTCCGCTATTTGAAGCATGCAAATCGCATGTTATTTTTTCTAAATTAACTAAAAATAGAATAGATTGAGTTAGGTTTTGTTTAATCCTGTTCCATAGGTTTTTATCAGTTTGCGTATCCCATCGGTGTTTTAAATGTCATCTGACTTGGCTTCTCATATCGTTGATTTCAAATCTCTCGCGCTTGAGAACAATATTGAGCGACGTTCGGAGCTTGCGCGTCATGTTGCGCTTTTGTTTGCGCGAACATGGGAACGGTGTTCTGACGACCAGATCGATATTTACGATGGTGTAATGCTTCGGCTCTCAGAAATGGTTGAGCGGCATGCGCTGAGTTATATGGCGGAACAGCTTTCTGAAGTGCGCCGTGCGCCTGAGCAGACTGTTCGCAAGCTTGCTTTTGATGAAATTGAAATTGCAGAGCCACTTCTTCGGAACTCTAACGTTCTGCGCGAGAGTGATCTGGTGAGCATTGCGCGTAGCAAGAGCGATGATCATCGTCTGGCGATTGCGAAGCGGGATGTCATTTCCGAGAATATCAGTGATGTGCTGGTGAATCTTGGAAATACCGAGGTGAAACAGACTGTTGCTGCAAATGATGGTGCAGTGCTTGGTCAGCGCAGTGTGAACTCGCTGATGACCGACGCGAAGGGGGACGAAGTCCTTCAGCTGGCCCTTGGGCAACGCGCGGATCTGGCAGATGCTCATATTGAAGCGCTTATCAACTTCGCTAGTGAGCAGGTTCGCAAGCTTCTGATCAAAGAAGGCGCGACTGAAGCTGCTGGGAAATTGCCGAAAGCTGCACGGATTGCGGCTGGCAAGCTTTCTAACGAATTCTGGCTGGGCCGGTATGATTTTGAGACTGGCCGTGGCCGCGTCATGGAGCTGGTCCGTGAAGGCAAACTGACTGAGAATGCTCTGCGTGCTTATGCTGAGGAAGACCGGTTTGCTGAAGCGGTTGCTGCGTTTGCGATGCTGGCTGGTATTGGTCATGCAGAAGCGCAGCATTGGACCGTGCGGAATGACACTGAGCCTTTCCTTGTAGTGTGTCGTGCCTCTGGTTTTGGGATGATGACCGTTCAGGCTCTCCTGAAGATTGGGCCATGGCGTTACCGCCTTTCAAACTCTCAGCGTCAGACTGCGTTAAAGAGTTATCAGGCGCTTGACCAACAAGAAGCCTATAAGCAATTTATTACCTGGAAAGAGCAATGGATGGCCTGATCCATTCAAAAATTTAAGTGGTTTTGTGAGGGTCGCGCGTGCGGCCCTTTTCTTTGGTCAATTTAGTCCAAAAGTCGAATGTTTCTGCCAAAGCAACTTTAGGTGCTGTTCGTGTTTACTCCTGCTGATTGGGTTGTGTAGCCAAAGCAGGATTGATGCAAATAAGAAAAAGCAAAAAAGTTTCTTCTGACAGTTCTAAGGCGGATCGCTTTCTTAATTTCCTTATCTCCTTTCTGACACTCGCTGTTTTGGTTGGTATGGGGCTTTTGCTGCACATCAGTTTTGTTGTTGCGCAAACGCCAGAAACCCAGAACTCAGTTGTTGCAGACCCTATGGTTGATGCTCAGGAAATGGTGGTGCAAAGCGAGTCAATTCCTATGGAAGGGGCACCGCTTGTTTTTGGGCTGTCTAATGGACTGGAGCTGTTCTCGCTGGAGAACATTGATCGCTCCAGCCAGTCTCTGAATGCTGTTTTGAAGGATCTTGGGAACTTTCCCAGGCACGTCCACAATGCACTGGAGCGGGCGCGGCCAGATACGAGCGTTTCGTGGGTGTGGCAGATATTTGCGCTTACGCTGTTTGCTGTCACGCTTGGTTTTGTGGTTGAGCTGTTTGCAGACAAGTTGTTTGCCAAAAGGCTTTTACGATTTTATCACGGGATGCCGGAGAGCAGGGCTGAGAAGATTGGATTTCTGTTCTCAAGATCACTGGTGCAGGTTGCCGCGATCTTTCTACATGTGATTGTGACGTTCGGGCTCATTCTTGTTATTTCCGGTAATACAGAGAGTGTTCGTCATGCTGCGCTGATCTTTGCGAGTTTTTACTTCTTCTTTCGGCTTTTGATGGTTTTCACGCGGAACTTTCTGGCCGTTGGGAATGAACATCACCGTGTCGTGCCATTGGATGATGACGTCGCCCGGTCATTTCTGAATGCCATTATTCTGTGCGGCGGGGTTGCCTTCTTCCTGCTGGCATTTGGCAGGTGGATGAGCCATTTGTCTCTCAATGCCAATGCTCAACGTATTCTTGACCTTCAAAGCGGGTTGTTTCTGGCCGTTTCTGCAGCGTTGATTTGCTATATTTTTCGCCGGCCTATTGGAGGCTGGTTTTCCGGGGAGTATGCGAGCACTGAGAGGCGGCGGGTTTGGCGGAGATTGTTCAGCCAAAACTGGCATTTGGGTGCTTTGGCGTACTTTCTGGTGGCGTGGCTGGTGTTTGCCCACCGCCTGCTCTTAGGACTGAGCTATGACAGTCTCCTGTTACTGGCGCCGATTATGGCTATTTTTGCCAGTGTCTTGCTCTACGGTATCTTACTCCTTGTCATTGATAAGTGGCTGTTGCCTCCGATTAACATCGACAAACTGCAGGATGCGTTTGTTGAGGAGATTGTGCAGGTCGAAGAGAAGGCTGGCCATTCCTATAATCCTGAGGAGGTCAATGCAGAAGCCCGTGCGTTGGCGGCAGAAAAAGAGGCTGCCCGGCGGCCCTACCGGCAATTGCTTGATCACGGTGCCCGCCTTGTGACGCTGATGTTTGGTCTTGCGGTGATCGTTGAAGCGTGGGGGATCAATCTTTTCAAGCAGGATGGGTTGTTTGGTAATCTGGTGGAAGTCGCGTTGATCGTGTTCTTTGGCTACATGGCTTATCAGGCCGTTCACATTACCATCCAGCGTCAGATTGAAATCTCTGAAAGCGATAAAAGTGGACAGGCCAAGATGGGGCGGTTGGCGACGCTGTTGCCGATCCTGCGGAATTTTCTGCTGGTCTCTATTGTTGTGCTCTCCGGCATGGTCGCTCTTTCGGAGATCGGGGTGAACATTGGTCCTCTGTTTGCTGGTGCTGGCGTTGTTGGGCTTGCTGTTGGGTTTGGCGCGCAAACGCTCATCAAAGATATCTTCTCAGGTGCGTTTTTCTTGCTCGATGATGCCTTTCGAACAGGTGAGTACATTTATGTCACCAATAATGTTGAAGGGACGGTTGAACGGATCTCAATAAGGTCTATGCAGCTGCGGCAGTCGGACGGTCTCCTGAATACGGTTCCGTTTGGCAATTTGTCGTTTGTGAAAAACTCGTCGCGTGACTGGACCATGATGAAGTTGGCGTTTCGGGTCACATATGACACGGATGTCGACCGGATGCGGGAGTTGATTTCATTGCTGGGAGACAAGTTGCTCGAGGATCCTGAGCTTGGCCCGAAGTTTCTGGAGCCACTTCAATCTCAAGGCATCACGGCTCTGGAAGATTCCGCGATGATTGTGCGGGTCAAATTTACGACGCGACCTGGGGATCAGTATGTTTTGCGGAAGGCAGTGTTTGCAGGCATTCGGGAGATTTTCAACCGCGAGGGCATCACTTTTGCCCATCGTGAGGTGAAGGTGAGGATCGATGAAGGGGCTGCTGGTGGGCAAACTTTCTCTGACTCACAGAAAAAGGCAGTGGGTGGTGCTGTTTTGCCTGTGGTTGAAGAGGACGATCAGAACAGCTCTCCAAAAGCCTAACTGTTGTAATTCCACGCTTTTTTGCTCTGTTTGCCGCTCCGGAATGTCAGAGTTGATTTTTGATCAGCCAATTTTCAAGGAAAACTCAGAAAAACTATTCCTCTTTTGGTGCGAGAAGGGAATGTTCCTCCTTGTCATCGAGTTATTATACGTATAAAGATATCTTTATATCAGATTATTCGATCAGTTGGTGGCGGTAGTAGGCTTGATAACGACAGTGAACAATGAACCGGAAGGCAAACTCCCTGTAGAGGACCTGGTGGGCTGCTTGCGTGCCTGTGGAGAGACGACGCGTATTCGTCTGCTTGCTTTGCTTGTGCTTGGTGAGCTGACCGTGAAGGATCTTACAGTCATTCTTGGGCAGAGCCAGCCTCGGATTTCGCGGCATCTCAAGCTTCTTTGTGAGGCAGGGGTGATCAAGCGGTATCCGGAAGGAGCCTGGGTTTATTATCGTCTTGGTGAAGGTGGTCCGGCAGAGCTGGCGCGGCGCATTGTTGCGCAGAGCGAGCAGGATGATCCGGTACTTGCTGCCGACCATGAGCGATTGGTTTCGTTGCGCCGTGCAAAGGCAGAGGAAGCGGCGGCTTTCTTTGCAGCACGTGCCAACAACTGGGACAAGGAGCGTAGTCTTCATGTGCCGGAAGTTGCCGTTGAAGCTGCGATGCGTGCACTCGTGGGGTCCAAGTCCTTTGATACCCTCCTGGACCTGGGGACTGGAACTGGCCGTTTGCTGGAGTTGTTCAGTGAACAGTACGAGCGTGGCATTGGCATTGATGCCAGCCAGAACATGCTTTCTGTTGCACGGGCCAATCTGGACCGTGCTGGTTTGCAGAAAGCGCAGGTGCGTCAGGGCGACATTTACGCGTTGCCGGTTGCACCAGACACAGCTGATCTGACTGTGGTTCATCAGGTTCTTCATTATCTGGAAGAGCCTGGGCGAGCGATTTTGGAAGCTGCCCGTGCTTTGCGGCCGGGTGGGCGTCTGTTGCTCGTAGATTTTGCTCCTCACGAATTGGAGTTTTTGCGGGAGAAGCATGCGCATCGTCGTCTTGGCTTTTCTCAGGGACAAGTGGGCAATTGGCTTTCCGAGGCTGATCTGGAGCTTGTTTCAACGAATGATCTTACCCCGGGCGTGGGGGAGAAAGACAAATTAACCGTTACCCTTTGGCTCGCTCAGGATCGTCGGGTTGTGACCGACCTGCCTGTAGCGGATCAGACCAAGGAGCTTGCTTAGTTATGAGCGAACATAGTATCGATCGCCGTTTTAGGCTCAATGGAGCCTCTGACATCTCCGTTTCTTTCGAGTTTTTTCCTCCTAAGAGCGAGAAGATGGAGCAACAGCTTTGGTCATCAATCAAACGGCTTGAGCCATTGGCCCCGAACTTTGTCTCTGTCACTTATGGCGCGGGCGGGTCGACCCGTGAGCGTACTCACTCTACGGTTTCGCGTATTGTGAATGAGACTACTTTGAAGCCTGCTGCACACCTGACCTGTGTGGATGCCACCAAGGAAGAAGTGAATGAAGTCATTCGCGCTTACTGGGATGCGGGTGTTCGCCACGTTGTGGCGCTGCGTGGTGACCCGGCTGCTGGACTTGGTGAGCAGTATCATCCGCATGAAGGTGGATATCAGTCTACCGCTGATCTGGTAGCTTCCATTCGTTCCATCGGTGATTTTGAGGTTTCTGTTTCAGCCTATCCTGAGAAACACCCGGAATCTCCAAGTTGGGAAACGGAACTGGATGTTTTGAAGGCGAAAGTGGATGCGGGCGCGACCCGTGCGATCACGCAGTTCTTCTTCGATAATGATCATTACTTCCGCTATGTGGACCGTGTTCGGGCTGCTGGCATCACGATCCCGATTATTCCGGGTATCGTGCCAGTGACCAGCTTCAAGGGCATTTCCGGCTTTGCAAAGAAGACTGGAGCATCTGTTCCAGGTTGGCTGGCACACCGGTTTGATGGTCTTGATGACGACCCTCGCACCCGTGAACTGGTTGCGGCGGCTGTTGCTGCTGAGCAGGTGATGAGCCTTGCGGATGATGGTGTCGAGGACTTCCATTTTTACACAATGAACAAAGCAGACCTCGTTTACGCGATCTGCCACATGCTTGGTCTTCGCGCAAAACAGGATGTGAAAGCATCCGTCGCTGCCTGAACCCAATCCACGCACATATAAAGATATTTGTCGGATTACGACCCCATTCGTGACCCGCAAAAGTAAAGTACTAGAAAAGATCGGATCCCATGAGTTTGCAGGTGAAAAAGACCGGTTCGGACATTTTTGCAGCCCTAGAAGCAGCCGCCAAGGAGCGTATCCTTGTTCTGGATGGCGCCATGGGAACTATGATCCAGAATCTGCAGTTCAATGAAGCGCAGTTCCGAGGTGAGCGTTTCAAGAGCTGGAACCAGGATCTGAAAGGGAACAATGATCTTCTGATCCTGACCCAGCCAGATGCCATTCGTGATATCCACCTGCAGTATCTGAAAGCGGGCGCAGATATCATTGAGACCAACACGTTCTCGTCGACTTCTATCGCACAGGCTGACTATGCGATGGAGAGCATTGTTTATGAGCTGAACAAGGAAGGTGCCCGCCTTTGCTGTGAAGCTGTTGAGCAGATGAAGGCAATTGATCCGTCCCGCCGCCGGTTTGTGGCTGGTGGGCTTGGTCCAACAAACCGGACGGCCTCGATCTCTCCAGACGTGAACAATCCAGGTTTCCGTGCAGTTTCCTTTGATGATCTGAAGGACTCTTACGCTGAAGCGACCCGTGGTCTGGTTGATGGTGGCTGTGATCTCATTCTTGTTGAGACCATCTTTGACACCTTGAATGCAAAAGCGGCTTTGTTCGCGATTGATCAGGTGTTTGAGGAAAAAGGCATCAAGCTGCCGGTCATGATCTCCGGCACGATTACTGATCTGTCTGGCCGTACATTGTCGGGTCAGACACCAGAAGCGTTCTGGAACTCTGTCAGTCATGCGGAGCCGTTTACGGTTGGCTTAAACTGTGCGCTGGGTGCCAAGGAAATGCGTGCGCACGTGGATGAGATTTCCCGTGTTGCAGATACTCTTGTTTGTGCTTATCCGAATGCGGGTTTGCCGAATGAGTTTGGTGAATACGATGAGAGCCCAGAATACATGGCTGGCCTCATGAAAGAGTTTGCCGAGTCTGGGCTGGTCAACGTGGTTGGCGGGTGTTGTGGTACGACGCCGGATCACATTAAGGCCCTTGCGGATGCTATGGAAGGCTTGAAGCCGCGTGCTTTGCCAGAAGTGCCGCGCCTGATGCGTCTGTCCGGTCTGGAGCCGTTCACGTTCACCAAGGAAGTGAACTTCGTCAACGTGGGTGAGCGTACCAACGTGACGGGCTCTGCGCGGTTCCGCAAACTGATCAAGAACGATGACTACAATGCAGCGCTGGATGTTGCCCGCTCTCAGGTTGAGAATGGTGCGCAGATCATCGACATCAACATGGATGAGGGGCTTCTTGATAGTGAAGAAGCTATGGTTACCTTCCTCAACCTGATTGCGGCTGAACCGGATATTGCCAAGGTTCCAGTGATGATCGACAGCTCCAAGTGGACTGTCATTGAAGCTGGCCTGAAGTGTGTGCAGGGTAAGGCTGTGGTGAACTCGATCTCCCTGAAAGAAGGGGAAGAGAACTTCATCGCACAGGCTAAGCTGATCCGCCGTTATGGTGCTGCTGTTGTTGTGATGGCGTTTGATGAAACGGGTCAGGCTGACACGTTTGAGCGCAAGATCAACATCTGCAAACGCTCCTATGATGTGCTGGTAGATAAGGTTGGTTTCCCGCCTCAGGATATCATTTTTGATCCGAATATCTTTGCGGTTGCGACTGGTATTGAAGAGCATGACAACTATGGTCTGGACTTCATTGAAGCGACCAAGTGGATCTCTGAGAACTTGCCACACGCTCATATTTCTGGTGGTGTTTCCAACCTGTCGTTCTCCTTCCGCGGGAATGAGCCGGTTCGTGAAGCGATGCACTCTGTGTTCCTGTACCATGCCATTCAGGTTGGTATGGATATGGGCATTGTGAATGCTGGTCAGCTGGCTGTTTATGATGACCTTCCTGCTGAGTTGCGTGAGCTTTGTGAAGATGTGGTTATGAACCGCCGTTCAGATTCCACGGATCGTCTGCTCGAAGCTGCTGAGAAGTTTAAAGGTCCGGGTGGAAAGAAACGTGAGGTTGATCTGCGCTGGCGTGAGGCAACTGTTGCCAAGCGTCTTGAGCACTCATTGGTTCACGGTATCACTGACTTTATCGTGGAAGACACGGAAGAAGCTCGCCAGAACTTTGATCGTCCGCTGCATGTGATTGAAGGTCCATTGATGGATGGCATGAACGTGGTTGGTGATCTGTTTGGCGCTGGTAAAATGTTCCTGCCGCAGGTGGTGAAATCCGCCCGCGTGATGAAGGCTGCTGTTTCCTATCTGATGCCATTCCTTGAAGAGGAAAAGCGTCGCAGTGGCTTGGATGAGAGCTCATCCAACGGCAAGATCCTGATGGCTACGGTGAAAGGCGATGTGCACGACATTGGCAAGAACATCGTTGGCGTTGTTCTGCAGTGTAACAACTTTGAGGTTATCGACCTTGGGGTGATGGTGCCAACAGCCAAGATCATTGATGAAGCGCGCAAGCATGATGTTGATATCATTGGTTTGTCCGGCCTGATCACACCGTCGCTTGATGAGATGTGTCACGTAGCTTCTGAGATGGAGCGTGAGGGGCTGGATATTCCGCTGCTGATTGGCGGTGCGACGACTTCTCGTGTCCATACAGCGGTGAAGATCCATCCGAACTACTCCAAGGGTCAGGCGATCTACGTCACTGATGCTGGGCGTGCGGTGGGTGTTGCGTCCCGTCTGGTGAGTGAAGGTGGGCGTGAGGCACTCTATGATGCAACCCGCGCGGAATATGTGGATGTTGCTGAAAAGCATGCGCGGTCGCGGAACAAGAAGGTTCGGGCATCTATCGAGAAGGCTCGTGCAAATCGCTTCAAGCCAAACTTTGATGGATATGCTCCAACCAAGCCTAAGTTTATCGGCACCAAGACATTTACCAATGTCTCCTTGAAGGAATTGGTGAGGTACATTGACTGGACACCTTTCTTCTCCACCTGGGAGATTAAGGGAGCCTATCCTGCAGTGCTGACAGATGACCGTTATGGTCCAGCAGCTCAGGCGCTTTATAATGATGCGCAGGAGATGTTGAAGGAGATCGTGGACGGCAATCTGTTGCAAGCGAATGCTGTGGTTGGTTTCTGGCCGTGTGCGCAGGATGGTGATGATCTTGTGCTTTACACCGACGAGAGCCGTACGACTGAGCTGAACCGTCTCTATACCCTTCGTCAGCAGATGGACCGGAGTTCCTCTGATCGTGGGAACGTGGCTCTTGCGGACTTTGTTGCGCCAATCGACAGCGGCATCCCGGACTATGTTGGCGGGTTTGCTGTGACTGCGGGTATTGGTGAGGATGAAATTGCCAAGCGCTACGGCGAAGCTGGTGATGACTACAACAAGATCCTCTCTCAGGCGATTGCTGACCGTTTGGCAGAAGCACTTGCAGAGCGGATGCACGAACTGGTTCGTACTGAGCTTTGGGCCTATGCGCCGAATGAAGGTCTGTCTAATGTTGATCTGATTGCAGAGGACTACGATGGTATTCGTCCGGCACCGGGTTATCCAGCGCAGCCAGATCATACTGAGAAGGGTACTCTTTGGGAGTTGCTTGATGCGGAAGCGCAGACAGGTATCTCATTGACTGAGAGCTACGCGATGTGGCCGGGATCTGCTGTGTCTGGTCTCTACTTCTCCCACCCTGACAGCCACTACTTCGGCATTGGCAAGATTGAGCGGGATCAGGTGGAAGATTATGCAAAGCGTAAGGGTTGGGAACTGGCAAAGGCGGAGCGCTGGCTGGCTCCGATCCTGAACTACAACCCGATGGCTCGCGAAGCTGCGGAGTAGCGCTTTGAAGCATTGAAATTTAGAGGGGCTGCGGATGTTTTCGCAGCCCTTTTTCTTTGTCGGATTGTCGCTGAGACGTGCAAAGACTGTTTCCAAATAGTGATCTAATCATTCGCTGTGGTTCCATTATGTATGTTCAGGAGAAGACAATAAAGCAGTTCGCATTTAAGTGGAAACACATGAACTGCTTTAGCCTTTGTTTTGCGTATCTTTCTCCGAAAACCGGTTTCCACTTTTCGGAGATACGCTGTAGCTCCTGTTTGGGGCATAGGAGACGACCGATGAAAAAGACAATTTTGAAGATCCATAGCTCAGCGGCAACTGCAACATCCGTAACCCGCCAGCTTTCTGATGAACTTTCTTCCAAGATCTTCAATAATGGTGACACCGTTATCGAGCGTGATCTGAATTCCCCGATTTCGTTTATCAACGAAGCATGGATTGGTGCTGCTTACACCCCTGACGAGCAGCGCAGTGAAGAGCAGAAAGAAGGCCTTGCGCTTTCTGATGCACTCATTGCGGAGCTGAAAGCGGCAGATGTGCTGGTTATTGGTGCGCCGATCTACAACTTCTCTGTGCCTGCTGTTTTGAAGGCATGGGTTGACCAGATTGCACGTGTGGGTGTGACCTTCAATTACACCGAATACGGCCCACAGGGCTTGCTGACAGGCAAGAAGGCATACATTGTTGCGGCAGCTGGCGGTGTGCCTGTTGGCTCTCCAGCAGACTTTGCAGTGCCTTACCTCAAGCAGGTGCTTGGCTTTATTGGTGTGAGCGATGTGGAAGTTGTTGCAGCGGAAGGTGTTGCTGTTGACCGTGATGCAGCAATTGCACAAGCGCAGAACACAATGGTTGGCCTGACATCTGTGGCAGCGTAACTGATACGCAAAAGCAATTAATCAACTGGAGCCCACCTTGGTAACAAGGTGGGTTTCTTTGTGCGTCTGGATAAGTCTTGCCTTCGATTTTTGTTTTGTGAAGGACTTTGTCAGTGTGGGGGAGGGGGACTATAGCAAGCCGATAACGACAGCACCAACAAATGCAAATGCAAGTGTGATTGCGACGGCGTTAAAGCTTCGTGTGACAGTCATGGATTTATCTCCCGTTACTCACTAGCTGTTTAAAGCTTATGTGACGGAAGCCACGTTAGGAAGCAAAAAAATGCCATTTTTCATGGCACTGCTAGAAAAGCACCTAGGATCACTGAAAATTTCTGTAGCGAATAATATGTGTAAAGCCGGAGGATACTTTCTGGTTGTTTTGTGAAAGACCAAGGGAATTCTTGCGTTTCCTCTGTCAAATCAATATGCAGGTTTTCTGCAGCTTCGCGAATACTCGTCGGGCTATACTCATGCTTTTCCTGGGGTGAATTGGGCGTGGATAGTTTAAAACATTCATGACAATTCAGGCGGGAAAACGGAAATATTCAGCATTGAATCAGGAACAGCGCCGGGCAAACGTCTGTTCAAATCGGGGATTTCAAGGTGGGTTACAAGACAGGTGGGAACGCTGCCGGAAGACTTTTGTCTGCCGTTTTGGTTATCGGTATGTGCATCGGCGCTGCACACGTTAGTGCTGCCCCGATGCCAAAAGCTCGTCCTTATGTGGGCAATGTAACCTTATTGCCTCCGATGCCTCTTCCTCAGAGCAAGGTGAGTGTTCAGCCTTCACGTGTTCCTGCGGGCAAGCCGCTTTCTCTCGTTCCTGTGCCACTTGAAAACCAGCGTGTTTTTCCTCCTGCAAGCGATGCGAGGATGTGTGTGCTCCGTGGTTGGAGTGTTGAGATCTCAAACGCTGTTGACGGGCCGGGCGGATGTGGGATTGATCAGCCTGTTTCTTTGCGGTCTGTGGTTGGTGGTGGCCAAGAGATTGGCCTGACGATGCCAGTGCAAATTGAGTGCGAGCTGGCACAAAAGCTGGATGGCTGGTTGCAGGATGTGGCAGTGCCTGCTGCTCGGCGGGAACTTGGTGTATCCATCACGCGCATTCGCACGGCTGCAGGGTATGCTTGTCGTGGCCGGAATAACAAACGCGGCGCGAAGCTCTCAGAGCATGGCAAGGGCAACGCCATCGATATTGCAGCCTTCTATTTGTCTGATGGACGAGAAGTGACTGTTGAAGAGGGCTGGGACGGGTCTTCAGCTGAAGTGCGTTTCCTGAGCAGCTTACATAAAGGAGCCTGTGAGCGGTTCACGACCGTACTTGGCCCAGAGGCCGACAAGTATCACCGAGACCACTTACACTTCGATCAGGGCTGTCACGGCAAGGGCTGCAAATATCGCGTCTGCAAATAAAGGCGCGGGCTCACAGTCCTTTTTTCAAAAGCATGATGTGGGAACGCCCACCTGATTGAGACGGGGCTTTATCTCTTTCAAGCGGGCGTGTTCTGTGATGACAGGGCTTACTGGCAGAAACGGTTTTTGCCAGAGTACGTGCGATAGGTGCCGGTGTTCGGGTTAAAGCTTCTGTATTTGTTGGTGCAGTAGGCAAACCAAGCCGGGGACCACGGGGCTGGGGCTACAGCCTGAGCGTGATAAACCGGTGCTGGCTGATGCACCACTGGCGGACGGTAGGCTGGTGGGCGATACGCTGGCGCTGGTGGACGGTAGGCCGGGCGTGGTGGTGCAACGTACTGAGGTTGCGGTGTCACTGCATTGCCGATGATGAGACCTGCCGCCAGACCGATAACGCCGATTGCAGCTGCTTCACCTGCATTGATGCCGTGCTTCTTATGCTTTCTCTTCTTACGCTTATGATAATAGTTGTTCTCAACGTAAGTGTTGTTTTCAATATAAGTATTGTTTCTGGGGCCTGCCTGAGCTGCAGAAACGACTGGCAACATCATTGCCCCTGCAAGCGCTACTGAAATTACTGCTGATGCTTTAGCCATTTTCGTCTCCGTAAACGGTATTTCGTGTTTGTTGAGACTAATTAACCAGAAGTGGCCTGAACCTTCTTTGAGAGCGCCATTCATCTTCTGTTCATGTAGATGAATGGGCCAGAAAATCTATATATATCAATTGATTATGTGTTTGAAAAAATGTTTAAGACGCTGGTTTCTTACCGAATTTTAAGTTGAGTACGTTATCCATCTTACTTAAATCAGTATGTTGTCCTCTCCAGATTATGGAGACCACTTTTCCGGAATACGCATAAGTGGAGATAGACAAGAGCCAAGAATCTGAGCAGGGTCAGATTGGGAAAAGTGAGGTTGGTATGGAAAAGAAGATAGATCCAATTCGTGAAACCACCGATGAAGCACGCGCTCTTGCCAAGAAGCTGATCAGGTCTGTCAGATTTGCTTCTCTTGCTGTTCTGGAGCCAGAGACCGGCTACCCTATTGTCAGCCGTGTTGGTGTCAGCTCGGATGCTGTTGGTGCGCCGTTTATGCTTGCTTCCAGCCTTTCCAACCATTCTCAATGCCTTGAGCAGGATCAGCGAGTGTCTTTGCTGATTGGCGAGCCGGGAAAAGGGGACCCACTGGCTCATCCGCGGCTGACCGTTATCGGGCGCTTTGAGCGACTGAGCAAAGGGGATCCGCTGTGCACTGAGCTGCGCAACCGCTATTTGATGCGGCACCCAAAGGCCAAGCTCTATGTCGATTTTGCTGATTTCGACTGGTATCGCCTGCATGTTGAGCGGGTGAACATGAATGGCGGCTTTGGTAAGGCGTTCCTGCTGGATACCGAGGATGTTCTGTCTTCTGATGAGGGACGCGAGCAGCTCGCGGCTACCGCTCATGACCTTGTTATCCGCATGAATGAGCGCCGTGCTGATGATATTGGGGCATTTGCCTCGAAAACCTTCAAGGTTGGCGCTTCAAAATGGGGGTTGGTGAGCGTTGATGGTGAGGGGGCTGATTTCTTTGATGGAGAGGCAGTTTACCGTCATTCCTGGGATCAGGAAGTGTCGGTTACGGAGCTAGAAAAGCTGCTGATGCAAACTCTTGGTTGTTCTGTGTAAAACCATGACGTAGGGTTTTGCTCATGTTGTTGTTCTAGTATGGCAACTATGCATGCGTGAAGCAAAACAGGATTGGTGCGGAAATGAACAAAGAGAATTTGGATAGCGCGGCAGGGGCAGAGGTATACTCCGATAAAACTCTGCGTATTTATGACCTGCTGGTTCTGCGGTTCTCCAACACGTTTCTGTGGCGCTGTTCCGCTTCAAAAGCGCTGAGCTTCTTCAATCGCAATGTCAGTGCCAATCACCTTGATGTAGGGGTTGGCAGTGGCTACTTTCTGGAGCACGGGCGCTTTCCGGATAAGACGCGTCTGGTGCTGATGGACCTCAACCAAACCTGTCTGGATTATGCCAAGGCGCGCTCTGTGGTGGCGAATGTCAGCGTGACACAGACTGATGTGCTGGAGCCGATTGAGTGGACTGATGCCAAGTTTGACAGCATCAATCTGGGCTACCTGCTGCACTGCCTACCGGGAACCATGAAGCAGAAGTATATGGTGTTTGAGAACCTCAGACCGCTGCTGAATGACGGAGGGATCTTGTTTGGCTCAACCATTTTGGGCGAAGGGCAGAAGCCAAACTGGGCAGCGCGTAAGCTGATGGGCTTTTACAACAGCAAGGGCATCTTCTCGAATTCTGAAGACAACCTTGATGATTTACGCTCCAATCTGGAGACGTATTTCAGGGATGTGACGATTGAAGTGGTTGGCGAAGTTGCGCTGTTTAAAGGGCGTGTGTAGGCACTTCTTGCGGGAAGAGCACAAGGTCATCCTCGGGTGACCATGGCTTCCATTTCATACCGAACACGGTTTTAAAATCCGGCTGGTCGATCCGTTCGAGCAGCCATTTTTTTACGCTTGCAGGGGCTTCTACTTCAAAGCGTTCTTTATCTGCATTGGCGAACTGGCGCACGAATGGGAAGAGTGCCTGATCTGCGAGAGCCGGGCGGTTTCCGAACAGATACGCTGAACCTTCAAGGCGCTCAGAGAGCTTGGAGAGTTCTAGGATGGCGAGGGTGTAGTGCTCGTCCGGATCCGCGCCTTCGTAGCGTGTTGAGTATTTGTACCTGTCCAGATTGCGTTTGAAATCGCCGTCCATCTCTTCAATCAGCTGCAGCATTTCCTCCAGCGTACCTGTCTCTGGAGAGAGCCAGCTTTGAGGGTCATTTTGCTGCAAGGCCCAGAGCATGATCTCAAGGCTTTCCTCGATGACGGTTCCATCCGTCAGTTGCAGGACAGGAACCGTTCCTTTTGGAGAGATTTCCAGCATGTGGGCTGGCTTGTTGCGCAGCACGATTTCGCGGAGGGCAACGGTTGTCTGGCTTGCGACCAATCCCAGTCTTGCGCGCATTGCGTAGGGACACCGACGAAATGAATACAGGATCGGGAAGGAAGTCTGCTCAGCCATGCTTTCTGTTGTCTGCCTTTGATTGATCGTTTTCAGCAGCTGGTATTTCTAATGAATCTACCGGAGCAATGCCAGCGGATTTGCGTTCATAGGCCTGAATTGCTTTCTCTTCTTTCAAAAAAACTTCGATATGCGGCTGTAATGGGAGTTTGGTGGCTTGCGTTTCGGTCTCTTCCAGCACCGCTGAGGTTGGGACAAAAGCCTTTTGCGCGCGGTCGTACATGCTGACGCGCACCAGGCCGGTTGCGGCAACAATGCCTTTCTTCGGGCCTTTGGTGAAGATGAAGCGTTGTTCCATCACACAGGCCTCATCCGTCCAGTACACAATCTCGCTTTCCAGCTTGAACGGCTCGCCAAACGGGAGCTCGCGCCGAAAGCGGACAGTGGCGTGATTGGCCAGTGGTGTCCATTTGTTGCGGAAAATCGCTTTGCCGAGCTTGGTGCGGCTCATGTGATCCACACGACCAAAATCCATCATGGCCAGATAGCGGCTGTTGGTGAGGTGGATGTTCATGTCAATGTCAGAGGGGAGAACGCGCAATCGGACAACAGACTTGCTGAACATGTCTGCTAGTTTTTCCTGAAAAGGGAACTTAATGAAATAAAGTATAAGTCTAAACCAGAGTTGCATTTCTTCTCCACGTGATAGCTCACGGGCTTTCACAAAAATCTAATGGATTTTCCAATAGGGAATTAGGTTTCCTATTAGGTCAGGTGTGTTGTGCCAGATGTTTAAAGATATTTCTAGTTATCTCTTTGTGTGGGAGATTGCGTATAGCTCAACGGAACTTGCTGCTGTTGCGGGCGCTTTTTTCTTTGCAGCTTTCGTTAAAGGCGCGACAGGCCTCGGGTTTTCAACGACTTGTCTGCCGTTTCTGGTTTACGCGGTGGGGTTGAAAAGAGGAATTCCGCTCATCTTACTGCCCAGTATTACCAGTAATATTCTGGTGATGGTCGATGCCGGGTCTTTCAGGGAGATGGTGGTTCGCTTTCGCTGGATGCTGCTTGCAACGGTGCCGGGGATTCTGCTGGGCCTCTGGTTTCTGGATGTGGCACCTGCTCAGGAAGCTGTTGTGGTGCTGGGTTTTGTGCTTATCAGCTATGCCTTGTTTGCTTATTTCACGCCGCACCTGAAACTCTCCTATGAGATGGAGCGCTTCCTTGGGCCTGTCAGCGGCTTTATTACGGGCGTGGTGAATGGCATTACCGGTTCGCAGATCATGCCTGTAATGCCCTATCTGTTGTCGCTCAATCTCAACAGTGAGCGTTTTGTACAGGCGATCAATTGCTCCTTTACTTTGTCCTCCTTTGTGATGGCGGCTGGCCTTTACTATCTCGGACTGCTTGATCTGAGTGCGCTTGGAGTTTCTGCGCTTGGGCTGGCTTTTGTCTATCTGGGTACCAAGCTGGGCTCGGTGGTGCGCCAGCTGATGTCGCCGTCGGTTTTCAGGGCGTCTATTCTGCTGCTTTTGTTCGGGCTTGGGTTGAGCTTGCTGGTCAAAGGATTTTAGCGGCTCCGCTCTAAGCTAACTGGTGGTTGATGGATCCCTTCAGTTTGCAGATGGAGATGTTAGAGATTGTTGCAGGTTCACGCCTAGGCTCTGCTGCATGATGGATATGGAAGCAGACATGGCAATGGCGGCGGAGTATCTCGGCTATACGGCCTTTGAGATTGCCATCATCATGTTCACGTTCTTCTTTGCAGCTTTTGTAAAAGGCCTTGCAGGACTTGGGTTTACAACAATCTGCCTTGCTGTTCTCGCTTACACGGTGGGCTTGAAGAAGGGCATTCCGCTTATTGTGATACCGGGGCTCATCAGTGATCTCATACTGGTTTATGAGGCCGGGCATTTTCGGGAATCTTTTTCTCGCTTCTGGCGGATTTATCTTTATGCGGTGCCGGGCGTTGTCATTGGTCTTTGGTTTTTGGGGTGGGCGTCCACGCATTGGCTGACAATCCTGCTGGGATTTATCATCGTGGCGTTTGTGGGATATGCGCTGCTCTCCAAGAACCTGAAGCTGAAAACGCATTGGGAGAAAGCTGGGAGTTCGCTGTCTGGATTCTCAACCGGACTGCTGACAGGTATGACAGGCTCACAGTTGATGCCGATCACACCGTTTCTGGTGTCTCTCGATCTCCCGCGCAGCCATTTCATTCAAACGATCAATAGCTTCTTCACAGTCGTGACAGTCATGATGATCCTTGGTCTGACATATATGGGCCTGTTGCATCTTGGGGCTTTTGCGATTTCGATCACCGGGCTGGTTTTTGTCTATATCGGCACCAAGAGTGGTAACTATCTTGGTCGGCGCTTCAGCCCGATCCTGTTCCGTTATTGCGTGCTGGTGATGATGCTTTTTTCTGGTCTTGGCCTCATTATCAAAGAAGTTTGGCTGAATGTAATGTGATGACCAACCTTCTTGCAATCGGAGTGAAGGATACCCAATTGCACATCAGTCTAAACCGCAAGCGCGAACTGCGCTTAAGGAAAGTTTTCAGAAAATGGTGATCCTTCAATTGGTTGGGGGGCTTGTGCTGCTGCTTGTTGGCGGCGAAGCACTGGTGCGCGGCAGTGTGGCTGTTGCGACGCGTCTGGGTGTCTCCAAACTGTTTATCGGGCTGACACTTGTTGGCTTTGGCACATCCATGCCGGAGCTTGTGGCCAGTTTGCAGGGCGCGCTTGCTGGTTACCCCGGTGTTGCCATTGGCAACATTGTGGGCAGCAACATAGCTAATGTGCTGCTCATTTTAGGTATTACGGCAGTGATCTTACCCATTGCGGTGAACCGGGAAGCTTTTCAGCGTGATGGTGCTGTGCTTGTGCTTTCAAGCCTGATCTTGCTGGGCGTCATTCTGACGGGATATCTGTCCCGATGGGCTGGTTTCGTTCTGATTGGCCTACTGCTGGCCTATACACTCTTCAGCTATTGGTCGGAACGTAAAGCGGGAAAAGCAGCGGCTCAGATTCATGAGGCTGAAGCTGATCAGGCGAGCTATCCGAACCTTTCCATTTGGGCGGGGCTCGCGATTTTTGCTGTCGGTGTGGTTGGCATCGTTATTGGAGCGAGTTTGCTGGTGTCATCCAGCGTTGAAATTGCGCATCATTTTGGGGTTTCCGATGCGGTGATTGGCTTGACGCTGGTTGCGATTGGCACTTCTCTGCCAGAGCTTGTCACCTCTGCCATAGCTGCGGTGCGAGGCCATGCTGAGGTTGCGTTTGGCAATATTGTTGGCAGCAACATCTTCAATATTTTCGGCATTGGCGGTGTAACAGCCCTTGTTGTGCCAATTCCGGTGCCCTCTGAGATCGCGCAGGTGGATATCTGGGTGATGGTGGGCACAGTCGTGCTAATGGCGATTGCCTGCATTTCCGGCTGGCGAGTGAGCCGCAGGGAAGGCGTGTTCTTCCTGTGCTGTTACGCAGCTTATATGGCTTTTCAGCTTATGCCCGGCCTGCGCGCTGCAGTTGGTATTGCGTGATGCTGCAAAGCGTTTTTGGAAAAACTTATTCCCCTCCTGAATTCTTCCCATACTCTGAACCTATGCCTACGTAACGGGCTGCTGGCGGAGCGACCGTCA
>NZ_LMCI01000002.1:275167-300112 GCF_001623145.1 Pseudovibrio sp. W64 | reverse complement strand
ACAACATATCAGACAAAAGCCCCCAATGCTTAAAGCATGGGGGCTTTTTGCGTTCTAACACATACACTAGAGAGCCGGTGCGGAGAGAGCAGACGAGACTTTTCCGAACCCAAAGGCCTCTAAAGTCGACCTGTTTAAGCTTTGCGCTTTTATGTGCGTTTGTTTGAAAGGTTTACGTTCCAGCTGCGTTGTTATGTCTGAAACATCAGGTACCGTGGTTCTGGTTGCGTGGGAAGATGATTATCCACGGCGGGGATAAATCGGCTTAATGCTGCTGACAATTTGAAAGAGCAGGCAGAACATTCGCAACAAGATATCCCCGAGCTCAAAACCTAACGGATATCAGAGTGCTGCAACTGACCGAGAATAGAGCGGGAATATCTATTGCTGCGATATGTTAAAACAGGCGGATGGATCGAAGTGGCAAGTGGCATCACTAACCGCCAGCTTATCCTCCTCACAGTCCCAGACAATCCTACTCTCGCTCACTCTGAGTTATCCTCTCAGTCGCAGCGATCAGTACTCTTCCATCCGTGATATACTCAAGATCATCAGCCTGCGTGACTGGTGATACCAGCATATGCATTGTCGTCTCTTCGATAAGGGCATTCCATTCAAACTGCTGTTTCAGCAAATCCCGGTCCTGGTCAACATCCGGGGCAATACCATGCAGGAGCGCCGGGATGGCCCTGTAGTATTTGATGGAGAGTCTGTTGTCGCGGCTGATAGCGCCCACATGTAGGTGGTTTTGCCGTTGCCATGGGCTACGCGCCACCAGCGCATGTAGATGCGCTCAATCCAGTCGCCGGGCATCTGGAATGCGCTGATTGCTGGTTGGCCCCACAGGTACAGCTCTCACAAGCAAGCAGGTACGTGCCCGCAGCTCTGAGGAACCAGCCAGATCAAGCGTCCCACACATAAGCAGGTGTTCAACTCACTTCAGCCCAGTTCGGCCGCCATTAACAAGGTGCTCAGCAGTCCTTTCAGCATCACCTCAAACCCGCTGAGCACTCCGCAACCCAGTTCCTTACCCAAACATGTCCGCAGTCATGCCAGCGTACCAGCCGAGGCTTTCCTCAAAGGTTTGCTTGCGCAGGGCGTCGTCCTCGTTGTTTTGGGAGATGAAGCCGTCCACTTTGGCGATCTTCTCATCCGTGGCCACATAGCTTGCGCCAACCTTCACGCCGTTGTCTGGTGAGATCAGCGACCAACAAGTGTTGGAGAACCGCGGTTTGAAGGCGCGGGAGCCGGTGAGGGCGTGACGGATCGCCATGGCGGCAGCTTTGGCCTGGCTGTTGGCAGAATAGCCGGACTTTGGCATATCACCGTTCTGGGTCGCATCACCAAGCACATGAATGTTCTCATCTATCTGGCTTTGCAGTGTTGCCGGAACGATCGGACACCAACCCGCCTCGTTGGTCAGGCCTGCCTGATGTGCGATGCTGCCAGCCTGCATCGCCGGGATCACGTTGCAAACATCCGCTTTGATGGTCTCGTCTTCCAGCACAATTTCCATGGTGTTCGGGTCAACACGCTGAACACCTCCGGTAAACTCGTCGGTCAGCCAGTCCACCATGCCTGCGTAGTGGTTCTCCCAGCCTTCCATGAACAGGCCTTGCTTGGAGAACTTCTCCTTTGGATCAAGAATGAGGATCTTGGCAGTCGGGTTTCGCTGTTTCAGCACATGAGCAACCATGGAGACGCGCTCATAGGGGCCGGGAGGACAGCGGTACGGGTTAGGTGGAGCAACCATGGCAAAGGTGCCACCTTCCGGCATAGCCTCAACCTGCGCCTTCAGCAGCTGGGTCTGTGTACCAGCTTTATAGGCGTGAGGCATCTTGGTCTGGGCAGTCACATCCCAGCCTTCAATCGCCCCTTTTACAAAGTCGATACCCGGAGACAGGACAAGGCGATCATAGGAGATGGCATCGCCGCCTGCGAGCCGAACCACCTTTTTCTCACGGTCCACGTCAGAGGCCCAATCATGCACGACGGTTACGCCATACTCACTGGCCAACGTGCCGTAGGAGTGTGCCAGCTTGGACATAGGCTGGAAACCGCCAATGGCCAGGTTGGAGAAGAAGCAGGTGTAGTAAGTGCGGGAAGGTTCAATGAGGATCACCTCAATCGCACCATCAGAATCCTTGGCAATGTAGCGGGCTGCAGTCGCCCCGCCAGCACCGCCGCCAATGATGACCACACGGGGCCGCTTTTGCCCCAGGGCAATAGGAGAGGACAAGAGTGCCGCACTTGCAGCTGCAGTCCCTAAAAAACGACGTCGGTTCAGTCTCATATGTCAATTCCTCCCCTAAAGCGTATGCCCGGAAGTATCTCCGGTTTTGATAGGAATACGCGTGAAAACAATTATTTGAGCAAAGCCAGTCAAAAAGGCCCCGCTCTAATGCAATTCTTTAAAATAAGCCGCCAGCGCAGCAATCTCCTCCTCCGAGAGCCGTTTGGCGATCATCTGCATGACGGGATGAGGTCTATGTCCCTTTTTGTAGGCCCGCAGCGCAATCACAAAGTCTGGTTGCGACCAGCCCGTGATGGAAGGGATCCCTTTGTCCGCTCCGCTGGATTGATGGCAACTGGTACATTCACCTGATAGATATTCGCCATATTCAGCATCTCCGTCCAGATAAGTTTCTTCGTGAAGACTTGGAGCATCCTGCTGCAAAAGGCTGGCAGAAGCCTCTGGAATGTTGGCAGGGCTCACGGAAAACTGGCGTAGATAAGCGAGCAGATCAGAGCGATCTTTTTCCTTTCTCATTCCCCGGTAGTTCATGCGTGTGCCGGAGACGAGGTTCTTAGGGTTTTGAATGTAGATGTTCAGCGTGTCGATTGTCCAGTGCAGGCCATCAGCGCCAGCACGCTTCATGGCCTTTGAATATGTCGCGCCTTCAATGGTTGCAGCCTTCCGGTCAAACACACCATTCAGGTGAGGGCCAATGCGGTTCTTGGCATCCTTGCCAACATCGTGGCATCGCAAACAAGCATTAAACAGGCGTTCACCGCGCGCAATATCCTGAGCAGAGGCAACCGAAGTTGCCCCTGACAGAAAGCCAAGTGTGAGGGCGAGGGCAGGTATCAACGCTCTCATTGGGAGTGGCTCTTCAGGAATTCGATGAGCGCAATGCGGTCTTTTTCCTTCTTCAAACCAGCGAATGTCATTTTGGTGCCCTTCACAAACTTTTTCGGCTTGGTCAGGAAAACATCCAGATTTTCATCAGACCAGACAAGGCCGTCGCCATTGAGCTTTTTCAAGGCCTTGGAGTATTTGAAGCCGGAAACCACAGCCGCCTGCTGACCGATGATATCGTTCAGGATCGGGCCAACCTTGTTCTTGGCTTTCTCTCCAACCTGATGGCAGGCCTTACATTTTTTGAAAACCTTGGCGCCCTTCTTGATGAGTGCATCATCAAGAACAACGGGCTCCGGAGCAGGCTCTGCAACTGGTGCTGGTTCTGCGGCAGCCACAACTTCGGCTTTGGGTTCTTCAGGTGCTGCTGCTGCTTCCTCAGCTGCTTTCGTCTCTTCCGGTGTCACATCCAGAACCTGAGCCCGTGCAGTGATCTTCACGTCCGCTTTGCAGTCTTTCATGCAGACATCGCGTTTCTTGAAGACCGGCGACTCTTCGCGATCATCCATGTAAAAACCGTCTTCGTTTGGCAGGCGAACGGAGGTGAAGTTCTCCTGGCTCAGCTCAAAGTCATCCTCAACAAGATCGTTGGCGTAAAGCAGGAAGGCCGTGATGGCGTAGACTTCATCTGGCTTCAAAGACTGAGCCTCGCCAAACGGCATGGCACGGTTCACATAGTCAAACACGGTTGAGAGATACGGCCAGTAAGAGCCGATGGTCTTAACCGGACGATCGGATGTCAGTGTACCGTCCCCGCCGGAAAGAACCGGCCAGCGATCAACACCCTCTGCGAAGTCACCGTGGCACACGGCGCAGCGCTCGGCAAAAATCTCTTCACCTTGCTCCACGTTTCCGCGCCCGGCAGGCAATCCCTGTCCATCAGGGCGTACATCAATATTCCATGCGGCCACTTCAGCAGGGGTGGCTGCACGGCCAATATTGAAAGAACCGGCTGTCGCCGCGCTGGTGAGCAGCAGCGTTCCAGTCGCAAGAACACTAAGAAATTTCAACATTTTCCGCCTCACCATTTTCGCTAACGTACCAGGTGTGGATTCCGTTGTTGTGGTAGATGGAGTTTTCGCCGCGAACAGCGCGAAGCTCGTTTTTCGTTGGCTGGATATAGCCCGTGGAATCATGCGCACGCGATTGCAGCAGCAGCGGCTTTCCATCCCAGTCAAACTCGAAATAGAAGCGATGCATGGACTTGTCGAAGCTCAGGCCATCCATTCGGGCAGCATGCCAGTTCTTGCCGCCGTCCAACGTGATGTCCACGCGCGGGATAGTGCCGCGACCAGACCATGCCAGACCAGTCAGGACCGTATGACCGCTCTTGTGCAAAATAGGGGCCTGAGGGCTTGGATTGGTGATGATGGACTTACAGTCCATTTCCCATGTAAACCGTCGCGCCTTTCCGTTTTCCATCAGGTCAGTGTATTTGGAGGTCTCTTCCCTGTGGTGCCACGGCTCGTCGCCCACCTCGATGCGGCGCAGCCACTTGATCCACATATTGCCTTCCCACCCCGGAACCACCAGTCGCAGCGGGTAGCCTTGCTCGGGACGCAACGCCTCACCGTTCATCTTAAAGGCGACAAGGCAGTCATCCAAAGCCTTTTGCAAAGGAATGGAGCGGGTCATGGCAGAGGCGTCAGCGCCTTCCGGCATCAACCACTTGGCGTTGGTCTTCAGGCCAGCTTCTTCCAGCAGCAACCGCAGTGGAACGCCGGTGTACATCACGTTATGGATCATGCCATGGGTGAACTGACAGCCGTTAAGCTGCGCCCCGCGCCACTCCATGCCGGAGTTAGCCGCACATTCCAGAAAGTAGATCCGGTTCTCCCGTGGGAAGCGCAGAATGTCCTCCATGGTGAACACAAGCTCTTTGTCCACCAGACCGTTGATCATCAAACGATGCTGGGCAGGATCAATATGAGCAGCCCCGCCATGGTGCCGCTCAAAGCACAGGCCGTTCGGCGTGATGATTCCGTCCAGCTCATGCAACGGGGTAAAGTTGATCGAACTTACGCGGTCAGCCGTCAGCCATTCCACAGTGCGCCGTTTCACATGCGCCTCATATTGCGAGGGCACGCCATAAGGCATGGCATCAACACCGTCTCCCAGCTCCTGCATCCATGGCTGCAGATTGGTGATGGCCGGGTCATTCGCCCGTGCCGGAAGTGCAGCGCCAGTCAAGGCAGCTCCACTCAGCAAGGCCCCGCTTTTCAGGAGGTTTCGGCGGGTAGGTGACTTTAGTCTTTCACTCATGTCAATTACTCGTCATCTCAAAATCCGTAAGGGTTCGCCTCACACGCCTGTGACGCGAACGGTAGAATTGGGGTCCATTGTGATGGTGCCTTTGCGGCTGATGTAATCTTCAACCACCTGCCAGATCTCAGGCCCTTCGGTGTCCTCACCAACAGAGGCCCAACCCGAAACCACATAGGTCTTGGCAGGATCAATGGTCTTGCCGGTTTTCAGCAGCGTCATGTTGGTCACGCGCTCACCCACTGGCTTGGAAACGTCGATGGAGTAGCCCATGCCGCCCACGCGAACCATGTCGCCACCCTGCTGGTAGTACGGGTCCGGGTTGAACAGATTGTCGGCCACGTCCTCTAGAATCTCATGCAGGTACTGACCAGTCATCTCGGAGCGGTAAGCATTCGGGTAGGTCATGCTGGTGGCGTTGTGGATGTCTTCGCGGGTAATGTTGTCACCCGGCAGCAGGGAGGGGCCCCAGCGAAAGCCCGGAGACAGCGCAATGTCCGCTTCCCGCTCCTCAATCAGCGCCTGACAGATCAGGTCATCCCACGTGCCGTTAAAGTTGCCCCGTCGATAAAGCAGGCTGTCTGTGGTGCCGATGACTTCTTCCAGCTCTTCCTTAAACGGCGCGCGCTCTTTCTCTATCAGAGCTGCCATCTCAGGGTCGGGAGCAATCACATCGGCGAACACCGGGATCAGCTTGTAAGTGAAGTCTTTGATGCCGTTCTTGTCGACGTCAAGATCCAGACGAGACACAAACTTACCGTTGGAGCCAGATGCGATGATCATGGTCTCACCGACCTTCACCGGCTCCGGCACCGCATCATGAGTGTGACCGCTCAGGATCACGTCAATGCCGGAAACTTGCTGTGCCACCTTGCGGTCTACATCAAAACCATTGTGGCTGAGCAGGACAACAACATCAGCGCCTTCCTGCTTCACTTCCGCAACCATTTCCTGAATACGTGCTTCGCGGATGCCGAAGGAAAGGTTCGGGAACATCCAGCCCGGATTGGCGATTGGCATATACGGGAAGGCCTGCCCGATCACTGCAACTTTGGCACCGCCGCGCTCGAAAATCTTGTAGGGTTCAAACGCTGGTTCGTCCCATTCATTGTCAAAGATGTTGGCACCCAAAAACGGGAAGGGTAGTTCCTCAACAATCTCGTTCACCCGGTCAATGCCGTATGTGAATTCCCAGTGCGAGGTCATCGCATCGGGGCTCAAGGCATTCATTAGGTTGACCATGTCCTGACCTTGGGTCTTCGTGGCCGTCATGGACCCATGCCATGTATCACCACCATCAAGGAACAGCGCATCTGGACGTTCTGCCCGGATCGATTTCACGATAGTCGACACCCGGTCCAACCCGCCCATCTTGCCGTAGCTGCGTGCAAGTGAGACAAAATCCTCAGAGGTGAGGGCATAGGCTTCCGGCGTTCCGGTCTGGTAGTTGAACGCCTTCAGCAGGTCCTGACCAGTGATGTGCGGCAGCAATCCCTTTTGGGCACCCACACCAATATTCACGGAGGGTTCACGGAACCAGACAGGCTTCACCTGCGCATGACAATCCGTAAAGTGGATGATGGTCACATTGCCGGTGGTTTTGAAGTCCAGAAGTTGGTTCTGTGTCAGGGCCTGACGCGCGGCCAGCACTGGAAAACTACCAGCCCCAAAAATAGCGGCTGCAGCGACACCAGCCTGCAAGAAATCACGGCGCGAGATCATCTCCGCACCCTCCGTAGGTTATTAGAATTTCGAAAATTGTTTTAGATCAGGAGGTTGCTATAAGTGAGCAACCTCCAAAATCACTTAGTTACGAACAGATGGGGTCTCGACTGAAAGTCCCATCCCGCGAGATGTTACATAAGCTTCCAGAGCAATGAACTCATCACTGCCGCGTTTGTAAGGCTCAGCCCGCACCTGATCCATACAGCCTTTAAACCGGCGATGAATGGACCCAAGTCCGCCCCACTTCAGACGATACACCGGGAACCCGTTGATCTGACCCTGACTCAAATGGTCAGCACGGATCATGTTGCCGTAATTGTCTTCGTGGCAGTTGGCACAGGCCATATTCAGCAGGCCAACACGGGTGTAGTAAAGCTCTTCACCCTTCTTGACCCAGTCCGCAATCGGTCCGTCAGTCTTCATGGCAACCGGCATGCCACGAGATTGCAAACCGATCAGAGCCGTCATGGCCAGCATCTCGGCGCTCTCCCATTTCCACGGCTCTGCTCCCTGATGTGTCTCGATGGACGCATTGATCAGCATTTCCATGGTGGCAGGCTTGCCCATCTCGTCATTCCAGCGCGGCAACTTGGTCCGCAAACCGGTAAAGTTATCCGCATCTCCATGACAATCCGCGCAGGACTGATTGGATTTTCCGGCGGGCGTTTCCCAAATTTCCTCTGCATACTCAATGGCCACAAATGCTGGATTCTCGAAATCATCCATTTGCAGTGCCTGAGTTTCAGCAGAGCGAAAACGCCAACCTGAAATCAGCTCGTCCAGTGGATGGTCATCCGCCGGAACAGCAGTGGTTGCAATTGTTTCGCCGTCGATGACAAGTTCGCGTCCGTCATCAGCAAGCGCAGCAGTGCTAAGTGTGCCGAAAAGAAGCCCCCCAGCGAGTATTGAAACCGTCCTTTTCATACCCTTCTCCTCCCAAAGAATGGCTGCCTAGGCGACCGTGATTTTCTTTTCCATGTCGTAGACCGAGCCGTCATCATCGGTCCATTCAAACCGAACCGCTCCAGACTCTGGAATCCGCATCTGAAACTCGATGTAAGGATTTGCAGAAACAGAAGGTTCAATATCTGCCATGAACACGGGCTCGCCATTGAAGCTGGCAGCAAACTTATTGATGATCTTTCGTGGAATGGTCTCGCCGGTTTTCTTATCCTTGCGCTGACCAGATTCCATCGGATGCGAGATCAGTGTCTTGATGGTCACGACCTCGTTTACGCTTGCCTTCTTAGGCACTTTGACGCGTGGTTTTACCTTTGCCATGTGTTTCTCAATGCCTTTTCTGATTAACCGCCACAGCCACCGATGGTGACCTTGACACTACGCTTTGTCATGATGGCGGACCCGTCCGGCATCTTTGCAATGGCGACAATGTCCTGCGTTTTCGCAAGGCGAATACGGGTCTTGGCTTCCTGAGCACCGGAAAGAGCGCTGAAGTGGAATGTCGCAACACCTGGGCTCGGGTTGCCTGCTGCAAGCAGCATGATG
The DNA here is from genome assembly GCF_001623145.1 of Pseudovibrio sp. W64. Lineage (NCBI taxonomy): Bacteria > Pseudomonadati > Pseudomonadota > Alphaproteobacteria > Hyphomicrobiales > Stappiaceae > Pseudovibrio > Pseudovibrio sp. W64. Next base: position 291,480 of record NZ_LMCI01000002.1, on the reverse strand, counting down.
GAGGCTGCACCCGGCGCAGATACTTCAATCGGAACAGTGTTCCCGTTTTCAGCAATCTCTGGCGCACCAATGGTAATGTCACCGCTTCCCGGCTTTGCGCCGCCAGTGAACTCCACAATTGCATCTTCAACAGCATTGCCTGCTGCAAACGCCGGCGCGGTAAAACGCAATGTCGTCAGAGCGGCTGCGCCTCCCACTGCCAAACCAAGCGCTTCACGTCTGGTAACAGTCATTAAAAATCCTCCTTGGAGCGTATCTCCCCAACAGGCGCTGAGCACTCTTTGGGAAAATACGCTTAAGCAATAATTCTGAGCGTGATGCGTAACCGGTCAGCAACGCAGCACGCTCAAGGCAAACGCGCCTATTCTTTCAAAGTCGCCAGATAAGCGACGATGTCTTCAACTTGTTCTGCTGAAAGAATGGTCTTTCCCGCAAACTTCTTTGCCACGCGGTTCAAACCTTCGCTCTTGTAGAAGGCAGGCATAATGGTCGCTTCCCCGAAGACTTCCTTCGAGTTGACAACAATCGCCCGCAATTCCGCTTCGGTATAGGTGTCTCCGATACCCTCAAGGTACGGACCTATCTCTCCGTGGAACTGCTCTTCAGCAAGATCATCATTCGCGTGACAGGCAAGGCAGTTTCCCAGTTTCCGGTTGGCGAACCATTCCCGTCCTTTGGCTGGATCACCAACCGCACCGGTCAAAGACACCGGCACAGCCGCCTCGACAAATTGAACGTCACCTGGAGCAACAACTCCGGCAACGGCACTTCCTGAAATTAGCAGCGTTGCAGCCGCTATAGTTTTGGCAATCGCCTTCATTGCTCCCTCCCAATTACAGCGATTCAATATTTTTATGCTACTCAGATACGTAGAAACACTCAACTTAAAATTCACATAATTGAATATGTTAATATATCGACCTTAGTCTAAGTAATTGAGTGAAAACGCTATTCTGAGGCTGCTTTTTGTTTCAAAAATTCACGTGCATGAAATTTTTGAAAATGTTCTTCGCCCTCATAGCCCTTCTGTTTGACCCAGCGGAGCATGTTGAGGGTGGTCCATTTTCCAAATGAACCAGGCATGGTCTGCACAGAGGCAGTCCCTGCTGTTTTGCCAGTCCCAACCTCTTCAGGTAGGAACAGGAAGGTGGGCGTGAACACAACGCCCCAGCGACGTGCGATGTTCTTCTCGGTTTGAACTTCCCCGTCGAAGTCCGTCACCTCTTCATCGCCAAACAGGTTCATCTGAACCACGAAGTAGTTGTCTTCAATGAATTTGCGAACCTCCGGGTCGCTGAAGACATTCTTATGCAAGCGCGAACAGTAAATGCAGCCGCGTTGCTCAAAGAGAATAACCATGCGTTTGCCTTCTTCATTGGCAGCAGCAAGGTCCTCTCTAAGGTCTTTGAAGGTAAGGCGAAGCCATGGCTGTTTATGGAGACCGTCCTCTCCAACCTCAGCAAAGCTCAGTGTCATGCTGGCGAAAATCATCGCTGCAGCAAGCATTAATTTTTTAAGCATCGATCCCTCCCATAACGCACCGCTCCCAAGAACCCCTCTATGGTTTCAGGACGCGGAAACGCCTCAGCTTAAAGATGTCAATCCTGGCGCATACTCAATCATTTGCTCTGCAATCCAGGAAACGGTGTTCGTCCCAATCAACACCGCAAAAATAATCAAAAGCACGCCCATGCCTTTTTCTATGGCACCAAGGTACTTTCGAAAACGGCCCATGAAACTCAGGAATGGCTTTGAGAAAACAGCTGCCAGAATGAACGGCAACGTCATGCCAACCCCATACGCAAACAGCAGCAACATGCCCTGAGAAACATCATCACTGGCGCCAGCCGTGAACAAAATAGTTGCCAGAACCGGACCAACACAGGGTGTCCAGCCAAAGGCAAAAGCCAGTCCCACAAAGTAAGCGCCAATGATTCCAGCCGGGGCCGAAGAGCTGTCGAGCCGGGCTTCTCTCAGCAGCAGGTTGAGCCGGATGATGCCGACAAAATGCAGGCCGAGAATGAAGATGACAGCAGCAGCCATGTAGCGCAGCACATCAAACCAGTCTCGCAGCAACTGGCCGAAGACCGTTGCCGTTGCACCAAGGCCGACAAAGATTGTGAGAATACCGGCAGCAAAGAAAAACGACGTAAAAACAACACGTCGCTGGATGGCAGGGGTCACCCTGTCACCGGAGAGCTCGTTCATTCCAATGCCTGCAATGTAGCAAAGGTAGAACGGCACAATTGGTAAAATACAAGGCGATAGGAACGAGAGTAACCCCGCGCTCCCCGCCGCAATGATAGTTAGATCTGGATACATATGGGCACTTGCTAAAAACACATTCTATTATTAGAATATTTAGATATCATAGATTTTAAAATGTCAATCGTGGATATCATGAGCAATTTTGGTTGGATCTCATTTGTCATTTTCGCCCTTCTTTTCAGCAGCGCTCAAGCGGCTGGTTCGACCATGAAATTGCTCATGGTCGAGGACGAAATCTGTCCTTGGTGTGAACGCTGGGAAGAGGATATTGGTGGCGCCTACGGCAAAACAGAGGAGGGGCAAAAAGCCCCTTTGATGCGGATGGATATTGACGATCCGATTCCCAAAGACGTGACCCTGAAAGGAAAGGCGCGGTTTACGCCAACCTTCATCCTTTTAATTGACGGCGCCGAAGTCCAGCGGATTGAAGGTTACCCGGGAGAAGACTTCTTCTACCCCGCCCTGAACCAGATGCTTCAGTCTGCTCAATAACAATATTGAAAAGAAATTCATCTTTCCCGGCCAGTCCGGGGCATAATTCAGTTGGGAGAACTCCATGAAATCATTCATCACAGGGGCGGCATTGCTCGCAATGTCCGCAGGCTTCAGCGTTGCGCAGGCCGAAGATGAATCCGCCTTTGTCAGCTTCAAGTCATTGAAGCCGGAAATCGCTATGAAGCTTGCCGTCGCCACCATGGAAGCCTGCCGTGAAGGCGGCTATCAGATCTCTGCTGTTGTCGTTGACCGCTTCGGCCAGACACAAGCGGCAATCCGGGATCGTTATGCTGGCGTTCATACAGTCGACACAGCACGCGGAAAAGCATGGACGGCTGTCAGTTTCCGCGGATCTACACTGGAAATTCAGCAGGAGATCAAGGCAGGCAATCTGTCGGCAGGTCTGCGTGACATCCCGGGTGCTGTGGCATTGGGTGGTGGCCTCCCAGTCGAATCTGCAGGTGCTATTGTTGGCGGAATTGGTGTCTCCGGTGCGCCCTCTCCAAAAGTTGATGAGGAATGTGCCCAAAGTGGCCTAGAGGAAATCTCGGATTTGCTGGACTTCTAAAAGGTAATCGCCGTGCAATGGTTGAAAAATGATTGCATTCAGCGTATGCCACCACTTCAAAGGTGTGCTGCAAGGTCAGCTTTAATTTATTCAACTTTAGCTGACCTTGCCATTCCGTTCCGACTGGTCTGCAGGATTTGGTTTAATGGCTATACCCATGATTGAACGTGGGATGAAAGAAGAAGACATCGAGCGCATGGTCGGCCATGCCAAGGATGCAACTGATTTCCTGAAAGCATTGACACACGAAGGCCGATTGATGATCCTGTGTCATCTCGTTACGGGCGAAAAGTCTGTAACAGAGCTGGAGCAGCTTCTGTCGTCTCGTCAGTCTGCGGTCAGTCAGCAACTTGCACGTTTGCGCCTGGATGGTCTGGTAAATTGCCGAAGGGACGGCAAGGCAGTCTATTACAGCCTCAAGGATGAACGCGCTGCTCGGGTTCTGGACCTGATTTTCGAGTTGTTCTGCACCGAAGAAAACAGCGATAAGTAATATTTAAGCTCCGGCGTTTTGGTCTTGGGAGGGATCAAATGTCCGAGGATATTCTGGCGGCACTCGCAGGCATTGCGGGTGGTGTTTTGCTTGGCCTTGCTGCACGTCTTGGCCGCTTCTGCACACTTGGCGCAATTGAAGACGCCCTTTATGGCAAAGAATGGCTGCGCATGCGCATGTGGGCCTTCGCCATTGCCATCTCCATCGCATCGACGTTTCTGCTGGCGGATCTTGGTCTGATCGCGCTGGACCAAACCATCTATCTCACCCAAAGCTGGGACCCGCTCGCCTGCATCGTCGGCGGCCTGATGTTTGGCTATGGCATGGCAATGGCTGGCTCCTGCGGTTTCGGTGCATTGGCACGCTTGGGCGGCGGAGATATGCGGTACTTCGTGCTCTCCCTGGTGATCGCCATTTCAGCGGCCATGGCCGTAGGTGGCCCAACAGCCTACCTGCGTGTGTTCCTGTTCCCGACCGAAGTCTCGGATGCAAGCTCAACAGGCATTGCGCACGCTCTTGCCCAACGGCTGGAGCTTTCCGAACTGACAATCGCCCTGGTCATTGCCGGAGCCATTAGCCTTTTCGCTGTCAGCAACAAAGAGTTCCGCCAAAGTCCCAAAGCTATTATTGCCTCATTGGCTGTCGCTGTCGCGGTCCTCTTCGGTTGGGTTGCAACCAGCTATCTCTTTGAAGAAAGCTTTGAGGAAGTTGCAGTGGCCAGCCATTCCTTCACAGTTCCGGTGGGCGATACCCTTATGTATCTCATGACCGCATCTGGTGGTGGCCTGTCTTTTGCCGTCGGCTCAGTCATCGGCGTCCTCAGCGGGGCGTTTCTTGGTTCACTCATAAAAGGCCATTTCAGATGGGAAGCCTGTGACGACCCGCGCGAACTCAGGCGGCAGATCCTCGGTGGTTTTTTGATGGGCACTGGCGGAGTGATTGCTTTGGGCTGCACCATCGGGCAGGGCATATCAGCCTTCTCGACACTCGCAGTCAGCGCGCCTGTCGTCATGCTCTCCATCATCGCTGGAGCCGCCATCGGCCTTCGTCAGCTCGTTGTCGGCTTTCAGTTCGCCTTTTGGAAGCAGTCATCCTGACGGAGTACCCGCAGTGACTTGTGCATAAAACTGCCCTTTGAGTAAGGCGGCCAAGACACACATTGCCTAAATTATAGATTTTACCTCTGGTTGCTGATTAATCCCGCATATTTTGCTTGAGTTTGGCGGAGATTATCGCAATATTTCGCGCTGGCCACTTCGGTGTATCTAAACGTCCTCGCATTTTGCTCTGCGAAACTCATACAGGACTACTCATCGCGAACAGGAAGCAACCATGACACGACCGGCAAACGAAGCTCTGATTATGATTGATATTCAGAACGATTTCTGTTCGGGCGGAGCTCTGGCTGTGAAGCACGGTGAGCAGATCGTCCCCTTGGTCAATGAGCTGCAAAACGACTTTGCCGTCAAAGTGTTGACGCAAGACTGGCACCCGCAGCATCATAAATCCTTTGCGGATAATCACGATGCCAAGCAGCATTATGATATGACCGATATGCCTTATGGCCCGCAGGTTCTCTGGCCAAACCATTGCGTGCAGGGCACAAACGGCGCAGCCTTTCACAAAGACCTGAAGACCGACAGCGCGGACCTTATCCTGCGCAAAGGCTTCCGCCCGCACATCGACAGCTACTCCGCGTTCTTCGAGAACGACCACACCACCCCAACCGGCCTGTCGGCTTACCTGCGCGAGCGCGGTGTCGATACGCTACACATGGTTGGTCTGGCCACGGATTTCTGCGTGCGTTTCTCAGCCGTGGATGCAGCAAAGCTGGGGTTCAACGTGATTGTGCATCTGGATGCCTGCAGAGCGATTGACCTCAACGGATCCCTGAAAGAGGCTTTGAATGAGATGCAAAGCCACGGCGTCAAATTCTCTGGCGAGATGGTTGCACAATGATTGATATTGCCTCCCGCGTTTATAACCACAATTGGAAAATCGATCCGATTGTTCGTTCCCTGATCGACACCGACTTCTACAAGCTGCTCATGGCACAGTCGGTCTTTCTGAAAAAGCCGAACACGCAGGTCACCTTCAGCCTCATCAACAGAGCGCAGCACATTCCACTGGCAAAGCTCATTGATGAAAAGGAACTTCGGGACCAGCTGGACCACATCCGCACGCTCTCCCTGTCTCGCGGGGAAAGCACATGGCTGCGCGGCAACATGTTCTACGGCAAGCGGTCCATGTTCCGCGCCGAGTTTCTGGAGTGGTTCGAAAACCTGCGCCTGCCGCCCTATCATCTGGAAGTCAAAGACGACCAGTACGAGCTCACCTTTGAAGGCGACTGGCCTGCCGTGATGCTCTGGGAAGTCCCGGCTCTCGCTGTGCTGATGGAATTGCGCTCCCGGGCCGTGCTCAAAAACATGGGCCGGTTCGAGCTACAGGTCCTGTATGCCCGCGCCATGACCAAACTCTGGGAAAAAGTCGAATGCCTGCGCAAGGTTGAAGACCTGTCACTGGCAGATTTTGGCACCCGCCGCCGCCACTCCTATCTGTGGCAGGACTGGTGCGTGCAGGCCATGATGGAAGGCCTCGGCAAGAAGTTTGTCGGCACATCCAACTGCCTGATCGCCATGCGCCGCGAAGTAGAAGCAATCGGCACCAACGCGCACGAACTGCCGATGGTCTATTCCGCTCTGGCAGAAAGTGACGAGGAACTTGCCGACGCCCCGTATCAGGTGCTGAATGACTGGCAGGAAGAGCACGATGGCAATCTGCGCATTATCTTGCCAGACACGTTCGGGACCGAAGGCTTCCTGAAACGCGCTCCGAACTGGCTGTCCTCCTGGACAGGCATCCGCATCGACAGCGGTGACCCAGTCAAAGGCGCAGAAGCAGCAATCAAATGGTGGAAAGCCTGCGGTGAAGATCCAACGCAAAAGCGCGTCATCTTCTCTGATGGGTTGGACGAAGACATGATTGCTCACCTCCAGCGCAAGTTCCACGGTCGCGTTCGTTGCAGTTTTGGTTGGGGAACCATGCTTACCAACGACTTCCGCGGGCTGGTGCCAGAAGATGCCTTGGCGCCGTTCTCATTGGTCTGCAAAGCCATTTCTGCAAACGGCAAACCAACGGTCAAGCTCTCCGACAATCCCAATAAGGCTATGGGATCACGAGAAGAAATTGAACGCTATAAGCGCGTTTTTGGGGTCGGCAAACAGATGAGCCAGAAAATTATCGTGTAACGCGGCGTATTTTAGCCATCACTCAAAATAATCCACTTGCATAGTTTCCCTATGCGTAAACTCTGTGTAGCATGCGTCACGCAGCACAGTTTATACGTGTGGGGGAGCGACGAAGATGAGAAGATGGAACGGTTGGGGCGATGATACGCACCAGGCGGAGCTGGCCGATTTTGCTAAGGCCTTGATCGCAGAGCTTTTAGGCGAGACACATCCGTTATCTGACGCCACCTTGCAAAGCGCCATTGAGCGTGTTCCGGCGTCTCGCGCACCAGACCATCCCTTACTGGATAAAACGCCCTCAACGCGCATCAGGCATGCATCTGGGCAGAGCTTCTCAGATTGGCTGCAAATGCGCAGTGGCAAGTTTGAAAACATCCCCGATGCAGTCGCTTTTCCGGAAACCTCCCAGCAAATCCGTGAGCTTATGGACTGGGCAGCACAGCAAGATGTGATCCTCGTCCCGTATGGCGGAGGCACGTCCGTTGTCGGCCATCTGGCATGTCCTGCCAGTGAGAAACCGCAGATTACCATCGCACTCACGCGTATGAATCGCCTGCTGGACTTCGACAAGGAAAGCCAGATCGCGACTTTCGGAGCTGGCGTACGCGGGCCGGATCTTGAAGCCCAACTGGCAGCCATCGGTTATACACTCGGCCACTTCCCGCAAAGCTTTGAGCTTTCCACCGCAGGCGGCTGGGTCGTCACGCGTTCCTCTGGCCAACAATCTCTGCGGTATGGCCGCATTGAGCAGCTCTTTGCGGGTGGCACGCTGGAAACGCCAAAGGGAACATTGGAAATTCCAAGTCTCCCCGCATCATCTGCTGGCCCTGATCTGCGGGAAATGGTGCTCGGCTCTGAAGGCACACTTGGCATCCTGACTGAAGTAAAACTACGCGTCACACCATTGGCTGAAACCGAGCAGTTCTACACGGTCTTCATGCCGGATTGGGAAAGCGGTGTTGCAGCAGTGCAGGCCATCACGCAAGGCCGCATTCCGCTCTCCATGATGCGCCTGAGCAATGCAACGGAAACCGACGTCAGCCTGAAACTGGCTGTGCCGGAGAAGAAGCTCTCCAAGCTCAACATGCTCTTCAAGCTCAAGGGCCTGACTGACCAGAAATGCATGCTCACATTCGGGCTGACAGGATCAAAGAAGCAAGTCTCCGTAAACCAGAAACTTGCGAACACCTGCCTGAAGCAGCACGGCGCCAAGCGCGTTCTTTCCAAGATGTTGGGCGACAAATGGAAGGAAGGCCGCTTCAAAGGACCATACCTGCGCCACCCATTATGGGAACATGGTGTGGGCGTCGATACCTTTGAAACGGCAATGGACTGGTCAGCCCTGCGTCCATACATCAACGTGGTTGAACAGAGCGTCACCAAAGCACTGAAGGAACAAGGCATTCCCGTGTTCGCTTTCACGCATCTGTCTCACGTCTATCCGCAAGGCTCCAGCGCATACACCACTTATCTGTTCCCAGTTGCCAGCACCTATGAAGAGACACTGGAACGCTGGAAAATCATCAAGAAAGTCGCATCTGAAACCGTGGTTGCCCACGGCGGAACCATCAGCCACCAGCATGGTGTCGGACGTGACCACGCGCCGTATCTGCCAGCGGAAAAAGGCGTGCTGGGCATGAGTGCTCTGAAAGCCCTCAGCAACAACTTTGACCCAGACCACCGCATGAACCCCGGTGTTCTGATCTTCGAGGAAACCGTAGGCAACACAGAACCCGCATAACTCTCAATATTGGAGGAGGGGGCAATGGCGAATACAGGACAACTTAGCAGGCACGAAAAGCTGTCACTCACAAAAGAGCGCAGCAAGCCGTGGGACATGGTTGTTGTTGGCGGTGGCATCACCGGAGCCGGTGTTGCATTGATGGCAGCAAGAACTGGGCTCGATGTTCTGCTGCTGGAAAAACAGGATTATGCATGGGGCACGTCCAGCCGCTCCTCCAAAATGGTGCATGGCGGCTTACGGTACCTGTCTCAGGGCGAGTTCCGGCTGGCACGGGAATCTGTACGGGAACGTGAAAGGCTGATGAAGGAAGCCCCAGGTCTCATCGAACCCATGAGCTATCTTTTTCCGTTCCGCGAAAAGCAGTTCCCAACCCGTCGCGCCTTCTCTGTCCTTCTCAACATCTACGGATACTTCGCCAGAAAACGCGACCACAAATATCTGGACCGCGATCAGACCATCGCCGCGTTACCGGGGCTCAATGAACATGGTTTGCTGGGCTCAGCGCAATATACTGATGCCCTCACAGATGACAGCCGCCTTGTCCTGCGCGTCCTTGCTGATGCCAGACGCAGCGGTGCAACCACGCTCAACTATGCTGCTGTGAAGATGGTCCATAGTGAGGGGGAAGGACCAAAACTCCTTGAAGTGCAAGATCAGGAAACCAGCGAAGTCTTTGCCATCTCAACCAAAACAGTCATCAACGCGACCGGGGTTTGGGCGGATGGCCTGCGCGAGCAACTGGGCCAGGCCAAACGCATTCGCCCTTTACGGGGCAGTCATATAGTCGTCCCGTCCTGGCGTATGCCAGTGCATCAATGCCTGACCTATCTGCACCCGCAGGACAAGCGCGGCGTCTTCATCTACCCGTGGTTGGGCCGTACGGTAATCGGGACGACCGATCTAGATCACTCTGAGGATCTGGATCAGGAAGCCACTATCAAATCGGAGGAGGTAGCGTATCTGCTTGATGGTGCCAACCACAACTTCCCCGGCACAAAGCTTACTGAGAAAGACGTTATTTCAACATGGTCTGGCGTCAGGCCAATCGTAGGCAATGAAGGCGTTGACCTTAAAGAACTGCATCCGTCAAAAGCCAAACGCGACCATGTGGTGTGGGATGATGATGGCATCATCACGGTGACAGGCGGAAAGCTCACCACCTTCCGTGTAATGGCCGAGCAAGTGCTGGAAACCTGTGAGACCTATCTGGAAAGCAAGAGCACTGCGCGGGCAGGTGAGTGTGTGTTCGAACCTCCCATTGAAACGAAGGACAGTATCGGGTTACCAGAAGCCGAACTCAAGCGATTACAAGGCTACTATGGCGCTGATTTTCCGACACTTATCGCAGCAATGTCTCCCAAGGGTCTTTCCTTCATCAGCGGCACAAACCGCATTTGGACAGAGCTTGAGTGGGCTGTCATGCATGAAGAAGTCGTGCATTTGGACGATCTCCTTTTGCGCCGCACACGAATTGGCTTAGTGTTGGAAGAAGGCGGGGCAGCATTGGCTGACGAGCTGGAAACACGGCTGAGAGTAAAACTGGGGTGGTCCATGGACAAATGGCAGGATGAGTGGTCGCGATATCAGAAGATTTGGCGAGACCACTACAGCTTGCCAACAACCCACGCTCCCCAAGAGCAAGAAATGATGCAAGAGGTGGCAGCAGGATGACGGAAACGCTTCTCGCCATCGACTGCGGCAGCCAGAGCATCCGCGCCTTGCTGTTCTCTCCAGACGGGACGCTGCTGTCCAAGGTACAAAAGCCGATTACGGATTATCGAAGTGACAATCCCGGTTGGTCAGAGATTGATCCGCTTATCCTGTGGGAGCTGCTGGGTCGCTGCTGCCGTGAGCTGTGGGATAGAGGAGCTGATCCTGCTGCCGTCAAAGCCATGAGTGTCACCACACAGCGCGGCACGCAAATCTCAGTTGATGAGAGAGGCATCCCTCTGCGCCCTGCCATCACATGGATGGACGAGCGCATTGAAGACCAGCAGAAACCATTGCCACTGCTTTGGAAAACAATCTTTGGCGTGGCAGGCTTGTCCCGATCTATCAAGAGCGTACGTAGCGAATGTGAAGTGAACTGGATCGCAGTCAACCAGCCCGGAATTTGGAAGAAAACCTATAAGTTCCTGCAGGTTTCCGGCTATCTCAACTTCAAGCTGACAGACCTTTTTCGCGATTCAACAGGCGCTCAGGTTGGCTACATTCCCTATGACTACAAAAAGCAGCAATGGGCGAGTGATAAGCACTTTCTCTGGAAGCTCTTCGCCTTTAAGCGCAGCCACCTACCAGAGCTCATAGAACCCGGAAATCCAATCGGCTATGTGAGTGAAGAAGCTGCCCAGCACACTGGACTGCCAGAAGGTTTGCCGGTCATCTCCGCAGCTGCTGATAAGGCATGTGAAGCCGTCGGCTGCGGCGCAGTGGATGCCAGCGTTGGTTGCCTCAGCTACGGCACACGGGCAACGGCGACCATTCATTCCAGAAAGTACTTTGAGGTGGAGCGCCCTCTACCTGCCTATGCTGGCGGCATGCCGCGTATGTTCACACCAGAAACCTCCGTCATTCTGGGGTACTGGATGGTCAACTGGTTCAAGGAAGAGTTTGGCCACCCGGAGCAGGAAAAAGCCAAAGAGATTGGCAGTCCGGTCGAAGTATTCTTTGACGACCTGCTCAACAGCACACCTCCCGGGTCCCATGGCCTGACTCTATTGCCCAAATGGGGCCGCGATAACGGACGCTCCACGCCAGTGAAAGGCGCGATTATCGGCTTTGGAGATGTGCACACCAGAGGCCATATCTACCGGGCTATCATTGAAGGTATCACGCTGGAACTGCATCGTGGTCTGAAGCGGATCGAGCGCAAAAGCGGTGAGAAGATCAAAGTCCTGCGTGTCTCCGGAGGCGGCTCTCAGTCTGACGCCATCATGCAGATCACCGCAGACATCTTTGGCCTGCCCACCGAGCGCCCGCATACCTTTGAAACTGCTGGTCTGGGCGCTGCCATTGCCGCGAGCGTAGGTGCTGGGGTCCACCCTGACTTCACGCAGGCCATGAAGGCCATGACACGGCAAAACGAAGTGTTTCAGCCGGACCCGAAAACGGTTCAGCTCTACAAGAAGCTGTTTGAGGATGTCTACCTGCCCATGCCGCGCAGGCTTGCCCCGCTGAACAAAGCACTCCGAAAGATTGTCGGCTAGGCAACATCGCTCTTGGGCTGCGATGCTGTCTGCACCACACCAGCCTTAGCAAGCGCCTGCACCCGTTTGGAGGCCACGATTTCCTTCTTATTCGCAAACACTTCGTGGTTCTGCGAGATCTTCTGTAGATCATACAGGTAGTTCACCATCACCCCCGCCGATTGCTTTTTGCCGTTCTCAGAAGTATCCGCTCCCACATGCACGTCATGCACCAGCGCGCCGTTATAAAGATGGAACCGAGCCACCGGATCAAACGGCATATCGTTCTTCCGCTTGCCTTCAAGAAGGTAATAAGCAGCGAGTTCTTTAAGGGCTGCATCAGTCTCCGGCAGCTCAATCTCTTGCTCTTTGGCCCACTTGCAGAAAGTAGGGAGCGGGGACAGCGTCACAAACGTTTTCAGTTGGCTAAGCTCACGCGAAAGATCCTGCACCACTTGCTTGATCAGCGAGTTGCCAAAGGAAACACCGGCCAGCCCGCTCTGACAGTTGGAGATCGAGTAGAAAACCGCCGTATCCACCTCATCAACCGGCACAATATCCCGTTCTTCTGCAAGCACGCCTTGGATGGAGGAGGGCACCCCCTTGGTCAGCGCCACTTCAACAAAGATCAACGGCTCATCTGGTAATGAGGGATGGAAGAAGGCAAAGCACCGCCGGTCTTCCGGCTGCAAGCGACGGCGCAAATCATCCCAACTGTCAATGGCATGCACGGCCTCATAGGCGATGATTTTTTCCAGTATCTGCGCCGGACTATCCCAGCTGATAGGTCGCAGCACCAGAAAACCACGGTTGAACCACGAGTTGAACAGGTGCTGGAAATCCAGATCAGTGCGCGCCAGATTCGGCTGCTCCTTCATGAAACCCAGCAAGTCCTTGCGCATATGCACCAGCTGATGAGTGGCACCAGGAACCTGATTGAGCCGCCGCGCCAACTCCTGCCGTTTTGGCTCCGCAGCTTCCACCAGCTTTCGGTAATTGGCCTCCGTCCGCTCTGTTTTATAACTGGAAACAACGGTCTCCAGCTTATCTGGATCGATGTCCATTTCACGGTTCAAATGCTCAAAAAACGCCCGCTTTCCCTCAGTATCTGTGGTGGCGTAGCCATCCAGAATCTCGTGGGCAATGGCAGCACCGGAAACGTCTCCCTGACTGCTCATCAAGGCATTGCAAAGCTCGGTAAGGGGGCGCTCATCCCGCTTGCCCATAAAAACATAACGACGATCGAAAAGGGTAGAAAGTAAATCTGCCAGCAGGCTCATGGTGAGGCGTCCCGTAGTTGCACAGCGCAGTGCATCAGAAAATCGCCGGAAGCCTAACAAGGGACTGCTGGGAACGGAATGCAACAAACAGCTTAACAATGAAGTGATCCCTAACAGCACGCTAACATCTGTAAATGAGCGGCAAGAGTGCTTAACTTGAGAGCATCATGTGATGGAGGCTTCAGTGAAGATCAACGGTGATTTTTCAAAGCGAGTGGTTGAGTTCAGCGACGATATTCCTTGGGTCGCGTCCCCAATGAAAGGCGTTGAGCGCAGGCCGCTTGATCGTTTGGGAGATGAAGTTGCACGAGCAACCACCGTTGTTCGCTTCGCACCCGGCAGCCACTTCTCTGAACATGTTCATACAGGCGGGGAAGAGTTCATTGTTCTGGCGGGAGTATTTCAGGACGAGCACGGGGATTTCCCGGCTGGCTCCTACATCCGCAACCCACCTGAATCCAAACACACACCAGCCTCTGAACCTGGCTGCACCATCCTCGTCAAACTCTGGCAGTTCGACCTTGCAGACCGCACCCATGTGCGCGTGGACACCAACAAACTTGGCCGCGTAAACGATGCTACACGCGAAGGCGTCGCCGTCTCGCCTCTGTTTCAGGATGAACGTGAGAACGTGCGCATGGAGCACTGGCAAGCAGGTGCAAACCACGCGGTTGAGGCTGACGGCGGAGCAGAAATCTTCGTGCTGGAGGGTTCAATCACCGAAGATGGAGAGGACCTTCCCGAACACGCTTGGCTCCGTGTACCCATCGGCTATGACCTCAACATCACAGCAGGAGAAGAGGGCGCCAAGCTCTGGATCAAATCCGGACACCTTCCCTATGTCACTGCCCCGCATGGGGGATAAGAGGACCGCCTAAAGCTGCTCCTGCAACCAGACCCGACTGCTTTCTTCCAGCGCGTTGCGAGCTGATATGATGTTCGCAACATGCTCCGGGAAAGAGGAAAGCTCATAGCGCAGCGTATATTCCAGCTGTCCTTGCTCCCCGTCAGGATGCCACGTCACCTGCTGCACCGCGGGTGTGCTGCCATCCAAAACCGCTGGCTTCTCCAGCCACGGCAGTGCAGAAAGCGTTGTTTCTTCAGAGAGTTTAATCTCAGGCAAAATCCCTTTTGCAACATCCATCCGCTGCGAGACCTGCGTCGAAATCGGCAAAGTCCAAAGCACGGTGAGAAACCAGAGCAGAGCTGGTACGCGTGCGACCTCAACAAAGCGCAGTTGATACTTGCCCTCCAGAAACTGCGAGATCATCACGAGACCAGCCAGAATAAGCGCGACACCAAACGCCAGCTCCCGCGCGCTCAGTTGTGGGGACAGGAAGATAAACATGGTCACCAGCAGCACCAGCAACGCAAATGAAATGCCACAATACAGCTTGGTCAGCGGTGAGATCTCCGGATCAAATTTTGGGCGATTGGTGACACCTGTTTTCTGCAGTTTACTGGTGTTTCGCCGCCTGTCTTCTGGTCGCCATCCCGTTGGTTTGAACCACAGCCGGACCTTGTCCCACCAGCTGCGCGTATGAAGGCTATCGCGAAACAGCATGGACCAGTGCTGCAAGTTGGCTTTCACCGGATTCCACGTTTTCAGCGGCGTTGTGGTGCCATAATGGCAAGGATGCTCTGTCTCCTCCGGCTGCCAGCTGCCAAACATCCGATCCCAAATCACTAGCGTGCCGCCGAAGTTCTTGTCGATGTAAATCGGGTTCTTGGCATGGTGGACACGATGGCTTGAGGGCGTGGAAAACACACCTTCCATAAGGGGGATACGATCAATCGCCTGGGTGTGTAGCCAGAACTGATAGGCCTTCAACAGCATAAATTGCACAAGGAACACTTCCGGCGGGCAGCCGAGGAAAGCGAGAGGCAGATAGAAGACCCACGAGAACGCATACTGAAACGCACTCTGCCGCAGCGCCGTGGTCAGGTTATACTCCTCACTTTGGTGATGCCCCACATGGGCGCCCCAAAGAAAATTGTAGGTGTGTGCAATGCGGTGGAACCAGTAATAACAGAAGTCCACGCCAAAGAAGAACAGGACCCATGTAGCCCAACTGGTCGAGCCAAAGTCAAACAGCCGATAGGACGACCACGCCCAGATAAACACCGAGAATGTAAAGGTTTTTAGCAGCGCATCTGAAACCAGCAGGCAAATGCCCATGGAAAGGCTGGCAATGTTATCGCTAAACCGGTGCAGGTCCCGCCCGCTCATGCGCAGGTAGGCGTATTCCATCAGCATAAAAAACAGAAACAGCGGAATAGCCAGCGCCGTCACATTATACTCTGCCATTTTATTCCCCCTCGCACTGCATTCCAAAAGAATGGTCGTGCAACAAAAAAGCGTCGAGCTGCAGGCCTGAGCGAATACCAGTAAAGGACCGCAAAGGCGCTTATGTTGACTTTAACGTAAAGGCAGAGAGGTGGGCTGACAACACAATTCTGAGCTCATGAAAATGGCGATAAGTAGAAGTTCTGCAAGAAGATGCAGGAGTTTTGCGCAGAACTAACATAAATGATTGCTGTCCAACATATTGATTTAAATGAACTAATGAAAATGACAGTGCGGCAACTGATCGCATTTTGAATATTTTTTCTGCAAATGATTTTTTTTGCGTTAAAAGTGCAATTACAGGGTAGGGTCCGCCTTGTCGGGCGACCTGAATATTCAAGGACCTTAGCTGGCTGTCCTTCACGGTTTTCGGTCATACACTCAGGGGACTGCAGGGGTATGGGCGCGCAGTAAAAGCAAGGGCTGTAGTTCAAAGAAAACAGAGTTTTCTGAACAATAAGAAAGAATTAACGGGAGACACCATGGCTGAACTGCTTATGTCAACACTTGCTGGCTTCATTATTGGAGCGATCTTCACCGCAATCAAACTGCCTATTCCCGCTCCACCAGTTCTGTCTGGTTGTGTAGCGATCCTTGGCGTTTGGGGTGGTCATCAGATCATGCTGCAGATCACTGAGCGCTTCTTCTCCTAAAGTGCGTTCGGTTTGATTGAGGCCAATCAAAC
>NZ_LMCI01000002.1:241771-275135 GCF_001623145.1 Pseudovibrio sp. W64 | reverse complement strand
GTGGAAACCGGTTTTCGGATAAAGATACGCAAAAACAAAGACTAAAGCAGCGCAAGTGTTTCAGCTTAAATACGAACTGCTTTAAGTGTTCGCTAGAATATAGAAGTGTTTACGGTCAAATTTCAAAAAGCGGTGCTGAAGTTCAGTGCCGTTTTTTTTGTACTTGCATAATAAAGAAACAAAAATGTATATAAAAACAAAAATATTGTCATATGGAGTTTCCCATGAATATCCTCCTCATCTCAGGAAGCACCAGAGAAGGCTCGTTGAACAAGAGCCTGCTGGATGCCGCTGAAGAAGAAGCGCATAACCTGAACCATCAAACGACCAGCCTGCCGCACCAGCTTGCCTCTTTTCCCCTCTACCATTCCGATCTTGAAGCAGATGCCGCCGTTCAGAACCAGCTCTCGATGCTACGGCAACAGATTGAAGCTGCTGATGTAATTCTGATCTCCTCTCCCGAATACAACGGCTTCCACACCCCGCATCTCCATAACATATTCACCTGGGCATCCAGACGCGCAGCTGGCAAATCCCACTCCGTGCTTGAGGGAAAAGTGGTTGGTTTGTTGGCCGCCGCACCGGGTCTGTTCGGGGGGATAAGAATGCTTCCGCGTCTGGCGTCGTTTGCAGCTGACCACGGTTGTTGGGTGCATCCGCGATATGTCGCTGTCGGTAATATGGCATCAAAGACCAATGACGACGGTCAGCTAACCTGTTCGGAGACAAGACAAAAACTGCGCAATCTAATCAGCCAGACCTGCGAAATGGCCGAACCAGTAAAGATCACAGAACCTGCCTGAACAGACCTGCTGCATCTCAGAAAAGCCAAACCCGGTGTCTCAAACACCGGGTTTTTTATGTCTGATTGCTTAGCAGACGGGCAATCTGATCAAACAATGGGCAGTATTATCGATTTCTTGGATCCTCCTTCAATGAGTTCCATCCGGAAATATACACATATTCATCAATGAGTTATCAGAAGATCGGTGCGTCATCGTTAGTTTGGCATGCCCCTTGCGAATGTGCCGACCAACAGAGTTTGCACAAACAGCGCGCGGAGAGGGGGCAGCTACAGAAACTCACAGTGCCACGTTTGGAGAGGCGGGCCTTAAGGCTTACGGCAAGTGAATTTCTAATCCGCGCGCGAGGGGAGATGAACCATCAGTCATCTCCCCTTAGCCTTCCGGGTTTTGGGTTGCGTTCGTATGTGCGTTGCTTTGCGTTATTTATGTGTTTCTAGCGTTGAATTGGAAAAACCATGGAGCTTCTTCGCTCTTTTGATGCCACACTCATTTTTGGTTTTATCGTCACCTTCATGGCGCTCAATTTCACACCCGGTCCCGCGGTCCTGAAAGTGGTTGGCGACAGCATCACAAACGGTATTGGTAAAACCCACGCCAGCATGGCCGGTGTGTTCGGAGCCAACCTCATGTATGCGCTCCTCGCCGCGGGAGGCATGAGCGCGCTGCTACTGTCTTTCCCAGTCCTGTTTGAGACGGTCAAATGGATTGGCGTAGCTTATCTATTGTATCTTGCATATGGCTCTTTCAAAGCCGCTTTCTCAGCCTCGCTGGGCGAAGCGAAAGAGCAGAAGCCGGCATCCACTTTGAAGCTGTTCCTCACCTCATTCGCAATGCAGGGCGCAAACCCGAAGTCCGTCCTGTCATTTGGCGCGATGCTGCCTGTGTTCGCAGGGGAAGGTGATGGCATGGCTCTGCGCATGATGGCACTGGCCGTCTTCAACATCGCGCTCGAATATCCGGCACTGCTGTTTTACGCCTATCTCGGAACTCGGGCCTCCAAATTCGCAGTCTCCGCCCGTTCTCGCGCAGCTATGGATGCCTTCGCCGGCACAGCATTGGCCGGAGCAGCCTACATGATCTCCAAAAGCACGCTGAAAACACAGTAGGCAGATTCTCACGCATTCAGGAAACCCAGTGCTTTCTCATTAAAGAGCGCTGGGTTTTCGAACATCAGGAAGTGGCTTCCACCATCGGCTTCGCGGATCACCTCAAGCGAACCATTTGGCATTGAGGAAGCGATGAACTGCTGTGAAGCCAGCGGATGCCAACTGGCCTCGCCAGTAAACACCAGAGTGCGCTGGTGAATGTTAGGCAAAAAGGCCCGCCAGTCTTGCATCATGAGGTTTTCGATAAGAGCAGCAGCATGCACGCGGGGGAGTTTCAGGTTCTCGGCGGCCAATGCGCGCAAAGCGGCATCACCAACCTTGCTGGTGAACATCCCGCTAATAATCTCAAGATGATCCTCAACACTGCGGGTCCTGCGAATAGCCACCACCATCTCATCAAGTGACTCCAAGGTGGGGTGGATAGAACCTGCCTCGGCGATCTCTTGTTGTGTCCAGGAGGGCCGCGCCATAAGGGCCGCAGGCTCGTCGATAAAAATCAGACGGCGCGCAGGGCGTTCAGTCCCGAACATATCAAGATATGCCCAGAGCATGGCGACGGAAAGCGAATGGCCAACCGCGTCGAAATCGCGAAGGTCCAACGCCTCGACCACATCAAACAGATCCTTGGCAAACCGATGGATCCGATAACCATCCGTGGGCTTTTGTGATGCGCCGTGCCCCCGGTTCTCAAGAGCATAAACCGTATGGCTCTGGCAAAAGTCGGCGAACTGTCCTTCATATACAGATGCCGTCTGGCTCCAGCCACCCAGCAAAAAGACAGGCCGTCCTTGTCCGCCTGTCAGATAGGAGAGTTCCACCCCATCTCGGGTCCGTACACTCTTGCGTTCCATCCTCTTTGGCCTTTCGCAGACAACTCAACATTCTCCTGCAAGTATAGAACCCAACACGTTACCCAGCCGCAAATGAGGCCCTAATCGAGAAGTGAGGAGCGCCACCTTGAATAACTGGTCCTAAATTTTACAGGCTGATCGCCTATCAGCTGGAAAGCTCTAACAACCACCATGCCTTGCTCCGGTATTGATGCAACAAGGCAGGCGACCGCGTTGGAAAACAGAATTGCAGTCAAAGACTTACACAACCTGAAAAGTTTGTGTTTGATTTGTCACCATGAGTGTTCGTGTAAGTTTCAGTTGTTCAAAATAAAGTAACTGCCCGCGCATTTTGAGAGTAATACCAATTCAAAATTATGGATTTATTTGTCTGCCAAGGTGTTGACAGGTCCAGCCAGGTAGAAGCTATGCTACTGCGTGTTCTTCAGGAAATGTAACCTGATTTTCCAACAAGGACAGTCGCAAATTCAAGCAGTTAGAGCATGCGCTCAGGCAACCCGTTGCCTTTGGTGTGCTCACTGCAACATCCTGAAATTGGTGAGGAGACGTGGGCATGGAAGCTGCTGCCTGTGCTGGTACTACAATCAGAATGGAAACATGGAGAACGGAGGATCGGCAGATCAGCTGCATCCTCTCTGCCAAGTGCGATGCACCCATCTCCAACTACACCTTATGCTTCAGCATGCTTGCGCCTTGTGAGGTGATTGAAGGCGCCACTGTCAAGAAAATGACTGCGGGCTACATAGAGC
Organism: Pseudovibrio sp. W64; assembly: GCF_001623145.1. Classification (NCBI taxonomy): domain Bacteria; kingdom Pseudomonadati; phylum Pseudomonadota; class Alphaproteobacteria; order Hyphomicrobiales; family Stappiaceae; genus Pseudovibrio; species Pseudovibrio sp. W64. The sequence continues at coordinate 271,623 of NZ_LMCI01000002.1, read as the reverse complement.
TTGGCTTCGACAGAGATGTACTGGGAACAGGGCAGGCCCTGGCGTTCACGCTCAAATACAAGCGAAGCATGAACCCCTCCAACCGCAGTTGGCTGCCAAAGGGCGCTTACCTGCGCATGGAGGATGGCAGCATTGCACCAGTCCAACTCGCCCCGCGCGGTATTGATCAGGCCTTCACCACCAAACTGCCTGAGCAACAGGCCGATCCCGCATCCAGTGAACTGATGCTTGTCCCAGCCCCGCAAAGCTGGCAGCCCTCCGGTGACACGCTGGACGTAAGCGCAGGTTACAAGCTGGATCGTTCTTGGGATGCAGAAGGCGAGGCCGAGAGCACGGACGCTGTGGAAGCCCTTGCAGAGCGCAACAACATCGGCCCGTTCCTCTCTGAGAATGGCGTTGCGCTTCGCTTTGCCAAAACCGAAGATCTGGCGCAGGATGCCTATGAACTCGCAATCACGCCAGAGGGCATCACACTCTCAGCGTCCGCCGCTGCCGGTGCTTTTTACGGTTCCATCACACTGCTCAACCTCAAGCTGATCTACGGTGGAACCATCCCTCGCGGCCAGATTTCCGACGCACCACGGTTTGAATGGCGCGGCCAACATCTGGATTGCGCACGCCACTACTACGAGCCAGAAACACTGCTTCGGCTTGTCGATATGCTGGCCTTGTTCAAACTCAACCGCTTCCACTGGCACTTCTGTGATGATGAAGCCTTCCGTCTGGAAGTGGAGAGTTATCCGGAACTCTGGAAGAAGTCAGGCATGCGCGGTGAAGGTCGCGTCGTTCCGGGCATTTACGGTGCAGCAGACGGACCACAAGGCGGCACCTATTCCAAAGCCTTCGCCAAACGACTGGTTGACCACGCCAAAGCATTGAACATCGAAGTCCTGCCAGAAATCGAAGTTCCCGCTCACTCCTGGGCGGTTCTTCAAATCCACCCGGAACTGCGCGATGCAGCGGATGAAAGCGGTGAAATCTCCGTCCACGGCTACCTGAACAACACCATCAATCCCGCCTTGCCAGAAGCGTGGACCTATATGGAAACGCTGGCCAAGGAAATCTCTGACATCTTCCCGTTTGCTCACTTGCACCTTGGCTGTGATGAGCGCCCGCCAGCAGCATGGACCAGGTCTCCTGCCATCGAACAGTTGAAGGCAGAGCAGGGCCTCAAAACAGCGGATGACGTGCAGGGCTGGATGATGGACAAGCTCGCCTCTTACGTCAGCACTCTCGGGGTACGCCCCGCAGCGTGGGAAGAAGCTGCCAAAGGTGTGAATGGAGGCATCAACAACGACGCCATCCTGTTCTCGTGGACACAGCAAGGACCGGGTCTGGAAGCTGCCCGTAAAGGATACTCGGTGGTGATGACCCCAGCTGCGCACGCCTATTGGGACATTGCTCCCTCCGGCAACTTCAACGAGATCGGCCTCAACTGGGCCGGCATCACCAGCCTTGCAGACAGTGTGAGCTGGGATCCGGTGCCGGAAAATGAACCGGAGCTGGAAAGCAAGATCATTGGCGCTCAGGGTTGCCTGTGGTCAGAGGTCGTCCTGCGAGACGCCAACATGGAAACCATGATGGCTCCACGCATTCTGGGTATTTCTGAAATCGGCTGGGCGACCCGCGCAAACAAACCGGATGCGGATGAGATCACACAAAAGGCTGCGTGCTACAGCAAGCTGTTCTCTGCCATCGGGTGGCGTCAGGATGTAAGGGACTAAACAATAAAAGCCCCGCTCCAAATTTTGGCAGCGGGGCTTTCGACATCTTAGACGTTGCGCAATTCTGCAACAAAATCATAGATATCACCGCGATAAACGCCTGTGGTCAACTCGATCGCCCGGCCACTCGCCAGATAAGCCGTGCGGTCAATGTATAGCGCTGCATCCCCTTCACAAACTTCCAGCAAGTCAGCTTGCTCTTCTGTCAGCTTGCAGGCGGAGATACGCTGGATAGCACGGGAAGGGCGCATACCGTTCAAAGACAATTTCTCATAGAGAGACGTCTCAATCCGCGACGGATCAGGCACGAATTCGGTTGAGAGCGAACTGGTCTCAATCGCCAGAGGAATACCATCCGCACGGCGCAGACGGGTAATCCGCGAAACCTGACCGTCAGACGCAAGCCCGAGCGCAACAATTTCCTCAGGTGAGGGCAGGTAGATCCCGCAGGACAGCGTCTCGGAGGAGGATGTCTTCCCGCGCCGCTGCATGTCCTCGGTAAAGCTGGTAAGCGCCGACAAGGACTGTTCCATGCGCTTCATCTGCGGAGCCACATAAGAACCCGAGCCACGGCGCTGAATCACCAGACCATCCACCACCAACTGCGAAATGGCCTTGCGAATCGTCACGCGGGACAACCCGGTCAGTGTCGCCAGCTCACGCTCTGCAGGCAGAGTGGTCGCTGCTGCTAACCGTCCATCTTTAATGGCAGATTCAAGGTGTCGGTAAAGCTGTAAGTAGCGTGGACCGCCACTCCTCTGCTGCCAGGATGTCGTTGAGAACAGATCGGTATGGGTATCTTCTTGTGCGCTCATTCTGCTCTTCTTTATGTGAATCCGTATTATCTATAATACCTTTTTGATACCAATGCAAAACAATACCGATGGGATACCAATGAAAGAAATGAAGCTTATCCCCTTGCGATTTTCTTGAAAAATCGGAGTTTTTTCGTCCGAAACAGAAATATTTCACAGGAGGTACTGAAATGGTAGACAAATGGATTTGTTTTGGTATTATTTTGGTGCTCGCAAAAAACACGCGGTTCGTCTCCCTGGCGATAACAAGACGCAAGCGGCGAGTGACAAGCGATCACCTTTGGGAATTGGGGAGAGCGCATGACACATGCGTCAGGGGACCTGCTGCCTCATCAGGGCGAGCGCGGCGGTTCGGCACAAAAGAAACAAGGGATGCTGCAAGGGCTCATGCGCTCACAGGCAACCTTTGCATGGCTACTGATTGCTCCGGCAGCATTGTATCTCGTATTAGTCGTGGCCTGGCCGCTGGTAGAGACAGTCCGTTTGTCTTTCACCAACGCCAACATTGGCGGCGAAGCCTACATCGGCACTGCCAACTATGAGAAGCTGCTCAGCTCTCGCAAATTCGGTCAGACAGTGTCCAGAACGTTCTATTGGATGTTCCTGTCTGTCTCATTCAAAATCATTTTCGGTCTGATCGGTGCAACGCTGCTCAACGCGGCAATTCCGGGGCGGGCGCTGTTCCGCATGCTGGTCATGCCGCCGTGGATCGTGCCTGTTGCGATTGGCTGTTTCGGCTGGTTGTGGCTCTACAACGGCCACTTCGGCATCATCTCAGGAGCTTTGCAATACGTAGGCATTCTGGATGGCCCGTTTGAGTTCCTCGCCTACAAGCAAAGCGCGTTTTACTCCGCTGTTGTGACCGATGTCTGGGTCGGCCTGCCTATGGTGACCATCTTCATGCTGGCAGCCATGCAAGGCGTGCCGCGTGATCTTTATGAAGCAGCCTATGTGGACGGGGCCTCCCGTTGGTATCGCTTCCGCCGCATCACCATTCCGCAAATCCTGCCGGTGATCATCACCATGTCGATCCTGTCGATCATCTGGACCTTCAACTCCTTTGAGATCATCTGGATCTTGACGGAAGGCGGACCACGCAGCGCAACCACAACGCTGATCATCGACACCTACAAGATGGCCATTGCAAACTTCAAGTTCGGGCAGGGGGCTGCACGTGCTGTGATCGTGGTGACACTGCTTAGCGTGTTCTCGCTGGTCTATCTGTTCGCACTTCACCAGATCAAAAAACGTTTCGAGGCAGCCTAAAATGATGGATCGTTACTCGCTGCCACATAAAGTATTTCTCTACTTCTGCGTGGTGCTATTCCTCGGCTTCATTCTGCTGCCGTTTTTTGAGATGTTCATGACCTCGCTGCGGCCACTGGAACACCTGTTCCGCTCGCCCTACCAGTTCTGGTCAGACGACTTCTCGTTCAAAGCCTACTCCCAGATGTGGGAGACTGTGCCAATGCTGCCGCGTTACATCGCAAACAGTATGCTGATCTCCATCTCGGTGACAGCTCTGGCTTTGGCCTTCGTCATTCCCGCCGCTTATGCCTATGCCCGGTTTGATTTCAAAGGCAAGTCACTCAGCCTCGGCATCTTTCTGGCGGTTAACATGTTCTCCGGTGCTGTCCTGCTTATTCCGCTGTACAAGCTCCTGAGAAACTACGGCCTGCTGAACACCTATTTCGCCATGATTGTTCCCGGTGCAGCGTTTCTGGTGCCAATGGGAATCTGGCTCTTGAAATCCTATCTGGAGAAAATCCCGCGCGAACTGGAAGAAGCAGCTTTCATGGATGGCGCCAGCCGTCTGTACACTCTGCGCCGCGTTGTTCTGCCTTTGGCGGTTCCCGGTCTCATTGTGGTGGGTGTGGCTGTGTTCCTGTCAGCCTACGCACAGCAGTTCCTGTTCGCGATCACGTTCAACAGCGTCAAGGAGTTCATGCCTCTGCCAGCGGGCATCCTCGAGTTCATTGGCTATCAGTCAGTCAAATGGAACCAGATGATGGCAGCAAGCATTGTTGGAATACTGCCCGTACTCGTAATTTTCCTATTTTTACAACGCTACTTGGTGGCCGGCCTCACAGCCGGTGCGATCAAGGAGTGATTTTTAAAAGTGTCAATGGTTACTACTGGGAGGAGAAACCATGAGAACCAAACTACTATTTGCAGCGGCTGCAGGGGCAGGCGCAATGATGGCAGCAACATCTGCACAATCAGCTGAGTTACATTTCATCCGTTGTGGGGACAACGGGTTGGATGAAGATCGTAAGGTTATTGCCGCATTTGAAGCCGCCCATCCCGGCAACACCGTCAACATGGAAAGCCTTCCATGGGGCACCTGTCAGGATAAGTCTTTGAAACTTGCATCTGCTGGCAGCCCGCCATCTGTGTCCTACATGGGCTCACGTACGCTCAAACAGCTGGCAGACAACGACCTCGTTGTTGATGTGAAGATCTCTGAAGATCAGCAGCAAGCCTATCAGCCGGGCGTTTTGAACACCGTGAGCTATCGCGACAAGTTCTGGGGCTTCCCGCGTGCATTTTCCACCAAGGGTCTGTTCCTCAACTGTGACATCTTCGAGGAAGCCGGTCTTGCGTGTGAAGCGCCAAAGACCTGGGACGAGATGTATGCGGCTGCGAAGACCATCAAGGACAAAACCGGTAAAGCAGGTGTCGGTCTGACGGGCAAAGACTTCGACAACACCATGCACCAGTTCCTCAACTACCTGTACTCCAATGGCGGTCAGGTCATCGATCCATCCACCAACGAAATCACTCTGGATTCCAAGAACACTCTGGAAACTCTGAAGTTCTACGGCAAGCTGGTGGAAGTTGCTCAGGAAGGTCCAACCGCATTTGAGCGTACGCAGGTCCGCGATCTGTTCAACGATAACAAAGTTGGCATGTACATCGACGGCCCTTGGGCACGCGGTCAGCATAAAGAAGGTATCACCACCAAGGCTGCTCCAATTCCAGCTGGTCCAAGCGGTGTCAGCGGTACGCTTCTCATCACTGACTCCCTCGCTGTCTTCAAAGGCTCTGGCCATGAAGAACTGGCGATGGAATTTGCACGCATGATGACCACAGGCGACTCTCAGTACACGCTGGACAAACCAGACGGTTGGGGTCTGACACCAATCCTGAAATACGAAGAGCTGGGCTATGAGAAGCCATACTACATGGATGACCCATACTGGGCAGTCTTTGTAGACTCCATCCCAACTGGTGGTCCGGAGCCTCTCTTTGTTGATTACAAAGCGATGCAGACAACCATCAACTCCATGATTCAGGGCATCATCCTGAAAGACGATACCGCTGAAAACCTGGTGGCAATCGCCGCTGAAGAACTCGAAGAGTTCAAGTAAGCAAAACCCGGAGAGGCTGGCGACAGCCTCTCCCCGTTCCTTAGTGCGAGAAGACGAATATTATGGCCACGCTCCAGCTACAAAACATCGAAAAATCATTTGGACCAACAACCGTGTTGAAAGACGTCAACCTGTCCATTGAGGATAAGGAATTCGTCGTCTTCGTTGGCCCTTCTGGCTGCGGAAAAACAACGCTCCTGCGGATCGTGGCAGGTTTGGAAATTGCCTCCGAAGGCTCCATCATCATTGATGGCAAAGACGTTTCCGACGACCACCCTATTGACCGTGGTATCTCCATGGTGTTCCAAAGCTACGCGCTCTATCCTCACCTCTCAGTTTTTGAAAACATCGCCTTTCCGCTGCGCGTTGCAAAACGCCCGGAAGAGGAGATCAAGGACCGCGTCAACAAGGCTGCTGCAATCCTGCAACTTGAAGAACGCCTGAACCACAAGCCGGGGCAGCTCTCCGGTGGTCAGCGCCAGCGTGTTGCCATTGGCCGCTCCATTGTTCGCAATCCAAAAGTGTTCCTGTTTGACGAGCCGCTCTCAAATCTTGATGCAGCGCTGCGCGGGGACATGCGTGTAGAACTCTCCAAGCTCCATAAAAGCCTCGATACCACAATGATTTACGTCACCCACGATCAGGTGGAAGCCATGACCATGGCCGACCGTATCGTGGTGCTCAACGGTGGTGTGGTGGAGCAGTGCGGCACCCCGATGGACCTGTACCTGCGCCCGCGCAACAAATTCGTGGCTGGCTTCATCGGCCATCCAAAAATGAACTTCCTGCCCGCCATCGTCAGCCGCGTTGAAGACCGCATGCTGCACGTGAAGCTCGCCAATGGTGGTGTCATGAGCATGCCAGTAGCGTCAGAGGGCGTGAAGGCCGGTGACAACGTGGATATCGGCATCCGTCCTGAGCATATGCAGCTTGATGAGAATGGACCAGTTTCCATGCATGTAGAAGTGCTGGAGCGGCTGGGAGCCCATTCCATCGCCTACGGTAAAGTTGAAGGGGACGGCGCGTTTTGTGCATCCTTGCCTGGCATGGCTGAGATTCCGGAAGGCACAACCATAAAACTCAGTATCAAGCCGGAGGATGCCTACGTCTTTGACGAAAGAGGAGTTGCACTGCAACGCCTTGGTGCTCTGGAACTGGCATAGGAGAAACACATGCGTATCATCGTTGTTGGTTTGGGTTTGCGAGCTGTCAGTGTTTTGGAAAGACTGCAGGCTCACATGAGCGAAGCGGAAGTGGTGGCCTATGTAGACCCCAAACCGCACCAGATTGAACGCCTCAAAAACCACGAGGCCATCAAGCCTTATGGCACGCTGGAAGAGATGCTGGCTGGTGAAAAGGCGGACCTGTTGTTCGTCAGTTCTCCAAACCACATGCATCTGGAGCACATCCGTCTGGGTCTTGAAGCTGGCATCCGCATGTTTGCAGAAAAGCCTGTCGTGATCTCCATGGAGGAGACCATGGAACTGGTAGAACTGCTTTCCAAACACGGTGCGGATCAGGTGCTCATTGGTCTGGTTCTTCGCTATGCCCAACATGCAAGAGACCTGCGGGATGCGCAGGCAGCTGGCCAGATCGGCGATGTGGTCTCCATTGAGGCCAACGAGCATATTGCGCCGTATCATGGGGCTTTCTTCATGCGTGACTGGCGCCGCCACGAGAAATATTCCGGCGGCTTTATGCTGGAAAAATGCTGCCACGATCTTGATATCTACAACATGGTGACCGGCTCGCGCCCATCCCGTGTTGCCAGTTTCGGTGGCAGAAAATCCTTTGTCCCAAGCAATGCACCAGCAAAAGAAACAGATACGCAAGTGTATCATGTTAAAGAGTCCATCTGGGAAGCTGCGGAAGACCCGTTCCTCTCCGATGGCGATATCGTCGATCACCAGACCGCGATCCTCGAATACGAGAGCGGGGCCACCATGGCCTTCCACACCAACATCAATGTACCGGACGAACACCGCCGGTTCTGCGTGATTGGTACCAAGGGCATGGCAGAAGGTGACTTCGTGCGCGGTTATCTGAAAGTGACCGATGCCCACACCCGCGGCACATTGGTGGATGAAGATTACAACAAGTCCATTGACCGCCCCGGCGCACACTACGGCGCTGATGACATGATGTGTCAGGACCTCTGCGCCTATCTGCGCGGTGAAATGGACAGCCTGCCAGTTTCTGTCGTGGATGCGCTGGAAGCAGGCGTCGCCGCACTGGCTCTCGATCAGGCGCGCACAACCGGTCAGGTCGTGGACCTGACGTCCTATTGGCAGAAATTCGACAGTTTCAACCTGCGGGAAACCGCAGCAACAACAAAAAAGATGGAATCAATACAGTGACCAAACTCCCCGGCGCGTACATGCGCGCTGAGATAGATCAGGCAATTCCGGCATTCGCAGAAGGGGTCCGTCAGGACCTCACCGAGAGTGTCAAAGCAGCAGCGCTGGACAAGCTCGACACGTTCTACACCATTGCGCGTGGAAGCTCAGACGCCGCCGCCAACTTGATCTCCTATGAACTGATGGCCGAACTGCAAAAGCCGGTAACAACACTGCCGCCCTCTGTGTTCAGTCTGGGGAATGGATTGCAGTTGGGCAATGCTGGCGCCCTTATTTTCTCTCAATCCGGAGGAAGCAAGGATCTGGTCAGTGCTGCAATCGGGTTCAAAAAGGGCGGCGGTAAAACGCTCGCCATCACCAACACACCGGGTTCTCCGTTAGCAACTGAAACGGACGCCTGCGTTGATATTAAAGCAGGGCTGGAGCAAGCAGTTCCGGCCACCAAAACAGTCATCTGCACTATTGCCGCCGGAATGGCTCTTCTGGCAGCGCTCAAACCGGATTACGCCAAAGCCTGTGAAGCAGCAGCAAAAGCCATGCTGGCCAGCGCTGATGCCAAACTGGAACAGGCTGACCAGATCATCGAGGCCGTAAAGTCCACGCCCCATGTCTATGTCATCGGACGCGGTTGCGGTTTCGGCGCAGCGCAGGAAGTGGCGCTGAAGCTGAAGGAAACAACAGCCATTCATGCAGAAGCGTATTCCGCCGCTGAAGTGCTGCACGGCCCGCTGCAACTGGCGACAAAACCGCTCTGTGTCCTCATCCTGGATACGGGGGAAGAGGTCAGCGACCAGAGCCTGAGCCTGGCGGAGGAGCGGTTCCGCTCTGTCGGCGCAAATGTTTTCCGCCTGACACCAGAAACCGTTGGTGCGCAGGGCCTTACTCCCGCAGCAAGCTCGGCCATGTTGTTGCGTGCATTGTACCCAGTGATTTTGGAAACTGCTCTCCAGTTGGGTCTGGACCCTGACCAACCGGAAACACTTTCCAAGATAACTGTAACTATTTGATTTTATGAAGGAATGCTACGATGGTCGATCTGACCAAATGGGCAACTACGCGCGAAATTCAAGCGCAACCGCAAATCTGGGCAAGCTGGGGGCAGGAGTTTTCTACCCGCTTCAGTGACCTGAGCGAATGGGTCGCCAATTCCGGAGCCACGGAAGTCTGGTTCTGCGGGGCAGGCACATCCGCTTATATCGGCGACCTTCTGTGCAGAGCGCTGGACGCTACTTCCGTGTTGCCAATGCGCTCCGTTCCTTCAACCGATCTCGTCAGCGCCCCGCATGCCTTCAAACGCAACGGTGTGATCCCGCTGGTTGTCTCTTTTGGTCGCTCCGGCAATTCCACAGAGTCCATCGGCACGCTGGACTTGCTGGACACGATCTTCCCCGAAGCGCCACGGCTGAACATCACCTGCAACAAGGACAGTGCACTGGCAACCCGCCAACCTGCCTCAAAGGCCAGCCAGCGCGTGATTGTTCTGCCGGACGAATGCCACGACAGCGGCTTTGCCATGACCTCCAGTTTCACTACCATGATCCTGACGGCCATGGCAGTGTTTGGACAGGAAACACCGGAAGAGTTCGCCGCCAATATGAACGAGATCAGCCACGCAGCTGAGATTGTGTTGGCGCAAGCGGACCAACTGGCAGGCAAACTCACCATTCCGCAGCGTGCCGTGTTTGTGGGCTCTGGGCCTTTAGCCTTTGTAGCCCGTGAAAGTGCGCTGAAGGTGATGGAACTGGCCGCAGGCAAAATCCCGTCTATCTGGGACAGCTCTCTTGGTTTCCGACATGGGCCAAAGTCGTTCGTGGATGATCAGACCAAGGTCTTCGTGTTCCTCTCCAACAACCTGCATTCCCGCCGTTACGACGAGGATCTGGCAGAAGAAGTGAAGGCACAGTTCGGCGAGCAAACAGTTACCACCATTGGCAATTCTGCAAAGGCAGATGTGCACATTCCATGCAAACTGGAGGATGGCTGGATGTCCGTGCTCCATGTACTCATTGCCCAGTGGTTGGGCGTCGCTTGGTCTGATCAGCTTGGTTTCAACGTCGACAATCCGTTTGAAGGGCAGGGCACGCTGACCCGCGTTGTCTCGGGCGTAAAGCTCTATGCACTGGAAGAGGCCTGATATGGTTCGAGCAGGTGGCATAGATCTGGGCGGCACCAAAATCGAGGCAACCGCCTTCGACAATGATTGGGCCGTGGTTGAAACTAAGCGTATCCCAACCCCTCAGGATTCCTACGAAAATCTGGTTGATGCTCTTTGCGAGATGGTCGTGTGGCTGGAAGAAACCGCAGGCTCAAAAGGTTTGCCGGTGGGCGTCGGTATTCCCGGCTTCCATTCCAAACGAACCGGCAAGTTTCTCACCGCCAACCTGCTGGCCTCAGGCCGCACTGTCCATCAGGACCTGATCGACAAGTTGGGCAGAGCCGTCGCGTTTGAAAACGACTGCAACTGCTTTGCCCTCTCTGAAGCCATGCTCGGCGCTGGGCGCAGCTATGCCAGCGTCTTCGGCCTGATCATCGGCACAGGTGTTGGTGGCGGTTACTGTTCCAACGGTACGTTGATCTCGGGCCTGAATGGGGCTGCTGGAGAATACGGTCACCTCGGCATTCCCTACATGACCATGAAGGAACTCGGGCTCGACGGTATCCAATGCGGTTGCGGTCGTACAGGCTGCTTTGAGACCTATCTGGCTGGTCCCGGAATGCGCCGCCTCGCCAAACATGTCACCGGCAAAGATGCCGATGCAAAGACCATCACCACGGCAGCCGCTGCTGGTGATCCGCAGATGCAGGAAGTCATGCGCATGTGGGCCCGTATCGCGGCTGAACTGGTTGCGGCGCTTCAATGCACGGTGGACCCGGACTGCATTGTGCTCGGCGGTGGCCTTTCCAAGATCCCGAACATCGACCGCCTCATTGCGCAAGCTCTGCCCGGCCATTTGCTGGACCAGACCGAGCCGCCGGAGATCCGCGTTGCAGAATACGGTGACAGCAGTGGCACACGTGGGGCGGCGCTTGCAGCTGTCCAAAACTATCAAATACTGGAGGAGCCGTCATGAGCAACCCTTTGCTTGAGGTGATCACTGCCAACCGTGCAGGCGCCAGAGCCGCGCTTCCCTCCATCTGCTCCGCGCAGCCGGATGTCATCCTTGCTTCCGCTCTGCTCGCAGCAGAAAAAGGCACGACCCTGCTGCTGGAAGCGACCAGCAACCAGGTCAATCAGGATGGCGGTTACACAGGGATGAAGCCAGCAGACTTTGTCAGCTACGTCAAAAGCATTTGCGCCACTGCCGGATTGCCGGAGGACGCACTCATCCTCGGCGGCGACCATCTCGGCCCGCAAGCCTGGCGCTCCATGCCTGCCGATCAGGCCATGGCAAAAGCCAGGGAGTTGATGAAAGCCTACGTTCAGGCTGGCTTCACCAAAATCCATCTGGACTGCTCGGAAGGCTGCGCAGGCGAAGAGGCTCAGGTCGGTGATGAACTCAGCGCCAGCCGTGCTGCGCAATTGGCCGCTGTTTGCGAAGAATATGCACCAGACCCAAGCCGTCTCAGTTACATCGTCGGTACGGAAGTTCCTCCTCCCGGAGGCGCGCGTGAAGAAGGCGAGGCTCATAGCATTGAGCCAACCCCACCCGCGCGTGCCTCCCGTACCTTGCAGATGCATTTTGAGAAGTTTGATGAGTTGGGTCTGCAGGATGCAAAAGGCCGGATCTGCGGTCTCGTCGTGCAGCCGGGCGTCGAGTTCTCACCCTTCCACATCGATCATCTACCCGCTGATGACGGCAAAGCTCTGCGAGCAGCGCTTGACCCATTCCAGAACGTTGTGTTCGAAGCGCACAGCACCGACTACCAGCTGGACAATGCGTTCCCACGCCTCGCCAACATGGGCTTTGCGATCCTGAAAGTCGGCCCTGCGCTCACCTTCGCCTACAGGCAGGCCATCTATGGACTGGACCAGATGCTGGATTGGCTGGAAGAGGACAAGCGCACTGCGCCAAAAATCTCAAAGATTCTGGAAGCTGAAATGCTGTCTGAGCCCAAGTACTGGCGCTCTCACTATCAGGGATCTGATCAGGAACTGCGCTTGCTGCGCCACTTCAGTTATGCAGATCGCATCCGGTATTACTGGCCTCAGGAGAAGGTACAGGATGCCCTTAAGGCACTCTTTGCTGCCCTCCAAACCCATGAGATTCCAAAGGTACTGCAGCTGCAACTGTTTGCATCTCGCACTGTTGAACGTGCACGGGCTTTGCAGCGCCATGGTTTTGGCATAGAGAAGGCGCTGGTGCTTGCTGAAATCCAGCAGGCATTGGACCCATATTTCTTTGAGAGAGTTGAGGCACCTCAGCTTGAGGAGGCTCTATGAGCACCGCACCGGGCAACCAAGATATCTGGCTGTGTCCAGATCAGCTGTTTGACGGCCAGAACCTGCTAACCGATACCGCCATTCATCTCGTGAATGGCAAATGCGCAGGCCTGTCTCCAGCAGACCAGTTGCCTGTCGATGCGACCGTAAAAAAACTCTCTGGCCTCATCACACCGGGCTTCTTTGATATCCAGATCAACGGCGGCGGCGGGGTTCTCTACAACACCTCTCCATCACCAGAGGGTCTGGCTGCTATTGCAGCGGCGCACCGCCAATTCGGCACCACAGCCTTGCTGCCAACAGTCATCACCGACGCGCCAAATGTGCTGGAGGACGCCGTTGAGGCCATGAAGGATGCTTACGGCACCCATGGCATCAAAGGCATCCACATCGAAGGCCCGCACATCAGTGTAGAGCGCAAAGGCACCCACGAAGCCAGCTGGGTTCGTCCGCTTAATGAGCGCAGTTTGCAGCTGGTCCGCGACCTGCGAGATCGGGACATCCCGGTCCTCATGACGCTCGCACCAGAAGGCGTTGCCAAAGGTGATGTTGCAAGACTGGTTGAAATGGGCGCAGTTGTCTCTATCGGCCATACTGATGCAGGCGCAGCGCAGATCAAACCTGTTTTGGAAGAGGGCGCAGACCTCTTCACACACCTGTTCAACGGCATGTCCCAGATGGTCAACCGCGAACCGGGAGCCGTTGGAACGGGCATCAACAGCACCGCCTATTGCTCGCTGATCGTAGACGGGCACCATGTGGCTGACGACATGCTTCGCCTTGCCATTCGTGCGCGCCCTGTCAAAGATCATATGATCATCATCAGTGATGCTATGCCAACTGTCGGTGGACCGGAAAACTTCAATCTTTACGGTCATCAGGTCTATCTGGAAGACGGCAAGCTCATCAACAAAGCCGGGTCTCTGGCAGGGGCGCACGTCACCATGCTGGAGTCTGTTGCACGCATGATAACTGAGCTTCAGTTTCCGGTAGAAGAAGTGTTGCGCATGAGCCTGTCCAATCCGGCTGCCTTGATGAGTCTCACACAATCCGTGGCCTCTCTGCAAAACACTGACTTGGCTGATATGCTGTTGCTCGCACCGGACTATAAATCCTTCTCATTCCTCTCGCATATGCTCTAGTTTGCTGCGAGAGGAGTTGCTGTCTCACCGCTCGCGAAATGCCTCCGCTTTCACCTTGAGCAGCGGTTTGGCAAGATAACTCAGCACGCTTTTCTCACCGGTCAGAATATCAATGCTCGCAGTCATGCCCGGCGTGATGGGCAACGGGTTTTGCTCTGATCCCAGATGGTTTTGCTTGGTCCGCACAATCACCTTGAAAAACGCCTGTCCCCGCTCGTCCTCTGATGTGTCCGGACTGATCCGCTCCAACACCCCATCCAATCCGCCATAGATAGAATAATCATAGGCCGTGATCTTCACGCTCACATCCTGACCCGGATGCAGGAAGGCCACATGTTGCGGCTGGATTTTTGCAGCAATCAGCAGCGTGTCTTCCAGCGGAACAATCTCAATCAGTGGTTCACCAGCCTGAACCACCGCCCCAATGGTGCTGACATTAAGTTTGTTGATCACCCCGCGCACTGGTGCCACCAACGCACTGCGATGCACCCGATCCTCCGCCCCGCGCAGCCGCTCCTCAATCACAGCAAGTTCCGCTTTGGTCGCCACCAGATCCGACTGTGCCTGAGAGGCAAACGCCGTCTGCGTAGATGCTACCTTCTGTAAAACTTCTTCCTTGGCAGAGCGGGCACTTGCAAGAGAAGCCTCCAGCATCTGCCGCTCTCCCTCCAGAGTTGTGTACTGTCGCTTGAGCCGCAAAAACTCGATCTCTGGCAGGACACCACGTTTATAGAGCTGCTGGTTGATCTCCAGTTCCCGCGCAATGATGGTCAGATTGGCGCTCAGCATCTGTGCCTCAGCTTCAAGCTGCTTCAGATCCTGTTCTTTCTGGCTGAACTGACTGCGAAGCACAGCAACTTCCGCAGCAAGCTGCTCTTTGCGAGCTTTATAAACCGCCAGCTCTCGCTGCAAGAACGCGGCAATGTCGGCAGGCGTGTTTGAAAGATCAAGCGCCAGATTTGCCTGACGGGCCTCAGCGGCCAACCGTGCAAGACGAGCCTGCAACGCATACTTCTTCTGCAACAACTCCCCCAACTGAGAGGCAAAGCCGGTATTATCCAGTTTCACCAGAACCGCGCCTTGCTCAACGATTTCGCCTTCATAGAACAACACCTCAGAGACAATTCCGCGTTCCGGAGCTTGCACAATCTGCATCTGACGGGAAGGGATGATGCGTCCATTGCCTCGTGTGACCTCTTCCACATGGGCAAACGCGGACCAGACGAACAACAGCAGCATAATTGCGGCACATGTGAAGATCAGGATTCTGGACTGCTTTGGGCTGTGAAACTCTGGCAAATGCAGCGGTGTAACGGGAAGCGACCAGCCCTTCATGCTCTCAGCCTTTCTTCAATCGGAACCTGCGCAGGCTGTGGCACTTCATGCAGACGCGGTTGCTGCATGGATTGCTTCACTTCCTCGCTCGGTCCATCCGCAATGATGCGGCCTTGATCCAGAGCGATCAGCCGATTGGTGAGCTTCAGGAGGGAAGGGCGGTGTGTGCTGATAATGAGTGTCAGAGAACCGTTGTTATAGCGCCGCAAGCCACGCAACAAACGCTGCTCAGCGGAAAGGTCCAGCTGACTGGAAGGTTCATCCAGAAACAGGATCTTAGGCTTGCGCAAAAGAACACGAGCCAAGGCCACACATTGCCGCTGCCCACCAGAAAGGGCAGCCCCGTTTTCCCCCACAATCAGATTGTAACCAGCTGGATGCCTGTTCACGAGACTATGTAGCCCCGTTACATGGCAAACTTCCTCGATCTCCTCATTGGAAAGATGAGGCAACCCAAGGCAAAGGTTGTCTCTCAACGTGCCCTGAAACAGAGTGTTGTCCTGAGACAGATACCCAACAAAATGGCGCAGGTCTGATGGATCAAACTGGCGCGTGTCAATTCCATCAATGAGAACAGCACCCTCAGAAGGATACCTAAGCCCGCTCATCAGCCGGCCTACGGTCGATTTTCCGGACCCGACACACCCAACCAGCCCAATCGTATCCCCAGGCTCAATCGAGAAATTGCAGTGGGTCAGGCTGGCTTTCTCACTGAGGGGATAAGAGAAGCTGACATTTTGAAACTGAACTTCACCACGGCAGCACCGCAGGTTTGCAGTTGCTTTTCCTGTTTTGCGTTCTGTTGGCTGGCTTAGTAAATCTCCAAGCTGCCGATAGCTGTGCAGCACCTGACGAAACCGGACGAGTGCATTGGCGATAGAGGAGATCGGCGCCAGTACACGCGACGACAGCATCATCGCAGCAATCAGCCCGCCCATGTTTACGGCACCCGCCTCAACCTGATAAACACCCCAGACAATAATCAGCACCGACACCATGCCCTGCACATGCCCTGTTCCCACCATCGCCAGATTGGACCAATGACGGCTCTGCAACAGGATCTCGCTGCTGCGCTCAACAGACTGCTCCCAGCGGGATTGCATGTGGGCCTCTGCATTGAGAGCACGCACTGTCTCGTGCCCACCTAATGTCTCCATCAAAATGTTCTGCCGCTTGTTCCCCTCAAGGCTTGAAGCTTGAACGGTTCGCTCCAAAGGTAATTGAGCCGCCAGATTAAGCAGGCAAACCACGGGCACAGCAAGCAGGGGAATCCAAGCGATAGGGCCAACGATGAAAAACAGGATGCAGATGAAAAGCCCGACAAAGCAGAAATCCAGCAGGGCGATTAACGCTGTTGAGCTGAAGAACTCGCGGAGCTTTTCATAGTCATGAACAGTCCCGGCGTATTCTCCGGCACTCTTGGTTTTGGCAGAAAAATCAATGTTCTGCACATGAGAGAAAATCTTGGAAGCCAGCCGCTGATCTGCCTTTTTACCAAGGCTGTTGAGGATGGATGATCGTGCCACCTTCAGCAAACTATCTCCCGCCAGCGCCAACGCTACACCAATCGTTAAAGCCCATAGCGACGCCACCGCGAAGTTGGGCAGGATGCGGTCATAGACATTCATGATGAACAAGGGAGAGGCGAGGGCAAGGCAGTTGATCAGCAAGGTCCCGAGCGCAACATTTCCATAGTCAGGCCAGAACCGCGTGAATTCGGACCAGAACCAATGCTTGTTGTCTTGATGAACCTGCCCACTGCTGTCACGTGCATGAAGAGATGAAAACAGGATCGCATACCCGGAGTACGCGCGCTGCAAAATATCCAAGCTGAGATACTGCGGTCTTTCCAAGTCCAACGGGTCCAGCAGTTTAGCCTGCCGTGTGGCTGCGTCATAACCCACCAGCAGGCGCAAGGCTCTGTCATGAAACACCAACAGACACGGAAGGCTGCTGCTGGAGATCTTGCTAAGAGCAATCTGTTGCTTTTCGGCTTGTAACCCACAATTCTCGGAGGCTTTTTCTACCTGAGAGAATTGCAACCGCCCATTGATCAGCGGAAGTCCGGCAGTCAACGCTGTTTTACTGAGGAAATTCCCATGGGCGCGGGAGACATAAGCGATGCTTTCAATCAGGGCGTCCAGCACCTCATGCATTGGATGGCTACCTTCCTCAGTATTGAGGGCATGAGGGCTGGACAAGCGAAAATCACTCACGGCGTGTTCCCTTGATTTATGACAGTAATCGCAGTTTCATTATTGTGATTTTTTCGAGGGGCCACGCTTTGTTTGGTCTTCTTGCGAGAAGCAGAAAGATTATGAGATACAACGCATTACAGGTATCAAGTAATCTCTCAGTTCCCGCTAAGAAGTTTCGGTGTTCTTGTGGGATCTAAGAAAACACCCTGAGTAAAATGTGGCAATCTCGGGAACTTGTACTGTCAAAAAAAGGGGCAAAAATAGCAGGAGTGTATTTACCAAGGCATTCGCTATAAGATCAGCGCCTTAAAATTCTGATTGTCCGGAATCGCAAGTTTCCCAATGAACACAGCGTTTCTCTCCAAACCAACATATCCGAAAGTTTGAGAGTGAGCGTGTGTACGAAAGGGGATAGTGGGATAATTTCCCCTACGGCAAGTTATCCCATGCATTCTTAGGGGTAAAACGCGAGACCAGTGAGGTTCAGCACCCAGAACCTCTCAATCACAATAGCTTAGGCAGTTTCCCGGCTAAGAAGTCAAAAAACAGCTTTATGCGTGGAATTTGCTTGAGAGTGTGCGGCGAAGCCAGCCAAACAGGCAAAGCAGGCAATGGGTCCTCCAGATCAAGGCGCACAAGACTGTCATCCTCAAGGCCGATTCCAATCTGACCAAGACCAACCCCGCATCCGGCACGCACCAATTCCCAGTAAGTTACCCTGTCATCACACCGCACACTAAAGAAGTCCCGGTCCACGTTCAGGCCAGCTTCCTGCATGCCGCGCAGGATCAGGTCAGACCTGTCGTACCCGACCCAGTCAAGCGCTAAGAGTTCCTCTCTTGTGCTCGGCATGCCAACCCGCTCAATAAACGCGCGGCTTGCAAAAAGCCCCAATGGTGTCTCGCCAATCTTCTTGGCAACAATGTCCAGCTGCGTCGGCGTAAACATGCGCACTGCGATGTCAGCTTCCTGAAACAACAGGTTTTGCGCATCGTCAGAAGGGAGAAGCTCAATCTGGATCTCAGGGTAGCTCTGCCGAAATTCTGCAATAAGCTTTGGCAGCACATAATGAGAGATCACCTGACTGGCGGTGACACGCACAGGCCCAGCAAAACCACTTTGCTTGCGCTCTTCTGCATGAAGCAGAAACTGAGCTGCCGCTGAATGCATAGCCTTGGCGTGGGGCAGCAACGCTTCCCCATCCTCCGTCAAGCCAAGCCCGCGCTGATGACGGTAGAACAATGAGACGCCCAGCTCTGCCTCTATCGCCTTCACTTGCCGCCCAATTGTTGGCTGGCTCTGGTTCATCTTCTTGGCAGCAACTGAAAGACTACCTGTCTCCGCAACCGCTACAAAAACACCAATGAGATCCCAGGAAAGATGATGTAGTCTGCTATTCATAATTGAATATCATATCTGCAATTCATTCGAATTTACATAGGAAATAGAGCGCCTACTATCATGTCTAAAGCGTATTCCCAAAACGTGACTACCGGTTTTCTGATAAGAATATGCGATTTGGAAAAGAGTATTGGACAGGAGCGGTCATGAGACCCGTAGCTTTGATTTTAGGTGCCTCTGGCAGATTTTCAAAAAACATGACTGAGCAGTTAGAAGCTGCAGGCTGGGAAACCCGCGCCTTTGACCGTGCAAACCAAAACATGAAAAAAGCTGCAGAAGGTGTTGATGTCATCGTGAATGGCGCAAACCCGCAATATCCGCACTGGAAGCGGGATGTGCTTCCCTTCACCCATAAGGTGATTGAAGCAGCCAAACATGCCAAAGCCACAGTCATCATCCCGGGCAACAACTACTGCTTCGGCCCAAACATGAGCTCTCCCATTGGCCCGCAAACACCTCAAAAAGCAAGCAACGAGCTGGGTGTGATCAGAATAGAATTGGAACGCCTCTACAAATCATCAGGTGTGCGGACCATTTTACTCAGAGCCGGAGATTTCATCGACACCTCTGCCAGCGGCAACTGGTTTGACCTGATCATGTCCACCAAGCTGGAGAAGGGGAAGCTCATCTATCCCGGCAAGACCGATATACCTCACGCATGGGCTTATTTGCCGGATATGGCGCGTGCCGCCGTCCAACTGCTGGAAATGCGAGACCAGTTGAACACCTACGAAGACATCTCTTTCCCCGGCTACACATGGACGGGGAATGAACTCAGCAAAGCACTCACGGCTGTCACCAAACAGAATGTGAGCATCAAACAGTTCAGCTGGTGGCTGATCCGTCTGAGCCGACCTTTCTGGCCCATGGCAAAACACCTTTTGGAAATGCGCTATCTTTGGAATACCCCGCATTGGATGGATAAAACACGGTTTGATGAGCTGCTCCCTGACTTTGAGGCAACACCGGAACGGGAAGCTCTGAAGCAGGCCATCAGCCATTTACCCGCTTTCCAGCTGAGCAAGCCGATCTCACTGAAACAGCCCAAAAGAGCGGCATGAGATTTTGCCTGAAGTGGCTTCCAAGAGTTTACAGAGGCAAAGCCGACAGGATATAACTGAGTAGTCCAATCAGATGTATTATGCGGCATTTGCCTCTTTGAATTTTGGAGTGCTCTTTGACCTTTAAACTTGGAATTCTGGAAGTTGGCCGACCACCCGAGAACCTGAGCAAGACATTCGGTGATTACCCGTCAATGTTCGAAACGCTCCTGAAGGATCAGGGGGGCAACTGGCATTACATGTCTTACCCTGTGGTGGATGGCCAACTGCCTCAAAACGTTCATGACTGCGACGGCTGGCTGATCACCGGCTCCAAGCACGGTGTCTATGATGATCTTGAGTGGATCGACCGGCTTAAGACCTTTCTGAAAACGGCTTATGACGAGCACGTGCCAATTGTCGGCATTTGCTTCGGACATCAGATCCTTGCAGAAGCGCTGGGCGGTAAAGCTGAAAAGTCCAACAAAGGCTGGGGCTGTGGCGTCTTCACTTACTATGTCCTGGAAAATCCCAATTGGGTGCCAGAGGGCCTGACCAGTTTCTCCATTGAAGCCTATCATCAGGATCAGGTGACAAAACTGCCAGCAGATGGAGAAGTCATCGCGTCCTCAGATTTCTGCGAGTTCGCAGCGATTGACTACAAGGGCAGGGCACTCACGCTACAAGGGCATCCCGAGTTCAACAAGGACTACTCAGTGGCCTTGTTTAAGGAACGCAGGGGTGACACGCTGCCTGAAGACATCGCCGATCATGCAATCGCCTCCTCGGAAGCGCCAATGCAAATTGGCGAGGTTGCACACATGATCGTAAACTTCATTCAGCAGGCAGCAGTGAAAGAAAAGCAAGAAGGGCACTAACTGTTGCCCTGCGCTGTTTAAGAGGCTCGGGTTCGCAACCTGAGCCTTCTCAAGGACTTATATGGCTATTTCCCAAGGCTTTCTTCATGCCAATGATAAGGCAGGCCAATACCCCGCCTCCTACTACACCGCGACCGCAAACAAGCATCTCTCCTTTCCCGCACTGGAAGGCGAGCATACCTGCGACGTCTGCGTTATCGGCGCTGGTTATGCAGGCCTGTCTTCTGCCTTGCACCTGGCTGAACGTGGTTACAAAGTCCATCTTCTCGACGCGCACCGTGTTGGATGGGGAGCCTCAGGCCGCAACGGTGGCCAGCTTGGCAGCGGCCAGCGAAAAGATCAGGACGAGCTAGAAAGCCTTGTTGGTCTGGAGTGTGCCAAAGAACTCTGGAACCTTGCTGAAACCGCAAAGTCCCTGACGAAAGATCTCATCGCAAAACACCAGATCCAGTGCGACCTGAAACCGGGAATTCTCCACGCAGATCACAAACAAAGCTATGTGAACCACAGCAAAGCCTATGCCGAAAAGCTGACAGATACCTACGGCTACGATGAAATCCGCTTCGTAGACTCTGCCGAAATACAAGAGATGCTAGATACAACGGCGTATCATGGTGGCACGCTGGATATGGGGGCAGCTCACCTGCACCCGTTCAACTTCGCGTTGGGTCTTGCTGACGCTTGCCAGAATGCTGGTGTGCAGATCTTTGAAAATTCTGAAGTGCTGGAGGTCGAAAAGGGCGAGCCAGCTAAGTTGAAGCTCGCCAATGGACACGTCACTGCCCGCTACGTGGTCTTTGCCTGCAACGGTTATATTGATAGCCTTGAAAAGCGCGTCGCGGCGCGGGTTATGCCCATCAACAATTACATCATTGCCACCGAACCACTGGGAGACGATCTGGCCCGCTCTCTGATCGCCAATGATGTCGCCGTGGCAGACTCCCGGTTCGTGATCAACTACTACCGTCTGTCAGCAGACAACCGTCTCTTGTTTGGGGGAGGGGAAAGCTACAGCTTCCAGTTCCCGCGCGATATAAAGGCTTTCGTCCGCAAACCCATGTTGCAAGTCTATCCGCAGCTCAAGGACGTACCCATCGAATACGGCTGGGGCGGAACACTGGGCATCACGCTCAACCGCATGCCATATTTCGCTAAACTGGCCCCCAACATGCTCAACGCCAGCGGCTTCTCCGGTCATGGTGTCGCCATGGCAACACTGGCAGGTCAGCTCATGGCAGAAGCGATCGACGGGCAAGCCAGCCGGTTTGACATCCTGGAAAAAGTCCCAACCCACGCCTTCCCCGGTGGCCGCCATTTACGCTGGCCCTTGATGGTCCTCGGCATGCTCTACTACAGTCTGCGGGACAGGCTTTAGACGCGAGTTCAGACCGGAATAAAAACCTGCCGCACGGATGAACTTCTTACCATTTCTTCGCCGTGTGTTGTGGAAAGGGATTGGTAATTATGAGTGTCATCGGAGTAACCTTTTCCCGCGCCATGGTAGCCAGAAACCTCTGGGTGTTCAAAACCAGCCTTCTTAAGGTCATTCGCTAAGTATTGAGCAAATGCCTGTTCTCTGTCTACTTCGATGAACAGAAAATTATTAATTTTTGTTTCGGATGCGATTGCCAAATCTTCTGGCGCGAAAGATGTAGGCAATCGCGCATCTGCACCAAAGCATGATACCACGCGAATATCTGAAAAGGACTTGTTTAACCCTCCATGCGCAAGTTCTTTGGCTATGTCTTGGGACCATGCAACTTTGTAGCCCTTTTCGCTTGAGCTCGTTTTTGAAGTAATACCTGCTGCACCCTGTAGTCCATGTCCTGCAATATAGAGCTTGTCTTCGCCCTTTTTCAGCGTACTCAGGATGCCCGTTTCCTCGTTACTGATTACGTTGACTCGCAATAGTGCATCAGCACGCCATGCATGATCACTTGCAGCACTCAGCATGTCTTCAAATTTATCAGGACCACACGCGGCTATGAAGCCATCTTCCGAGAGATCATTGTCCGCCATGTAGGAGTTAAAACCAGAGGCAAGGTCACCAGCTTCTTGGTACATTTTCTCAGCGAGTTGATGCTTCTGTATTTCGAGTTCAGCCTTGTCAGCGTTTGTCGCAACAATAAGAGAGCGCAAATCTTTGCCTGCCTTGTCCCTCGATAAATTGGTGCCAGAAACCATTTTGAGTATATCGTCAGAGGCGAACGGTGCTTAGAAATACCCCGTTTTGTTGTCCTTCGAAGGTTCTGCACGCGGCTGAGTTACCTCCTGAGCGTCAGAAGGACGAACATCAGGCGCAGTATGCACCTGTTCACTGGAGGAGATCGGTGATGAGGTTAAATTCGAAATAGGCATGAGGCACCAATGTTATATGTTTGATGCCAACCATAGCCTCCTACCTGTGCGTGTGCTGTAACATTTAAGACATCCTGCATGAGGCGATGCGGCCAGTTAGGACATTCAGGTCCTTGAGTTATGTGATTTGCGTTTTGCCTCAAGGGACCGAGCGTCTTGCATTTATTCTTGGCAGTCTGTCGTTAGCACTCAGCTCTTCTCCAGCTCTTGCTCCATTTCAGGTTTGTCCAGATACAGCCGTTGCCGCTGATAAAGCTTGCCGTCGACTTCCACCAGCAATCCTTGCCTGCGCAGCGAGGCCACATATTTTGCCATGCCTCGTCGTCCTTTCTTTTCAAAGAACGGCAGAATACGAGGCATCATGTTGGGCAACAGCATGGCCAGGCGTGTCAGCCAGGAATCGCTGGCTTTTGGGTAACGCTCCAGACATGGCTTTTCCAGATGCTTCACGAACTGATCAGCCACCACGCTGGGCGATTGCGGTTCATCGATGAAATTAAGCACACTGCCACCTTCCAACGCTTCCTGCCGCAGCATGTAAGTATCTGTGGCCGTGGGCAGAACGCAGCTCACCTTGATGCCATGCAGGTCTTCATCCAGCGCAAACGAAAGCATAGCGCCGCGTAGACCAAACTTAGTTGCCGCATAAATCGGTGTTTCGCGAAGCGGCTGTATGCCACCGAGCGAAGTGGTTGTGATGATACGTGGATCATCGCCCTTCAACAGATAAGGCACAGCCAATCGGCTCAGCAACAAAGGGGCGACCATGTTGATGGTGATCTCTTCTTCAATGCTCTCTGGCGTGCGTTCATGAAACCGATCCACTTTGGTGATTGCCATGTTGTTGATCAACACATCCAAAACACCAAAGTTCTCTTCCACCTCGCGCAAAAGACGTTCCATCTCCTCGCGCTGTGTCAGATCTCCCACAAACACATGAACCCGCAGGTTATCCAGCCGGGCCTGAAGTTCCCGCGCAGCCCGGCCATTTTTGTCGGCCAGCACGAGGTTCATTCCCCGCTCATGCAAACGCGTGGCGATGTGGCCGGCAATGTCTCCACCGCCACCAGTGATCACCGCCGTACGCCCCTGAAAACGATAGGTGCTCATGCTGCCACCTCCGCTTTCTTTGCGCTCGGTGAACCCTTTGACTTGGGCGCAGCCCGCTTGAAGCGAATTTCCTCCGGGAAGGTCCAGCCCATCCGCTTGTAAAGCTTCTTCACATACTTGGTGTGCGCTGTGGCATCACAATAACCTGCATGTCGGTCCGTCTTCAAAAAGTGGATGCCACCAGAAAGATCCGGTGTTTCACTGCGGATGATCGCGTCCAATTGGCTGGCACGAGATGGATTGTCTTGCTGGTCCTTCAGATAGTTGGCAACCAGCCCAGCCATATAGTCAAACCGCTTGTAGGCGCCGGAGTTGGTCTCGATATAGCTGATGCCAAATAGGTTTTTGTGCTCGCGGGAGGCTGCCTGAATAAACATCTTGGGCCGTCCGCCCTCATAGCTGAAATACTCACCCGCAAAGTCCAGCTGCTGGTTGAACCCGGTCGCGCACAGGATCAGGTCAATCTCTTCCCGGCTGCCATCTTTAAACACCACGTGTGAGCCATCCAGATGGTCCACATCCGGCTTCACAGTCACATCACCATGTTGCAATGAATGCACCAGTTGAGTGTTGAGCAAAGGATGGGTCTCGAACAGCTTATGATCCGGCTTGGGAATGCCAAACCGTTGCAGCGTACCATTGAACATACGCAGCAACAGTGTGAAAAACGGGCGGATCATCCAGACAGGTAGATCAGGGCCACCATCAGCAAACACGTCCGCAGGCATGCCAAACACATGCTTGGGAATGATGTAATAGCCGCGCCGCATGGAGATGAAGGCCTTCTCTCCTAAAACACCCGCATCACAGGCAATATCACAGCCAGAATTGCCCGCTCCAATCACCAGCACACGCTTACCGTCAAACTCACGAATGTTCTTGTAAGTCTGGCTATGGCGGATCTCACCATCAAAGGAGCCTTGCAGCTCCGGCATGTTGGCCTGCCATTGCGAGCCCGTAGCGCAGACCACAGCCTTATATTCGCGGCACTCACCGTTGGAGAGATGAACCTGCCAGCGATCCTTCTCGGTCTTGGTCAGTTTTTCGATCTTAGTTGAGAAGGTAATCTTCTCACGCAGTCCATAAGCCTCAGCGAAGTCGTGCAGGTACTTCAGGATCTCGGTGTGCTTGGGATAATCTGCGAAATGGTCTGGCATCGGAAAATCCGCAAAGCCAGACAAGCTGCGAGAGCTGATAAAATGCGCGCTCTCATAAATGGCTGTACCATCGTGCTTGATGTCCCAGAGACCACCCACATCCGGGTTTGGGTCAAACTGATCCCATTCAATGCCGTTGTGCTGTAATGCCCGGGCCATCACAAGCCCCGCCGGGCCTGCACCAACAATGCAGACCGCGTCACCCCTATCTATAATCTCCACCGTTCCCTCCCCGAACTGTGAAAATCTTACCCTACGGCAAGAGGAGGCAGGTTTAGAAGGACATATACGGACGTAGGGCGGACAAATTCGGTCATATCTTGCGGTCACTCCCGTGTTTCCGTAGCATGACTGCATTGGGAGAGGGCATGCATTCTGAATTTGGCCAGTTGGCACCGCCAGAAGTGGCGCAGCATTCAAAGGTTCCACCACACCTGTTGCGCTATCTGTTGCAGGAGCTGGAGCAGCGCGGCATCGCCGCAGAAAAGGTGCTGCCTCACACATTCCTGAGCCAAAACACTGACCCCTCGGTGTTTCTGTCTCACGAGACCCGCCTGACCTATCAGCAGAGCCGTCTCATCATCCTCAAGGCGCTGGCGTTGACGGGAGATGAAAGCCTCGGCCTTGCTGTCGGCCACCGTCAGTCCATCACCTCTCTCGGGCTCGTCAGCCTTGGCGTTATGGCAAGTGCAACGGGAAGAGCGGCGCTTGAGTTCGGCATCAAGTACCACCGCCTGACCGGAAGCATGCTGGAGATTGATCTGGAACCTGCAACCGATAATGCAATCACGATGATTGCGCGCAGCCGGTTCCATGAGCCAGTGTTGCTCACGTTCTTTGTGCAGGAACTGTTTGCCGCCATGGTAGGCGTTGTCCGTTTCACAACAGGAAGCAAGCAAGCCATTCAGCGTATTGAGATGATGCAGGCACCACCAGCAAAGAAAAGCCTCTATCAGGAGGCACTCGGACCATCTGTCAGGTTTGATGCGTCACGAAATGCAATATTTTTTGACACAGAGCACCTGCAACGTCCACTGGCAACCGCAGACAGGTTTGTTGTGCAGGAAGTTGAAACACTTCTGGCAGGCATGATGCAGGAAGAACGCAACCGTCTGGGCTTCCTTAAAACCGTGGAGGAAGAAGTCCGCCGTAGCCTGAAAAGCAATCCATCCATCGAAGAAATTGCGGGTGGGTTCTCCATGAGCGAGCGCAGTTTTCGGCGCAAACTAGCCGCTTTTCAAGTCTCCTTCCGCGATATCCTCTCGCAGATCCGCCAGTCGCAAGCCATGGAGCTGCTCTTATGGTCGCGCTTATCTTCTGAACAGATCGCAGCAGAGCTTGGCTACTCGGATCCAAGGGTGTTTCGAAGGGCATTTAAGCAATGGACAGGGGAGACTCCTAGCCAGTTTAGAAAGTCCGCAATTCAACTGTGAATGGTACATACCGCACCAAAAGTCCCATTGGGTATCTCAACGTTATTTTATATTCTCCGAAAATTCCTTATAAAGGCGCAGGAAGCACATGTTGCACTGCGCAATTCCGAAAGACAAAGAGTGGCTTTCGGTGAGGTCGCGCAAAGACATAAGTCTGAAAGCACAGGCACAGATCAAAAACCAATAATAATAAGCGTACGCCGGTTTGGTGCTGAACGGACTGGCAATGAGTGCGCGGAATAACAAAGAATGAAGGCAGCTGGATTGCTCCAGACAAAGGGCCAGCTGCTTTGGATGAACGAAACGGGCACCTAAAACAATGTCTCATACATCTGCGACTCGGCGGAAAACCATTAAAGACATCATGAAGGCAAAAGGCCATCACAAGCTGGTCTGCCTCACGGCCTACACTGCACCAATCGCACAGATGCTGGATGAGCATTGCGATCTGCTGCTGGTGGGCGACAGTGTCGGCATGGTGCTCCACGGCTTGCCAGACACGACAGCAGTCACGCTGGACATGATGATCATGCACGGCAAAGCCGTTATGCGTGGTTCTCAAAACGCACTTGTTGTCGTTGATATGCCTTTCGGCTCCTTTGAAGAAAGCCCACAGGCCGCATACCGCAACGCGTTGCGCGTGATGCAGGAAATCGGCTGTCAGGCCGTCAAGCTGGAATACAATTCCGCAGCGCCAGAAACCATCCGCTTTCTCGTAGACCGTGGCATTCCTGTTGTCGCTCACATCGGCCTGCGCCCGCAGTATCTGCATGTGGAAGGCGGCTATAAGGTTGCTGGCAAAAGCGAAGAAAGCCGCAAAGAACAGCTGGAATGCGCACGACAGGTAGCCGATGCAGGTGCATTCTGTGTTGTCGTTGAAGGCACAAAAGACGAAGTTGCCCGCGAAATCTCCGACAGCGTGCCAATCCCGACCATCGGTATCGGTGCTTCTGTGGACTGCGACGGCCAGATCCTTGTCACCGATGACATGCTTGGCATGTTCGACAAGACGCCAAAATTCGTGCGCAAGTACGCTGAACTGAAATCCCAGATCGAACAAGGTGTAAAGGCGTTTGCAAATGACGTTCGCCGCGAGCAATTCCCGGCTGAGAACGAAACTTACTAAGATCGAAGACAGCCGTCGGGATCAGTAGCACCAGCTGGATTGTGTGCAAGTCCTGACGGCTTTGCTCCCCAAAATTTGGAAATGTCAGCCCCCCACAGCAGCATGATATGGTGTGGGGACTGGCATGTCTTGGCTTGGGGGAGCGAACGGTGCTTATTCTGGTTTTAGGAGCTTTACTTTGCGTGGCAGCCCTTGCTGCCTATACCTTTTGGGGTGTCCTCAACATTCAAACACCAACCAACGGCCCGTTGATCATGTTTGAAGGCCGCAGAGGCACTGCGCTGTTGGTGATTGATGTTCAAAGTGACTTCATCAAGGAAACCAGCTCTCGAAGTTGGGAGCCCGACTATCTGCAAGCCCGCCTCAACTACATAAACGCGCTTGGTGAGCTGGCACAGCAAAAAGGCTGGCCAGTCATCTCCATCCGTCAAGTTTACAAGGGATGGTACACCAACCTTCTGGTCCGCCTGTTGGGAGGAGGTTTGGGGGCAAAAGGCTCTGATGGCCTAAAGATAGATCCAAGCATAACTATTGAGCCAGATCTGGATCTCGTGAAATCAAAGAGCGACGCTTTTGGCGAACCAGCGCTCGCTGAGTTCCTGAAAAATCAAGAAGTTGACCACCTGATCGTGACAGGGCTGGATGGTAATGCCTGCGTCAAGAACACAACAATCGGTGCGCTTAACAGAGGGTACCGCGTCGAACTTTGCGACCCCGCCATTCTCGCCCAAAATCAGAAGGCATGGAAACTGCAGAAGGAGGCACTACAGGAAATGGGCGCCGCCGTCTCATGGGATATCGTGGAGAACGAAGCCGATCTCATAACAGAGAAAGACTCAGCCTAATCAATCAGTTTGCCATCCTTATCAAAGAATGGGTGTTGACCACCAAAATCGCCGATAAAGCTCAAATGGTTGATCAGTTCTCCCTCGGACCAGCAGAAAATGTGCACCGCTGGCGGGTCCATAACAAAGCCAGGTTCCCCGTCCGGATCCAGATCAAGCGTGACCTGATGGCCTGAAGCAGGGCAGATGCTCACTGGAATGCCGTTCTTGAAGACTTCGATCGCTCGGTGAACATGACCACAAGCAATCTGTCGGATTTGTGATTGCCCTGTAACCACAGGCCAGAAGTCCTCATCAGCGCGCATCAGCATAATATCATCCATATGCTGAATACCCGTCTTGAACGGTGGGTGATGCATGAACACCAAAGTCGGCTGATCTTTATGTGCGTCCAGTTCATCACGCAACCACGCTTGCTTATCAGCATCAAAATGGCCGTCATGCTTGCCCGGAATGGTCGTATCCAGCCCGATAATGCGTAGGCCGTCTTTCTCAATGGAAAACTGAAGCGCACCCTCTGAAGTCAGGTAGTCATGATCCGCAAACGCATCCCGCATTGCATCCCGGTGATCGTGATTACCGGGGATCACATAAAACGGCATATCCAGCTGGTCGATCTCTTGCCGGAACAACTCATACTCATCTGCATTGCCCAAATCCACCAGATCGCCGCTAATCACCACAAAATCAAGTCGTGGACGAAATGCGTTGAGATGCGCAACGGCCTGACGCAAATGAGAAAGCGTATCAACACAGTTGTAGGCGAATTTTCCGCCAGCCTTGATGTGAATGTCGGTAAGCTGCGCGAAGATCATGTGTGGTACCCCAAAAAAATAGGCTGCAAGTCAGAATAAACTTTAAGCGATGAATAAGCCTGCGTCAGCGGAATTTGCGCTGCTGACTAATCCGTCTGACCTCAAACAACAAGTGAACTTTTCATGACAGGGGCATGGTTGCAAGAAATCACTTCGACAATCAGAAGGAGTAGGCAGGTGTCGGCCGTAATACAACCACAGGCCACCCACATATTAGCATCGCCTTGATTTGCTCATTTTCGCCAGTTTTAGGCAATAAAATCGCCTAACTGCGGGTTTTGACGCATTGAAAGGATTTTTAAAACATATCACAGTACACCCCTGAAATATGAGAGGCGAATTTTCGGGAGATATTCGGCTCCGGAC
>NZ_LMCI01000002.1:115891-241728 GCF_001623145.1 Pseudovibrio sp. W64 | reverse complement strand
AGTTTCGAGCCGTAGCGGAGGAGGAACCGCAAGCGGTTCATTGGGAGAAGGGCGTGCTATGGGGATAGCACGCCCTTATTTTTTGCTGGGTCTGTTAAATAATCAGACTTCTTAAGGCGTAAGAGACCACTGCGATGGAGGCAACGCCTGCCACCCAAAGGGCTGCAAACCAAAGCAACCGCTTCCATAAAGGTTGGTCAATTTCGCCGGTTTTATCGAGGCTCATTAGTGATACCCTTCCGTTGATTTGATCTTGCCGCGGAACACGTAGTACGCGTAGGCCGTATAAGCGAGGATCATCGGGATGAGGATGACCGCTCCCACAAGCAGGAACTTAAGACTGCTGTCAGGCGCAGCAGCTTCCCAGAGGGTGTAAACATTTGGCACCACATAGGGGAAGATGTTGATCCCAAGTCCCACATAAGTCAGCAGGAAGATCACCAGTGATGCGAGGAACGGTGTGTAATCCGCATCGCTCATCAAAGCCCGCCACAGCACCAGCGTGGTGACTGCTACAAGAAGTGGAACCGGGAATGTGTAAAGCAGATACGGGAAGCTGAACCACTTCTCCATAATGCTCTCATTGATGAACGGCATCCACATGCTGACCAGCAGAAGGAAGCCAATCAGGATAAGAGCGGCGTACTTCGAAACGCGGCGGAAATGCGCTTGCGGCACACCCTCCAGCTTCATCACCAGCCATGTAGCGCCAAGCAAGGCGTAGCCGGAGATCACGGCAAAACCGGTCATGACAGAAAATGGTGTCAGCCAGTCCCACCAGCCGCCGGCATAGGTGCGGTCAACCACCTCAATGCCTTGCACAAGCGTGCCAAGCACCAGTCCCTGACAGAACGCAGCAACGATAGACCCTGCAAAGAAGGATATATCCCAGAACGGCCTGCGCTCAACAGATGACTTGAAGCGGAACTCAAAGGCAACGCCTCTGAAGATCAACCCGATCAACATGCCAATAATCGGTGCGTAGACCGCAGGCATAATGACCGAGTAGGCCAGCGGGAACACGGCAAACAAACCACCGCCACCAAGGACGAGCCAGGTCTCATTGCCATCCCAAACAGGAGCAACACTGTTCATCATCAATGTGCGTTCATCAGCGTCTTTGGTGGTCGGATACAAGATCCCGATGCCAAGATCAAAGCCATCCAAAATCACATAGGCGAAGATCGCGACTGCAATGAGAAAACCCCAAATGAGTGGATAATCAAGAATCATGAGAACGATCTCCCTCATGTGGTTGAAGCGCCTGTGCAGGAGTGATGCCTGCGGTTCTGACAGGTACGCCTTCCTCAACGCCCTGGCTCGCATCCGGAGACTTCGCCATGGACCGGAAGATGTAGAAGATACCAACGCCAAAGACGATACAGTATACCGCTACAAAGATGACCAGCGAGGCCCAGACGGCGGGTGCTTCAACGGGTGAAACGGATTCTGACGTCTTGAGCAACCCGTAAACCGTGTAAGGTTGGCGACCAACTTCCGTTGTCGTCCAGCCCGCGATGACAGCGACGAAACCAGCTGGCCCCATAACGATGGAAGCTCGCTGAAGCCATTCACTCTCATAAAGCCGGCCACGCATGCGAGACCAAAGCCCCCATACGCCAACCAGCAACATCAAGACACCAATACCAACCATGATGCGGAATGACACAAACACGATCGCTGCCGGTGGCCAGTCTTCCCGTGGAAACTCATTCAAACCAGGGACAACACCATCGAGGCTGTGGGTCAGAATAATGCTGGAAAGATAAGGGACCTCAATCTTGTACTTTGTTTCTCCAGCTTCCACATCCGGCCATCCAAAGAGGATGAGCGGGGCAGGGCCTTGGGAATCAAAGTGCCCCTCCATAGCAGCAACCTTGGCAGGCTGATGCTCCAGAGTGTTGAGGCCGTGATAGTCTCCCGCAAGCATCTGGATTGGCGTGACCACAATCATCATCCACATGGCCATGGAGAACATCACCTGCGCCGCTGCATTAAAACGGTTCTTCAACAGATGATAGGCACCCACGGCACCAACCACGAAGGCTGTGGTCAGGTAAGCTGCCAGCACCATGTGCACGAGCCGGTAGGGGAAGGAGGGGTTGAAGATAATCGCCCACCAATCCGCAGGCACAAACTGACCCACGTCATTCATGGCGTAGCCTGCTGGTGTCTGCATCCAGCTGTTGACGGAAAGGATCCAGAAAGCGGAAAGGGCGGTGCCAATGGCAACAACCACGGTGGCAAAGAAGTGCAACTTCTTGCCCACGCGGTTCATACCAAACAGCATAATGCCGAGGAAACCTGCTTCCAGGAAGAAGGCCGTGAGCACCTCATACCCCATGAGCGGCCCAATGACCGATCCGGTTTTGTCTGCAAAAGCAGACCAGTTGGTGCCAAATTGATACGCCATGACGATGCCGGAAACGACACCCATGGCAAAAGATAGTGCAAAGATTACGATCCAGAACTTGAAGACACGCAAGTATACATCGCGACCTGTCCATAGCCATAAGCCTTCAAGCACGGCAAGAAAACTCGCCAAACCTATAGTAAAGGCAGGGAAAATGATATGGAACGCGATTGTAAAAGCAAATTGGAATCGAGCCAGATCAACTGCTAAACTGTCCATGTGACCACCTGTCGATGGGATGTGCTGATTTTAAATCATGGATTTACCTAGCGGAACACTATTAATAATTATGTTTTTTCCGCGATCCATGACCAGTGCACCCCAAAAGATAGGGCACTTGTCTTTGCTGTAGTAACCGTTTCCTTGAGAAAGTGAGTTGCATTGGGAGCTATGCGCTATGCAAAGTGTCGCATAATTTCTGCTTATGCCCGATCCGACACAGCACTATCCAGTTTGTATTAATTCTAATTCTAATATTTCGTTTTGCTATGGAATGATGGCTGCACAAACCAGTAGAGCAGCAGCAAACCGCCTAGAATCGGTATGAAAGCGATGAGCAGCCAGAAGCCGGATCGATTGATGTCATGCAGTCGCCGCACAGCCACGGCCAGATTAGGCAAGAAGAATGCGATGTTCAAGATGGAGCTTAACGGAGCACCATCCTGCACACTCCCCGTGGGCAATCCCAGAATAGGGGCGATCACAAAGTTATCGATAAGGTGAGCTGCGATCATCACTATGAGCACGAAAAGTACCCACCACCAAAACTCGGAGCGAGGCGCACGCCCAGTGAACTGCACATACTTCTTGAAACAGGTTCTGATGGCGCTTTGAAAACTAACCACGCTACTCTCCAAGTTTTTGTAGGGACGTTAGACCGCACATGCTGACCAGAACGTCGAGGTTGGCTGTCTAACGATGTGCCAGAGAGCAAAGAACTGAGGTCTGTGCTCCTGTTTTGCGTGCGTACTTTTTGCCTTAGCTGAGTTTGAGTGTTTACTCGTAATTGGCGTTAACGGTTTGCCTTGAAGGAAGCAGATGCCAGTACAATAGAAGCAATGCCCCAAAAAACGGGATCACCGTAATGAACACCCAGAAGCCGGAACGATCAACATCGTGAAGACGACGAACGGCTACCGTTAGTGTTGGTAACAACAGAAAAAGCGTAACAATCATTGTGAGGATGTTGGGCAGGAACATACCGACTGCCACTGCAGTTCCAGAAGTACCTGATGATTGCTGAAGCTCTGAGATGCCCAAAATAAGACCACTCACAACCAAAATATCAAAAAGAACAGCTGCGGTGATGACAAGCGCATTGAACAAAAACCACCACCAGTATTCAGCGCGTGATGCACGACCATAAAAGTTAAAGTAGTTCTTCAGGCATGAGATGATGGCATCTTTGAAACTAAGTTCATCTTGTGAGTGCGTGTAGGCCATTGAGCCCTCCTTTTTGCAGGAAAGGCTAGAGCGCGCTTTCTCACCAGAAAGTTGAGGGTATAGGCCAAATGCAAAACAGGAGAGCAAAGAACGGGTCTTTACTCTCCTGTTTGTGTTTATTTGCTTAAGCAGAGCTTATTGTTTGAGCTGATACTGAACCGTCGGTGCAAAGCTGCATCCCCCACAGGAGCTTGCACAGCTACTGGAGGTGGAGCTTGAAGAGCATCCCACTTCCTCAATGCGCCCCAATGCTTTGAGTTGGGAGACCATCGCCATGGCAAAGTCACTTGAGATGTTCATATCCTGAGCGATCTCGCCAACAGTGGCACCGCCACGCTTTGCCAAAACACCTTCGATCTGCTGCAACATTTTATTCTGCGGCCTCCAGTGCTGCCTGATGCGCAATGGTGCTCTCTGCTTTCTGGCGCATGAAGACCAACACACTGACAATTGCAGCCAGCAGCCCAATGATCCAGAGCGCAGAAGATGTTGGGTGGCGAGCGAAGGTGCCAATCTGATAAGCCAGAGAAGCGCCGGAGTAGGCCAGTAAAGTGGTCCAGCCTGCCGCAAACAGAGCCCAGTTGCGCCCAACCTCTCGCCAGATCGTGGCCAAAGCTGCAGTGCATGGAATGTAAAGCAGGACTGCAATCATGTAGGCAAATGCGCCTACTTTTCCGTCAAAGTGCGCCGCAAGTGCGGTGAACAGGCCCACCTCAACCTCTTGCTCTTCAGCAGCCACGTTATAGCTGGAGGTATCACCAATATCGATGCCAAGTGGATCAAGCATCTGCGAGGTCAGATCCACAATGCTGGTCGTGAAGATATTGATGGCCTCTTGTGCAGTCTCCAGCGGCGCAGGAGCCCCACCTTCTTCATCAGTGGTGACGTAAAGCGTCTGCAAGGTACCAACCACGGCTTCTTTCGCAAAGATGCCAGTGACCAGACCAACCGTGGCAGGCCAGTCATCTTCACTCAGGCCCATAGGAGCGAAGATTGGTGTCACTTGTTTGGAAACAACAGCCAAAACAGAGTTGCCATTGGCCTCGTTGCCAACGTTTCCTTCAAAATCAACGGAGTTCAAAATAGTCAGAACAGCCACCACCGTGACAATAATCTTACCAGCGCCAAACAGGAAGATCTTCAGGCGCGTCCAGACCAGCTTCATCACCTGGGCAAACTGCGGCATCTGGTAGGTCGGCAGCTCAATAGCAAGGCTGGTGGATTGCCCTTTGTAGAAGGAATTGGACAGCGCCCAGCCTGTAAAGATAGCCACGCCAACGCCAAGCAGATAAAGCGCAAACACAATGTTCTGGCCGTTGACCGGGAAGAACGCCGCTGCAAACAATGCATACACTGGCAGGCGTGCGCCGCAGGACATGAACGGCGCCATCATGGATGTCACCACTCGCTCGCGTTCCGTCTCCAGCGTACGGGTCGCCACAACAGCGGGCACAGTACAACCAAAGCCCAGAATAAGCGGCAGAAAGGCACGACCGGGCAGTCCGATCCGGCGCATCAAGCCATCTGCAACCACCGCTGCACGAGCCATGTAACCGCTCTGTTCAAGGAAAATCTGACAGAGGAAAAGCAAACCGACGATAGGGGCGAACGTACCGACAGTCTGTAAACCTCCGCCAAGCGCTGTGATCAGCATTTCCAGTGCACCGCCCTCAAGCCCAACTGCATAAAGCAGGCTCAGGGGTGCCTGAATAAACAAGGCATCTCCCAATCCATCAAACAGATCGATGAAGTAGGAGGAAACATTAATCGCGATGAAGAACATCGCATACATCGCGCCAAGGAACACAAACGGGCCAGCCCACTTGGAAAGCACAAAGCGGTCAATCTTATCTGAGAAGCTGCGCACATCCTGTGGCTCAGGCAGTTCCATCAGTTGCGCGAGGGAATAAGCCCGATTGAAGTAACTCGTCGCCATCACCAACTCAGTTGGGTCTTGCAGGCGAAGCTCACATCTATTGGAAACGGCTTGAGCCTTCTTCAGCACAGCAGCAGGCACCATCTCACGCGCCAGCTTGTCTCCTTCCATCAATCGATGCGCCAATGGCATGGATTGATCTGACAAGGCCGGAGCCAGTCTGGCGATCTCATCTGCGAGTTCTTTGACAGGCTCAATCAGATCAAACGGATCTGTCAGCAAACGGGAGGGGACATCTGGTGAGCGAACAGCAGTTGACAATTCATCACGCAAACCAGCCAGAGAATGCTCATCGTGCACGGAAGTTGCGATCACCGGCATAGCAAGCGCAGCTGAGAGGCGATCCGCAGCAGCCTGCAAAACTCCGGCAGGCCACAAATCTGCTTTGGTCATCACCGCTACAATCGGCACATCAAATGCGAGTGCTTGCAACAAAATAGCGAGAGAACGCTCCAGCGCAATCGGATCAAGCACAACGGCCAGTGCAGCCGGGCGATCAGACAAAAGCGCCTGACGGGTAATGCGTTCGTCAATGCGGTCATCTTCAGGAGAGGAAAGCGTTGCAACGCCGGGCAAGTCCAGCAGTGCCAGTGCGGTGGTCTGCGTTTCACAAATGCCAGTCTTGCGGTCAACAGTAACACCCGGCCAGTTGCCGATAACCTGACTGCGGCCAGTCAGCTTGTTAAACAGGCTGGATTTGCCGGAGTTGGCAGTTCCAAGCAAATGGACTTGGGGTTTGTCTTCACAGCGGCAAGAGCCAGTGTCGTGGCAGCTCATTGGCTAACCTCTTCCACCAGAATAGTGTCAGCCAAGTCAACACCAACAGCCACGCGCTGAGAGCCGATAGAAAGGATACGTGCCCGTGATCCGCTGCCTTCAAAAATGGAAAGCGGACGATCACTGGTCAAACCAAGAGAACGCAGCTTCAGGGCATCTGCCCGGTTGCGTCCAAGGCGAACAACCTTCAGCTCAACACCTGCACGTGCTTCTGTCAGCGGCATAGCCTGTACAGGTGGAACGAATGTTTCGCGATAAGGTGCGAAGACTTCTTTGTGGGGTGCTTGCTCGAATGTTTCTCTGGCTAGCAAAGACATCAACGTCTCCAAAAATCTTATTTCTTGAAGACATAAAACTGCAACTGCGAATGACTTGCAATGACGGGAATCAAACAAAAAAGGAACATTGTTGCGTTATAGAGTACTGCTATCACTTTGGAATTATTATAAAAAATGGAATACTACTGTAACTGAGACAGCCCTGTCACTCTACGTGCTTGTTCTAAAACAGCTTCTTTGGATTTAGCGCTATCCAGCCTAACCCAGTGAATCTCGCCCAGGTCGTAACTTTGCTGCATCCGCACCACCTTAGAGTCTGCATCTGATGCGTCGCCGTGTCGCGCATCAACACGGTTGATAAGCGTCTCAACGTCAGCCTCCAGCCAGATCCCCTGAAATTCTGCACCTGTCTTTACGGCAAGTTGCTCAACCGAGTCTCTTTCTGCCGGCTTGCTATAAACCCCATCGATAATGACGGAGTGCCCGGCTGCCAGCACCACTTCAGCCCGATCCAGCAACTCAGCGTAGACCTTGGCTGAAAACTCTGGCGTGTACGTTTCCTTGCCAGCGGTTTCGACCTCACCGAGATCCAGCATCTCCTTACGCAAAACATCTGTGCGCAGATGTATGGCCCCTGGCATGCGTCCCAGTAAAGGTGCTAGTCCTTGAGCGAGTGTGGTTTTACCAGTGCCGGAAAGGCCACCAATCACACAAAGCACGGGCGGAGTTGGCTCAAGTGCTCTCCGGCAAACCTTAAAATACTCTTGTGCCTGATACTCGGTCTTCCGCCGTGTTTCACCCTCTTGGTGCAATGACGCCGCTGCCCCGATCTTGGCGCGGATCGCAGCTCGCATCATCAGGTAGAACCTTAATACGCGGAGGTCTTCCAGATGCTTTGGCTGTCGCGCCAACTGGAGATAGGTATTGAGCACCACATTAGCTGCTTCAGGCTCTTTCCGTTCACATAGGTCTAGGAGCAAAAAAGCGAGATCATAAAGAACATCTCCCGTCGCGATTGCATCATCAAACTCAACCGCATCAAACAGAAGCGGTTTCCCGTCATGCATCACTATATTGGCAAGGTGAGCATCGCCATGATTTAGACGCACGAGCCCCAACTCGCCGCGGTCCCGGATCATGCCCTCGATATGCTCGTGCTCTTTGCGGGCGGCTTCGTCCAGCGCCAACACTTGGTCACTGGGAAAGAACTGCGGGAACTCCTGAAATGCCTCAAGGTTTTGGTTGGTGTAATTGAGCAGATCATCTATCCACGGCTGGGCTTCCCGCTGTGTTGTCCGGCTATGGGCGTCTACCATCAGTTTCGCTAAGTCTACCGCCAGCTCTCTGCTGATACCCTTTTCCTCAGCAACTCTGTCCAGCCCGAGGTGCTCGTTAAAGCGGTTCATATGGACCACCCATTCAACGACAGCGCCATGACCGGCGAGCTCCAAAGAGCCATCCCGCTCCAACGTGATGGGCAGGGTGCTGCGGTAAATCTGCGGAGCATACTGACTGTTGAGCTTGATCTCGGCTTCACAGGCTGTTTTCCGCTTCTCTAGCGTAGAATAGTCAAGGAACGGAAACTTCACATCCCGCTTCATCTTGTAGGCATCATTTCCAACCAGAAAGGCAATATTCGCATGCGTGTCGATGCGCTTGACCTCTTGCCCCCGGTGCGCCTCCGGAGAGGTGAAAAAGCTGATGATGTCGCTTTGGGTCAGAGTATCCACGTCAAAACTGGCGGCGGTCATGGGTCCATCCATCGAAACTACGCAAAAGCAAAATACCTGGAGATGTTGTGCACCTTCAGGCTGCAATTGCCAATCTATCAATCGGGCTTAGGACTTATTCTAGGGCGAGAGACTTTGCCTTGCAGTGAAAAACAAGGGTAACTCAATAAACCACTCAATCTGTCATGCAGGCTTCATCATTTACATCGCGATTTGCCCAGTTCATTCCATCCGGGAATAATAAAGAGAAATACTGCAGATTTTCACGAGAGCATAATCCGCGTATCTTCGCCTCAATCGAATTAAGACTGGAGTGAGGGATGAGCCAGACAATGCGGACCGGTGGTCAGTTAATCGTGGATGCGCTGGAAGATCAGGGCGCCGAGCGTGTCTTCTGTGTGCCGGGTGAGAGCTATCTTGCTGTTCTGGACGCACTTTATGATGCTTCCGTTCCAATCACCCTGTGCCGTCAGGAAGGCGGCGCGGCCATGATGGCAGAAGCTTGGGGTAAAATGACCGGCAAGCCAGGCATCTGCATGGTGACACGCGGCCCGGGCGCAACCAACGCATCTGCCGGCGTGCACATTGCGCAGCAGGATTCCACACCGATGATCCTGTTTGTTGGCCAGATTGCCCGCGATATGCGCGAGCGTGACGCCTTTCAGGAAGTCAACTACCGTCAGATGTTTGGCAGCATCGCTAAGTGGGTGGCTGAGATTGATCAGGCTGACCGCATCCCGGAAATGGTCTCTCGCGCTTACCATGTCGCAACATCAGGCCGTCCCGGTCCCGTCGTTTTGGCTCTGCCAGAAGATATGCTGATCGAACTGGCAGAAGCACAACGTGTTCCGGCTATGCGCCCAATTGAAACTTATCCGTCCAATCATCAGATGGAAGAGTTCCAAGAGCTGCTGGAAGGTGCAGTACGCCCCTTCTTCATTCTGGGTGGCTCCCGCTGGTCAGAAGAGACTTGCGACACCTTTAAGGCGTTTGCTGAAAAGACTGGTTTGCCGGTTGGTGTATCGTTCCGTCGCCAAATGCTGTTTGACAACGGCCATGCTTGCTACGCTGGTGATGTTGGCATTGGCATCAACCCGAAACTCAAAGCACGCATCGAGAACTCGGATCTTATTGTCCTGCTCGGCGATATTCTCTCCGAGATGCCAAGCCAGTCCTACTCCATGCTGAATATCCCAGTCCCAGTGCAAAAGGTCGTTCACATCCATCAGGGTGCAGAAGAACTTGGTCGTATGTACCTGCCAACGCTGGGCATCAACGCCAGCCCTGCAGGCTTCTGCGAAGCTCTGGCAGAATTGGACGTAAAGCAGCAAGCTGGCTGGAAAGCTCAGGTTGAAGAAGCGCATGCGGATTATCTGGCATGGTCAGGTGCTCGCCCAACGGTGACGGGTGACCTACAAATGGCTGAGGTGATGGAGTGGATTGAGAACAACCTCGATGACACCACCATCTTCACCAATGGCGCAGGCAATTACGCAACATGGGTGCATCGCTTCCATCGCTTCCGTAAATACAACACACAGCTGGCTCCAACCTCCGGCTCCATGGGCTACGGCTTGCCAGCAGCTGTCGCGGCCAAGCTCAAGTTCCCTGAGCGCAATGTGGTTTGCTTTGCAGGGGACGGATGCCTGCAGATGACCATTCAGGAACTGGGAACAGCGGCGCAGGAGGGTGCAAACATTATTGTAGTTGTTGTCGACAACGGTATCTACGGCACGATCCGCATGCATCAGGAACGCGAGTATCCGGGCCGTATCAGCGCCACCACACTGCACAATCCAAACTTCGCTGATGTTGCAAAAGCCTATGGCTTCCACTCAAGCACGGTGAAAACGGCTGATGAGTTTGGTCCCGCCTTTGAAGCAGCAAAAGCAAGTGGCAAGCCAGCTCTGTTGCATCTGCATCTGGACCCAGAAGCGATCACGCCAATCCGTTCGCTGTCACAGATCCGCGAAGCCTCTATGGCGACGAGTTAAGCGAAATATTGCGGAGGCGATGGCTTAGCTCATCGTCTCCCGATCAAGGGTTGTGACGTCCAGAACAACATCAGCAAGCGCATCGTCATCAGGAGAGCGCTTCACGCGGAACCCCAGGCTACGGCACATATCCAGCATGGTGGTGTTCTCGCGTAAAACTTCACCTTTGACGGTCTGGATGCCGTCCACCTTCGCATAACGAATAATCAACTTCATCAGAACCCAACCAAGACCCATGCCTTTAAGGTTGGACTGAACCATCACCGCATACTCACCCTCAGTATGGTCCGGGTTTGCATGCAGTCGAACCACTCCCAGAATATCGCCCGTTTCAGGATCAATAGCTGAAAATGCCATGGCCCGCGCGTAGTCCAGCTGCACGAGCCGAGCTAGAAACGTATGCGAAAACTCTTTGACGGGAGCAAAGAACCTTAGCCGCAAGTCTTCAACCGAAACCTTCTCAAAGAAGTTTTTCAACTTGCCTTGGTCTTCAGGTCGTATTGGCCGGATCAGGATCGTCTTACCGTCCTTCAGCTTATGTGTGTGTTCCCATTCAACAGGGTAGGGCACGATAGACAGGCGAGATGCGCCTTGCCGTCCAGGCCGTTTATCTGGAGCACTGATTGCGACACGCGCATCAAGCACCACGATGCCATTTTCATCCACCACTACCGGATTCAGATCCAGCTCTCGCACTTCCGGGAAATCAACGGCAATCTGGGAGAGCTTCACCAGCAGATGTTCCACCTCTGCAACATTAGCAGATGGTCGATTACGGAACCCCTTCAACAATTTGGCTGTGCTGGTGCGGGAAATCATTGCCTTGGCGAGGTTAAGGTCAATAGGCACCAGATCAATCGCCCGGTCACCAACCACCTCAACGGAGGTGCCGCCTTTGCCAAATACGACCACAGGGCCAAACATCGGATCATCCGCGAGGCCAGCATAGGTCTCTAGCCCAAACCTGCGCGTCACCATTGGCTGGATCTCAACACCGGTAATATCAGCATGTGGGTAGGAGTGTTTCACATTGCCAAGGATCTTCTCAAAAGTTGCTTTCACACCAGCAACGCTGTCAACGCCAAGATGCACGCCGCCAACATCAGACTTGAAGGTCAAATCAGGGCTGCTGACTTTAAGAACAAGCTGATCATGTTTATCGAACAAAACCTCAGCAACCTTGGCAGCTTCCTCAACGGTTTTGACCAGATGCAACTCTACTTGATTGACTGAATAAGCCCGCAAGAGTTCTCGCGTTTGCAAAGGTGTAAGCCACTTCTGGCCGTTCTCCAGCGCAACTCGGATTGTTTCTTTCGCCAGTCGCAGATTGGGCTTGTAATCGCTGGGCAGGCTGTCCGGCACAGCGGAAAGATGATCCTTCGCTTCCTTGTATCGAACCAGATGCATAAAGGAGCGGATTGCACCAGACGGGCTTGGATAGCAAGGCACACGCGCTTCATCCAGAACCTTTCGCGGAATATTGGCCCCGCCAGCCAGTGTGGTCACAAAGGCTTGATGTTTGCCAAGCCGTTTGCGGTCTTCCTTACCGGCCTCAGCAAATGCTTTAGCGACCTCAGAAAAGTCTTCAAAAGCGGTTGGCGCAGCAATGGCCAATACACCGTCGGAATTCGGATCTTTCAAGAGAGCACTGATACCCTCTTTGAACTCCTCAGGGCTAGCGGCTTCAGGCAAGACCATCGGATTGTCCGCCCGCGCGTCAGTCCGGACCAAAGAGCAGAGCTTCTCTTTGGTCTCATCACTGATTGGCGCCAGCTTGCCGCCAACCTTCGCAAGACGGTCAGCAGCCAGCGTTGCCAGACTACGACCATTCGCGATGATAGAAAGGCGACGCCCTGCCGATGGTGCAACGCGAGTGACGGTTTCCGCAGCCTCAAACATCTCATCAAGGTCGTAAACACGAAGCACACCAGCACGTTGCAATGCAGCATCATAAACAGAGTCGCGGGTTGCCAGGCGGCTGGAATGAGCCGTACCGGAAATATGCTGGTCACGACTAGCACCACTGCGGATAACGATCACTGGTTTGGACCGGGCTGCGGCACGGGCTGCTGACATGAACTTGCGCGGGTTTGCAATGGTCTCAAGGTGAACAAGGATCGCTTTGGTCCGATAATCCTGCGCGTACCAGTCCAGCAAGTCGGAGACATCCACATCCAAACGGCGACCAAGAGAAACAACACCAGAGAACCCGATGGAGTTGGCTTTGGCCCAAGACAATGTAGTGTTGAAGATGGTGCCGGAACGGGAAATTAGTGCCAGTTCCCCCTTCAAAGCTTGCTCACTCGTCAGGAGTGTCGAGAGCTTGGAATGCGGGGAAGCGATCCCCAGACTACCCGGGCCGAGAATTCGAATATTGTACGGATGTGCTGCTTTCAAAAGAGCATCAAGGTGCTCATCGCGCCAGCTGTCAAAACCACTCGCGGGAATAACCACTGCGCGCGTGCCTTGCTCTCCAAGAAGCTTGATGTCATCTGCTGCTGTGGTGTGGTCCCCCAGCAAAATGGCAAGATCTGCTTTGCCCTCCACTTCTGGAATAGAAGCGACGCTCCTAAATCCGTCCGCCGAAGTGTTGGGCAAACCAACAAACGCCCTGGGACCAGAAAAACCGCAACCGACAAGGCTGTCTATGAGACGCTGCAGGACCA
Organism: Pseudovibrio sp. W64; assembly: GCF_001623145.1. Lineage (NCBI taxonomy): Bacteria > Pseudomonadati > Pseudomonadota > Alphaproteobacteria > Hyphomicrobiales > Stappiaceae > Pseudovibrio > Pseudovibrio sp. W64. The sequence continues at coordinate 228,491 of NZ_LMCI01000002.1, read as the reverse complement.
CCTCCTGCTTGCTGTTCGGGCCAACAATGGCAATGGAACGTGGAGAGGTCAAACCTTCTAGATTGCAGATCGTCATAGTGCATTTCCCGTCAAACTCTGTTGAGTTTTAGGCGCTGTTACAGAGGTATTCAATTTAAACCAATGCCCTTCACGATGGAATTGATGGGCGCTTGATCTTCAAAATAGAAGAGAGGTGCGACAGCAAAGCGACACCTCTCTCCCTCTTAAAATGGGCAAGGATCGGGAGACAAAATGGGGCATCTCCCGACTAAGTTAGTGAGCCATCAGAACTGGAATAGTCATGGAATGCAGAATGTCACGGGTCGCTCCACCAATGAGGTACTCACGCATGCGGCTGTGACCGTAACCACCCATAACAAGCAGATCTGTTCCATTTTCTGAGACATAGTTGAGAAGCGCATCACCAACAGCGATTGGTGGGTTGTTGATCACATCAACATTGATCTCCAGATCGTGGCGGGCAAGGTACGTTGCAATGTCGGAACCTGGCTCACCTTCGAGAGGCAGACCTTTATTCACGATCACGATTGTAACATGCTCTGCCATTTCCAGAATTGGAAGCGCTGCGTGCACTGCACGTGCTGCTGTTGCGCTGCCATCCCATGCCAAAACAACTTTCTTCGTCTGGAAGTCACCTTTGGAGATGAATGGAACGATCAGTGTTGGCACTCCAGATTCAAACAGCAGACCTTCGATCAGCATTTCGCGCATTGGCTCTGGTGCTTCAGGATTGTCCTGACCAACCACAACCATGTCGCTCAAGCGGCAATGACCCATGATGGATTCAAGGCTGCCGCCAGTGACGATCTCTTCCACACGGGTTTCAGTAGAGATGCCAGCGAGTTCTGCATAGCCTTTGAACTTCTCGGTAGAAGTCTTTGCAGCATCGATGGCCTGATTTTTAGCAACCTGCAAATAATCGGTTGGCATTGGTGCAGCCAGGAAACCTGGTACGATTGGCTCAAATGCCAGCGCAAGCCCCGTTGCATGTGCGCCTGCCTGACGGGCAAATTCAACAGCAACCTTAGATGCTGTTTGATCGCCATTCAGGTCTGTAATGGTGAGAATGTCCTTGATTGCCATAAGCCTTGTCTCCTTGCCCTCTATTTCTTAGCGGTACGGGAGGTTGTCCCTCACCTGAAATATTAGGTCAGCATTGCAATAGCTGCTTTGATCCTTGTCAACCTTAATCATTGGGATAAGGTTTTGAAAAATAATGCAGTTTCACTATTATTATAAGTAAGGGAGAGTAAGGTAGCCCAGTTTCGCCCCAAATAGGTATACTTAAAGTCTTTATACTTTAGGCAAAGAAGAACTGATTGGCTGAATAAAAGCAGAGTTTTTATACACTTGCACCCTGCAAAGATATTTTGAACGAATGAACCTAGGGGCATGTGAATAGTCATTAAATCTTCGAATTACTAAGGTTTATTACTGAGAAAATTGTGATATTTCTATATCTGACGGAATTCAGGGAGGGGCTGAATTTGCGCCTATTGCAAGGACGGCCATTTTATTTTCGGGAGTTTATAAATGAAAAATCTTAAGGTTGCGACCGCTGCACTCGCAGCAACAATGGGCTCTGCGTTTGTGGGCGAAGCTTTGGCTGCAGATGTGACCTGGAATGTCTCGTTGTGGGGCAAACGCCGTGCATTTACTGAGCACGTTGAAAAGCTGTCTGAAGAAGTGGCTGCACGTACCAACGGCAAATTTGAAATCAAGCTGCATTACGGTGGAGCACTGTCCAAATCTCGCGAAAACCTTGATGGCATCTCCATCGGTGCGTTCGAGATGGCACAGTTCTGTGCATCTTACCATGCAGATAAAAACCCGACTCTGACCACGACCGATCTGCCATTCCTCGGCGTGCCCGATCTGGAAACTCAGGTTAAGGTGGATTTTGCGCTCTACAATCACCCTGCAGTTCAAAAAGATCTGGGCCGTTGGAATGCAAAGCTGCTGATGCCATCACCAATGCCTCAGTATAACTTGTTGGGTAAAGGCGATGCACCTGCAAAGCTAGCTGACTTTGAAGGCATGCGTGTGCGTGCTCTTGGCGGCGTTGGTAATGCGATGAAGACCATCGGCGCTGTTCCAACAACTGTGACAGCTTCTGAAGCGTATCAGGCGATTGATTCTGGGACCGTGCAGGCCGTTGCTTTCGCGCCTCACGCTCATCTGTCATTCAAAACGGTTGAAGCTGGCAGCTGGTGGACCAACAACCTGAACCCAGGCACTGTGAGTTGTCCGGTTGTCGTCAGCACAGACGCCTACGATATGCTGTCACCTGAATTCCAAAAGGCACTGGATGAAAGCGTAGCTCCTGCAGTTCAGCACTACCTGGACACCTACGCAAAGGTCTACGACAAGTTCTATCCAGCTCTGGAAGCAAACGGTGTAAAGCAAATCTCCTTTACCGAAGAAGAGCTTGAAGGTTTCAAGGCTGTTGCCGGCAAGCCTATCTGGGACAAGTGGGTTGAAGACATGTCTGCAAAGGGTCTTCCAGCAGCAGAACTTCTCACGCTCGTACAAAACACAATTGCAGGTAAGTAATTACCTATAAAAAGGCGCACCCTGTTTGGTGCGCCTTTTTTATTCCGATGGCGCTGCACATCGGAGGATTATTTAAGGGCCTGCTCGAATGTACTCGCTCAGAGCAGGGCACAACATTTCTCTTAAAATCGGGCTGATAACATGTCCAAATCAAACGGCCCCGCATATCCCAAGTCGGATATGGCCTATCTCCGCTTTAACGGCGTGTTGGGGAAAATCGAAAACCTGTTCAACCTCATTGCAGCAACATCCATCCTCGTCTTGATGTTGCTGGCTGTCGTGCAGGTCGCTGGACGCAACTTGTTCAACCAGCCCGTACCCGGTTTTATTGATATTACAGAGCAAGCCATGGCTGTGTTTGCGTTCATGGGCATCGCTTATTGTCAGCGTGTTGGCGGCCATATCCGTATGGAGTTGGTAATCGGCGTCTTCAGAGGTCGTACTCAGTGGATTGCAGAGTTCCTCGGTGTGCTGGCAATCCTCCTCGTTGTATCGGTGTTGATGTATGGCTCCTTCCTGCACTTTGATCGTGCATGGACGTTTGGGGACAGCACGATGGATATTTCCATCCCGACCTGGCCGTCCAAGTTTATTGTTCCACTTGCATTGTCTTTGTTGTGGCTTCGCCTCGTTCTTCAGCTGTTTGGCTACTCCCGCCTGATCATCAATCCGTCAGCCTCAGTTCTGGATTTGCCACACGTGATGGATGCTGCTCAGCATGCAAAAGCTGAGATTGAGGAGACATTCCATTCCGCCGAAAACGGAGAAGAGGGGCCTGAAATGAGAACACCTGCCCATGGAGGTGCATCATGACCCCGTTTGATATCGGTCTCATCATGACCGGGATGCTCTTGCTCCTCGTCATCATTGGTGTACGCGTTGCCTTCGCGGCAGCATTCGTTGGCATTATGGGCATGGTTGCAATCTTTTCCATGCGCCTCGGTTTTGAACGCGGGGTGATGACTGCTGCAAAAATGGCTGGCACGATCCCGCATTCCAAATCTGTAACCTATGCACTGTCCGTTTTGCCCACCTTCATCCTGATCGGCTTTCTGGCCTATTACGCTGGCCTTACAAAGCAGCTGTTTGAAGCCTCAAAACGCTGGCTAGGTTGGCTTCCAGGTGGCTTGGCAATCGGCACCGTTTTCGCCACAGCAGGTTTTGCAGCTGTATCAGGTGCATCGACAGCAACCTCTGCCGTGTTCGCCCGTGTCGCTATCCCGGAAATGTTGGAAGCAGGCTACTCCAAACGCCTTTCTGCCGCAGTGGTTGCGGCTGGTGGAACACTGGCCTCGCTTATCCCGCCAAGTGCGATCCTCGTGATCTACGCCATTTTGGTGGAAGAGAGCGTTGGTAAACTCCTCATGGCAGGTTTCTTGCCCGGTGTTGTTTCCGTTCTCATATATGCAGCCATCATTTATGTCATCGCCGCATGGCAGGGCGGAGCACCTGCAATCGGTGGCTACAGCTGGAAAGAGCGCTTTGAATCTGTACCCGGCACGTTCCCTATCATTGGCGTGATCTTGATCATCTTCAGCAGCCTCTATTTCGGCTTTGCAACACCAACAGAAGCGGGTGCATGTGGCGCGTTCGTGGTGCTACTGGCTGCGTTTTACAAAGGCATGCGTACCAAGCAGCTTTTCCTGGCTCTTCACGAAACGGCGAAGCTGACAGTGATGATCTTCACGCTCATCTGGGGCGTACTCGTCTATGTCCGTTTCCTCGGCTTTGCAGGCCTTCCGGATGCATTCCGTGAGTTCATTGTTGCACTCGATTATCCACCAATGATGATCATTGTTTGCATTCTGCTTGGGTATGCTGTGCTTGGCATGTTCATGGATGCAATCGGTATGCTGGTTCTCACTCTTCCAGTGGTCTTCCCAGCGATCATGGCACTGAATGGTGGTCTCGATGTCAGCGCGGCAGAAAGTACACTCGGCATGTCCGGTGCAGCCTGTGCAATCTGGTTTGGCATCATTGTTGTGAAGATGGCCGAGCTCTGCCTGATTACACCGCCCATTGGCTTGAACTGTTTCGTGGTCTCCGGTGTGCGTCCAGACATTCCGGTTCAGGAAGTCTTCCGCGGTGCGACACCGTTCTTTGTAGCGGATGTGGTGACCGTAGCTGTCTTGGTGGCCTTCCCGGCAATCATCACCTTCTTGCCATCCTTGATGTAAAATAGATGATCAATTGAGATAATGAGAAACCCCGGTCGGTGGACCGGGGTTTTTTATTGCGCCATACTCTGTGGTTTCCAACAAAGAGCATTGCCATGAAAATCAAAAAATTATCCAATCAACATCAAGAGGTAGTCTGGTCGTTCTTGATGAAACACGTCTACAGCTCAATGTTCCTGCTCAACAACATCGAACAAACTGGCCTTGAATATACGGGCGAGCTCTATTCGGGAGAGTATTGGGGGGCTTACGATGAAGTTGACGAGTTAAAGGGTGTTTTGGCACAGTTCTGGAACGGTAACTTGATGTCTCAGGCACCTGACTTGAACGCTCTGGAAACTCTCAGTTCGCACTTCCGTGAAGTTGTTAATCGCCCGGTTGCCGGAATGGTTGGTGATGGTGAGCAAGCCAGTTTTGTGTTGAACAAACTGAACTTTCCTGCAAATGCCTACAATACCAACCGCAGTGAAGGCCTCTATCAACTGGCCTTGGAGGACCTGCAACTCTCTGAGGAAGCAATTAGCGATCAGTTCAGTCTGATTGCAACATCAGAAGCCGATGCGTCATTACTGTTCAATTGGCTAAAAGCGTATGAGCTGGAAGCCTTTGACGGTGAAGCCAGCGAAGAGCATGACAAACACATCACAAATCGCGTAATGGAAATGCAAAAAAGCGGCAATGCATGGGTCTTGCTGGATAGAGGGCAACCAGTTGCGCTGAGCGGATTTAATGCAACCCTCGCAGAAATCGTGCAAGTCGGTCCTGTCTGGACACCACCTGAACATCGCAACAATGGATATGCCAGAGCTGCTGTTGCACTCACACTGGATCTTGTGAAGAAACAAGGTGTAAAGAGGTCGGTTCTGTTCACCGATAATCCAGCGGCAGCAAAAGCTTATGAGGCTATCGGTTTCAAGCAAAACGGAAGCTTCCATCTTGCCTTACTTAAAGAGCCTGTTGAATTATCGAGTGTCTCCGCCTGATCTGCTTTTATCTCGCTTGGGCCACACATACCCCTTAGTCTCTCGGATAGTGATTTCTTCCAAGGCTCGATAGCATCCAGAAACCCATCTCCTTTGCAAAGCAGCAGCGTGAGCCAGTCCACGCAATCGGAGAGATTAGGCACTCCGATCGTAGCAATGCCTGGTGAAGGAGGTGGTAGATGGATGAAGCTTGAACTTAAGTTCAAAATAGAAAAAGCACGGAACAGACTGGTCCTCTGGTTCCGTGCAATTCTAAAATAAGCCATCGGGAAAGGGGGCAGTAGCTCCCTTTCTCTTCCTCAATATAGTCCTGATCTCTTAATTACGCAATAATGAGGATATAGAGGGTACTCCTCCGTGATCACTTCTAAAACAAATCGCCTTGTGCGTCTGGATCAACCACACTTTTCTTCTTTCTTGGAGGAGGCTTAGCCTGCTTTGCTTTCGTCTGAGCCACATGCTCTTCCAAGTTCTTTGGAGGAGAAGTCGGCTCCGCAGTAGCCTCAACGACAGGTTTTGACACTGGCCTTACTGCTCGTGGCGGTGTTGGTGTTACACCACCTCCATCGGCCACAGCTCCAACAGTACCACCCTTCATCTCAAGCTTCAGGGCTTGCCCTGCCTGAACATCCTGTGCGCTAGCCAGTGGAACACCAGCCTCATCACGCACCACTGCGTACCCGCGCTCGATCACCCGCACATAACTTAGCGATCCTAAAAGTCCGGCAGAGTTGGTGAGACGTAAACGCTGTCGTTGTACCTGGTTAGAAAACGCTGCAACAGCTCGACCTTTCAGCACCTGAAGGCGTTCTCGTCCTTGCGCAACCTGACGCTCAAGCGTGATTGGGCGCAATCCGGAAGAAACTGCTGTCAGAGAGTTCCGGTGGATTTGCGTGTTCATCTTAAGGCCGTGTTCTAGACGGCCTGCCACCATATCAAAGCGCTGGCGTGGAAGAGCAAGAAGGTCTCGTGGGGCTGGAAGCGCGGCACTTGCTGCCCGTAGTTCTGTCCGGCGTGTTTGGATCAAGCGCAACAGGCCCGTTGAGAGACGACGAGATAAATCGTCCACTTGGGCGGTCATCTCAGCCTTTACCGGAACTGCAAACTCAGCTGCACCAGTTGGTGTTGGTGCACGCACATCGGCGGCCAAATCAATCAGTGTCCAGTCTGTCTCGTGACCAACAGCTGAAATCAGTGGAATTTGGGAGTCTGCTGCCGCACGAACCACAGCTTCGTCATTAAAGCCCCAGAGGTCTTCAATCGAGCCACCACCACGCGCAACGATCAGAACATCAGGGCGTGGGATCGCTCCGTTGGCCTCAAGTGCGTTAAAACCGCGAATACCAGCTGCAACTTCGGAGCCGCAACTCTCACCCTGAACGCGAACTGGCCAAACCAAAACATGCAAAGGAAAGCGGTCGCTGATGCGGTGCAGGATGTCGTGAATAACCGCGCCAGTTGGGGACGTAACAACGCCAATCACACGTGGCATACGTGGTAAGGCAACCTTGCGCTCTTCTGCAAACAAACCTTCTGCCGCCAGTTTGCGCTTGCGCTCTTCCAGCAGTGCCATCAGCGCTCCAGCGCCGGCTGGTTCAAGGCTATCAATCACCATCTGGTACTTGGATTGCCCGGGAAAGGTGGTGATTTTACCCGTCGCAATAACTTCAAGGCCTTGCTCTGGCTGCACCTTGAGCCGTGAAGCATTGCCACGCCAGATAATGCCGGAAAGCACGGACTTATCGTCTTTTACATCCAGATAGATATGCCCTGAAGCTGGTTTGCTCACACGGCCCAACTCGCCCCGTACACGAATATAACCAAACTTGTCCTCAAGCTCGCGTTTGATATCACCGGAGATCTCGGAGACGGTATATTCAGCAATGTTGGAGCGTTCAGACAATGTCAGACTTCTTTCATATGCGGCAAAAAGTAAACCATTCTCTCTTAGTGTAGCCCGCGACAATTGCAAAGGGGAACCGTGAGAAGCGCTTCGACCTGTTGAGACATTGAGTTCTCACCAGCAAATCTTTAAGCGCAAAGTGGTATCTGCCGTGTGCTTGGCATATGGTGCCCCCATGTCCCGCTATGAGTTTCGCATGCAACGCTTATTTGTCGATCAAGATCTCCGCGCAGGCCTTCAATTGGAGGCAGACCGCGCACAGGCCAACTACCTTCTGAATGTCCTTCGCATGAAGGAGGGAGGCGACGTGCTCGTCTTCAACGGCAAGCATGGAGAGTGGCGGGCTCAGATACTGCCGACTGGGCGTAAGTCCTGTCAGTTGATTGTGACTGAGCAGCTGCGTGAGCAGACACCAATGCCAGACTTGGACTATCTGTTTGCACCGCTGAAACTGGCGCGTCTGGATTACATGGTTCAAAAGGCCGTGGAGATGGGAGCAGGGCGCTTACGCCCGGTGCTCACCCAGTTCACCCAAAACCCAAAGGTGAAGATGGAGCGCATGGAATCCAATGCGCTTGAAGCCTGTGAACAGTGCGGCGTGCTTTCAATCCCCTCCGTAATGGAGCCGCAGCAACTTAAGAAACTTCTTTCTACGTGGGAGCAAGAGGAAGGGGATCGTCAGATTATCTTCTGTGACGAAGGCCATGGGATGCACAATCCGTTGGATGTACTGAAAGATGTTCCTAAAGGACCTCTGGCCGTATTAATCGGCCCGGAAGGCGGTTTCTCCGAGGAAGAGCGAGCGCTTTTGCATAGCAAACCATTTGTACATGCTATCCCGCTTGGCCCACGGATTTTAAGAGCAGACACAGCTGCCGTAGCGGCTTTGGCCGTTGTTCAGGCAAAATTGGGAGATTGGTTCTAAGGTACCTCCAAATGGAGGCCTGAATGGACCTGAACAACAAGACTGCTGACGCTGAAAAGCAGCCCCAAAAAGAGAGCTCAAAAAAGAAAGACCGCAAGAGATGGCGCCTGTCCATCTCCGCCGTCTTCAGCATTGGTGCGGCGATGCTGCTGGCCTTAATTGGCGGTTCCATGCTCCTTTATGTATCTGTTGCCACAAACCGTCAGACAACCGTCATTATGCGCGAAACCGGGGCTCTCATTGTCGAACGTGGTCTTGAGGTTGTTGAAGATTTCTTCCGCAACGAAGAACGGATGGGGCTGCTGGCGGCCGAAGTCCTGTCAGATCCACTAATCTACAACGCGCCTGTAGCTTTGCGTGAGCAGTTGATTTCCATCCTATCACGCCAGACCAATATAAAGCGGATTTCCTACACTTTCCCGACGGGGCGACGGATCTCGGTTCAGTTAGATCACGCGAGCCAGCCGGTTCAGCAGATGATGGTCATGCCTCCTAATGAACAGGATATGGAAGTCGGCAATCATCGCTGGGCTCCTCCGTATTACGATGAGGGCATAGGCGAAACGTTTATGCAATTTGCCGTCTACATCAGAAATCCGGTCGACAACACAATCTCTAAACTCACGTTGGATTATCCAATATCTCTACTCGGTCAACTGATGGCTCGCATCAAATGGCGGGCTTCTCAGATTCCGTTTATCCTTTATGGACGAGATCAGGTTCTGGCGAGCTCTGAGCAAGCGTTTCTGAGCTTCAAGCCGAGTAAGGCAAAGCCGATCCCATTAATCTCAGATCTGCAGGACACACCTCTGAGCAATATCTGGTCCGAAAATGCCAACCGCAGGTCTCTCAACACCAATTATAAAGCCCACATCGACACAACCACCCATGGCACCTATCTGTATCTTTATGACGATTTGAGAAACGGAAATCGCTTCCCCATAATCATCGGAAGCTATGTATTAGCGTCTGAGTTCAGTGTTCCCTTCGAGAACCTGCACAAGATCTTTGTTGCAGCCACGGCTTTTCTGGCTGTCGGTGTGCTTCTTATGTTTTTGATTGGCCGAAGACTTGCAGGACCGTTTGTGGCTCTCGGAACCCAAGCAAATGCTATCCGTAAACTTAATATGGAAGGGCTGAGTGCGCTGCCAAGATCGCGGCTTAAAGAGGTAGATCAAGCCAACCAGGCCTTCAACTCAGCAGGCGTGGCTCTGAGTGCATTCTCCAGATATGTGCCTAAGGACCTTGTCAGAGTGTTGCTGGAACGAGAATTTGAAGGTCTCAACAGCACGGAGCTTCGCGAGATGACAATCTTGTTCTCTGATATCGCTGGGTTCACTGGTGTTGCCTCTAAGCTGACAGCAGAAGAGACCACGTCCTTACTCAACACGCACTTCCAGGAGCTTGCCGATTGCATAAGCCACACCCATGGAACCATCGACAAATACATTGGTGATGGTTGTATGGCGTTTTGGGGAGCTCCGGAAACCATGGAAAACCACGCGCAAGCAGCTATTGATGCAGTACATCTCATTGCGCAAAGGCTGGAGACAGAGCTTAAAAACGAGGAGGGCGCGACTGAAAAGCCACGATTGCGTATAGGAGTTCACACAGGAACAGTCGTTGTCGGCAACATCGGTGCTATTGAACGGATGAACTATACTGTGGTTGGAGATGCAGTGAATGTGGCTGCACGTCTACAGGAGCTTGGCAAAACGGTGGATCCTGATGCCAGAGTGATTGCCCTTGCCAGCAACGCGACGGTGGACCATCTCAGGGATAAATCTCATACGAAACATTTGGGAGATTATCAGTTGCGTGGGCGTGAGGAGGCCGTTGATGTCTATCGGATTGTTTAGAGCGGGCATCACTATTGAACTCAATTCAATCAAATTTCGTCTCTTAGACATAATATTTGCAGAATACTACATCCAAAATTAGGGAAATGACGTTACGTCTGATGAGTGATTAAATAGCCGTGAGAAGCTTACGAGGGGAAAACCTCATGTTACGACATCCCAATAACAATATGTTTTCCCTTATGGAAATGCTCAGCCAAAACTATGCAAAAGCCTATAAGGACTACTGTGAGACCAGCCACGGTTTTATGCCCTTCATGCAGAAAGAGGAAACACCCTCTGGAAAGTCGGGTGCAAAATCTGCAGATGTTCCTGAGTTTCCATACATGAATTGGGCTGATCCGTCTAAATGGCAAGGTATGACCGGATTGCCACAGCAGGCTATGCTCTCTCAAGTCATGAGCATGTTCAGTGGTGATAAAAACATCAGTGCAGCCATGCAACGCCACCTCAGTCGCAAAGATGCCATGAATGTTGAAAGCTGGATGGAGCTAATGCCCATTTTACTGATGCTTTCCTATGGCAACATGATGAAGAATTATCTGGCAGGGCCTCAGCGCACTATGATGGAGGCCTACTTGCAAGGCTTTGCAAAAGGATGTCCAGAGTTACATCAGGACACGGATGCTGCGCGTAATCCAATCTTGGATGCGCGGGAAGCTTTCTGGTCGCAGATGATGCCATTAGAAAATCCGATGCTTGAATTCTGGACAAATGCTCTGCAGGGTACAAGCTCAGCTTCTGAAGAGCACAATGAGTCACCAAAAGAATCTACAACGCAAAACACGCGAGCCAAGAAGCCATCGTCTCCGGGGAATGGATCAGGCCGTAAGGCACATCAATCCACTGCGAAGGAATCGGGTGGGCCATCCTTGTCTGGAGGTTTGGCAGCAATGCAACAAGCTCAGGGCGAGGCTTGGCAGCAATATTGCGACGTTTTTTGGCCAACTCGATCTCATAGGTAACAATATTTCACATATACCTGAGGATAACTTTTTGTGATGAAGATCACTAATTGAGGAAGTTGTTTACTGCAATTTCCTCCGTTTCCGTTCAGACCGAGAGTTCAGAACTAGCCTGATCGTCCAAGCTAGTGCAAACCGACATGAATTAATCTAGCATAACTCTCTATCTCAGAGAGAATTACTAGGTGTTTTTTATATCGTAACTCCAAGTCGATTGATCTCTTTCGGATTTTATTTTGACTATTGGATTCTTTCGAGAGTCTAATCCAGAATAAGAGCAAGTTTGATTATATGAAATATTGTGATGAGTCGCCTTAAGCTCCCTAAAAGAGGGAAACGACTGCGATAATAAAGTATTATATTCCAACTCTCGGTTTTCTTTCCACCAGTTTGCTGTATATTCATATCAAATTGTTATGGATTGGGGACATGACAGCACTATTAGACTTAGATTCTCTGCGAACTCTGGTAATGATTGCGGATACTGGGAGCTTCACAAGAGCAGCAGAAGAACTTGATAAAACGCAATCAGCGATTTCCATGCAAATGCGTCGCATGGAAGATAAGCTTGAGCGCACGGTCTTCCGGAGAGAAGGGCGGCACTCAAAACTGACAGAGGATGGTGAGCTACTGTTGCGCCATGCCCGTCAGATGCTGCGTTTGAATGACGAGACATTAGCTATGTTCTCGGAACGCGAAGTGACCGGTAAGGTTCGTCTTGGTCTTGCGGAAGGCATTGACGAAACCAGAACCGCAAAGATTATCTTCGAGTTCTCTAAGAACAATCCAAAAGCTGAAGCATCCATCGTCTGCGCACCGGCAGCAGATCTTCGTAAGGCTTTGGGAGAAGGCAAACTGGATCTTGCCATCATCGGCAGCCTCGCAGATGAAGCCGAAGCTGGTGAGGGGAGTGTTCTTTCCAGCGAGCGTCTCGTTTGGGCAGCTGGCAGCAATTTTAAACTTGCCAGTGAAAGAGAATTGCCATTGGCTGTTGGCCTGGAACAATGTCGCATCCGAAAAGCTGCTGTTGAAGCGCTTGAGGATGATGAACGCGCATTCCGTATCCAATACAGTTCAAGCAATCCAGGTCTTGTTGAAATGACAGCAGCAAGCGGTATGGCAATCACAATTCAGCCGCGCTCATCTCTTGTTGCATCTGATGCTGGGCTGCTGGAACTGGAAGGCCTGCCGCAGCTACCAAACTACGTGGTCAAGCTGGTTCGCGGTAAGGAAAGCCATTTCAAAGCAGCAAACGCTTTGAGTGATTATCTGGCGAAGTCCTTTGAGAAAACCGCAGCCTCTGCCTGAGTGGTTTACAAAGAATAAGTCCGAGTTATCGGAAAAGAAAAAGGGCCTGCGCATTGCAGGCCCTTTTCATATGTGGGTGATGAATTTTTGGCGGTTCAATTATGGGTAGAGCCGCCAATTCAGGCTCCCACAAAAATTATGCGCGCTGGCGACGCTTTTCCATTTCAGCGCAGCGGCGTTCACTGGCGCGAATACGCAAATGCCAGCTTGGGTCTTTACCATCACCAGCAGAAAGCGCGCTGAAAACGTCATCGCGGGTAATGCCGATGTCGTCCAGCATACGGTCTTCCAAGCGTGCAAGTTCAACCATTGCGCGACGATCCTGGTAGTGTTTCCAGAGCTTTAGAGGCAAAGCTGTCAGCAGGTGCAACGTGTGAGCCAGCGTCAGTGGTTCAAAGGTGCCTGCATTAGCGCGATTTGGGTTGCGATATTCAGAAGGGGTAGGGAATGCAAGCGTCATGGTATCACTCTCCCGTTTGGATAGGCTGCTCTGGCCATCCATTGGAACTGGTATAGGGGGTTAAAAAAAGAGGGAACGGTGTCGTTCGATGCGTCAAATATCACCGAAAAGTTGTAGACAAACAAGAGAATGTTTTCGATTGAAATCCATTCAAGATCGTGATTGATTGATCATCGTAAAATGGGAGGGGGCCCATGCCTTATTCGATCGATGTTGATCAATTGAGAACATTTCTGGCCGTCGCAGAATTGGGAAGTTTTACCAAGGCTGGCGATGCCGTACATAAAACTCAGTCCGCTGTTTCCATGCAAATGAAGAAGCTTGAGGAACGTATCGGACAACCAATATTTGTGAAAGACGGACGTAACTCTAGGATAACAGAGCACGGAAGACGTCTTGTCGAATATGCGCGGCGCATGGTTGCTTTAAATGATGAAACGCTCTCTGCGTTTCATGAACCTGAGATCGCCGGACGCATCCGACTCGGGCTGCCAGATGACTACGCAGAACGACTGTTGCCACAAGTACTTGCAGCATTTAATCGGCTGAACCCTTGCATCAATTTGGATGTGGAATGCTCCAGCTCAAATGAAATTGGGCGGCGAATCCAGAAGGGTGATCTGGACGTGGGAATCGTCACCAGTGGTGACTGCACCAGCGTACCGGGACAGATTGTGCGCCGTGAGCCTCTTCAATGGATAGGCTCTCGTGAGCATATCGTTCATGACCAGCGCCCATTACGTCTTGCGGTTGGCCCAACAACGTGTTCATGGAGACAGGCAGGTGTTGCCGCGCTTGATCATTTGAACGTTCAGCATCAGGTGGTGTACACCAGTGCCAGTGCTGCAGCTCTTGCTGGTGCCGTAAATGCCGGACTAGCGATCGCAATCCTGCCAGCCAGTGCGTTGCGTCAAGGGCAACGTATTCTTGGAGAAAAAGAAGGCCTGCCGCCACTGCCACCTTGTGACATCACCATCATCAGATCTCAAATGGCAATTGAGCCGGTTCATGATGCGCTCTGCCATCACATTGTAGCGTCCATTGGCAATGTCACGATGGAATATAACGGAATGGAAACGGAAGCCGCTGAGTAAGCGACTTCTCTATTGAAATGCTTCAAGTCCGGTGGTTCAAAACACCGGGCTTATTTTTTGGCAGAGCGGCTGAGCACGATCCAGTTACCACCCAAAGCAAACATCAAGCCAAGAATGGATGTTGCAGTCCAGGTGTAACCTTCCATCACCGTGGAAACGCCAAGCGCCACGATCGGGAACATCACTGTCGCATAGCCTGCTCGCGCAGAGCCGATCCGGCCCAGCAATGTCAGATAAGCCCCAAAGGCAACGATAGAGCCGATGACCACCATATAAAGGAAGCTCCAGATAAACTCCGGCGTAAACGGAACCTCAAAGCTGGCACCTTGTAGCAGGCCGTTCACACCAAGAAGGCCAGTGCCGTACACCATACCCCATGCACTGGCTGAGATAACCGAGATCTTTTTGGCAGTCGCACGTGCAGAAACGATGTTGCCAAAACAGAAGCTTAAGGTCCCCAAAGCACATAGACCAAGCCCGCCCAACGCTGCGATATTCCAGGTACTGCCTGCAATCTCTTGATAAAACATCAGACAGATACCAGAGAAACCAAGAACAGCACCAACCACAAGCGCACGGCTTACTTTTTGTTTAAATAAAACGAAGCCAAGGACGATGTTGAACACGGATGCAAGCGAAAACACCACCGACAGCAAACCTGATGGCAGCTCTCGTGAGCCATGATAAAACAAAAGGAAGTTGGTTGAAAACAGCAGCAGACCAAGCCCCGCAAAGCTCAGATGAGCCCGCAGCGGAAAGGCCATCTTATGACCGCCAAAAATGGCCCAGCCCCACATTAGGATTGTCGCAAACAGAAACCGCCAGAAAAGTGCAATCTCAGGGGTAATGACCGCCTGCAACTTCAAGGCGTACCAGCTGAAGCCCCACGCAAATACGGTTGTGCCATAAAGGGCGAGATCGAACATACTAAGTGCTTGAGGCTTTTGAGAAATAGCAATGCCTGCATCAACGTCGCTAGCACTTGTCATGAAATATTCCTGCCAATTCAAAGTGTTCCAAGCAACTTCCTGCATGAAATCGCGAGATGAAACAAATGAATAAACGTCATCTATTCATTTGGAAAACGAATGATTTAGAGGTCTATAGGTCAGTATTAGAGATTAAAGATGCCCCATTTGGGGCTGTAGCCATCTCTCAGGATCGCAATGATCTGTGGCGGCGTAATAAGAGTAACATCCTCGGGCAACTCCCGGTCAGCCGCCGTGTATCCCTCAAAACTCCAGCTCCACCATTTACGGTTCCTCAGAGCATAAAACTTGTCGCCACAATGAACCACAGCACCTTCCGGCCAATTCTCGTGCGGATTGATCTGCGGAAGGGAAGCCGGTGATTTCTTGTGGCCGCACCGTTGGGAATGCAAAACCAGATCCATTTCGTCAGAGCTTGGGGGCACCTCTAATCCTTCGCAGCATTTCCAATGCTCAGCAAAACGACGTGCATCCTCCTTGCGGCAGAAGAAACAAGGACGATGGCCCGCGGCCAGCGCGGTCACCTCGTCAAAGAAGAAGAGTTCCGTATAAAACTTGCCCCAGACATCACGGTGCCAGTCTTTATAGGTCGTAGAGCAACACAGCCACCTGCGAGAGGCATGTGTTCGGCCAGTCAGCTTCTGCGTCTCTGGATCATGAATACGGCCACCACGATTGCCCATGAACATGCCACGGGCAGGGACAGCACACAGCTCACCATCGGGAGCAACACGGTTTTGCAAAGGCATAACAACAAGCTCATGTAAATAGAGAACAGCTTTTGGCACACGAAAGAGCACAGCGCTGCAATAGGGAAAGATGACTGGAGTTAGGTTATCTGCTCAGTAGGAAGATGCCAAGAGCGGGGATCAAAAAGAAAATGCCGACCACATAGCTCGCGGCCACCACAAATCGGCGTGCACCCAAGTCACCAACAAACTCAGCAAGGCGTACTGGCAGATAACGCGTGAATGGCAAACTGTAGATCAGCACAACACCCAGTACGTTATAGACCAGATGAACAATCGCGATCTCAAACGCCAACTCACGCTGACCAGTCACAGCAAATGCAGCCAGAATTGCTGTTAAACAAGTGCCAATATTTGCGCCAAGTGTGAACGGATAAACCTGCTTTGTTGTCAGAACACCAGAACCCGCCAGCGGAACAATAAGGCTGGTTGTTGCTGAAGAAGACTGCAGCAGCAAGGTCGCAATCAGTCCTGTAAAAATGCCGGAGGATGGAGCGACAGACGTCATCGTCTCAGCCAGACGACGTGCATGTCCGGCAAGAAGCAACTTGAGCAGCTGGCTCACAAACGTGATGCTGATAACAATCATCACAAAACCAATTGCCGCAATCACGAGGCCGTTCCACGGTTGCGCCAGCCCATAGGCTAACTCACGGATTTCTCCAATGACGGGCTCGGTTAAGTAATTGACGAAGTTGAAGTTTGCGGTGATCAGATTGTCGGCAGGATCGAGCGCCGTAAAGAAATCACCAACAGCCATCGCGATTTTCTGCAAAAAGCCAAAGGCCAGCTCCAGCGGTAGAAAGATCAGCAGGCAAATCAGGTTGAACGCATCGTGAACCGTTGCCGCACTAAAGGCGCGCCGGAAATCTGCACGGTCCCGCGCATAACCAAGGCTCACGAATGTGTTTGTGAGTGTCGTTCCAAAGTTAGCCCCAATCACAATAGGAATAGCAATGGAGATAGGCATTCCTGCCGCAACCAAGCCAACCACAATGGACGTGGTGACAGAAGAACTCTGCACTAAAGATGTGGTTAGAACGCCAACCAGCACGCCTGCAATTGGATTGGTAGCATAGGAAAAAATCTGCTCGGCTGTCTGATGACCAATAGCAACAAAGCCCGCTTCAATGAGGCCAACAGCACAAAGAAGAAAATAGATCAGGAATCCGACAGAGATCCAGTTGAGCAAACTTATACCCAGTGGCATGTGGTGCTCATCCTCAAGATAGGGCTCGTCGTTGTTCAGGGGATCTTTTTGCACCGACATATCCGTCTATAAAAGTTCACCACGACATTTAGCCGTATCTTCTAACACCAGTAGCACAACCTAGGAAATCACCAAGGCTTTCGTTGACCGTCTCTGCATTTGCAGGGTAAATACTCAAGCTAACTACGGTATTTTACAGGTCAATCACCTGCATCCTATTGCTCACTGATCGGCTAACTGTCAACATCTGCCGGGTGTGATTCTGCCAGATTTTTCTACGTGGTGGCCAAATTTTCCTTGGAGGGGACATACCCGATGATGAAGAAATTTAAACTAGCATTAGCAACTCTTGCTCTTTCTGTCGGTTTCGGAGCAGCAGCTTCCGCTACGGATCTGCCAGATCTGAAGGGCCGCACCGTTGTTGCAGTAACCGAAAATGCATACACACCTTTGAACTTTGCAGACCCCAAGACCGGTGAAGGCATCGGTTGGGAATATGACGCGTTCAATGAAATTGCGAAACGCCTCAACATGAAGGTCGACTGGCGCTTGGCCTCATGGGACAGCATGATTGAAGCTGTTCGTCAGGGCCAGTTTGATGTGGGCATGGATGGTATCACCATCAACGAAGAGCGTGAAAAGCAGATCGACTTCACCGATCCTTACATGACCTCCGAGATGTTCATGTTGGTGCGGGCGAATGAAGACCGCTTCGACAACTCTAAAGCTTTTGCTGACGATCCGGGCTTGTTGGTTGGCGCGCAGCCGGGCACCACAAACTTCTACACCGCTGTTTATGCTGTGTTGGATGGCGATGAAAACAACAAGCGCATCCAACTGTTCGAAACCTTTGGTGCTTCTGTTCAGGCATTGCGTGCTGATGATGTCGACATGGTGCTGATGGATGCAACTGCAGCAGCAGGCTATATGGGTGCATCGCCAGACAGCTTTAAAGTTGTTGGCGGTCCAATCGGCTCTGAAGATTTCGGCTTCATTCTGACACCAGGTTCTGATCTGCGTGAGCCGATCAACGCAGCACTTAACTCCATGCGCGAAGACGGCACCATGGATGCTCTGAACCAAAAATGGTTCTTCGACTATAAGTCCAAGAACTAACAATAACCTGGTTGATTTTGGCGGGTACTTGCGACCCGCCATTTTGTGTCTGGGTATTGCAGAAGCGTCGAAACCGATTTTCGCACGCAAATACACCCAACAATCTGCTTCTGGTATGACTACGGATTTCCGAATCTCTTCAGGAAATTCAAACGAGATTTAAAGGAAACGCGATGGGCATGCGTTCTGCCACAAGATCCCGGTTGAACAAGCTTCCATGGTGGTTGCTCGCATCATTTGTTCTCGCAGTTTTCTTTCTCTGGCTCATCGCCGCCAACGGTGATTATCGCCAGATCTTTGAGACCCTTCTCAGAGGTGTCGGCATTACCCTGTTTGTCACCTTTGTCTCTTTCATTATCGCCAGCATTGTAGGACTCGTCATCGCATTAGGGCGAGGGTCTAAACACCGCGCTATCCGCGAGTTGTGTTCGTTCTATACCGAGATCATGCGCGGCGTACCCATGCTGGTGCTGCTCTTCTACATTGCCTTTGTTGGTGCCCCACAAATGGTTGCAGCTTACAACTGGATCATGGGGCCGCTGATTGAATGGGAGATCGTCGACAAGCTGCGGGTGCGCGATCTTTCCATGCTTTGGCGTGCGATCATTGCGCTGTCCATCGGCTACTCTGCCTTCATTGCTGAGATTTTTCGCGCAGGTATTGAGAGCGTGGATGACGGTCAGCTTGAAGCTGGTCGGGCACTTGGCCTTTCCAGATGGCACACGTTCCGCTTCATCATCTGGCCGCAAGCACTCAAGAACATCCTGCCGCCACTTGGAAATGACTTCATCGCACTCATCAAAGAAAGTGCGCTGGTCTCTGTGCTTGGTGTGCAAGACATCACCCAGCTTGGTAAAATCTATTCTGCCTCCACATTTCAGTTCTTCGAAACTTACAATGTGGTTGCGTATCTCTACCTCATCATGACAGTCTCGCTGTCTCTGGTCGTTCGCGGTCTGGAACAACGCATGAAACGAGCCTTTGAAAACGAAGCTTAGAACCTGTCCTTAAAAAGCCCACAGAGGTTTTCGGACGAGTTTCTACCAAACAATGATAAATGCGGCATGCCCAACAAAGAAGGCACAGCTGCTTATGACAGGAAGTTGGAATGACCGTTCTCGTTATTGAAAACTGCGAAAACGTAACCCTTGGCCTGCTGGGTCAGGCGCTGGATGAAGCGAAAATGCCGATCGATCTGCGTATCATGGCAGAAAGTGATCCTCTCCCATCAGACATCTCTAAGTTCAGCGGGCTGGTTGTTCTGGGCGGTTTGCAGCATGCCAGAGCAGATGAGGAGTTCCCATTCCTGAAAGGCGTTTGTGACACGATCCTCGCATTTCACGAAGCTGATAAGCCGGTGATGGGCATCTGCCTCGGGAGCCAGTTGATCGCACGCACATTCGGCGGCGAGAACATTTTGGGCAATCCGGTGGAAGCTGGCTGGCTACCACTGCAAGTCTCAGAGCAAGGTAAACAAGATCCGGTCATCTCCGCCTTCGAGGAGGACGACCACATCTTCATCCTGCACACGGATACTTACACTCTGCCAAAAGACGCCGTACATCTGGCATCCAGCGAGATGACACCCAATCAGGCCTTCAAAATGGGCCGCGCTACATACGCCATCCAGTTCCATTTCGAGTGCTCTGTCGATCAGGTGAACCATTGGAACGGCTGCTTCCATGGTCCAATCAACGAACTGGTACCGCACTGGAACGAAATTCTGGAAGAGCAGGGCCCAAAGTTCGGCCCAAGAGCCGACGCGTTGGGGCTGGAAATCTCCCGCCGCTGGATTGCTCTGCTGTAAGAAAGGCGAGTAGCAAGAAATGTGCTTGTGCCTCAGTAGCTCAATTAGAAGCAACGACAGGGAAGCCCCCGCAGAAAACTGCGAGGGCTTGAAGCCTTCGATTATTCAGCAGGCCATTTCATCTCGCCCATCACCACCTTGGCTCCAAGAGCAAGGTCACTGGTTCTGCGCTCTTCCAGTGCTGGAAACTCTGTCTTCATGAGCGTCACCAGTTCATCAGAGTTTGTTGCAAGAGCGGCATTTTTCTCAACCGCAGCCACATAGGCCTTGGTAAAGGCGATAGAACCCACCGTCTGGCTGTTGGTGTTACCAAGAAAATGCCCAGGGATCACACGTTTCGGGTTCAGAGCAAGAAGATCATCAAGACTCTTCTGCCAATCCTTACGCTTCTCTGAGGTTGGATTATCAGCCTGCCATATATGAGAGTTGTCATAGACCAGCACACCGCCAACCACAGTACGTTCTGAAGGAACCCAAAGACTGGTGTGGGACGGGTCGTGTCCATCAAGACCAACAATCTCAACTGGAGTTCCATCCACCTCAAAGCTGTTGCCATCAATGACCTCAGGAACGATCAACTCCTGTGGTGCATCATCTTTCAGGATCGGTCCCCAATAAGCAAACTTACCCTCAATTGTGGCTTTGATCTTCTCTATCGTCGGCTGCGTGGCAACGATCTTCGCATCAGGAAAGGCCGCATGAAGCGCATCCAGACCGAAATAGTAATCAGGATCACCATGACTGATGTAAATCGATGTCAGCGTCTTGCCACTTTCCTTAATGATTGAAATTAAGTTCCGGGCATCACGGCGCTGAAACTGCGCATCCACCAATACAGCTTCCCTTGGGCCTTCAATCAACACTGAGGTAACTGGGAATAAACCCTCATCACCCGGATTGTAGACCTCAAAGGTGAGGACAGCAGTATCCTGAGCATAGGTTGCAACAGGCGCAAGAGTAGCGGTTGCTGCAAGGCTCGCAGCAAGAGCAAAAGACTTTATCATTTGTTTTCCTTAGGGTTAAAGAGCAGGAGAGCCCTGCTGAATGCTGTGAGAGAAGTTGTTCAAAGCTTCCGTTAGTTGCTCGGAAGAGCCGTAAAGCAAATCAGAAGGCAGCAGCACGCGCTCGCCGAACATGTCTGCAACAAGTGTTGGCACACCACGCGCACCCATCTGGTTTAAAACCACCTGTCCATAAGCAACGCGCTGTGAAGTCTCCGCCTCAACAGACGTCATATGGTCTTGAAGCAGAGTGGCAGCATCTACAAAACCTGCACCGGAAAGCAGATCCAGCAGGATGGAAAGGTCGGTGATGTCTTTGCCTTCCACATACCGGGCATCTTGGATGAGCTTCAGTGCCTCTGGCCCTCTCGCTGGTTCCACGATTGAGCATGCTGTCATGGCAAGTGTCGCAAATGTTGAGTCTAGCGTTTGTCTCTCACCATTTAGAATCTGGCTTTGATAGGCCCGGCTAAATGTCTGCCCTGTCAGCCTCGCAATCTTCTGGTCACTGGCCCACGCATAAGATGCAAAAGAATGGTCCAGAGGGCGAGCTCCAGCACCGCTAAACAAGCCCGCTGGTAACATCTCAACCTCGTAGTCCTTCGCCAAGTCCGCCAGTCTGGGAGTTGTGCCGTAACACCACCCACATAGCGGATCGTAGATGTAGAGGAATGAGTGCGTCATAAGTTTCTCCTTGTTGCAGGGGAACCTAGGACAACTTGACTATCTGTAGAATACAGATAATTTCGACATACTGTCTGTAAAATAGAGACAATTATATGAGCCTCTACAATCTCAACCGCCTCCGCCATTTTGTTGAAGTCGTCGAAAGTGGTTCCTTCACCGCAGCAGCGAAAAAGCTCGGCCTGGGAAAAGCCATCGTCAGTCACCAAGTCGCAAAACTGGAAGACGAGCTCGGCGCAGCCTTACTGGTGCGTACAACACGCTCTCTTCAAGTGACAGAAGCAGGGCAGCGGTTTTATGAAAACGCCGCAGAAATTCTCGATCAGGCAGAACGAGCGGTGCAGGAACTCCAGCATGAACAAGAGGTTCCCAGCGGTTTACTCACAGTGACAGCGCCAGAAGATTATGGCCAGTGCGTTGTCGCCAAAGCGCTCATGCGATTGAGGGTAAAATATCCAAAAATCAGGGTCAATGCGGTCTTCACGGATGAAAAGTTGGACCAGCTTAAAGAGAAAATAGATGTCTCCATCCGCGTTGGTTGGTTGGAAGACAGCTCTGCTATCGCAAGGAAAATAGGCAGTTTCCAGCAGTTTACTGTGGCCTCACCGCAATATGTTGAAGCGATGGGACCGGTCTCAACACCAACCGATCTGCAAGATAAAGACTGGATCTACCACTGCAAGCTGCCTGCGGGAATATCGTGGCAATCAGCTGAAGGGGAGGAGGTGCAATTTGTACTCCAAAATCCGCCGATCACAGTCTGGAACACACTGACTTCGCATGCATGTGCTCTCAGTCACGGCGGTCTGTGTCTCCTCCCGTCCTTTCAGGTCCGCGAAGATCTGGCATCAGGCCGCTTGCAACGGGTTTTGCCGGACTGGCACCATAAGGAAGGCGGAATTTATGCGCTCTTCCCAAACAGCCGCTTTCGCCCAGCCAAGACCAGGGTGTTTGTAGAAGAGCTGATAAAGACGCACAAAGAGGCTCGCGATGTGTTTTGAGAAAGTCGCTGACGCTAAACCCAAGTCTTCTGGTGCAGCTGGCACATCCGGTTGATCAACCATTTACAGGCAGGGGCTTGCGCCTGCTGTTTGCCCCAGACAAGAGAGACCTTGTTAAGAATGGCATTCTGCTGAAAATCATAGGAAAGCTCTTTCAGCGCACCAGCCTTCACCTCATCATCCACCATCTGCGCAGGCAACTCTGCCCAGCCCACACCGCCATGCACCATGGTGTGTGCCACGCGCGGATTATCTGTAATCAGCAGATGCGGCCCTTTCTGACGTGAAAACTCAGGTGAGTTTCGGTCAGTCTCTGTCCCAGAAATAATCTGTCTGTATCCGCGCAAGTCCACCAACCGGACTTCCTTCAGTTCGGCGAGAGGATGGTCCTTGTGGCAAACCGGAATCCGGCGCTCAAATCCAAGCCCACGGAAGTGGTAGCCTTCCTTGTAGGGGTGCCGCTCGATAATAATCCCCAGTTGAGCGCTCTCTTCCGTCAGCCTGGAAAATACATCACCAAAAGAGGTGGTTTGTACATGTAACTCCACCTTCGGAAACTGCTTGTCGAAATCATGAAAAACCTGATTAATCTCAGAAACATAGGTCCCATACTCAAACACCACTTTGAGGCTGCCTTCCGCCCCTTCACAAAGGGCGCCAGCCTTCACAAGCAAGTCCTGCCTGCTCTGCAAAATGGATCTTGCATAATCCAGTAAGGAAACACCCGAGACAGTCAGCTCTGCACGGTAACTGCTGCGATCAAAAAGATCGGAGCCAAGATCAATCTCCAGATTGGAAATCGCAGCGCTTACAGCGGATTGCGCCTTACCCAACCGCCGTGCCGCAGCAGAAAACGATCCTAACTCAGCGGCAGTCACAAACGCTTCCAACTGGTCAACACTGGGCATCCAACCTCAACACGATCTGAAATTCTGATGGAGTTCAACTTTACTGCATAGGTCAAACTGATCTTTATGTCACCCAAATTTGCAAACTGAGAGGAATGACCATGCGAAAAATAATCGGGCTGGCAACCGCAACAATGATTGGCTCACTCATGACGTCAGGGCTCGTCATGGCAGAAACGATGCCGTGCGAAACCAAACTGCCAATTGACATCCCCTCCAATTGCGATGCCATCAAGGTTATGAAACCAATCGAAAAACTGGAGAACTTTCGCCCACTAACCACACCGAAAAATGGTCCGGCTTTAAAGCCGCAAACAGTCTTTCGCTCTGACCAACTGGACAACCTGACAAAAGCTGATCAGGAAAAACTCAGTGCATTGGGCATTGAGACCATTGTGGATTTGCGTGCTCCGGATGAGTTGGAGAAACACCCCAACAAACATATTTCGACAGTAGACTTCAACATCAATCTGCCAATTGGCTCAGACCCGGCAGACGTTGAAAAAATCATGCCTTTAGATGTAGCCTCGCAAATTGGCCCTTTATGGTTCAGCGGAAAGTTTGATGAGATTGACCAACTGCTGAAAGACCATAATGTAAACCTCTACAACACCCGGATTGATCGCTATAAGGACTTCGCCCGTAAGTTTACACCGCAGATCTCCCGCTTCATGCATGTGTTGTTGGAAGAACAGAACTACCCATTGGTGTTCCACTGCGCAGGCGGCAAAGACCGCACCGGTTATGTGGCAGCTGTACTGATGTTGTCTCTGGGCTTTTCTGAGGAAGACGTCATGCGCGACTACCTCACCACCAATCTCTACACTTATGATGAACTGAGCAAGTTAGTCGCGGACGGCCCGCACTCTCTCCGCCCGGCTTTCGGTGCACATAAAGAGCAGATCACGGCTGCGCTGCAAGCGGTGAAAGAAGACTACGGCAGCTTTGACACCTACCGCCGCGAAGCATTGGCCATTTCTGACGAAGAGCTGGCCCTCATCAAAAAGAACCTGCTGGCAGACCCAACCTAAGGCCTCCCAGCACCCCTCGTGCTGCCTTCCCCCAACGTTGGTGGCACGAGGTTCCTCAAGCAAGTTCTACGAGAGGTTCATTTGCGCCAGAAGGCATATCCAGCCTAAACTTCCCTTATGTTTTAGGGGAATTTCATGACTGTATTATCTTCAGCAATTGAACACGGATATCTGGGATTTGCTTCCTACGAAGCCAAAGATAACTCACCTGTTTATGAAGAATGGGCGACTCATGTAGCCAGCTCGCCAATCTTCCATGATTTCCTGATGGCATTGCCAGAAGCCAAACAGCAACCCAACCTCCTCTTCGCAGCCATTAGATGGGTCACAGGACGCGTTCCTGAAGTGACAGAGCTGGATGAGACGCTGAAGCTTCATGGAACAGCA
This sequence comes from Pseudovibrio sp. W64, assembly GCF_001623145.1. Lineage (NCBI taxonomy): Bacteria > Pseudomonadati > Pseudomonadota > Alphaproteobacteria > Hyphomicrobiales > Stappiaceae > Pseudovibrio > Pseudovibrio sp. W64. Next base: position 203,360 of record NZ_LMCI01000002.1, on the reverse strand, counting down.
ATCAAGCATGAGATGATGAATCGCAGCACGCAGACCAACGAGTCCGGTCGCTGCGCAACGCTCCTCCCACTGCTCGCCCGCCTCCCACAACCTCTTTCATTGATCGAAGTCGGCGCCTCCGCTGGTCTTTGCTTGCTGCCGGACCACTACGCCTACGACTACAATAACGGTGCACACACACTAGCGCCTGGGACGAACACATCCGATACACCAGTGTTGCACTGTCAGGCGACCGGCAATGTTCCTCTGCCAACCAAGCTGCCAGAAGTTGTCTGGCGTGCAGGGCTAGAACTGAACCCGTTGAATCTTCAGGATGAGGACACCGCAGCATGGCTCCAAACGCTCGTCTGGCCGGGGCAGGAGGACCGCTTACACCGCCTGCAAAAAGCAATTGCAGTAGCAAAGCAGCAGAAAGTCCAACTGGTTAAAGGAAACCTTCTCGAAGACCTGCCAGCCTTGCTGGAACAAATTCCAGCGGGCACCACACCTGTGGTCTTCCATAGTGCTGTTCTCGTCTACATCCGCGACATTAGCAAGCGAGAAGCTTTCGTCGATCTGATGCTCAACTCCAACGCCCACTGGATCTCCAACGAAGCACGCAGCGTTATCCCGCAGTTTGCCGAAAAGGTTGCGGGGCCGCACCCAACTGGCAAATTCCTCCTCTGCGAAAACGGCACACCCCGCGTCTGGACTGGGCCACACGGGCAGTCAGTAGAGTGGATTGAGTAGAGGCTTGCTAAAAGCCTCTGCACACCATCACAGCATTTAGCTCCAGTTTGAGGGAAAGTACGTAAATTCCAGAAAGCATTCATTTGAGAGGACGTAGTACTTTACTGAAAGCGTGAAAAATACTGGTGTTCGCCTCATTAAATAGTTGGTGGGAGGCAAACACTCATGCTTAGGAGTTGATGGATGCCCCCGCAAACACTGAGCAAACAAGAGCATAAATGGGCCAACGACATGGCTCGTCACCTGAACCTGACCTTTGCTGAAGAGGGGGGCGAGCAGGTCGGACAACATCACCAAGTCGATGTTGTGAACGCTCCTACAAGTCTACTGGAAAAACTCGCGTCCATGGAGAAAGCGGCAGATGCTCTGAACGCAAACACGGAGTTGATCAAGAACCAAAGCGCTGTTTTCTCACCTTTCAAAAAAGCAGGGCAGTCTGCACGCTCGGGTATTGCAGCTGCACGAAAAGAGCTGAAAGGCCGAAAGCCCCAAAACGCGGAGGCGAGGCTTTCCAAAATTCAAGAGAACGTTTCCTCTATGGAGCAGCTCATTGCTGTTGCTCAGTCCAATCATAAAGGTTTGGAAGCGCAGATCCCTTGGGTGAAGGAAGACCTCGCGCAACTGGCACTTGAGTTACCTGTTGTTGACAGCCTTGCCATTGCTAAGAAAATCCCGAGCAAAAAGCACAAGAAATTCCTCAGTCTTGACCAGGAAGCCAACGGTCTGATCAGTGAAGCTGAGACCCTTTGTGAGAACCTTCAGGTAGATGCTGCGAACAAGGTCTTGAAGAAGCTCAATAAGACACTTCAGGCCTATCAAAAGGAAGTTGATTGGCTGCACGCTCTGCCCGAAGTTACTGGTGTCGGAGCTAGCGAAAGCCCGCGTGTGTCCAAGCTCGACAAACTTGCTGCTGCATTTATGCGAAAAAAGACTCAGGAGCATAAAGTTGAGCTGGTCAAAGCTGAGCCGGATGAGAAGACGAAGGCTTTTCTTAAGACTTGGAACAGAGAGAATTTCTCTGATCCTTCCGAAAGGCTCGACCTCCAAAAAAGAGGCGGCTGCAAAGCACCTTTCAAGTTCATCGTTCGAACAGGTTCAATGGATGATTTTATCAATCAAAAGGGCTGTTTTTCTGCTCAGGGAACCGAGTATCTGGAGAATAAGGATGCCATTTGTACGTCCGTTGTGACTGATGAAAAATGCTTTGTCTACGGAGCCTTTGGCGTCATCTTGGATGTCCCGCCACAAAACGTACTGGTCTCCAGTCCCGATGATCTCATGAGCGAGCTTAATATTGGCCGCAAAGACAAAAAAGACAGAATGGTCAATGTTACACAAGAGCAAAACGAAAAGCTTCTCGATGTGCCAGACCATGTTCGCAACGGTTACTTGAAGAATGAGCTGGACAGATACCAGTACGATAAACGCCAGCAGAATGTCGATGACTTGGTCGACAACACCTACTATGCGCATAACGAGGTAATCGTTTCATCTAAAGATGGTATTCAGCATAAGCAAGGCGTAGACGCAACTGAGCCCATCAAGATCAATGGAATCTTTCTCATAGACGCTGAACCCTCTCCCGACACCATCGCGTTTCAGGAGTTTGAAGGCAAAAAGGCCCTGACCAAGGAAGAAAAATACCAGATCTTCATGGAACACGCCGAAAAGGTAGCCAAAAACCTCGGTGTACCGATCCTGTTTTTAGATGGTGAGAGCACGATGGCTTAATCATCTTAGACCAGGTCAGCTGCTTGATGTTGGCTCTGCCAGCTCCCACAGTGCGGTGTAACCTTCCATGAAACTTAATGAACTGCGTCCCTGCGTAACTGAGCAAACATAACAAAAAAAGCCCGATGCAAACACACCGGGCTCTTCAATCTTATAAAAGCTACTAGCTTACTGGCACAGGCTCTTGCCAACGCAGTTCAGGTCTTCGCAAGCTTCTTTCAGGCGCTCAACAATGCCCAGCTCACCTTCGCGCAGCCATTTGCGTGGGTCGTAAGCCTTCTTCGTTGGGGCGCCAGTTTCCGGATCGATCTGGTATTTGAAAGCATTTGCGTTTGCTTCCACGTACGCACCAACCTTTTCAGAGAAGGCGAACTGTGTATCGGTGTCGATGTTCATCTTGAACACGCCGTAGTTCAGGCTCTCTGTGATCTTAGATTTCTCAGAACCGGACCCACCGTGGAACACAAGCGCCAGCGGGTTTGTACCAAGGCTGTGAGTTTCGCTGACCAGTTTCTGGCTTTCACGCAGAATCTCAGGGCGCAGCTTCACGTTGCCCGGCTTGTAAACGCCGTGCACGTTACCGAAGGATGCAGCAACGGAGAAGTGGCCAAGCGGGTTCAGACGGTCATAAGCCTGCAGAACGTCTTCAGGCTGGGTGTAAAGCTTTGGATTGTCAGCTCCGATATCATCATCAGAACCGATGCCGTCTTCTTCACCACCAGTCACACCCAGCTCAATCTCAAGGCTCATTTCCAGCGGAGCCATCATCTTCAGCAGGCGTTCGCTTTCAGATAGGTTGAACTCGATGTCTTCTGCAGAAAGATCCAGCATGTGAGAGGAGAACAGTGGCTTGCCGTTTGCCTTGTAGAATGCTTCACCGTGTTTGATGAGCTCTTCCAGCCAAGGGATCAGGCTCTTGTCTGCATGGTCGGTGTGCAACACAACGCCAACACCGTAATGCTCTGCCAGAAGGTGCACGTGCTGAGCTGCAGCAACTGCGCCAAGCACTTTTGCCTGGAAGCTGTCCTTGATGCCTTTACCGGCATAGAACTGCGCACCACCGTTGGAGAGCTGAACGATAATATCTGTATTGTTTGCAGCTGCTGCTTCAAGAACTGCGTTGATGGAGTCCGTTCCAACAACGTTGACCGCAGGCAAGGCGAACTTACCTTCGCGGCATGCTTCAATCAGGGTTTTATAGTCTTCACCAAAGATGACGCCCGGCTTGAGCTTTCCCATTTTTATAGGCTCCTGTGTAACAGCAGATAGGGGAGACAAAGTGCCTCACACTGTGAACTGGCAACAAAGCCGGACCATGGCCTTGGCCAGTTGCCGCGCACACTACTCAGCAATACGCAGAACTACAACATTTGTAAGGGCATTCTGAGGAATTTAATGGATTTAAGAGGCAAATCACTGGCCTTAAGCAGTATTTCCCGTCATGCAGAATTTGTGTTTTTCACAAGCAGCACCGGGAACCACAATCCCTGCGCAAGGTTCGGTGACGACCTAGGGGAATCAGAGGATGGACTGACCTGCCATCACACGGGCACTCAAGCCAATCGGCATGGATTGAGTATCACCCGCCAGAACCTCCAAAACAGGTCTGAGTTCAATAGCTGACCCATAGCGGCGCAAATGGGTGGAAAGCTCCATCAGGAGCGCCAGATCTGTCGAGACAAGCGTACCAGCCCCACAGGAGCGCACCGCATGCAGCAAGCCGCTCAAATCACCTGGACCCAGTTCAGGGGAGATCGTTCCCTCTGGAGCGCCTTTGACCTGGGAAGCGCAGATCTGCGGCAGGTCAACAACGCCCACTTGCTCCATCTGACCCAGCAGAGTGCGGGAAGCGACCTGACTGCCAAATAGATTTGGCGCGTCTGACACATCCAGAAACGCGACCTTACCTGCAAAGCCTTGCAAGCTCTGCCCAAACTCCGGCGCAGCCAGCAACAGATCAGAGACTTCAAAACACTTACGCGTAAACTTGGCGGTGATCTTCATGAGTTCTTCAGACTGCTCGGAAAGCAGCGGCGCGTAGGCCCGTTCAAACACCTTGGCACAAAAAGGAGAAAGCACAGCCACATAGTCATAATGACCAAACTGAGAAATCACCTCCTTCGCCATATCTCGCGCATCCTCCAGCTCATTGGAACGCAGCGACACAAGCCCGCAACAACTCTGAATGCTGGGCGCTTCAACCTCATAACCAGCTCTGTCGAGCAAATGAACTGCAGCTTTTATGAGAGACGGGCGAAAGAGATTGGTAGTGCAGGAAACAAACAATCCGACCCGGGCATCCTTCTTGAATTTGGGGCGTCTTGGTCGGGCCATAAGAGGAGAAGTCCTGCAGTTTCTGAGCAATGCATAAATGAAATCGCTACAACCTGCCTGCCACAATTCAAAGGGGACTTCAATGCTTAAAAGGATTGCTTAGGTTTGGGAAACCACCCTAAATTTACTATCAGCCGTATGGCACGTCGGGTAAGCTCTAAGACCACAATTTTGCATCAGCAATTTCAATTATTCATTATGTGAAGGCATCTGAATGGTCCTCCAGTCGAACTCTAAGCTTATCTTTGAAGATAATTTTGATGGTCCTGCTCTCGATATAAACAAATGGTTGCCCAACTACCTCCCTCACTGGAGTTCCTTGGAGTTATCTGCGGCGAGTTATGAGATAAAGGACAAAATGCTTCGTTTGTTCATCTCTGAAAATCAGCAATGCTGGTCGCCAGAATTTGATGGAGAAAACAAGGTATCGGGAATCCAGACTGGGCATTTTGCAGGACCTCTCAATAGCCCTCATGGGCAACACAGGTTCCGTGATGGGCTTTCTGTAAAGTCTGAGGTTCCTGAAATGCAGTTGTTCTTGCCGCAATATTGTAGGTTGGACATACGTGTTCGTGCAAAATTGAAACCATGGAATTTAGCAGCGCTTTGGCTGATCGGTTTTGAAGATCAGCCGGATCATTCCGGAGAAATTACAGTTTTTGAGATTTTTGGCAGGAGTGCGACTGCAAATGAAGCTCAAGTCGGGCGTGGAATAAAACGTATTAACGATCCTCTCCTCAAAGATGAATTTGACGACAGCATTTTACCCTTGGATGTTACTGACTGGCACGTCTATTCGAAGGACTGGTCTCCAAGTCAGATTGATTTCTTCGCTGATGGCGAACTGGTTACAACAACCTCTCAATCTCCAAATTATCCGATGCAGCTCATGTTGAACTTTTATGAGTTCCCTCACCGTGCCCCAAAGACACCAGAACAAGATGCCTGGATGGAAGTAGACTTCATTCGATGCTTTGCGCAATCAGAATAATATCCACGCTTCTGATCTTGATAGGAGGAAGGTAGCGCCTCGGCTAAGTGGAATAACTTTATCGGATGTCGGACACGGAGCTTGCAGTATACATTTTGTGCCTATGTGCATTTTCTGTGCGTACTTGCTAAGAAAAAACTAATGGTTATCTTCCGGTCAGAACATCACTTAAATAAGAAACTGGAAAATGAGCATGAACCTGAAAGACGTCGCGCTGAGCCGCTATTCCACCAAGGAATTTGATCCATCAAAGCAGATTTCCGCAGAGCAGTTTGATCATATTAAATCCCTGCTTCGCTTCAGCCCATCAAGTGTGAACTCACAACCTTGGCACTTTATCATTGCAGACACCCCAGAAGGACGTGAGCGCGTTTCAAAGGGAACGCAGGGCATGTTCTCCTTCAATAACGGCAAGGTGCTCAACTCCTCCCACGTCGTCGTCTTTTGCGTAAGAACGGACATCTCTGATGAATATCTGGACCGCCTGCTGGAAGCCGAAGAACAAGACAAACGCTTCGCTGACCCGGCTGTAAAAGAGACAGTCAAAGCAGGCCGTGCCACCTTTGTGGGTATTCATCGCGACCAGCTCAAAGACGCTGACCATTGGATGGAAAAACAGGTCTACCTCAACATGGGAACCATCCTGCTGGGCGCAGGCGCGCTGGGCATTGATGCTGTGCCGATTGAAGGCGTAGACGTTGACGCGCTTAACGAAGAGTTTGGCCTTCAGAAAAAAGGCTACCGCGCAGTTGCTCTGATTGCCCTCGGCCACCGTCACGAAAGCGACTTCAACGCCGCCCTCCCCAAATCCCGCCTCCCGGAAGGCGAGATTTTCACAGAACTTTCTTAATCAGCTTTACAGTCGACGCCAAAAGGGGATGCCTAGTGCATCCCCTTTTACATGAAATGACTGAGTTTTATTCTGCATTTTGACTGTACTAAACTACGATCAAAAGCGGGCGCACAAAGTCACCTCAATTGCCTGCCATCAAAAGATGAGGGAATCGAAAAACATGTATACTTAGAAAGAGTTGAATGATGATCAGACCGTATCGGGACGCGGACCTTCCAGCTGTGCTAGACATTTACGCAAAGTCCAAACTTGATGAGTTTGCCTATGAAGATAAGCAGTTTGAATTACTCCCGCTTGATCAGGACCCCAAGCGGTATACGAGTCTAATCACGTCGCAAATCTCAGTTTATGAAGAAGAGAAAATGCTGGCTTATGCAGCTCAGGACGGAGCTGATCTCAGGTCATTGTTCGTCCACCCGCAAGGCAGAGGCAAGGGTATCGGTAGAACGCTCATGCAACACATGCTGGATAGGGCTGAGGGGGAGGCCACACTTTACGTCGCCAAATCCAACCTGCCGGCCAAGCGGCTCTATGAGCAATTTGGTTTTGTCATTACCAGCGAGTTCATGACCGACTATAACGGCATCCCGATCCTTGCAAACAAGATGGTGCGTAAGGCTTAAGCCACTCACCAACATACCAGCAATAAAAAAGGGCCGCAGAACTGCGACCCCCGATCTTTAGAATCTCTGGAATCCAATTATTTCTTGGAGCCGTCTTTATTGAACTGAGCGAGGTACGCAATAACGTCCTGACGCTGAGTTTCTTTCTTAAGACCAGCGAAAGCCATCTTACCTTTCGGGATAACTTTCTTCGGTTTTGTAAGGTATGCGTCCAGGGTAGCGGCGTCCCAAGCTTTACCTTCTTCTTTACCTGCCAGAAGAGGCTTGGAATACTTGTAGCCTTCGACTTCACCCCAACCAGCATCGATGATGCCGTTGAGTTTAGGTCCTACCTTGTTCTTGGCTTTTTCACCAACAGCATGACAAGCCTTACATTTTTTGAAAACTTTTGCGCCCTTAGCAACATCGCCTTCAGCGAATGCCGCACCGGAACTCAACAGCAATGCAAGCGCTGCAACGACGCCAAACTGCTTCATATTTTATCCTTCCCACTATATCCTAAGAAATAACCGCGAATAGAGAACAACATAGTCTAACTCATGGGGTAGTTCCCACAGATTCGACGTTACCTTCGTATATATTGTTACGGCATATTGTCGCGGACGGAATTGATCATAAGCATAAACGACTGAAAATAACTTGCTTTGAGTCAAACTCACCAAAAACTGAAGCCGTTGTTTTGTGGGCGACAATAGACTTAATGCGGCTTTTATCTTTGCAAAAATTATGAGAGTCTCAGCTATTGTATTCAGTAAGTACGGTTGGGTTGGTGGCTTGGAAATATAGTTTCAAATCACAACTCAGGAGGGAGGCCTGATGGCAGCGATCGCAATGCCAAAACCGTCACAGGAAACACTAAAAAAGCGCTCCAAAATCGTTGCTGATTTGCAAAAAATCGTGCGTGGAGAAGGTGTTATCTGCGATGAAATCGAGATGCGTCCTTATGAGACGGATGCCTTGACGGCATACCGCCAGCTGCCGCTTGTGGTGGTCTTGCCTGAGACCGTAGATCAGGTCTCGCAAGTGCTCAAGTACTGCTATGACAATGATGTAAAAGTGGTGCCTCGTGGTGCCGGAACTTCCCTATCTGGCGGTGCATTGCCGTTGGAAGACGGCGTTTTGCTGTCCATGATGAAATTTAATCGGATTTTGGAAATAGATCTGGAAAACCGGGCAGTTGTGACCCAGCCGGGTGTAACCAACCTGGGGATTACGACGGCTGTACAGCAGGATGGCTTCTATTATGCTCCTGATCCGTCCTCCCAAATCGCCTGTTCCATTGGCGGTAATATCGCAGAAAACTCCGGCGGCGTGCACTCCCTCAAATACGGTTTGACCACCAACAACCTGTTGGGACTGGAAATTGTCCTTATCACCGGAGAGGTGATCCGCCTCGGCGGCAAACATCTGGATTCTGAGGCCTACGACTTGATGGCCCTGCTCACAGGGTCCGAAGGATTGCTTGCAGTTGTCACTGAAGTCACTGTCCGCGTTCTACAAAAACCGGAAACAGCCCGTGCCGCACTCATCGGCTTCCCAACCTCAGAGGAAGCTGGCAAGTGCGTTGCTGAAATCATCGGAGTAGGTATCATCCCCGGTGGCATGGAGCTCATGGACAAGCTCGCAATTGATGCTGCCGAGGACTTCGTACATGCCGGATATCCGTTGGATGTTGACGCCCTCATGATCGTGGAACTGGACGGCCCTGAAGCTGAAGTCGATGATTTGCTCAAGCGCGTCAGTGCAATCGCAGAAAAGAACGGCTCATCTTACCTGCGCGTCTCTCAGTCAGAAGAAGAACGCAATACATTCTGGGCAGGGCGTAAGGCTGCGTTTCCGGCGGTAGGCCGCATCTCGCCGGACTATTTGTGCATGGATGGCACCATTCCGCGCGCAGCTTTGCCACAAGTCCTGCAGGAAATGCAGGAGCTGAGCGAAAAACACGGGTTACGCGTCGCTAACGTGTTCCACGCAGGTGACGGAAACTTGCATCCACTCATCCTTTATGATGCCAACAAGCCGGGTGAACTGGCCGCAGCTGAAGCCTTTGGAGCAGACATCCTGCGCCTTTGCGTAAAAGTAGGCGGCGTCCTCACAGGGGAACATGGTGTCGGCATTGAGAAACGCGATCTCATGCCGGAAATGTACTCTGAGGATGACCTGAAACAGCAGCAACGCGTGAAGTGTGCGTTTGATGAAAAGCAGCTTCTCAATCCGGGCAAGATGTTCCCGGTCCTGCACCGTTGTGCAGAACTCGGCTTCATGCACGTTCATCAGGGCCAACTGCCATTCCCGGATATTCCACGCTTTTAGAGCGTGATCCTAAGACAAGAGAACAGGACGAAACCATGGGAGAGGGTTTCCACCCAACAACAGCTGATGAGCTGGAGGCGGTCGTCAAATGGGCCGCCGCCGAGCGAACTCCGCTGGAAGTAATCGGCAGCGGCTCCAAGCGTAACTGGGGCAGGGCGGTGCAGTCCGCGCATACTTTGCGCACTGACGGCATCACCGGCGTGATCGACTACGAACCGGCAGAACTTGTGCTCACGGTCAAGGCGGGCACACCACTGCAAGACGTTCAAGCTCTCTTAAAAGAGCACAATCAGGAACTCCCCTTTGAACCAGCAGACCTAAGTGCAGTTCTGGGTGGCCCAAATCAGGCAGGCACCATTGGCGGTGTGCTGGCAACAAACCTGTCTGGTCCGCGTCGTCTCAAAGCGGGTGCAGCACGCGATCATGTACTTGGTCTGGAAGCTGTTTCTGGCCGTGGCGAGATGTTCAAAGCAGGCGGACGCGTGGTGAAGAACGTGACGGGTTATGATCTGTCCCGGGGCTTCTGCTCCTCATGGGGTACTCTTGCTGTTGCCACCAGCTTTTCCATCAAAGTTCTCCCACGAGCAGCCAAAGAATGCACCTTCGTATTGCTGGGCCTGACACCGCAAGAAGCATCCAGTGCCATGTCAGAAGCTATGGGGTCTTCCGCAGAGGTTTCATCCGCAGCTCATCTGCCAAAAGGCTTCTGCCCGCTCTCACAAGAACACTCCATCACTTTGCTCAGATTGGAAGGCATTCCAGTTTCCATCGACTATCGCTTGAACAAACTGCGCAGCATCCTGAAGCGCTTTCCATCGCAAGAGCTTATCGAAGGTCAGGCCTCCCGCAAAACATGGGGTGATCTACGTGACCTCATTCCGTTCGCCGGAAGTGACAAGTCGCTCTGGAAGCTCTCAGTAAGCCCGACTGCTGGTCAACAGATGATTGCTGAGCTGGAAAAGCGCTTTGCAATCCGCTGGATGATGGACTGGGCAGGTGGTCTGGTCTGGGTGGAGATGCAAGGTGAAGAGCCTCACGATGTCCCGCTCCGCCGGCTTATAGCTGAAAACGGTGGTGGTCACGCTACGCTCCTGCGCGCAAGTGCTGAGCTGCGTACGAGCGTGGATGTGTTCCAGCCCTTGCCGGAGACATTAATGGGGCTTTCTAAGCGCTTGAAAGCTCAGTTTGATCCGCACAACATACTCAACCCGGGCCGAATGTACGCGGGGATCTAGGTCATGCAAACCAACTTCACACCAGAGCAACTCAAAGACAGCGCCACAGCAGTTTCCGAACAGATCCTGCGCAAATGCGTGCACTGCGGATTTTGTACCGCAACGTGCCCAACCTTCGCGCTGCTGGGAGATGAGCTGGACAGTCCACGTGGTCGCATCTACCTCATCAAAGAGATGCTGGAAAATGACCGCCCTGCAGATGCCAAAACCGTCAAGCATATCGACCGCTGCCTGTCCTGTTTGTCTTGCATGACCACATGCCCTTCGGGTGTGAATTACATGCATCTTGTAGATCACGCTCGCATTCATATTGAACGCACCTACAAGCGGCCGTTGCAAGACCGGATACTCAGAGCAGTGCTACAGGCCATTCTGCCCAAACCGGGCCGTTTCCGCCTGGCCATCGCAGCCGCCTTCTATGGTCGCCCACTTGCAGGGCTTATGAAGAAATGCGGCGGTACGCTTGCTAAACTGGGTACCCTTCTGGCGCTGGCTCCAACCAAATCTGCAATGCCCTCCCAGTTCGCAGGACAGGAAACCATTGCGCCGAGAGTGCAGAAGAAGGGCCGAGTCGCTATCCTGAAAGGTTGCGCACAAAGTGTCCTTGCCCCGTCCATCAATGATGCAGCGACCCGTTTACTTACCCGCATCGGCTATGAAGTGGTCTTCCCGAAAGGCGAGGGCTGTTGTGGTGCGCTCGTTCATCATATGGGCAAGGAAGAAGCCTCTAACGAACAGGCCAAAGCCAACATTGATGCATGGGTGAGAGAGATGGATGGTGAGGGGCTCGATGCCGTCATCATCACCGCGTCAGGCTGCGGGACCACCATCAAAGATTATGGCTTCATGCTGCGCGATGACCCGCAATATGCGGCGAAAGCTCAACAAATCTCGCAGATGTCCAAGGATATTGTTGAGTTTCTGATTGAACAGGACTTAGGCGAAGCACAGCCGCACGAAAAGCTGACCATCACCTACCACTCTGCCTGCTCCATGCAGCATGGCCAGAAGATCACTTGGCAACCGAAGAAGCTGCTGCAAAATGCTGGCTTTACAGTCAAAGAACCTCTGGAAGGGCACCTCTGCTGTGGCTCGGCTGGTACCTACAACATCATGCAGCCCAAAATTGCCACTGCTCTGCGAGACCGCAAAGTAAGCAATCTGGAAGCAACCCAGCCAGACCTTGTCGCCACCGGCAACATCGGCTGCATCACCCAAATCTCCAGCGGCACCCAAATCCCGGTCATCCATAGCATCGAGCTTCTGGATTGGGCCTATGGCGGTCCAAAGCCGATGCTGCTGGATAAGGCGTAAGTATGCTGCTTTACACAAATCCCTCTCAAATAAGATTGAGAGGGATTCGGAGGTTATACGCCGCCTCCACGACGCATAACATTCTCCTGATGAGCTTTCTCATCATCAGCATATTGCTTCCGAATATGTGAGAGATCGCCGACAGGTGTATTAGGGTTTGCTGGGTTTGTTGGCTTAAGCTCAACGAGAACTGGGTTCGGCTTGTGATTGAGCATCGCACCGGTATACGCGTCCACACCTACGCCAATCACACCTCCGATCAGGGCATTGCCTGCCATAGCTGCTGCACCGCTTCCTGCAACTTCAGTGGTGACATGTACTTTCTGCGTTTTATAACCTTCTTTGGAAACGGTGACGTTGAACTTTTCTTTGCGTGAAACCTTGAGTGTACAAGGCGAGGAACTGCAGGTCATCCCTATGTCCGTCGAGATCTGTGCATCCTCTGGAGAGGTATAGATTTTGACTTTTTCACTCATACCGCGTGTGACACTGGCGCACCCTGAAAGGACAAAACCTGCTGAAATAAATGACGCAAACAAAAATGTAGTCTTCATCTCAAAATTCCCGCCTTAGAAAACTGAACCGATACCCTCGGCATCGTGGGGGACATGCAACGGTGAAAAATTTGATTCCCAATGCATTTATGAGTTTGATTTTGTGCCTTTCGCAGCTTCAGGCAATTCCTGAAAATGAATATGTTAAACTGATGGTTTTAGGGGTAAAAATCTATTGAGTTCAAACCCACCCTCAATCTCGTAGATTAATTGCAGAACGGCTCAAACACTGACAGTCTAAAACCCCAAAGCTGCGCGAGCTTAATTGAGATCGACATCCAAAATGCAGGCGTACTGCAGTTCATCCAAACGCAGACTAATTGGTTGATGTGAGGAGTGAGCTACACGATGCCTTCTGCTATTTACTCAGCGAGAACATGCCCATCGGAGTGAATTTTGCAGCTGACTTTCCCGCCAAGTTCACCTTCTATTTGTCGTAGCTCCGCTGCAATTTCTGGTGGGATCTGATCTTCGTCAATCGTTGGAGGCGGAACAGCGACGACTTGGGTATGCCAATCTCCGGCAAACACCAAGCCAGTCTCATGCGCAAGCAACAACAAGCTCAGCATACTGGCGAAACAGCCAAGCAGGATGGCTGCAAGCGTATACCGGTTGAGTGATGGTCCTTGGTCTTTCAGACAATCCTCCAGAACACCGCGGATCTGGGTGATGTCTTCAGAGTTCAAAGGCTCATCCAGCAGCTCAATGGGTGAGCGTTCCTCGCTCGTGTGTTGTGAGGGAGAGGTGTTGCTCTCTTCATCAGCTCCGTCAATAACGGGTCGTAGACGCTCAAAAACAGGTACATAGCCCATGTCTGGCAACCGGATCTGCATGTGATGCACATCAGGGTGTGCGTCGTTGTAACCACGCAGAAGAGACCGCAAGCGCGAGATGTTGACTCGCACAATCGGGTTTTCACGCGGATTAAACCCTTCAGGCAAATTGAAGACCCTCTGTCCAATAACTTGCTCTTTGAGGTCTTCTTCCTGTTTGGAGAGTTTACGCTCGACGAGAAACGTCAGGAGGGCGGTTAGTTTGGGGCTTCGCCTGAAGTTGGGGCTGGACAAAATACTGGAAAGAGTTGCAACCACTTCGTCCTTGCTGATGACTAGTCCATTCTTCTTGGCACACATACGCGGCACTCCCAAAACACACAGATGTGGCCTGGGGGAAAAGTCCCTCAATCAGATGGTCAGCAACGGCACATTCACACAATAAGCCTGTTTAAAGACAGACCTTTATTTTTTGATGCTTTGCCGTTGTCTGGGGTGCGGCAAGCAACTTGAAGTTGTTGCCTTATCATAGGTTCCTGTACCCAAGATTGCAACAAACGTGCATGCCTAGCGCACATAGACCTTTGCGCCAACCGGAACCATATTATACAGCTCCGCCACATCTTCGTTTCTCATACGAATACAGCCGGAAGAAACCGCTTGGCCAATCGTCCATGGTTCATTGGACCCATGAATACGGTAAAGCGTTGAACCCAGATAAAGTGCACGCGCGCCCAATGGGTTACGCGGTCCGCCCGGCATGTAACGGGGAAGGCTTGGTTGCCGTTTCAGCATCTCAGCAGGTGGCCTCCAGTCTGGCCACTCGCGCTTGCGGGTGACTTTGTGAACGCCAGCCCATTCAAAACCTGGACGGCCAACGCCCACGCCATAACGGCGGGCCTTGCCATTGCTTTGCACCAGGTAAAGATATCGTGAAGTCGTATCGATCACGACAGATCCTGGTGAATAGGAGGTGTTGTAGCTCACAATTGTCGGTAAGAACTGTTTGGGAATACGGCGGTCATACCGCTTTGATGTCGTACGCGGCCGTCTTGCTTGTTTTGCAGATCCACGAAGGTTCTGGACAGCCTTGGCTTGGGATCGCGGGATTTGCACAACCCACGGATTTGCAAGATCAGGGCTAAGGACAAGTGGAGGTGCAGAGGCGCGCGGCTTGTACTCTGCTTGCGCAGCAGTACCAAACGCACAAACTAAGCTACCTACGCCGAACAAAGTAACAAACCAGTTTGCTTTGCTTTTTGCCGTTGCTCCAAACATTCCACACTCCTCTGGACCTTGCCAATGACCCGATGTCCTCGGGAAAACTAGGAGTTGCAGTTCTAATAATCGTTAAAATTATCAATGTAATTAATGCTAGTTCAAACTAAGGTTAACCAATTGTTACTGGGTTATGCGGCCAATCGTCGAATTTATCCTTAAAAATCAATGCTGATAAATCTAAGGTAATAATTAACACTCTAAGAAGTATGTGAGTAGTGACCGGCGTGCAGGAGTGCGAATCGTGCCCATCTTACTTATGGGTGCATGGACGCGTCTTGTGACCGGGATTGCTATTTAAAACCTGTAATTGAGAGCCTGTCTTCGTAAGCCTGTGCCAGTTTGCGAAGAAAGGGCGGAAAACAAAAGAGGGCGCATCGCCGGACAGGAGTAGCGACGGTGTGGTCCTCATTAGGAAGCGTATTGGCTTCATGAGTTCGGGGTTGGGATGTCAGTTGTAAGAAAAACCTTTCGTGCAGAGGCTCAGTTCGGAGTGCGTAGCAAACGCACCGAAGTAAGCACTCCGATTCAGGACAATGGTGAAGAGTTGCGTCACCAGCAGATCATGGAAGAAATTGCCAGCTTGAAAGAGTTGGTGGGATCTCCGGCAACTGACCCACAAGAACTGTCCCGACGCGTCGCAGAAGAACTGCGTGAGGAAATCGGCGAGGCCGCAAAGCTCAAGGGTGAGCTGGATGCGATTTATCAGGCAATCGCTGAAACCAAGAATGAAATTGCTGCTCTTCACAACAAGGCCAGCGTCGACAATGACGAGCGTGGCCGCGTGACATTGGAGCTGGGTGCGATTGTATCCGGCACCGAAGGGGCGACAGAGCAAATCCTGACCGCAGCTGAGGTCATCGACCAGAGCGCAGCAACGGTCATGCCAATGGTCCCAAGTGAGCATGAAGGCCTTGTCACTGATATTCATGAGCAAGTGGTGTCGATCTTTGAAGCCTGTAACTTCCAGGATCTGACTGGCCAGCGCATCAGCAAGGTGGTGAACACCTTGTCATTCGTCGAAGAGCGCATCATTCGCATGATTGAGATATGGGGCGGTATTGAAAGCTTCAAGGAGATCAGTGATCGTATTGCTTCTGATAAAGAGGGCGATGATTCCGCACTGCTTCATGGTCCGGCTTTGGATGTGGAAGCTGGTACCGTGACACAGGATGATATTGACGCTTTGTTCGATTGATCTGTCTGAAAAGTGAATTGCAGATGGCTTGCTATTTTGGCAAGCCAATGCTTTATAAGAGAACATAACATAAACATTTTGAGCGGGTTAGTGAGACTGACTGATGGTCGTCCAACAAGAACCTGCAAAGACAATTGACCAAGAAGGGCAAGGCAATGGACCAGAACTCAACACCGATTGCTGAAGGACTGATCCGCGGAGAAGATGGCAAAGACCGCTGCTGGTGGCATGGGGGAGATCCGTTCTATCAAGCCTATCATGACAATGAGTGGGGGCATCCGGTCACCAACGACATCCGCCTCTTTGAAAAGATCTGCCTCGAAGGTTTCCAGTCCGGCCTGTCCTGGATCACTATCCTGCGCAAACGCGAGAATTTCCGCGCTGGCTTTACAGGTTTTGACTTTGAGAAAGTTGCAAAGTTCACACAAAATGACATCGAACGACTTGTTCAGGATGCCGGCATCATTCGCCACCGCGGCAAGATCAACTCCACCATCAACAACGCCAATCGTGCACTAGAAATGCGTGAAGAGTTCGGTTCACTCGCAGCTTACTTCTGGAAGTGGGAACCAACTCCGGATCAACGCCCTGAGACCTGTGATTACGCCAACCTGAAGACACTCGGCAAAACCGAAATCTCCACGGCCATTTCCAAAGATCTCAAAAAACGCGGCTGGTCCTTCGTAGGTCCAACCACCGTCTATGCCTTCATGCAAGCCATGGGCATGGTCAACGACCACCTGGAAGGCTGCTGTTGCCGGGACATTGTTGAAGCCAAACGTGAGGCTCTCGTGCGTCCTGTGACGGCCTAGCAAGAGTATTGGTGATGAGGTCTATGAGGTGAGGGGACCACTCACCTCAAACTACTGTTGAAGCTATTCCGTTAAGTCTCAATCATGCAGTGTCAGCGGGGCGCTCAAAGGTGCCTTGAGGCGGAAGGATCGCAAGAACGAGAGTTTCGCGATGCTCGAAGCCGCAACGCCGATAGATCCGCCCTGCAGGACCGTCACTGTGAGCTTGTAAAACAGCTATTGTTTCAGGTGCCTGCGCCTTAGCCCAATCTACCCCAACTGTGACGAGTGCCGCGCATATGCCGTGCTTACGATGGCTGGGGCGTGTCTCAACTTCCTGAAAGCGCGAAACAGCTGCGTCGGCATAGATACCCAGATCAGCAACCAAGAGATCCCCATCAAAGGCGCCAAACCAGTTCGCCAGTCCTGCCTTAATCTGTCTGCGACGGCTCTCAAAACGTTTAGACACGTAAACCCCGAAGCTATCGCGGTCATAACCTTGCTCAACAGCAGTATCGATCTGAAGCGCGATGACTTGCTTCCAGTCCTCTTCGGTCTCGATCGGGCGTATGTTGATCCCATCGGGCGTAGGAGCACGGTTGAGAGGTTGGGTCAGGCTCAGGACATCGATCTGTTCCAGCTCGTATCCAAGCTTGGAGAAGGGGGCGTGCTCTGGCCCGATCTTCATGTCAGGCGTATCCCACCCAAACATCGTATGCGCCGCCTCTGGAAGGTCCTTACGAAACTGCGTGATTTGGTGTTCAGGATCGACCTTATCGCCGCGAAAGAACACCATATTGCCAGCCCAGTAATGAGGCTCATCCGGTATGCGCAGAACAATCCGGTCTGGATGCACTACAACTTCGCTAACGCTCCGTTCCACAAGGAGATCACTGCGTACCCCCAGCGTTTGCGCCAAATCCTGTCCGTTTCCCACGTCGCGTTCCTTAAAATAACTTTTCTATCAATCAGCGCATTGCTATTAAAGAAACCCACCGCGCGCAAGGGAATACCTACCTACATTACGGGTGCCCCAACATCTGTCACCAATTCGCCACCCCTCAAAGCAACTCCCGTGATTTGCGCTATAAAAAAAAGCCCCGGTAAGCAATTGCCGGGGCTTCATAACTGTCGAATTTCTATTCACTTAGACAAATGCAAAGTCATCTGCATGAAGGTCAGCTACAGAAACATTCTGAAGGGTGATTGAAGTGTCATCATTTACGTAGATAACAGTATCCGCACCAACATCACTCGCAGCAGCAAGAACATCTGCAACACTATCGAATGTAGCTGCGAACTGGATCACATCCTCAGAACCGGCACCAGCAGTGAAGTCTGTAATGATGTCGTTGCCGAAATCTGATCTGAAGAAGAACGCATCGTCCCCAGCACCACCTTCAATCACATCATCACCATCTCCTGCAATGACGGTATCATCACCAGCTCCAGCGAAGATGGTGTCATCACCGCCGTATCCATGGATCTTGTTGGCATTAGCATCGCCAGTTAAGTGGTCGCTATGCTTGTCAGTGCCCATAATGTTTTCGATAGAGACATAAACATCTCCTGCTGCATCACCGGTGTTATTGGACTGATCTGTTAGATCCACTGTGACAGCAGAGCTGGACCAACGGTAACGGACAGTATCATTGCCTTCACCACCATCGAGATAGTCGGAACCATCGGCATATGCATTCAGCTCATCGTCTCCCGCACCGCCTTCCAGATGGTCGTTACCGGCTTGAGCAAATAAGTAGTTGTCGTTGTCATCGCCAATCAGAACATCGTCATACCAACTACCAATAATGGCATCAATATTGGTGAGCTGGTCACCTTCAGCAAAACCACCAGTCATCACGCCTGTATCGAGGTTCACTGATACACCTTCAGTTGAAAGAAGGTAGTTCACAATATTATGGCCCTCTTTGCCATCAATTGTGTCTGCTCCAGCACTACCATAGACTTCATCTCTGCCAGTACTACCGATGAAATTATCATCTCCAGCAGTGCCATAATGTTTCGCACGTCCATCTTCTTTAAGTGCGATGTTAGAGAGGGTCGTGCCATCAGCAAACTTAAACTGCATTGATGGAGAGGTATCAAGCGCTCCGTTTCGGATTGTTAGAACATCGGTAATCTCATCGAGCGGTTTATCCGGATTTTCTGGATCAATGAGGTAGATTAAGAGGTCCTGATTTTCAGAACCGCCTGCGACAACTCGAATATGATCCAATGTAATATCTGAGCCAAACTGAACGGTATCATCACCCGAAGTGTCAGCAATAACGTCTTTGTCATAGCCTCTGTCGAAGAAGTAAGTATTGCGCCCGGCACCACCAGACAAAATGTCATCCCCAGTGCCACCATTCAGGTAATCATCACCTTCTCCACCACTTAGGCTGTCATTCCCAGCTTCTCCGTAGAGCCGATCATCGCCTGCAGCAGTTATAATAGTGTCGTTGCCTGCACCGGCTAAAACAAGGTGGTCTTCAGAACTAGTAGTAGTATAGTTCTCATCGCCACTTCCGAGTTGGATATTCATGGCCACAATCCTCGAGTTTCATAAATTTTTATAAATGTGCAGATTGCACGTAATATTTATGCAGCTCATGATTGCGTGTGGCTGACCCAAAGTGAGGTAAGAAATACAAATATTCGGTCTTGTTGGTTCGAAGAAATATTAAAATCCACAATAACTTACAGAGAATTTTCTTTTACAAGGTGCATCGCAATTTAGGATGTAAAGTTTATTCAAAACGGCTGGAGAGGTTTTCGTCATAACTTTCAGTATGTGGTTACGAAAAAGCCCCGGCACGGTAGTGCCGAGGCTTTGAAGTTTAGTGCTATACGCAAAAGTTAAGAAACAAAACTAAAATCATCAGCATGAAGACCAGCAACAACAAAGCCCTGAAGAGTAATAGAGTTGTCTTCATCCAATTGAATGATAGTATTACCTTCTTCATAACGAGCAGCAGCCATCACATCCTCGAAGGTCTCAAATACACCATCTGTGAATTGTATAATGTCGATGTGACCTTGGTTTGCATGAAAATCGATGATTGTATCATTGCCAAAGTTCTCGCCAAAAATGATTGTATCAATGCCATTACCGCAGGTAATAGTATCATCTCCAGTACCACCGGAAATCTGATTTTCACCCTTCACCGCGTCAATAATGTCATCTCCGCCAAAGCCGTTGATGATGTCATCACCATTTGTGCCCCAAAGGATCTCGGCATTATCACTTGCAGTTTCCAGAAGCTTTTTGTGGATGTCTTCCCAGGTCCAGACCGTTCCGTCGAAAAACTGAACTTCGTTGAATAACATCTTTTGACTTGAAGAGAAGAAGGCATCATCCAGACGTAACGTACCACCGTCTGCAAAGGTAAACGTCAGCGAACCACTTACGAGAACTTCGTCAGGAGAGATGGCTGCGTTAAAGATGAGTTTATTGAATGGGCCTGCCTTGCCATTTGCGTAAATAATATCATGACCATCCCCAAGACTATAGTGAACTGTGATATCGCCACCATAGTAGTGAAGGGTGTCATCATCCTTTCCACCTTCAATGTGAGATGCGCCATGGAAGACATAGAGGGTGTCGTTTCCACTGCCGCCTAGCAGCTGAATTGCATGCGGCGAACCGGCATGGAGAGTGTCATTGCCATTCCCACCATCAAGGATATCATCGCCTCCATGAGCTGCTTCGAGCAAATCATCACCATCTCCACCTTTGAGGGTATCATTTCCCTTTCCGCCAATCAGGTGGTCATCTCCGGCACCTCCAATGAGCGTATCGTCACCATCACCACCGTCTAGCAGGTCATTGCCGGTTCTACCTATCAATGTGTCATTGCCAGCTTGCCCGTAGAGACTATCGTCACCTGCGCCAGTTGTAATATAATCATCACCTCCACCAGCGTGAATGATATGGTCGTTTAAGGCATTGGTAGAGAAGTTGTCGACGCTGTCTGGAAATGTAAGTCGGGTAGCAGGTTCACCTTCACCAGCACTGTCTGCAAGCTTCTCGTTGATAACTTCCCAGTTCCAAACAGTGCCATCGGCAAACTGAATTTCACCAAAGGAAAAGTGGTTGGTTGTCTGGTCAAAAGCATTTCCAATCCGGAGTGTTCCACCGTCCTTGAAAGTGAGCAGCACCTGTGTTGTAGAGCCATTTGAATGCGAAACTGTGACTTCATCGGGAGAGATATCTTCGCCAAGTATCAGCTTGTGATTGCCGTTAAAATCACTAGCTCTGATCGGTGCAATGACGTCATTGCCGTCACCCAGGTTGTAGCGGACAGTAAGGTCTGTTCCTGAAAAGGAAACTGTGTCGTCACCAGTACCACCAGTTACATCGGCAGTTCCCGAAAGAACTTGTATAGTATCATCACCGCTGCCACCTAGGATTACATTCCCGTCACTGCTCGCACTGTTGATTACGTCGTCCCCATCACCGCCATCAAGAATATCGTTACCTATTTCGCCGAAAAGTACATCATTGCCATCACCGCCTTCAACGTGATCATCACCTTCTCCACCTTGAAGCTTATCGTTGCCTTCACCGCCAATAATATGGTCATCTCCAGCAAGACCATCAATGTCATCATCGCCGCCAAGGCCATTGATGGTATCATCATTCAGAGTACCATCAAGAATATCCTCTCCATCACTTGCATTCTCGAAGCGCATTTTGTTGAAGCTCTCCCAGTTCCAGATAGTGCCGTCTGAAAAGTGGAACTCGCCAAAAGTGAGGGGATTAGGCCCCAAAAAGAATGCATCTTTGATAAGTATGCTGCCGCCATCTTTGAATGTCAGCAGGAGGTCGAGATCATCCCGCAGGTTGCCATACTTATCTGTGCCTTCTCCCTGACGTGTAATTGTGATGTCAGCAGGAGATATCCCAGAACCAAAAATAACCTTTTGATTATAAGAGGCATCCTCATCTTGGTTGGCATGGATGGTGTCGTTGCCATCGCCAAGGTTATAGCGGAAGGTGGTGGTGCCTTCACCGTAGAAGAACTCATCGTCTCCAGCGCCACCTTCAAGGATATCAAGTCCGTTACCGGCTTTGAGGATATCATTGCCCTTGCCGCCAAGCAGTGTGTCATTCCCGTCGCCGCCGTCCAGGGTGTCATCGCCGCCATAACCCCAGAGTTTGTTATTGCCGACATCACCTGTGATGTGATCGCTGTACTTGTCGCTGCCCATGACGTTTTCAATTGAGACAAAAGTGTCGCCAGCAGCATCGCCCTCATTCTTCGTCTGATCAACAAGATTTACCGTGACGGCAGATGTTGACCAGCGATAGCGTACCGTGTCGTTCCCGCTGCCGCCATCTAGGTAGTTGTCTCCGGAACCATAGGCGTTAAGCCAATCATTACCTGCGCCGCCTTCTAGTCTGTCATTGCCGCCCAGTGCATAGAGACCGTTGTTACCGGCATCGCCGATAATCACATCATCATGTTCTGATCCATAAACAGATCGGATGTTAGAAAGCTGATCTCCTTCAGCGTCACCACCGGAACCTTCTCCGGTAATCAGGTTGACTGTTACACCCTCAGAGGAAACGTTGTATCTGATGGTGTTGTGACCGCCGCCACCATTGATGTTATCAGCTCCGGCGCTGCCATAGATATCTTCGTTAGCATCAGTGCCAACAAAAACATCATCAGTATCTGTTCCAGAAAACCTGATTTGGCCGCTGTTCGATACAGTCAGGTCTGAGAAAGCTGTCCCATCAGCAAACTCAAACCGTTCAATACCGTGATCACCAGCAATCCAGTTATCGAAGTAAAAAACATCAGCAATCTCATTAAGCGGCTGATTTGGATTGGCCGGATCGATAAGATAAAAAACCAGATCGCCACCTTCCAGGCGGATCTTAAAATCACTTAGTGTGAGGTCACCATCAAAACGAATTGTGGTGATATCAGGCGCTCCTCCAAAATAGTCTTTGCCTATTCCACGCTTGAAACCGTAGCTGTTGTCACCTTCAAGAGGCATTTTATCTGCAGCCATCTGTTTTCCTCGAATTTCATAAATATTTAAATATGTGCATTGAGCACATATAAGAAATGCACTTCAAGGTTGTGTCTAGGTGACTCAGGGAAAGAGCCAAATTTACATAAATTGGATGGATGAGTATTTTGATATTACTGTAGATGGTCTGCAGATACACAAAAACGCAGATTTACCGGAAGTAACGCAAATCAACGCAATAAAAAACGCACCCCGGTCAGAGGTGCGTTCAAAAATATTTCTCAGTGGTTTAGGTGTTAGCCTGCGACTTTTTGTGCCAGAGGCTCAAACAGCGGGTTTGCTGTGTGGAACACATACTCCAGTGGTGTCACTGTTACCATTTGTGCTCCTTCTTCGCGCAGCATGTCTGCACATTCAGGCACTCTGGCAGCAGGGCAATGCAGGACTAAAGAAGAACCTTCAATGCCAAACGGAGCAACACACCCAAGAGCGGCAACCTTCTCCAGTACACCGGCAGGGTTTGCGACAACAGTACGCATCTCTTTGAAATTGTGAGCGTTATCCTGCGCCGTGATCCGATCCAGCATCAAACGAGCAGCCTGCAAAGCACTCTCATTCCAGTTGGCTGTTCTGGACGCCACCAGGTGTGCCTGAGACCTGGCGATCACACCGTCCTCGGGGATTTTCAGATTGTTGGCTTTCAGCGTGGAGCCAGTCGAGGTGATGTCCACCACCAGCTCAGCAGAACCAGCAGCAGGTGCTCCTTCAGTTGCTCCAGCACTCTCAACAATGCGGTAATCCGCAATGCCTTTTTCCGCAAAGAACTGTCGAGTATGGTTTACATACTTAGTCGCAATGCGCAGGCGGCGACCATGCCGGGCCCGAAAATCAGAAGCAACATCAGCAAGATCGGACATAGTGGACACATCAATCCAAGCCGTTGGCACCGCAATCACAACGTCCGCATGACCAAAGCCAAGTGCGGTGATGATATGCGTCTTTTCCTCGGGGCGATCGATGTTCTCGTTGACCAGATCCGTGCCTGTAATGCCAAAGTGAACCGTACCAGCAGCAATCTCTCGCGCGATCTCAGAGGCCGAAAGGAAAGCGATCTCAACGCCATCCACGCCCTTCAAGGTTCCGCGGTAATTGCGATCACCACCCGGACGCTTCACCTTCAAACCGGCACGCGCAAAAAACGCGTGGGTCATTTCCTGAAGGCGGCCTTTGGACGGTATCGCAAGAATAAGATTAGAGCTCATCAGCTTGCTCCCTCAAAAGCGCGGTCCAGCCAGATTGTAAAGCCAACAGCAGGAACAGTACTTGGCGCACCAAGACGTTCCACCAGCTTGTTGTAGCGACCACCACCGATCACTTGTCCAAGATGCTCACTGGATTCATGATGAATTTCAAAGACAAAGTCGGTGTAGTAATCGAGGCGGCGACCGAAATCACCGGAGTACTCCAGCTTTGAAATGTCAATACCACGCGCTGCCATCAGGTCGGTACGCTTCGCCAGACGCTCAATAGAGGCATCCAGATTAAGCCCGGTCTCTTTGGCGAACCCATGCAAGGTCTCAACCGCTTTCGCAGGTGGCGGACCAGACACGTTGAGATACTCGCTCAATCGCGAGATCACATCCTTGTCCACGCCTGATCCAGCAGAAAGGGCGGCTTGCTCCATGAAGCGCTCAGCAATTTCGTGAGCTGTACGTCCACCAACTGCAGAAATACCCGCAAGTGAAAGCACATCTTCAACAACAGCCACAGCAGCTTCTGGGTCACGTCCTTCAAGTGCTGCAAGAAAGCCCAGCTTCGCATCCGGCTTAGCTTCAACACCACTCATTCGGGTGATAACCTGATCCAGCCGATCACGCTCACCAAACACATCACGCAGACGACGCTGCCAAACTTTTGGAATCTCAAGAGCTTGCAGAACAGCTGTAAACAGGCCTTCATCACCCACTCGAATGCGAGGGGAGGACAGGCCAAGCTTATCAGCAGTCTCTAGAGCAAGCGCCAGCATATCCGCATCAGCTTGTTCTTCATCCTCGCGGCCAATGGATTCAACACCGGCCTGCATGGTTTCACCCAGTTGCCCAGGTCGATGTCGGAAAACTTGCCCAACATAGGAGAATGCCGCAGTACGTCCGGCGATACCTGTTTCCAGATAATGTCGGGCAATCGGAATGGTAAAATCTGGACGCAAGCAAAGCTCTTGTCCATCTTCCCCTGTAGTCAGGAAAAGGCGCCGCCGGAGATCTTCGCCAGCCAGATCTAAAAAGATATCGGCTGGCTGTAAGATTGGCGGGGTTGCCTCTTCATAACCTGCATCCCGAAAAAGCTGGCTCAAAGCCAAGCTGCGGTTATCCCCCAAGGTCATATTAGTTCTCGCTTTGGTTTTTGCGATCGTCTTCCTGTGCGGCCAGAAGCTTTTTCACTTCTGCAACAAGATCATCCCGTTTCACAGCAAACTGTGCAGGACGGCTCTCACGCCAGGTTTTGTTATCTTCAATCTCGGCAGAAAGACGTTTGCCTTCAATGAGATCTTTGATTTGAATTTCGCCTTCTTCACGCTCTTGCGAGCCTTGAATGATGGCACAAGGTGAGTTGCGGCGGTCAGCGTACTGAAGCTGCTTGCCAAACTGCTTTGGGTTGCCCTGATACATTTCTGAGCGGATACCAGCAGTGCGAAGCTCCTGAACCATGGCTTGGTAATGTGCAAGGGAGTCAACGTCCTTGTCCATCACACATACAACCACTGGGCCTGCAACTTCTTCCTGCCCAAGCTTGCCGAGCATAGTGAGTGCTGACATCAGACGGGAAACACCAACAGAGAAGCCGGTAGAAGGCACAGGCTGGCTCATGAAGCGGGAAACAAGACCGTCATAACGGCCACCACCACCAACAGAGCCAAAGCGCACTGGACGGCCTTTTTCGTCTTTTACTTCAAAGGTCAGTTCAGCTTCATAAACAGGCCCGGTGTAGTATTCCAAACCACGCACAACGGATGGATCAATCAGAACACGGCCATCAGTGTAGCCTGCTGCATCAAACAGCTTGCCCATGGTTGCCAGTTCTTCAACGCCTTCCGCACCAGTTTTGCTGTCTGCGATCAAACCGCGAAGGTTCTCGATGGTCTGGTCGGTGGTCTCGCCACCAGCTTCCACAAAGGCAAGAACCTTTTCCGCTTCCGTTTCGCCAAGGCCAGCACCCTTGGTAAAGTCGCCGGAAGCATCTTTACGGCCTTCACCCAAAAGCAGCTTCACGCCTTCAACACCAAGACGATCCAGTTTATCGACAGCACGTAGAAC
Source organism: Pseudovibrio sp. W64 (assembly GCF_001623145.1). Classification (NCBI taxonomy): domain Bacteria; kingdom Pseudomonadati; phylum Pseudomonadota; class Alphaproteobacteria; order Hyphomicrobiales; family Stappiaceae; genus Pseudovibrio; species Pseudovibrio sp. W64. Next base: position 177,344 of record NZ_LMCI01000002.1, on the reverse strand, counting down.
GGTCAGACGGGTATCAGCGTGTTCGTCACCGGAAAGGCCGATCACTTCCATCACACCGTCCAGAACCTTGCGGTTGTTCACGCGGATCACATAGTCACCACGAGCAATGCCGAGGCGCTCCATCGTGTCGGATGCCATCATGCAGATTTCAGCATCAGCAGAAACGGAAGGTGCACCAATCGTATCTGCATCAAACTGCATAAACTGGCGGAAACGACCCGGTCCAGGCTTCTCATTCCGGAACACATAACCCGCGCGGTAGCTGCGGTAAGGCTTTGGCAGGCTTTCGAAATTCTCGGCCACATGACGGGCGAGGGGCGCGGTCAGGTCGTACCGCAGGCTCATCCATTGCTCGTCATCATCTTGTAGCGAAAACACACCAGCGTTCGGACGGTCCTGATCTGGCAAGAACTTGCCAAGAGCATCAGTGTACTCGAACATTGGAGTTTCCACGGGCTCAAAGCCGTAAAGCTCATAAGTCTGCTTGATAACGGAGAGCATCTGCTCCATCGCCTGCAGTTCAGCTGGACCGCGATCTACAAATCCACGCGGTAAACGAGCTTTGAGCTTGGCACTTTTCTTTTTTGCCATGAGGCCGTCTCATCCATGAAATAAAAGGGTTGTTGCAAACGCTTCCCGCAATAAGTCCCCAGAACGCACCAAGGGAAGCATGCTGTTGTCAGTCTCCTAGCCCATTGAGCAGGGGAGGGCAAGGCGCGAAGCGGGTGCAATCCGGCGCAAATTTCCCAATCAATACTTGCAATAGCGTCAAGAGAAGCTAAGGTCGCCCCAAAAAATGGAAGGACCATTCCCTTACGCATGCAAAGGAAGGTCTGCACACTGGAGAAATCATGGTGTCAAACACCAACTACGAACCAACTGAAATCAGCAAATCCGAAGGTCGCGTTACAGGTCCAGCAGAGTTAACTGTTGTATTGCCGACTTATAACGAAAGCAAAAACGTTCCCATCGTGGTTGAGCTGCTGGATAAAGCGCTCGCTGGTGTAGTTTGGGAAGTTATTGTTGTTGATGATAATTCTCCAGATGGAACCTCTAAAGTCACTGCTGACATTGCGCAGCAAGACCCTCGTGTTCGCATTGTTCAGCGTATTGGTCGTCGTGGTTTGTCCGGCGCATGCATTGAAGGCATGCTGGCCTCCAGCTCCAAATTTGTAGCTGTGATGGATGCTGACCTTCAGCACGATGAGAGCCTGTTGCCCAAGATGCTCGAAGCACTTCGTTCTGAAAGCTACGACATCTGCGTTGCCTCCCGCCATGTGGAAGGTGGGGATGTTGGGACGGGTTTGTCCTCAATTCGTGCATGGGGCTCCAATCTTGCCAACAATCTGGCACGTAAGTTTCTTAAAGTGGAACTGTCCGACCCGATGAGCGGCTTCTTCATGCTGCGTCGTGACAGGTTTGTTGAGCTCGCTCCGCGTTTGTCGTCCCAAGGCTTCAAAATCATGCTCGATATTGTCGCCAGCGGAAAAGGCGCTCTGCGTGTGAAAGAACTGCCTTTCGTTTTTCGTGAGCGTCAGCATGGTGAAAGTAAGCTCGATACACTAGTGACCATGGATTACCTCGGCCTGCTGGTTTCCAAAATCTTCGATGACAAGATTTCAGTCCGTTTTCTTATGTACTCCATGGTTGGTGGAACAGGTGTCGTCGTTCACCTCATCGCACTGAAGATCTTCCTTGCTGCCTTCGGCATGCCATTTGGCCTCTCGCAATTGGTTGCAACCTTTGTGGCCATGTCCTCGAACTTTTTCCTCAACAACCGCCTGACCTATCGCGACCGTCGTTTGACAGGGCTTGCGTGGATCAAAGGTCTGCTCACATTCTATGTGATCTGTAGCTTTGGCATTTTGGCAAACGTTGGTGTGGCAGAGTTGATCTATACGAACAAACCAATCTGGTGGTTTGCTGGTGCTGCTGGTGCCGTTATGGGCGCGGTTTGGAACTACGTTGTTTCCAACGCTCTGACATGGCGCAAAGGCTAAAGCGTTTCTTCGAATAGTGAGAGCCGCTTTTCACAGGAAGAAACGCAGGAAACCAAAGTTAAAGCACTTTGAGGAAAGCATTTAAATGCAGGACAATCCCGCAGGAAAGCCGCTGAGCTTTTGGTTGCGCCCGACTAATCTGATCCTGATTATCGCCGTGCTGTCTTTGGCACGGCTGGCAACTGGTATGAATGTCGATCTGGTTGAGGATGAAGCCTACTATCGTTTGTGGGGGCTGTATCCTGCATTGGGTTATTACGACCACCCGCCAATGGTCGCTTATTGGATCTGGCTTGGTCAATCCTTGTTCGGTGACACGGCTCTTGGCGTTCGCTTCATCAGTATCCTGTCTGCTGCAATTGGTTCCCTCGCGCTCTGGCGAACTGCAAAAATTCTATATGACGCTCATATCGCTGGCTGGACAGTCCTGTTTTTCAACGCAAGTTTGCTGATTGGTGTCGGCTCACTGTTAGCTACGCCTGACGCACCCTCTGTTTTCTTCTGGGGACTGGCTTTGTGGGCCATGGCAGAGCTGACGGTATCCAAAAATGCGAACTGGTGGATTCTGGCTGGTATCTTTGCAGGATTAGGCCTTCTTTCAAAATACTCCGTGTTGTTTCTGGGGGTAGGGATTATTCTCTGGCTGGTGTGGGTGCCGGAGAACCGCAGATACTTCCTATCCTGGCAGTTGTGGCTCGGCGGAGCACTGGCAATCGCGATCTTCTCTCCAGTACTTTACTGGAACTCGCAGCATGAGTGGATTTCTTTTGTAAAGCAGTTTGGGCGTTCTGTACCAGAAGGGTACTCCGTCAAGTACATTGGCGAGTTCATAGGCGCTGTTGCAGGCCTGCTGAATCCGCTCGTCTTTATCATTGCGATGGTTGGTGCGTGGCGCGTCATCCGCAAAATGATAAAGCAAGACAACACGGCCAGTCTGCTGGTTCTGACGGTCCTGCCGTTCCTGATTTACCTGCTCTTCCATTCACTCCATTCGCGTGTTCAGGGCAACTGGCCAGCACCAATGTATCCGACACTGGCCCTGTTCGCCGGTATTGCAGCAGCTTATCCGCCAGCCAATGTTGGCCGCTGGTTCAAGGCGCTTGCCCCGACTGCAGTCGGCCTGGGTGTCGTTGTTGCTGGCTTGGTCTATATCCACGCCTACACCCCGCTCAACACATCTCTGGGCCGTAAAGATCCAACGCACCAGATGCGCGGCTGGCAAGACATTGGCGATGAATTGACCGAGTTGGCAGACGCGAATGACATCAATTGGATTGGCACAACCAGCTACGGTTTGACTGGTCAAATGTCGAATGCGCTCAAGAAGACAGACCTCAAAGTCTACGGAATTCCTGAGCGAATGCGCTATGCAATGATTCCCGATAATCTCCAAAATCCTGAAAATAGTGACATGCTGTACGTCACCGAGGAAAGAAGAGACTGCTCTCAAAAGCTGAAAGCCAACTTCAATCAGGTTGAGCTGCTGAAGACCATCACCCGAGAGAATAAGGGATTATTCGGAAAAACAGCTATTGAAAATGTACGGGTCTACCGATTGTCAGACCCGAAACAGCCCCTGAAATCCAACTGAAACAGCTGAGATTCCGTTGCGTTAAATTTGCAGGCTTTGTTAAATGTACTCCTGAACCTTTTGGATTGGGAGATCCGCGCGATGAAGCGCATCCTCTTGACGAGTCTCGAATTTGGGCAAAGCTATGGAGTCGACCGGGCGATCTGCGATCTAATCATCGCAGGCCGGCTCTCTGCCGTAGGCTGTGTTGTCACTGGCAAGATGTGGTCGAGGGAGTTCTATCAGCTGCGTGACGTGGTTGCCTGGGCCGAACATGAAACCATGGTCGGTCTGACAGTCACACTGACAAAGCCCGCCGGGCCACTCACCGATTTTGGCCGGACCGTATTCGGAGAGACGTTCCCCGCCCCGTGGTGGTATGCAATGCGCAGCCCCATGAAGATGCTGCCGGAAGAGGCGATTGCCGCTGAGATCGCCGCACAGGTGGATCTGTTCGAAGAGGTCTATGCCCGTCCGCCAGCATTTGTTGCCATTCAGGGAAACCTCGCAAAGCATCCTGCCGTGCATTCAGCGCTCATCACGGTGCTCAGCATGATGGCAGGACGAGAGCCTGCACTGGTACTGCCTGCTGGTGTTAGCCGATCGAGCAACTCCATTTCAAAGCGCGCTACCAAAGCCGGATTAGAAACTATATTCTCAGGTCCAGATCTGCCTATGGCTGATGAGGACACGGATCTGAGAGACTTCTTCTGGCACGGAATCAATGAGGCGCAGGATTCGGCAATGGTCCTATGTCGGCCATCCTATCCTGAAGAGCAGGCCCAACCCGTCAAAAAGAAAAACGTACGCCAGAGCTCATCCCGTGAGAACCAGCTGAAGTTCCTGATAAGTGAGGAATTTCCGTTTCTTTTGATGGAAAAAGATATCTTCTTGTTCTAAGAACGATCTCTTCCTGCGGTTGAAGAGATCGTTCCTTTTGAATTTGCCATAAACGTTGGGGTATTTATGAACACCCCTAATTTGCCTAAAACTAAAGAACATCTCTGTGACTCCGGTCACAAAATGGCCGCATGATAGACCTAATTAAAATCATCAATTATATTGATGCAGCTTAAACTAAAAAACTGAATCTACGGCGCGTCAGGATCTTGTGGCAAGATGACAAAGTTCAAAGAACTCCTTCAAAACAGCTTTTCACTGTCGGGTTTGGCTGAGGAACACGCACACGGTCTCTCTGAGATAGCTCAGCCTATGTCATTGAAATCCGGCGCAGTTCTCTTCAAGGCCGGAGATCCGGGCAATGGTTGTTACGCAATCATCGAAGGCAGCATGAAAGTCTCCGTCGTCTCGTTGGATGGCAGTGAGCAGCTGCTCGCAGTTCTCGGGCAGGGCTCTCTGGTAGGTGAAATTGCTTTGCTTGACGGCAGTGAGCGTTCCGCTACCGTTACGGCACTCAAGCCGAGCCAGCTTGCATTTATCTCCAAAGCTGCATTTTATCGCTACGCCGATGAAAACCCCGCTGTTTACCGTCACATGCTGCAGATCGTAGCGACTCGCCTGCGTCGTTCAAACGATGCACTCGCTGCACGGTCCTTCTTGCCACTCAATGGCCGGGTTGCGCAGACGCTGCTGCAACTCTCTGAAACATTTGGCAAAAAAGTCGACAGCAACAAAATTCTTGTTCACTATAAGATCTCTCAGGCTGAAATCGCCAATATGGCTGGTGGGGCTCGGGAGAACGTCAGCCGCGTCCTCAATGTCTGGAAGAGAGAAGGTGTTATCAGCCGCCTCTCTGGATATTACTGCCTCGAAAAGCCGGAGGTGCTACGAGCTGCCGCAGAGCTTTAAACTCGGTATTTGAGTAAAAGTGACCCGAAGTAACAAGAAGGGCATGGGCCTTGTTCTTGCAAGGCTCCTGAAACACCGAGATGACCTATCAGCATTTTGACATTCGCCCGCAGGACGAGTGTACACCAATCCATCCTGACCTGACGCATTCTCAAGTGCGTGCTTTGGTTGCCAGTCATTCAGAAAAACTCCGTCACAATGGCGAGCTGGCATCAGTCTACCAAAATAGCATGAAGTGCGACTGGGAGGATTACGAAGCTCAGGCCGTGCGGTTCTGGTGCTCCGCTCTCATGAAAGACAGAAGCTATTCTGGCCGTCCACTTGGCAAGTATCGTGGAGCTGCAAAGCAGGTATGCAGCGATGATATTGCCAGCTGGTTGAAATTATTCGAGAATGCAGTAGATGAATGCGTTGCTGAAACCGCTCGGGCCAACACCAAGAAATGTGCGACCCAGGTTGTTGATTGCTTCCATATGGCGATGATCCCTGCTTGAGTAGTTGAGCTTCGCCATGCATAGCATTTCCTCTGGTGGATCTACGGAGCTTTAGAACTATGAATGATACAAGAGACGCTGTCGAAGAAGAGCAGCCAATTGGTGAACTGACCACGCGCACAATGGCGATGCCGGCAGACACCAATGCTTCTGGCGATATCTTCGGTGGTTGGGTTGTCTCTCAAATGGATATTGCCGCCGGTATTGCAGCAAGCCAGTGCGCCATGGAGCGCGTTGTGACTGTTGCGATCGACAGCATGACCTTTATCCGCCCTGTTAAAGTGGGCGATGTAATGTGTGTCTACTCCAACGTGCTCCGTGTTGGCAGAACCTCTGTAACGCTTGCCATTGAGGCCTGGGCTTTGCGCCACCGCTTTGGCTATCGTGAGAAGGTGACGAATGCTCAGTTCACCTTTGTTGCTGTTGACGATGACGGCAAGCCGATTGTGATCTCTGAAGAGCAACGTGCTAAATACAACAAGGCTTAAGCGGATCGCGGACCAGGAATAGGAAACAAGCAGTGTCATCAAAAATTCCCGTTATGTCAGCGCGTGAACGGACACCGCTTGATCCTTCCATCACACCTGCCCAGATCAATCATCTGGTTGAGAGTTTTTACGGCAAGGTCCGCCAGCACGAAACGCTTGGGCCGATCTTCCTGAGAGAGATGGGTGAGGACTGGGGTCCGCATCTACACAAGATGAAGCACTTTTGGGCATCTGTTCTGCTAAAAACTGGATCGTATAAAGGCAAGCCGGTTCCCGCTCACGCGAGGATTCAAGGGGTCACCACTGAGAATTTCCATGAGTGGATGGATCTGTTTGAAGACGAAGTCTATGCGATTTTCTCAGCAGAAGCCGCACCGCTTCTTCTGGCAACTGCACAGCGCATCGCACAGAGCCTGTGGCTTGCAATGTTCGCAGACCCATTTGCCACGCCTCCTGCAAAATTCGGCAGTCGCGCAGCTTAAAAATCAGTTCTTATTTTAGTGCAGCTTACCTAGCTCGGGAATTTCTTTTTCGAGCGTAGCGCGTTTTGCCTGAAGTACTCACGCAAGGCTTCCAGTTCTTCAGGACGACGGCGTGCAGTATCCGCAAACAAGCGCTCGTCGACAACCGTGTGGCAGCCTTCTGCCCAAAGCCGAAGCAGCACAGCAAACCTGTCGGAGCGCTCGTCGGTGGTCAAAGGCGTATTCGGCTGGCGTGTAGAGTTGGAAAGCAGCCGGCTGCGCAGCCCTTTTTCTAAAATCAGGCAATCCAGCAAATAGGCAGCAGTAAACTCGTCGGCAAGGTGTGCGACGGCTTCCCTCAAAGATTGAGGCACATATTCAGATACATACGATTGCCATGCAGACTGTGGCTGACCAGCAATATCAAACATTAAATCCTCCATCGGTTTCCCGAGGAGGACTGGCGCAAAATCCATTGAAACTACCGCTTGGTTGTTACGAATGATGAAGACAGCGTCCTCACTTCGAAACCACATCCCTTTTGGCGGAGACCACCTTGCCCGGTTAGGCAGGTTGGCGAGGGCGCCAGCCCTTCTCTTGATGATGCGTAGGATTTGGCACGAAAATGAGGCAATTGCAAGTGGGCACCTTTCCTTTGTTCTTTGTCCACACTTTCAAACTTACGTCATGTCGTATTTTAGCACCACAAAACGCAACTTCCGCTAAGTGAATATCTTCAATTTTTGTGGTTCTATAAACCGAATTCCCGTCATATCTGAGTATTCTCCTCAGACTTTGAATGAGCGCATAGTGGCAGCTCAAAAAGGCAGAGCATTCCAAATATTCCGATAAATTTTCTCAGTCAAATTTCTAGGCCCTTCAGGAAGGAAAAAACGATGTGCACCACAAAGCCCGTTCTCTTTGGAGTCCTGACAGGGTGCGCTTACGCCTTGCTGCTAACCACATCTCTGGCAGCAACGACCACCAAGATGGTCGATGGTGTCAAAACGGAGTTTGTGGAGCAGGTCTCTGAAGAGCAGAAAACTCTGGCTCGCAACACTGAAGTTGTGGTCATGCCCAAAGGCTTCCACATCGAACCTTATGCAGCTGTGCCAGATGCCCGTCATATGTCCGTCGCGCCTGATGGCAAAACTGTTTTTGTAGGAACGACCACGGACAGAGTCTGGGTCGTTACCCCGGATGAAGAGGGCAAGAAAGCTGCAGAAGTTCGCCAGTTCGCTCCAGATCAATCCTTCATCATCCCTAATGGTGTGTGCTTCACAAAAGATGGCTCATTGGTCCTTGCAGAGCAAAACCGTGTTCTGAGTTTTCCGAACGCATTGGAAAACAAAGAGCAGGGCAAGCCAGCCGTGAAGGTGCTGGTCGGCAAAGGCATGCTTATCCCTCCCTCTGAGGAAAGTTATAATCACTCCTCCCGTGTGTGCGATCAGGGGCCGGATGACCGCATCTACATCTCTCTTGGCCAGCCTTACAACGTGCCGCCCAAGATGAAGCTGAAACTCTATGACAGCCTCGGCATCGGCGGCATTATCTCCATCACCGCAGATGGTATGGACCGTCAGGTCTATGCGACCGGGATCAGAAATTCCGTAGGCTTGGAGTTCCATCCAAACTCCGGTAATCTCTGGTTTACCGACAATCAGGTGGACGGCATGGGAGATGACATCCCGCCTGAAGAGCTGAACAAAGGCACCGAGCCGGGCAAGAACTACGGTTTCCCATGGTATGGCGGTGGAACGGTCCGTACCCCGCATTACATCGATGAGCCTGTCCCAAGTGGCGTGGTGAACCCGGAAGTCGAACTGGATGCTCATGCCGCAAGTTTGGGCATGACGTTCTATCAGGGCGATATGTTCCCTGAAGAATACAAGGGCGGCGTCTTCATCGCGCAACACGGCTCATGGGACCGCTCAGTGCCAATTGGCGCACGTGTGGTGTTTGTGCCCATCAACGAGAAAGAAGAAGCTGGCGCCCCAAGTATTGTCGCAACAGGCTGGATTGATGCCAGCGGCGATTATCTGGGCCGTCCGGTAGACGTGGTCGAGCTTGGCGACGGATCCTTGTTGATCTCTGATGACTCTGCTGGAGGGATCTATCGCATGTACTACGAAGACTAGGGATCTCCTCTGACCTGCGACAACACACCTAAAAGCAAAAGACCAGAGCAGTGCCTCTGGTCTTCTTGAGTTCTATACTAAGCCCTTAGTGCTCGCCGGGGATACCTTTGTAAGCATTTGGACCCCAGACCTGCTTGACGCGCTGATCACGGCCACAGCGATAGCGGTAGAACTTGTAGCGGATCGGGTTTTTCTCATAGTAGTTCTGATGATAATCTTCTGCATCATAGAACGGAGCTGCAGTGCGGATCGGTGTTACAATCGGGCGGTTCACTTCACCTGACTTTCCAAGCGCTTTCTTGGAAGCCTTTGCAGCCTTCAGCTGCGCAGGAGAGGTCGCAAAGATGGTTGTCTGATAGCTCTCACCACGATCACAAAACTGACCACCAGCATCAGTTGGATCAACAGAATGCCAGAAAGCTGTCAGCAGCTCTTCATAAGACACCTTGGCCGGATCAAACTTCACTTCCAACGCTTCAATATGACCTGTACCACCAGCAGAAACCTGCTTGTAGGTCGGGTTTGCACTGCGGCCACCTGTATAGCCGGATGTGGTCTCAAGAACGCCCTCGATCTTGTCAAAGTCAGACTCGATACACCAGAAGCAACCACCAGCAAAAATTGCGGTTTCGGTCTCAGCAGCCTGTGCAGGCTGGCTCACAGCATAAAGCAAAGGAAGAACGGCAAGGGCTTTTGCAGCTTTGCGTGCAATCATCTCAGATCCTTAAATCAGGTCATGCATTGGAATTTCCAAAACCCTAGCAGCCACCAGCCCTCAACGGAAATGAAGTCCCTTCAACAAAACGTCAATCAGCGAGAGCATGGTTCGCGCTTCAAACCTCGCAGGACATGTTCCATCCGGTCACGTTAAAGCCAGCCTTGTAATAGGTGCGTATGGCGCCGTGATTGTCAGGGGCAACACGCAGTCCAATACGTGTCAGGCCATCTTTCTTGAATGTCGCCTTCAAGGCTTCAAGAGCTTTGGAGGCGTACCCCTTGCCACGATGTTCTGAGTACACCAGAAAATCCATGATGAACGCAGATGCATCATCCTGAAGGGAGTACCAGAGAAACCCAACCTCCACTTCGCCAGCCTTCGTCTTGTTGACGATGCTCAGCAGCTTATTGTGTTTGTTGCTTTTCCCCTCTGGAAAGGCCTTTGACAAGCCTTCCTTGGCTTTCTTCAGTGCAGCCTGTTCTTCCATACTGCGATTATCCATCAGGTCCTGAGCGTATCCAGAGACGGAAATGATCTGAAACTCATCAAAACGAGCTGCGGGGAAATCCTGAAGAACAATCATGTTAAGTCCTGGTTGCCAAAGGTTGAAGCGCTTGGGAAGGTCTTGCGCTGATCATGCGACGGGAAGCTTAATTGAAGGCAAAGGCCGCGAAAAGCTCAATGCTGTAATTCCTAACAGGTGCGGTTTTAAGTCGCTGGATCATCATAGCGACACTGAAATGATCCATGTTGTCTTTCCCGTATATGATCAAACGTTATTGGGGTCTTGCGAAAAACAGCTCAATTCAGGGCTGTGTGTCCTCCGGTTGGTTAGAGACCTCCGCCTATACTTTCCCTTGGTCTTTAAAGGGAATGCGCATGATTATCCTCCTGGCATGTATCGCCGTACTCTGTGGTTTGCTCTATGGCTACAACGAAGGCGTCATCGCTGGCGCTTATGAGCCCATCAAAGCAGAGTTTGAATTCTCTGCGTATTGGGGAGGGCTTCTGGTCGCATCCTTGTCCATCGGTGGTTTGATCGGAGCCTACCTGAGCGCCTATCTCAGCGACAGATTTGGCAGACGGTCAACGGTCATCATCGCAGCTCTGTTCTTTATCACCGGAGCTGTCTTATCCAGTGTGGCGCAAGACCTTTTCATCCTCACATTTGCCCGCTCTCTCATCGGAATGGGAATTGGCTTGTCCTCAATGGCTGGCCCTCAATATGTCTCCGAAATTGCACCGCGCAAGATCAGAGGCCGTATGCTTGGCGCGTTTCAGTTCATGATCTCCTTTGGTGTCTTGATTGGCTACCTCTCCAATCTGATCACGCTTGATCTCGGCTACAGCGCAGAAGCCATCAATCGTTGGCAGTTCATGTTCCTCCTTTCCGCGATCCCTGCAGCGTTTCTGCTCTTTGGAATCTGGAGTGCCCCCGAAAGCCCGCGCTGGCTCGTCATGGCAAAGCGCTCAGCAGAGGCTGAGGCCGTCTTTGAAAAGATCGAACCAACCCGATCTGAGGCATGGGTCAAAGGCAATGTGAAGCGGATTGAACAAGACCTCGCCGAAGTCGCAGACCAAAAGGGAGGCTGGCTGGACCTCATCAATCCACGAAACCGGCCTATCACCAGTTTTTGTGTCTTCACCTTCCTGTTCCAGCAGCTCAGCGGCATCAATGCTGTCATCCTCTACGCACCGGAGCTTTTCGGCGACCTGGGCTTTTCCGAGGAAGCAAGCCGCTTGTCTGCAACAGTCGGGCTTGGCGCTGCACTCGCTCTGGCCGCAGCTGCCAGTTTGCTCCTTATTGACCGCGTTGGCCGCAGGCCTCTGATGGTCTACGGATTGCCAGCCTGCGCACTCTCTCAGTTCCTGATCGTGGGAGGTTTTCTCATGGGGGACGGGATTGGCACGGCTTTGTCCGTCTCAGGTCTTTGCCTCTACGTGATCTCCTATTCCCTCTCCATGGGGCCGCTGCCATGGGTCTACATGTCAGAGGTGTTCCCAAATTATCTGAGGGCCAAAGGAATGGTCGTGGCGGTAACCGTCAACTGGGTCTTCACATTCCTCGTTGTGTTTGGTTTCCCCAAATTGAACCAACTCTTCACGATCACCGAGATCTTCCTGTTCTTCGCCATATGCTGTTGTATCGGAACCGTCTACGCCATCCGCCGCGCACCAGAGACCAAAGGTGTCTCTCTGGAGGATATCTACGAGCTGTTCCACAAAGGGGACAGCAAGACGGCTGAGAGGCCAGTTGCTGGCGAGTAAAACCACAAGCACCAAAAGCACCGCATGACTTCTCATGCAGTGGTGAAGCTAAAATCCCGAGAAACGGGAGGGGCAAGGCGAGCAGGCAATACCTGCGCATTGTATATAAATTAGTTTCTTCGGCATTGGCTGTCGCCTTGCCCGGGCGTTTTTGTATGAAACAAGGTCTCCACCGAAAGGCATTGGGAGCAGGTGCCTACCCATCATTGTAAGGCCTCACAAAACACAAGGCTTTGCTTCGAATCTCACAGTCAGGGCAGTTGCTGTAAAGGACAGTTTGACTTGTCCCTGACAGCTGCAGCTGCCAGTGTAGACGCCCATCGGGTGACCAGCTTCCGCTTGGTCCCTGCACTAAAGACTTTCAAGGGGTGTTTCAACGAACCCGCCGGAGGATGCGTTATGTCTCCCGGTAGCCCCGCCCAGCCCACGCCACACTGACGGTCGCTCCGCCAGCTGCCCGTGTACGTGGACATAGGATCAGTATGGCGGGTGATTTGGGCGAGGGGATAAGATTTTCGCTCAGCCAGCTCTATCGGCAATCTCGTCGCCTTCCAGAATGCTGAAACCACGCTCGCCGTCAAGCGCAGCGGCAACAAGTGCGCGTGCAACTGCGGCGCCTTCAATTGGACGATATTTGCGCAAAGGGCCTTTAAAGAGAAACGAAAGCCGTGGCAGCACCGACGCGGCAAGCCCCTCAGCAAAGCGTTGCTCCTGACGCTCACCCAGCAACAAAGAGGGCCGGAACACTTTTGTTGAAGGGAAAGCGAGCGTGCGAACGGCCTCTTCAAGCTCCCCTTTGACCTTCAGATAGGAGTTGGAACTGCCCGCTGCTGCACCAATCGAAGAAACCATGAGAAACTGCTCAGCACCGGCTTCACGCGCCAACCGCGTAAGGTCGTAGGCAAGCTGGAAGTCAATCGCGTAAAACGCTTCTTTTGAGCCGGCTTTCTTCAGCGTGGTCCCCAGACAGCAGAACACATCCGTCACGTTCATTGGCAGTTGAAGGCTGGAAAGATCGCTGAAATCGGTCAGATGCAACCGAAGCTTATCATCTTCAATCTCTGGATCTTTGCGCACAACTGCATGAACCTCGTCATACGCCTCACTGGCAAGCAGCAGCCGAACCACTTCAGAACCAATCAGCCCAGTTGCACCAAAGACCATCGCCACACGATTTTTCATAGGAAATTCCTCCGATTATCAGCCAAAGCAGATTGGTAGATCGGGGTGAGTGTTTAAGACTCGAACAAGTTGAAGCGTAATTCAAAAAATAAGAGCACCATTTCAGGTGCTTTCATTTCGATTGCTATTTGGGAATGGCAGAGAGCAGAGGGAAGAGTGCCATATGGAAGTTTCCGAGCCAGATTACATACCAGTCTGCAAGCTCTGGCATTGTCGTGTTGGTGCCAAGATCAACATCTCTCTTCCATAACACGATGCTGCAATATCGGGCATGTTCAGCAGGGTCCCAATCAAGTGATGCGCCGATCGCTGTCTCTACATGTTCTTTTTGGCGTAGCAGTTCTTTGAAGTAGGCCTCGCCGGGCTCATTCCGAAAGTTGATCATAACTTTCGCGCAGTTTTCTTCATCCAGATAATGGAGACTTAGATAAGCGTTCGGTATGCCAAACTTGATGTCGTAGTAACTTCCGTCGGGAACATTGTTTCTCAGTTTAATCGGAAGTTTAGTGTCAGACATCTGGTCTTTGACTGCTTGCCAAATTTCATGATGTTTTTGTTTTAGTTCACTCATGAGTTGTTATTTCCTAGCTGAAGCTGATTGTGACAATGCAAAAAAGGGCACCCCGAAGGATGCCCTAATTCGTTTAAGCGTTGGTTGGCTTGGCTTAGAAGCCCATGCCGCCCATGCCGCCCATGCCGCCGTCCATTGGAGGCATTGCTGGGCCGGAGTCTTTCTTAGGCAGTTCAGCAACCATTGCCTCAGTAGTGATCAGCAGACCAGCTACAGATGCAGCATCCTGAAGAGCAGTACGAACAACCTTAGTTGGATCGATGATGCCAGCTTCAATCATGTTGACGTATTCTTCGGTCTGAGCATTGAAGCCGAAGGTCTCATCCGCAATGTTGTCCTGGATTTTGCCAACAACGATGGAACCTTCAACACCAGAGTTTTCAGAGATCTGGCGAAGCGGAGCTTCAAGAGCGCGCAGAACGATCTTGATACCAGCTTCAATGTCAACGTTCTCGGAAGATACTTTCTCAACAGCAGCTTTTGCACGAAGAAGAGCACAACCACCACCTGGTACGATACCTTCTTCAACAGCAGCGCGTGTTGCGTTTAGGGCATCGTCGATGCGGTCTTTTTTCTCTTTAACTTCTACTTCGGTTGCACCACCAACGCGGATAACTGCAACACCGCCAGCAAGCTTAGCAAGACGTTCCTGCAGCTTCTCGCGGTCGTAGTCAGAAGAAGTTTCTTCAATCTGGGCTTTGATCTGGGAAACGCGTGCTTCGATGTCAGCTTTTTCGCCAGCACCATCAACAATGGTAGTGGTTTCCTTGGTGATGTTCACCTTGTCAGCAGTGCCGAGCATGTCGATGGTTACGTTTTCCAGCTTGATGCCCAGATCGTCAGAGATCACGGTACCACCAGTCAGGATAGCGATGTCTTCGAGCATTGCTTTACGACGGTCGCCGAAGCCAGGAGCCTTAACAGCAGCAATCTTCAGGCCACCACGCAGTTTGTTCACTACGAGAGTTGCCAGTGCTTCACCTTCAACATCTTCAGCGATGATGATGAGTGGGCGGGAAGACTGAACAGCGCTTTCAAGGATTGGAAGCATTGGCTGCAGGTTGGAAAGCTTTTTCTCGTGAAGGAGAATGAGTGGCTTTTCCAGGTCAGCAATCATCTTTTCAGCGTTGGTGACGAAGTATGGAGAAAGGTAACCGCGGTCGAACTGCATACCTTCAACAACTTCAAGCTCGGTCTCAAGAGACTTGGCTTCTTCAACGGTGATAACACCTTCGTTGCCAACGCGCTGCATTGCTTCAGCAATGTCTTCACCGATCTGAGTGTCGCCGTTAGCAGAGATTGTGCCAACCTGTGCAACTTCGTCAGTAGAAGAGATAGACTTGGAACGTGCGGTCAGGTCTGCAACAGCAGCAGCAGTTGCCATGTCAACGCCGCGCTTCAGGTCCATTGGGTTCATGCCAGCAGCAACGAACTTTGCACCTTCTTTAACGATAGCCTGCGCCAGAACTGTCGCAGTTGTTGTACCGTCACCAGCAATGTCGTTGGTTTTGGAAGCAACTTCACGCACCATCTGTGCGCCCATGTTTTCGAACTTGTCTTCAAGTTCGATTTCCTTCGCAACAGAAACACCGTCTTTGGTGATGCGTGGTGCGCCGAATGCTTTATCCAGAACAACGTTACGACCTTTAGGGCCGAGGGTAACTTTTACAGCGTTTGCAAGGATGTCGACGCCTTTAAGCATCTTGTCGCGGGCATCGGAGCCGAATTTGACTTCTTTAGCAGCCATGGTTTTGTCTCACTTAAATTCTTGAATAACAGAAGGGATCGTAGGGTCTCAACAATGGCCTGGAATTAAGCCAGGATACCCATGATGTCGGATTCCTTCATGATCAGCAGGTCTTCACCGTCGATCTTAACTTCAGTACCGGACCATTTGCCGAACAGAACGCGGTCACCAGCTTTAACGTCGATAGCGATCAGCTCACCGTTGTCCTTACGTGCGCCAGCGCCAACAGCGATAACTTCGCCTTCCTGTGGCTTTTCTTTTGCAGTGTCAGGAATGATGATGCCACCAGCTGTTTTTTCTTCAGACTCAATGCGGCGAACGACAACACGGTCGTGTAGCGGACGAAACTTCATAATTGGCTCTTCCTCTCATACGCGAGCGCCCCTTTTAGGCAACGCCCGGACGCGAAGGTTAAAAACTTTGAGAGTGGGTGAAACTTTGCAGCCCCACAGTGATTAGCACTCCCAAAGGCAGAGTGCTAACAACCACAAAATGATGTAGTTTCACCACCTCTTATAGTCAAGAAGAGAGCTGTAAAAAAATATTCTGGAGTGCAAAAAATATAGGAATACTGCGAGAAATTGGGGGGCAATTTGGGTACAGTCTCAACTCACCCTAGACGAATGGACTGTCTGTGCTGCCTGCACGGGAATTTCCGGAATCAGCGCAAAAGAAAAGCCGGCTTTAAGATCAAAGCCAGCTTTTGAACTTTAACAGGAAGCTTTCAGGTTTTAGAGCGTGTTCCCGAAAAGTGGTTCCGGTTTTTGGATAAGAATACGCGCAAAATTAAAGAGTTAGAGCTTGGTGCGTGAATGCATATGAACGCAACATGCTCTAATTCTGAAGAGGTGCGTCCTTCATGGAAAACGGAAGCTCAAAGCTGCCGGACTTTTCCGAGTTCTCGTCGTTAAACTGCACCTTCAGCACATAGTCTCCAGCTTGCAGCCCTTTAAGGTTGAAGCTCAAAGATGTCTGATACTCGCGGATTTGGTTGAAGCTTGCCGAGTGCAAGGCGGTAAACCCGTCCTGAGAAGCAAACACCTGACCAGTGGTGTTGCGCAGTTCAAAGTCAACACTCAGATCAATCGCATATGTGCTGCCCATCTCTTTGTAAGAGAAGCCAACAGGCTCAGCATAAACGGTCAATGGATCACCGCTCTGGAACTCTGTCGTCTCCAGAGGCGTGTAAGCCCCATAACTCTCAGCTGGTAGTGCGATGAATTTTGCTGCCGTAAAAGCGAGTGGCTGCTGTTGCCAGGCAATGGTGTAGGCGTCCTGAGCAGCTTTAAAGCCAGCGCTCGGCGCACTCTTGTCTTCAGCAGATGCAGCGCCACCCAACAAAGCAACCGCAAAAATAGAACAGGCTGCAGCTTTTGCGTAAGCTGACATCCCTCTCACTGTAAATGGCATTGTTAGCCCCCTAGAGCCAGCAGAACACAATATCTGCGGCACTCACCTGATTCTTGGCGGTGGTATAGCTCTTAAATCTAAGGGAGACAATACTGCCCCATTTGTTGAGGCAGCTTAGACATGCGTCACGAAGACATTCCTCATGCGATGGTTAAGCAATTACCACGCAGTTGATCAGGCACCGGCCCGTTCAGCCCAGGATTGCTTCTTCCGGTAGATGGTCGAGGGGCTGATTTCCAAGGCGGCAGCTGCAAGGGCAATGTTGCCGTCAAAAGTTTCAAGCGTGGTCTCGATAATCTGCTTTTCCTGGAACCACAACGGTTCGATAGACCGCCCCATAGAAGGCATAGGTTCGCTTGTGCTGAAGGCAATCTCGGAAAGAACAGGAACAGCCTGGTCACGCAACAAAGGAGAGAGCATGAGTTCAGTGACTTCATCACCGTCATTCATGACCACAAGCTGGCGAATGACATTCTCCAGTTCGCGCACATTACCCGGCCAGCTGTGCTGCAACAAAAGAGCTTCTGCATAGGTCGAAAAACGCTGAAATCTGCGATTTTCTTCTGCTGCATACTTCTTCAGGAATGTTTGAGCGAGGGACGGTATGTCCTCGCGGCGCTCCCGAAGAGCGGGCAGGCGGATCGGCAGCACGTGGAGACGATAGAACAGGTCCTCACGGAAGCGACCTGCGGTGATCTCTGTTTTCGGGTCTCTGTTGGTTGCGCAGATAACGCGCAGATCCAGCGAGCGTGGTTTATGCTCTCCAACCCGTTGAATGGAGCCGGTCTGAAGGAAACGCAAAAGTTTGCTCTGCAAGCAGAGTTCCATTTCACCGATCTCATCAAGGAACAAAGTTCCCCCATCGGCAAGCTCTGCTGCACCAGCTCTGGCCTCATCTGCTCCGGTAAAGGCACCGCGTGCATGACCGAAGATCTCGGACTCCATCAAATTGGCCGGAATCGCTCCACAGTTGATTGCGACAAAAGGCCCGCCTTTACGTGCTGATCTGGCATGCAGCGCCTGTGCACACAGTTCCTTGCCTGTACCTGATTCTCCGGTAATGAAGGCTGGTGCGCTGGATGTCGCCATCCGGTTGATCTGCGCATAAACGCTTTGCATGCGATTGGAAGCACCAACAAACCCTTCAAACTGAGCAGCTGTTCCAGACGTGTCGCTGGAGACAATCGCTTCAGAGCCAGTCGCGGCTGAAAGTGAAGGTGAGGGTGCCGCTCTCTTGAAGACACCCAGATGTGCTTCAAGTTTCTCCAAAAGCATTTCGCTTGTGTAAGGTTTGGTCAAAAAGTCATGGGCACCATTGCGCATGGCATTCATGGCACGGCTCACAGACCCCTTGGCACTGACCGCAATCATAACCGCGCGCGGCGCAGCAGCGACAATCTCGGAAAGCTCGGCTTCCCCGCCGATGCATTCAAGATCGACAATAACGATATTGATTGGGGTATGTCGCAAAAAGGCGACAGCATGTTCTTTGCTCGCAAGAACATGCGCAGGTTGTCCGCAGGTAACATGCTTCGACAAAGCACTACTGGTTTTACGAGCCTCTGCACGATTAGTGTCGACGACACAGGCGTTCAAAAACCTATTGGTAGCTTTGGGGGATCCCATTGGCAGGCAACCTCAAAAATCAATACATCAGGTCGAAAATCATTCGACACCCTGAGTTTGTGCAAACAGGGTAAACAAACCCTTTTCGTTTTCGAGGTTGATTGCATTATGCAGTTAATTTCTTTCACGCAGAACGCTTCGAGCAACTTTCTTACCTGATAAATATCATTGTTCGCCAGAATCGCGCGCTGAAGTTCAGCTCGGGATTGTGACGAAAATCGTATGCGCTGATGATATATGTAGCTCTATTGTCATTCTTGCGGGGACAACACGGGTTTTCCCTAGAAATATAATGGGTATAGGGTTCGAACGACCTCAGTAAATGCGGCAAAATTCAGGTATGTATTTTGTGATTCGGACCAACAGGTACTCTTGAGGATATGACGCGCTTGGCGAACATTTCCATTTTGTTTTCTATTTCAGCCATTGCGGCCTCTTGTGGCACTGTGATGGTCTACCTTTTTGCGCGTCCGGTTGGCGAGGCTATCACCGTTGCCTTTACGGCGATGTGCACTATGATCTTCATCCATTTCATGTTGACCCGCTCTCAGGAAAAATCCGCGGTATCTGACGCTGTCAATCGCTTGGAAGAGCGGATTGCAGTCATCGATGATGATGTCGGAAACCTCGAAGGCCGCCTCACTGGCGTCGAGCACAACATTCCGCGTCGCACACGGGAAGAGATCGACCCGCTGTTTGCTGAAGTGGAGGTAATCGGTTCTCTGGTGAAGCAGATGGCCGAAGCCATGGCCGACATGGAAACCCGGATCGAGGATCAGGGCATTGCCATCGAGGACCAACGCACCAAGCAGGCACAGCTTCAGCCTCAACCAGCTCAGCGCCTGGCCGCTCCGCAGGCAGCGGTGAGAGAACCATCTGTTGATCTGGCCAGTCAGGCAGCTGCTGCATTTGCGAGCGCAGCAGGCCAACCAATGGCTGCAAGTCAACCGATGGGTGCGGTGCAGGAACCGTTTGCTGAGACGCGCGCACCAGAGATGAAGCGCCCGGCAGCTCCGCGCATGCATCACCCCAATGCCGCTCTTGCCGAAGAAATTCGTGCAAGCATCGAAGCGGGCAGGGTGGACCTCTACCTCCAGCCAATCGTGACATTGCCACAGCGCCGTGTTCGCTATTACGAAGCCCTGACGCGTCTGCGTAAAGCCAATGGCGACACGCTGGAGCCAATCGAGTTCCTTCAGGAAGCAGATCGCACCGGCCAAATGCCTGCGATCGACAACATTTTGTTGTTCCGTTCCCTTCAGATCCTGAAGCGTCTGGCAACCCGCAACAGAGAAGCGGGTTTGTTCTGTAACCTGTCTCCAAGCACGCTTATGGATGAAAACTTCTTCCCGGGCTTTCTGGAGTTCGTGCGCGCCAACGACACATACTCAGATCTGTTGATCTTCGAATTCTCGCAGGCTGATGTCGCTGTCATGAGCGCGATTGAGTATGAGAGCCTCGCTGCTCTGGCTGAGTTAGGCTTCCGGTTCTCTGTAGACCGCATCACCGATCTGCGCATGGACTTCCGCGCTTTGGCTGATCGCGGCTTCCGCTTTGCAAAGCTGCATGCATCACGCCTGTTGTTGCATGAAGATGATCTGGCCAAGAGCAACATCCATCCGGCTGATTTTGGCAGTTTGCTGCAACGCTATGGCATTGAGCTGATCGTGGATCACGTGGAGAGTGAAGGCGCTGTGCTGGAGCTTCTGGAAATGGACATCCGCTGTGCGCAAGGCTTCCTGTTCTCACCGCCACGTCCAGTCCGTGCAGACGTTCTGCAAGGCGCACCAAACCCGCGGTCACTAAAGAAAGAGGCGAGCTGATTTTCATCAACTCGCCTGCTTGTTTTCATGCTTTGCGTAAGAGTTAGTTCAGTGGTTTGCCAACCGTAACAAAGGTTGGCTCAATGCCATCAAACATGTCCTGAGAAACCTCACGAACACCTTCCAGTGTCACCGCTTCAACCATATCATTACGCTTGTCGATGTAATCAATGCCCAGCTCTTGGGTCTGAATGCCTGTCAGCTGACGGGCAATGCTGCTGGAGCTGTCAAAGTTGAGAGCGTAATTGCCAGTCAGATAGGACTTCGCTTCTTCAAGTTCTGCCGGAGTAGGCCCAGTCTGCGCCATCCGCACCATCTGCTTCTTGATGATATCAATCGCTTCACCAGCTTTGTCCGAGCGTGTACCCGTGGACCCCATCAACAGCGCTGCGTGCTTGTAAGGAACCAGATAGGAACCAACAGAGTAAGCCAGACCACGCTGCTCACGGATTTCGTCATAGAGCCATGAGGAGAATGAGCCACCACCCAGAATGTGGTTCATCACGAAGGCAGACATGAACTTCGGATCATGACGCTCATAACCCGGCAGAGCGAACTGAATGGAGGTCTGTGGGCTCTCAAAGTCAACGTGAACAGCCTTATCTGTCACAGGCTCCACGTTGGGAATCGCAACCAAATCACCGTTCTCAGGCAGATTAGCAAAGACTTTGTCCAGAACGCTGGCCAGCTCATCAGCACTAATGGCTCCCACAACGCCGATCTTCAAAGAGTCTTTTGCAAAGATCTTTGCGCGCTGTGTTTTCAGATCATCAGAAGTCAGCTTGGCAACCGTATCCTCTGTTCCCCGGCTTGGGCGGCCATAAGGGTGATCCGGGAAGATGGTCTTGGACAAATTCAGACCAGCCAGAGCATCTGGGCGCTTCAGGCTGCGACGAATGCCAGAGATCGTCTGTGCTTTCATCCGCTCGAGCGGATCATTGTCAAAACGTGGCTCATTCACAGCCAGACGAAGCATCTCGAAGGTGTGATCTTTATTGGCCTGCAAGCTCTGGAAAGACCCATAGAAGAAGTCGCGGCCAGAACTGAAGGACAGACTCATGGTCAGATCTTCAAGACGTCCCTGAAAGGCTTGGGAATCCAGATCTCCAGCCCCTTCATCAAGCATGGTGCTCAAGAGGTTGGTCACACCCAGCTTGGCATCTGAATCCTGAGAACTACCACCTGCAAACGCGAAGTTCAGCGCGATGATCGGAACTGTGTAGTCTTCCACCAACCATGCTGTGATACCTCCGGGGCTTTTAACCTCTTGGATCTCAATGGCCTGGCTGTTCTGCACAAAGGTAGCGACGAACAGGAATGACAAGGCCAGCAACGCAAACAAACTTGCCGTCATGCGGGAAGCGGAGGCAGAAGCTGCCATAAGAACTTTAGCTTTCATCGAGCGTCCCCTCTCACTCTGCATTTTCAGGTTTTGCAGCAGGCATCAGATAGCTCGCCACACTGGTTTCACTAAGGTACTTCTGTGCAACTGCCTGAACCTGTTCAGGTGTCACCTTGGCAATGCGAGCAGGCCAGGTCTGAACCTTCTCAACAGAACCGCCTGTGGTCAGAGCTGTCCCAAAGATGCGCGCCAGCACGTCTTGCTTGTCTTGCGCGTAAATGGCAGAGGCCAGCATAGAGCGTTTAGAACGTTCCACTTCTTCAGCTGTCACACCATTCTCAAGAACATCATTCACGATTGCCAGAGCACGTTTCTCCAGTTCCTCAAGCTCAACACCATCTTTGGGAGAGGTGTAAAGAATGAAGCGGGTGTCATCCAAAGCGGTAGACTGGTACCAGGCTCCAGCACTGGTTGCGACTTCGCCTTCAATCACCAGCGCTTTGTAAAGCCGGCTGTTAGCGCCGCCACCTAAAATGTCTGAAAGCACTTCAAGAGCTTCAGAATCGCTTGGCTCAGCAGTGGTTGAGCTTGGTACGATCCAGCCGTGTTGCAGGCTTGGCTGGGCAACCTGATCACTCTGCAGGCTGACTTCGCGATTACCTGGCACGATCTGGACATGCGGACGATCTCGTGGTCCCGGGTCTGCACGTTGCTCAACCTTGCCATAGGTCTTCTTGGCAAGGGCCAGAACGTCTTCCGAGGTGACATCACCGGCGACAATCAGGATTGCATTGTTTGGAGTGTAGTACTTGTCGTAAAAGGCGATAGCATCGTCTTTGTTCAGCGCCTGAATTTCGTTTTTCCAGCCAATCACCGGAATACCGTAGGGGCTGTTCGGAAACAGGACCTGATCGAATGTCTCAGATAGTCTGGCAGCAGGGCTGCGGTCCACGCGTTGGGAACGCTCTTCGAGCACCACATCCCGTTCCGGATCAACCTGCTTTTCAGTCAGGATCAGGTTGGACATGCGATCAGCCTCATAGCCCATCACCATTTCCAGATGCTCTTTGGCAACCTGCTGATAATAGGCCGTGTAGTCTTGAGAGGTGAAGGCGTTTTCCTGGCCACCTACCTGAGCAACCTTTTTGGAGAACTCACCCTCTGGTGTATTCTTGGTTCCTTTGAACATGAGATGTTCAAGAAAATGCGCGATGCCGGATTTACCGGGTTTTTCATCTGCTCCGCCAACGCGGTACCACACCATGTGGGTCACAATCGGGGCGCGTCGGTCAGGGATGACAACCACCTGAAGGCCATTGTCGAGAGTGGTTTGGGAAACATCGGTTCCGCCGATGTGTATTTTTGAAAAGTCTTCGATTGAAGCTTTCCCTGTCGTATCCGCAGCCACGGGCAATACTGGGCTTGCGAAAACAACCAGACTCAAAGCGAGGGCTTTAAGCGCGAGAGATCGACCAGTCACGTAGGGGGCTCCCTTTAAAATGAGCAGGACACAGCTGTCCTACCTATACCGTGATTGTGGTTAATCTCCTCGTGAATTATTCGTAATCTATTGCAGCTATAATGAAAAAAGCGCGAACATCGTCGCGCTTGCTTCATAGTTTATTCAGGCTTTCAATAAGACTTGAACTCTCTGTGAGAGAGGTTCTTACTGCTTGCTCATATCGATACGAGCGCCGTCTTCAATTGCTGCTGCTTCACGCTTTTTGCGAACTTCTTCGCTTTCGTCCACTTCCGGGGTCGCAAAAGCAACGCCTGCAACAGGAGTGGAGTAAGCCACTGGAGGCTCGGTCAGGTATTTGCGTGTCGGCGTACAACTTGGATCGCCAGGTGCGCAAATCGGTGCTTCCACATCCTTGCCACCAAGCTGTTTTTTAGCGTCCTGATACTGCCTGCCAAGAGCTGCCAGTTCAGTCGGGCTCAGCTTGTCACCATCAAGAAGCTGCTGCTGACGTTTCTCAGCTGCGAAATCGCGAGGACGAGCTGCTGCTTTTTTCAGCGCAGGGTGACCGCGCATTTGCTCAATGCTCAAAGGCTCACCTGGCTCTACCTTGTAGAACGCGCGGATCTCTTCAAGTTCTTCCTTGGAGCGGTCAACCGGCCAGTTGCTAGCGACTTCAGAAAGCTTGCGGGAATCTGGCTGCGGAAGGTTGCCAGCCTGTGTCGGCATTACAAGCGGAGCACGCTCTTTGTACTTGATGTCAGTGTTTTTCTGAGACTCAAGACCAACGGCGCTCAAGACACCAGTCATCAAACTCAAATCGGTGGTTTCAGTGCCATCATCGAAGTCACCATTACCTGTCATACAGGCGGATAGTGCGAGAGAGAGCCCGCAAACAAAAGTGGCCCGAACAACGAATTTTTTGCTACGGCTTTGCAATTTCATTACCCTTGTTTCCCGATCACCATCAAAACGGCGTTTGACAGGCATCACGGGTCAAATGACAGCCTGCGAAATCTGTAGTCCTCATAATCCAGTGATGCCACCTTAAAACAGGAATCACGAAACCATGAAGGCCCTAAGTGTGTAGTTATGCCCAGAAGCACCCGATATTCCCCACATATAATTGAGAATTAGGCAGTTTTAGGGCCGGCTATCCTTATTTTTGCCAATAAACAAGGTGTCGAGCAGCAAACCAGCAGCGCCAATAACAATCCATGCATCGGCAAGATTGAAGACGTACCAGGAAAATTCCCCAACATGGAAATAGAGGTAATCGACGACTTTGCCATAATAGAGGCGGTCAAAACCATTGCTCAGGGCGCCGGAAAGAACCAGCCCGAGGCAGAAACCTTCCAGCCGATTACTTGCACGCGCACTCCAGAACCAGATGAAAACTGAGGCAACAACCGTAAAGGCTGCCAGTCCCCAACGGCCAAGCTCTGTCGTTTGCTGGAAAAATCCGTAGGAAACGCCTTTGTTCCAGACCAGAACCAGATCCAGAAAAGGGCCAACTGGGATTGTAGGAATACCGCCACCTGAGAAATGAGCGACAGCCCAGAACTTGGCAAACTGATCAACAACCAGACCAGCTATGGCAAGGAGGAGGACGAGGGAACTGTGATGTCCCCAAAACTTCAGTTTCTTCAAAACAAATTCCCTCGTCACATCGTTCGCTTAAACAGTCGCGCCATCCAGCTCGCGCATTGCATCCGCATCGCGCAGTGTCAGCTCAGGATACTCAGCGTCTGCACCAACTTCTGGCAGGATCTTCCAGGAGCGGGCACACTTGTTGCCCTCAGCAAGACCCGGCACAACGCCAACACCAGCAGTGTCTTCCAACGTGAACGCACCTTCAGGAGCGCTGTCAGAGGACAGATTCAGCTGGGATGTGATCGCGATTTCTGCAGCGTCCAGCCCGTCCAGAGCAGCCATCAGGTCTGCATCTGAGATGTAAACGGTTGGATGTGCTTCCAAAGAAGAACCGATCCGCTTTTCACGGCGCTCAATTTCCAATGCACCAGTGATCACACGGCGCACCGTACGAACCTTCTCCCACTTCGCTGCCAGCTCATCGTTTCTCCACGCAGAAGAAACAGCAGGGAACTGCTGCAGGTGCACAGAAGTTGTCGCTTCACCGTAACGGTAGATCCAGCTCTCTTCCATGGTGAATGGCAGAATTGGTGCCAGCCACATGGTCAGATGACGGAACAGCTGCTCAATCACATAAAGAGAGGCTTTGCGCTTCGTGGAAGATGGAGCATCGCAATACAGCGCATCCTTGCGGATATCGAAGTAGAACGCGGACAGTTCAACAGTCATGAAGTTAAACAGAGCAGAGAACACGCGCTTGCTGTCGAACGCCTGATAGGCATCACGAACCAGCACATCCAGCTCGGCCAGACGGTGCAGCATCAACAGCTCAAGCTCATTCATGTCAGCAAGAGCAATCTCTTCGCCGTCATAGTGACCAAGAGACCCAAGCATGAAGCGCAGAGTGTTGCGCATCTTGCGGTAGGCATCAACGTTGGTCTTGATGATCTCAGGGCCGATACGCTGGTCTTCAGCATAATCGACTGAACCAACCCACAAACGCAGAATGTCCGCGCCGTACTGCTTGATGACGTCCTGAGGCGCAACCGTGTTGCCCAAAGACTTGGACATCTTGCGGCCTTGCTCATCCATGGTGAAACCGTGGGTGAGAACAGCGTCATATGGTGCATGACCGCGAGTACCACAGCTTTCCAAGAGGGAAGAGTGGAACCAGCCACGGTGCTGATCGGTACCTTCAAGGTACAGAACGTAGTCGTCACCACCCAAACCTTTACGGTTCGGGTTCAGGTCTTCGCGGCGTTCCATGCAGAAGGCGTGTGTTGAACCGGAATCGAACCACACGTCGAGGATGTCCTCGACTTTTTCGAAGTTCTCAGCATCATATGCATCGCCAAGGAAGCGCTGCGTTGCGCCTTCCTCAAACCATGCATCCGCACCTTCATTCTGGAAGGCTTCAAAGATACGCGCGTTAACCGCTTCGTCCTTCAAAACTTCACCAGTTTCCTTGTTCACAAGCACGGTGATCGGCACGCCCCATGCGCGCTGACGGGAAAGAACCCAGTCAGGGCGGGCTTCGATCATGGCATTCAGACGGTTCTGACCGGTTGCTGGCACAAAACGGGTCTCAGAAATTGCCTTCAGCGCACGGGCACGCAGTGTGTCCCCTTTGGCTTCCTCGGAAAGTTCCTTGTCCATGTAAACAAACCACTGCGGCGTGTTACGGAAGATCAGCGGTGCTTTAGAGCGCCAGGAGTGTGGGTAGGAGTGCTTCACACGCCCACGAGCCATCAGACCGCCAACTTCTGTCAGCTTTTCGATAACAGCTTTGTTGGTGGAGCCTTCCTTGCCTTTACGGTCCAGGATGTACTTGCCTTCAAACAGAGGCACATGCGGATAGTAGGAGCCATCCGGCTGAACGGTCATCGGAACCTGCTCAGTACCAGCTCTTGCAAAGGCTTCCCGGTTGTCCAGGAACATCTGGAAATCTTCCTGACCATGACCAGGAGCGGTGTGCACGAAGCCAGTACCAGCATCATCGGTGACATGCTCACCGGCAAGCATCGGCACGTTGAAGTCGAAGTAGTCGCCAGCGCCTTCAGCAGCACGCAGCGGATGCGCGCAGTATTCGATTGTGCTCACATCAACATCGGAAACACGCTCATAGGCATCAACGCGGGAGGCTTCAAAAACAGATTCAGCAAGCTTGTCTGCAATAATGAACTCTTCGCCAACCTTCGCCCAGTTGTCTTCAGCAGCCTCAGTCACCTTGTAGATGCCATAGCTGATGTCGTTAGAGAACGAGATCGCGCGGTTCGCAGGGATGGTCCATGGAGTGGTTGTCCAGATAACCACTTTCTTGCCGATCAGCGCTTCATTACCGGACACAATCGGGAAGGTTACCCAGATGGTGTGGGAGATATGGTCTTCATACTCCACTTCCGCTTCAGCAAGAGCAGTCTTCTCAACAATGGACCACATCACAGGCTTGGAGCCACGGTACAGCTGGCCGGAAGTCGCGAACTTCATCAGTTCTTTCGCAATCACAGCTTCACTGTCGTAGCGCATGGTCAGATATGGGTTGTCCCAGTCTGCTTCAATACCAAGGCGCTTGAATTCTTCACGCTGAACATCGATCCACTTATCCGCAAATTCACGGCATTCCTTACGGAATTCGTTGATCGGCACAGCGTCTTTGTTTTTGCCTTTTTTGCGATACTGCTCTTCGATCTTCCATTCGATCGGCAGACCATGACAATCCCAGCCAGGCACGTAGTTCGCATCAAAGCCCTGCATCTGCATGGAGCGGTTGATGATGTCCTTCAGGGTCTTGTTCAGCGCATGACCAATATGGATGTTGCCGTTCGCATAAGGAGGGCCATCATGCAGGATGAACTTAGGGCGACCTGCGGATTGATCGCGCATCACCTTGTAAAGGTCCTTGTCCAACCATTTGGCGAGGATCTTAGGTTCATTCTTTGGAAGGCCTGCCCGCATTGGGAAATCAGTTTTAGGCAGGTTGAGCGTGTCCGAATAATCGCGGCTCGGTGTATCGGTCATTTGGCAGTCCGCTTATGTGGGCATTTGTTTGCCCATAGGCATTTGGTAAAGCGCAGGAATTTGCGCAAGTTTGAAAATCCCGCCGTCTCTGTGACGGTTGGAGGTCTCCCGGTACTTCAGGGCGCCAGCGGGCGTCTCAACTGAAGGCCGGGCCAATAATTCGAAATTGGCACACCTTGAGTAAGGTCAAAGGAGTAGTCCTGTTATCTTCAAACTCGGCTAACATAATGAGTGCTTTTAGCAGCGCTTATCCTAGGAATAAAGAGCCTCTAACAACAAAGCTCAATATTCTCAAGACCAAGGGCAATTTTCCTGAAGGCCGGAGCTGCTGCGCTGAAGTCAGTAATGGCGTTTGGGTGAACTGTCGACAAGCTCTTCGCTCTCCGCCTGACGCTTCGCAGCTGTCCGTTCGCGGTGTGCAATGTAAAGCCCGCCACCTGAGATCAAAGCAACACCCAGCCAGACAAACATGTCCGGAATGTCCCCAAACAGCACGAAGCCCACAATTGTTGCACTGATGATCTCTGTATAGCTGAGCGGTGCAAGAACGGAGGCAGGGGCTCGGTCAAACGCAAGCACGATACACCCGTGTGAGGCAAATGAGATAATGCCCATCAACACGAACAGCGGTAGGTGAGTGAGGTCTGGTGTCGTCCACGCGGCAGCTTCAAACCCAAGCAGGCTTGCGATGATAACAAGCGGTGTCAGCGTCAATACACCAGCAACACCCGTCGCGAACTGAATGCCAAGCAAAGAGGCACTCCCTGCAAGTTTGCGCGTCAGAACAAGATAAACTGCAAAGGAGGTCGCGGCAGCAAGCGGCAACAGAGATGGCCAACCCAACGCGCTGGATCCTGGGCGGATAATGATCAGCGCTCCGATCATGCCAACCACAACAGCTGCCCAACGGCGCACACCTACTTTTTCCTTCAAAACAACGGCAGAAAGTACAGTCAGGATCATCGGCTGCACAAAGAAGATCGCAATCGCATCCGCCAAAGGCATGTACTTAAGAGAAGTGAAGAAGAAGATTGAGCAAATCGCGAGACAAGCACCGCGCACCAGCTGAATACGGTTGACCTCTTTCATCAAAGAGCCGAACGAACGGCCCATGAAACCCGCAATCACGAGAACAATAATCGCCTGACACAAGAAGCGGCCAAGCGATACCTCAACCGGCGAAATGAACGCACTGAGATACTTGGCTGTGCCATCCATCAGGGGGGCCAGAGACATTCCGGCGACCATAAACAGAATGCCATGTAGCCCGGCATTGGAGGTATGACTATCTGTCGAGGCGATTGTTGTTGTCATGTTGCTCTCGGATAATGGGGATACGCTGACATATCAAAGCCAGCGCAGAGGGTAAGGGCCTATATTGACGCACCAGCTATTCCTTTGCGCAACCAAAAGAAAGTGCCGGTAGCAGGCTATTCAGTGCAGTTATCTAAAGAGTATCTGTTCCGCCCCTCAATATTATGAGGGAGAGGGTTTTCTCTCTGCATTTGCAAGTATCAGTCCGCTGCAGATGAGCATACCAACGCCAACCCAGACAAACTCGTCTGGGATTTCATTGAAGACCAGGTAACCGATTGTAGTTGCCGAGAAAATTTCAACGTAATTGATTGGAGCCAATACAGATGCCGGTGCTCTCTCAAAGGCTTTGACCAGCAAAACATGCGCGATCAGGCCAGTGGCACCAAGACAGAACAACAGGATTGTTGGCAGAGTAAAGTTGGCCTCCTGATTGATAATTACCAGATCTCCACCAAAACCAGTCAGCCAAGCATAAATGATGATCGGCAAAATAAAGAGACTGCCAGCGAAGCCTGTCGCAAACTGTATGGCGAGCTGAGAGGATTGCCCGGAGAGCTTGCGTGTCAGCATCAGATAGCAGGCAAATGTAAAAGCAGCAGCTAAAACGAGAAGGCTCGCCGGTTGAAAGACGCCAGTACCAGGGCGCATGATCACAAGCACACCAGCAAACCCAATCAATACCGCCAGCCAACGTTTTGGCCCAACTCTCTCCTTCAGAAAGACTGAGGACAGAACAACAAGAATAACCGGCTGCACAAAGAAAATTGCCGTCGCATCTGTCAATGGCAAGTACTTCAACCCAAACACAATGAACACCGAGCCGACCGCAAGCAGCAAGCCACGGCAGAACAAGGGCAGGGTGGTCTCTCTCAAAAGACTGAGCCAGCTCCGTTTTCGAAAAGTAGCAATCGCCAGAATTATGACGAGCTGCACGGCAAAGCGGAAGAACGCGACCGTCAAAGGAGAGAAAAACTCTGAGAGGTATTTCACCACGCCATCGGTGCTCGAAAGAATGAGTAACCCGCACATCATCAGCAGCACGCCATGCAACACATTATCAGAGCTGGCAGTGCCAGCTCTCGTAGCCGCTGATGTCATGAACTATCTTTCTAAAGGGGGTGACTACCCGTCGGCATTGAGCATTTGGTCCAGATGAGAGAGCGGGCGCATGGAGGCAATCATTGCCCGTGCCTCAGCACTATCCTGATCCATTTGGCTAATTAAGGCTTCAATACCGTCAAATTTAAGTTCGGCACGGATAAATCCGACGAAGCAGACTGTGACTTGCTTTTCATATAGGTCACCAGTGAAGTCAAACACATGCACTTCAAGCAGCGGTGCGCCATCATCAAATGTTGGACGACGACCAAAACTGGCCACACCATCATGCATCACGCCGTCAATTTTGATCTGAACGGCATAAACGCCTTCTTTCAGCTCACAATTATCGGCAAGCTTCAGGTTCGCAGTTGGGTATCCCAACTCGCGGCCACGCTTCTCACCGTGTTGAACGGTCGCTTCAACAAAATAACGATACCCAAGCAAACCGTTCGCCACTGCCAGTTCGCCTTCAGCAAGAGCGGCACGAATACGGCTGGAAGAGATGATCTCTCCCCCCTCATCACCTTCTGCGCCAACGATGGTCACGGCAAATCCATGGGCTTCACCAGCTTGCTCAAGAAATTCAGGAGTTCCTTGACGCCCCTTCCCAAAGTGGAAGTCATAGCCAGTGATGCTCTGGGAAATGCCAAGGCGCCCAACCAGAATATCCTTCACAAAATCTTCAGCGGCCATACCGCCAAACTCTTTTGTAAAGGGCAGTTCGATCACGCCATCCAGATGTTCCGCTTCAAAGATCTCTGCTTTGACATGTGCAGGCGTCAAACGAAACACAGGCTGATCAGGCCGGAAGAAGGTGCGTGGGTGTGGTTCAAACGTCATGGCGAGGGCCGGAACACCGCGCTTTGCAGCTTCATCACGCGCTAAATCAAGGACAGCCCGATGTCCGCGATGAACACCATCAAAATTCCCAATAGCAACAACGCCGCCGCGCAGTTTGTCGGGAAACTGCGCAAGGTCGGTAATATGCTGAAAAGAATGCGCCTGTTTGATCGGCTCACCCATGAACTGTACTTCCCGCTTGAGCGTATTACCGAAAAGTGGCTCCGGTTTTCGGATTAAAATACGCATGAATAGAGAGATTCAGAGTCTGACGCGCGAATGCGTAGAGCGCAGCATACTCCAAACATCTAGAATTTTGCGAGACGGTGCCGTGAGAAGTCCGCCCCGTCAAGCTCTTGAGATGGAGTTTGCCGGGCCGGACACAAGAAACTTCAAGTCCTGTGCAGGAATTTCAGCTTAAAGCGGAATATCCATGTCGGCGCGGGCAGGGACTTTGACCATCGCTTCCCCTTCCAAAACCACCTTGCCCTCGACCAGGCATTGGCAATCCAACCGGGCGCGATTGCCTTTGTCGATCAGCTCTGCAACGCTCACGCGCACCTCAATATCGTCGCCGATATACACAGGCGCGCGAAAATTTAAAGATTGAGACAAATAAATTGCACCTGGACCCGGTAATCGCGTTCCAAGTACGGCTGAGATAAGGCTCGCAGTGTAAAGACCGTGCGCAATACGAGTTTTGAAAGGGGTCTTTGCTGCAAAATGCTCCGACAAATGGATTGGGTTTCTGTCACCGGAAACCTCTGCGAATCCTACGATGTCTTGAGAGCTGACGTGCTTTACGAAAACTTCGGTCATGCCGACTGAAAGGTCTTCATAAGCGAGTGGACGAAGGCTGAGCATAGTGTTTCCTCGAATTAACCACAGGCAATATTGCCGGTAAAACGCGCGGAAACGCTAGTAAGCGGACCTCTAAAAAACAATTAGGCTTTTAGCATTATTGAAATCGTATTGGAGAAATTAACCTAACTATAACGTAGGGCGGGTAATTTCGCGAAGTTGAATTGGTGGGGACCCCTTTTATTTGGAAGGACACCTGCGTCCAGTGTGACCGAACAATGTCGTGGTCGCCGTGAGTATAGCAGAGAGGCAACGACAGCCTCTTGAGAATATGGAGTTGTACATGGCCCTTGATCTTCAGATGCCAATTCTGGTTGTCGATGATTATAAGACCATGATTCGAATCATTCGGAACTTGTTGAAGCAACTTGGCTTTGCGGACATCGATGATGCGGCTGATGGCACTGAGGCCTACGAGAAAATGAAGCAGCGCCGTTACGGCCTGGTGATCTCGGATTGGAACATGGAACCTATGACTGGCTATGAACTGCTCAAGCAGGTCAGGCAGGATGCTGCTCTTAGTAAGACGCCATTCATTATGGTGACGGCTGAGTCTAAAACGGAAAACGTGATCGCTGCTAAAAAGGCAGGGGTTAACAACTACATCGTTAAGCCGTTTAATGCGCAAACTCTTAAAGGCAAAATCGAAGCGGTTTTCGCTGAGTAAATTGTTTGCGCACAACTGAAGAATAGGGGCTGGGGTGAGGACGCGATAACGGTAGCGCCCCTACCCTTCTGTGCACCCAACTGACCGGTTACAAGGTCGGGTAGAGCTCTAACCCGGCAGGCGATTTTGCCTGCTGGAGGAGACGTTCCCTACACAGGCAAAGGGAAGTGTTTTGACCAAAATTGATATTCAGCAACTCATCGATTTTCTGGAAGAAAGCCGTGAGAAATCTAGCGAAGTCACACTAACTGATGTGATGGGCCTTGCAGAGGTTATGACAGGTTCAATGGGGGACATCATTGAGCACATCCAACCTGCAGTGACCGTGGAACTGGCAGAAATCGGCGCGGAAATTGCACGGATGAAAGCCGAAATCAGTAAGCTTCGTGTCGCAGATATGAGAGATAATCATATCCCTGACGCTGGTCGGGAGCTGGATGCTATTGTTTCTTCAACAGAGGAAGCAACACATTCAATCATGGAAGCAGCTGAAGCCATCATGGCAGCTGATCCTGAGGACATTCAAGCCTATCAGGACACCGTCAACAATCAGGTTATGGAGATTTTTCAGGCCTGCGCGTTTCAGGATATTACTGGACAACGCATTTCTAAAGTTGTCAGCACCCTGAATACGATTGATGAGCGTGTTTCCAACTTCGTCGAACGTTTACGCCTTGAGCAAGAAGCTCATAACGAACAGGGCGGGGAAGAAACGGATGAAGAGCGCCGCAAGCGTGAGCTGATCCTCCATGGCCCGCAGCACAAGGGTGAAGGCGTCTCTCAGGATGAGATTGATGCTATGCTCGGTGATGTGCAGCAGGACGATATCGACAAGCTGTTCGCCTGATTTTACTTGCGATCAATTTGTCAGTGGGCACTGCCCACCAACAAGAAATCTAAAAGCAGTTTGTTGACCTGAAATGGTGCAAACTGCTTTAGTCTTACCAGTTCAGGCGCCCCATAAAACTGTGCACATGCAGGCCTTCTGCCTTAAGCATGCTTTCAACGGCTTCGGCATCCCCTGTCAGATCCGCCGCATGAATACCGTCCGTCAAAAACAATGCGTGGATGCCCTGGGCATTTGCACCTTTGATATCAGTCGGTAAACCGTCACCAATTGCCAGAATTTCAGTTTTTTCAAGCGCTCTACCTGCGTGCACATTCAGTTCTGCCCGCGCCATATCGTAGATCGGATGAAAAGGCTTGCCCGTAATGATGACGCGGCCACCCATCTCCTCATAAAGCTTTGCGAGTGCACCTCCACACCAGACCAACTTGTCGCCTTGTTCAGCAACAATGTCTGGATTAGCGCAAATGAGTGGCAGGTTCAGCTTCAATAACTCTTCAAAATGAGAACGATAGTCTTCAGGCTCTTCGACGCGCCTGTCGTTCAAACCTGAACAGACGATAATGTCCGCAGCATTCGGCTCCACAAAGTCAAAACTTGCACCATGAAACAGGCTATGATTCTTTTTGGGTCCAATATGATAGACTTTTGCGTGATCTATGGCTCGAAGATCAGCCTGAACAACATCGCCTGACGAGACAATTGAGTCATAGCAGGTCTGCGGAACACCCAAACTGCGAAGATGCTGTTCAATCTCATGGGATGGACGCGGTGCGTTGGTAATCAAAACAACAGGCTTGCCACAACGCGTCTTATAGGTCTCAAGAGCGTCAATTGCTGCCGGAAAAGCACTCACGCCATTATGTAAAACACCCCAGACATCACATAGAATGCCGTTGAACTGATCTGCAATCTGGCTGAGGCCAGTGATGGGGGATTGCTGCTTCATATGATGTTCTCTTGGAGGAAACTTGGATACGCTCTTGAAAAAAGAGTAGAGTTGAGCCAAATCCTCATAGCCTGAGCAGGTGGCGACGACAAGTAGATATAATCACTGCTCATCTTGCATTGATACTGAGCGCAAATCTCTGTCACAAATATGATTTGGATGCGCCATGTATATGCAGAACAATCTTTGAGACGGAGCGGTTATGGCGGTAAGACAACTTAGCGATACGACAATTAACAGAATTGCCGCTGGTGAAGTGATCGAGCGGCCTGCAAGTGTCGTCAAAGAGCTGGTTGAAAACGCAGTTGATGCTGGTGCTACACGCATCGAGATCGTCACCGCGACCGGTGGTAAAAGCCTGCTGCGCATCACAGACAATGGTGCAGGTATGACGAAGGAAGACCTTCAACTCGCTGTTCGCCGCCATTGCACATCCAAACTGCCCGAAGATGATCTTATGGACATCCGGACCATGGGCTTCCGTGGAGAAGCGCTGCCATCCATTGGCGCGATCTCACGCCTAGAAATAACCACACGCCACGCCTCAGAGCCACACGCCTGGAAAATTGAGGTTGAAGGTGGCCAGAACAATGATATCGAACCCGCTGCACTGAACTCTGGAACGCGCGTAGAAGTAAAAGATATCTTCTTCTCCGTGCCCGCACGTCTTAAGTTCTTAAAGTCCGACCGTGCTGAAGCAACAGCGATCACAGAAATCATCAAGCGCATCGCACTTGCAAACCCAACTGTCAGGTTCACCCTCTCTGGATTAGACCGCCGTCAGCTGGAACTGCCAGCTTGCACCGGAGATGATGCGGATCTCGCCCGGATCGGGCAAATACTCGGTGCAGAGTTTACAAAAAATGCCATGGAGATTGAGGCGCTGAGAGAAGGGGTGCATCTGTATGGATATGCAGGCCTGCCAACCTTCCACCGCGCCAACTCACAGCACCAGTTCTTTTTTGTAAATGGCCGTCCAGTAAGAGATAAGTTGCTCTTAGGCTCCCTAAAAGCAGCATATTCAGATGTGCTATCGCGTGATCGTCATCCGATTGTAGTGCTCAACATCGACCTTGATCCACACCAGGTGGATGTAAACGTACACCCAGCAAAGGCGGATGTGCGCTTTCGAGATGGACAGCTGGTTCGTGGATTGATGATTGGTGCGCTGAAAAATGCCTTCGTCCAGTCTGGCTTCAGAGCATCCACTGCAAATACCCAATCTGCAATCAACGCCATCCGCCCAATGGGACAAAGCGCAGGTTTTAATGTTCATTCAGGGGCATCCGTGCATTCACCTCAAGGCCATAGAGAGGCCCCTCAAAACTATTCGTGGCAACAATCATCCTATCGACCAGAAGAAGACGCTGCCGGCGTGTGGAGCGCTGCAGATATCCCTGAAGTCGGATCCAGTGAAACGCAGTTAGGCTTGATGGAAGCGAATGCGCCTTATTCTGGGCCACTGGATCAATCGCAGCCACAGCTGCAGGCGAACGAGCAGGGAACGCAGGCCTATCATTTGGTCGATGCGCCATCCGCAGACTCGCGAGCTCACGGACACCAGTTACCGGAAGATCGCGAAAACTTCCCGCTAGGGGCCGCCAGAGCGCAAATCCACGAAACCTATATCGTGTCGCAAACCAAAGATGGCTTGGTCATTGTAGATCAGCACGCAGCTCACGAACGTCTTGTCTATGAACAATTAAAAGAAGACCTGTCGAAGTGCGATGTATCTCGGCAGATGCTCCTCATCCCGGAAATTGTCGACCTTCCTGAAGAGGATGTTGCACGATTGGAAGAACGCTCGACGGAACTGGAAGAAGTTGGCCTTGTTATGGAGCGCTTCGGGCCGGGGGCAATTGCAGTGCGAGAAACACCATCCATGCTCAAACGCCTTAACATCAAAGCGCTTGTGCAGGATCTTGCTGACGATTTTGCGGAGTTCGACAGCTCAACCCGCATCAGAGAGAAGCTGGATCTGGTGGCTGCAACAATGGCATGTCATGGATCAATCAGAGCAGGGCGAAGAATGCGACCTGAAGAGATGGACAATCTACTTCGCGATATGGAAGCAACGCCAAAGTCAGGACAATGCAATCACGGCAGACCAACATGGATTGAGCTGAAGCTCTCCGATATCGAACGCTTGTTTGGTCGCCACTAATTAATACGACAAAAACCAGAAGAGGCGGATCAATGATCCGCCTCTTCCAGTTCGTATTCTCGATTACACTAAGTAATCGATGGGTTCTGACATGTGGCCTCAGAAGTCCCGTTGAACACGGAGCAGGACTGAGATGATATCCTGTTGGCCGAGTGGGCGAGTTGGGTTACCGCCGTTAGTAGAGTTATCGGGGTAAAGGTTCCCATTCGCTACGTTTCGATAGGCAACTTCAGTACCGATTTCGAAGCCGCTAACTGGTGTCCAGCCAACCTTACCGACAACATCCCACTGGTTTTGGTTCCAAAGGAACTTGGAGCGAGCGTTAGCAAAAGAAGCCTGAATTGCTGCGTTCCACTCAGGAGAGAAGTCAGCTTGGAAACCCCATGCAATGGACCAACCGGTTGCAATTCCGTCTTCACCATCTGTAAGTGAGGTCGCATCCCAGACTACGTTCTGCCAGTCACTGTTTACGTAACCAAGCGCACCCTGTGAGAAGGTTGCCTGAACAACACCCTGGAAACCGGAGAGCGTGCTAGTGAAGAATGGTAGGTCAAATTCAAAACCACCACCAACGGCCCAGCCGAGCAAACCAGAAGGGTAAGATTCAAGATAACGGATCTCAGTTAGAGCACCCATGATCTGTGCGGAACCCCAACCCTGATCAAGTCGGATGTTAGCAACAAGGTCAGGGAAGCGCATGCCGCCGTAGCCTTGGTTAAATCCGGTTGAGTCAAGATATTCACCAGTAAAGAGGTTCTGCTGGCGAGCTGTTCTGTCTTCCACAGACCAGCTGGTGGACAAGCCGTTACCCAAATCGAAGGTATAACCAGCAAGCCAGAGATTTTGGTCAGAGTACGCAACGGTGGTGATCGCACCGTAGGCATAACCGGTCCAGAAGTCATAGAAGGACTGTGCACGACCGATGGTCATACCGCCAAACTGTACGAACGCATAATCAAGCGTCATAACAGTGTTGTCCTGTTCAACCCCAAAAGAGCCGACTGGGTTGTTCACGTTAGGAACAGAGCTGTCATCCTGAATAAAGCCAGGTGTGTCGACTGTTCCGAACAAATCAATGTAAGCACGAAGCAAGCCGTATTCTGTTTGAGTTCGGGCGTCCATGCGGAGGTAGCCACGTGCACGAGTGGATGTTGAATTTCTTGTCCGCTCAGACCAGTCGCTTGGGGCCGCCCCAAAGTTGTTGAAACGGTATTCTGCACGAACACGACCGCGAATTCTCAAACAGGTATCAGTGCCTGGAATATAAAAATATCCAGTACCGTAGGCGTCACAAATCTGGACATATTCTACGGGCTCCGGTGCAACGGGAAGATCGGCTGCAAGGACCGGAGTGGCACTCATCATAAGCGCTGCTGCGGCGCTAGTTGTAAAGTGGCGCATAATTCGACTCCTAAATCGGGTAGAAACCCACTCCTCAAACAAGGTTTATTGACAAAACTACTTAAGGCGGCCCAAATGCTGCCTAAGCAAAACTAATTTTATTGTTGTGTACGCGAATTCCCTGCAGCAATTGATGCCAGCACATGCTTATTTATGCAATAATAACTCTAAAAATAACCTAGAGTTATCAAGCTAATCGAAACCGCTGTTTCATTCCTGCAACGCTTTTATCCCAAACTAGGTAGATGTAACAAACGCAATTCAAGGGAGCTTCTCTTTGAATTAAGCTATTGTTATTGTTAGTTAAAAAATAATTACGCAGATTTGCGAGCCCTTTTCCTATGCAAGCTGCGTCATTCGAATCATAGACACAAATGAAGTTCATATCAGGGAGGTGTGATACTCCATGATAAGTATAGTGATAGTATTTACAAGTATTCGAATTTTGCGTTGTTTTGGGGAAGTTTGCGTTCTTTTGAGGACTGACGCGCTGCTATGCGAACTGTGAACCTCAATCCCGCAAATCTCTGTTTTTCAGGAGGCAGAGGGCCAATGCATCCTCCAGCCCACCCACACCGGACCAGATCCTTAGCCACAACACGGTGCCATCACCTCAGAACGCCGGATAGCAACGACCCGTTTCAATCAGTTTGGCTGAAGACCCCAAGCTCGCCTCTGCCCACAGTCCTTGCTCACCTGCGCCATCATCGAGCGCACACACACATCACAGCGGCCCTCTATCCAGCACACAGAGGGGAGGGCAACAAAAAAGGCCTTCCCGAAACCACATCGGAAAGGCCTTCTTCTACTCTTTATATATAGGGTCGCTCTGGGCTACACGCCGAGATACCTGAGAATGAGGATCTGACTGTCGCCCGCATGGCGTACATCCAGCCCTTCAAACCCGTCAGGGATCACTGGAGAAACGCTCGCATCTTCTTCCCAGATGCAAAGAGCGCCTTTATTGAGCCAGCCACCAGCTACGGCACTGGACAAAGCCTTCTCGCCGAGCTCGTTGCGGTAAGGTGGATCCAGAAACACGAGGTCGAACGGAGCAATGGTTCCCGCTTCCCCTAAAGATGTCGCATCACGTCGTAAGATCTTTGTGGCGCCCATCAGTCCTGTGGTCTCCACATTCCGGCGGATCAATCCACGTGGCTCTACGGCCTCTTCAACAAAGACGCAGTACTTGCCGCCACGGCTCATCGCTTCCAGACCAAGAGCGCCGGTCCCTGCAAACAGGTCCAGAACGCGTGCGTCCTGAACCGGATTGTCATAGGAATGAGCGAGCACATTAAAAATGGTCTCTCTCATCCGGTCACTGGTAGGCCGTGTGTTTTGTGTCTTGGGCGTAGCGAGAGCAGTTCCCCGAAAGCGTCCAGCAACAATTCTCACGATTTTCTGCCGCCTTTGTTTCCACGAGGCGCGCCAGAGCGATCACCACCTGGGCGACCACCACGCGCTTTATCACCGCCAAAGCTCTTGCCGCCACCACGAGGACCCTTGCTAAAGCTTGGCTTGCCGCCATCACGGCCACCTTCACGAGGGCCTTTGCTGAAGCTTGGCTTGCCACCATCACGGCCACCTTCGCGAGGACCTTTGCTGAAGCTAGGCTTACCGCCATCACGGCCACCTTCACGAGGACCTTTGCTGAAGCTAGGCTTACCGCCATCACGGCCACCTTCACGAGGGCCTTTGCTGAAGCCAGGCTTGCCACCATCACGGCCACCTTCGCGAGGACCCTTGCTGAAGCTTGGCTTACCGCCATCACGGCCACCTTCGCGAGGGCCTTTGCTAAAGCCACGCTTTTCGCCATCACGGCCACCTTCACGAGGGCCTTTGCTAAAGCCACGCTTGTCGCCGTCACGACCACTGTCACGACCGCCTTCGCGCTTATCGCCACGTGGTCCCTTATTGAAACCACCACGCTTTTCATCAGAAGGCGCATCATCGCGGGAGCGACGGTTGGAGAAGCGGCGCTCACCCGGTGTTGGACCGGTATCGCCAGAATAACGCGCATTGTCTGCAGGGTTAAAGTCACCACCGCGACCACCGTCACGTTTTGGAGCGTCGGCCTCAGCTGAACGTTTTGTGCCGCCATGAGCCAAATCGAAGTCACCACGCTTGGTGCGGGTGCCAAAACGACGCTCTTCCGGCTTACGCTTCGCAGCGGTTCTGCCTTCGTCCTCATCAAAACTTGGAGTGTATGTATCTACGCTGCCGTCTGCGCTGAACACGCGGCGCGGCTTGATGTAACCACCACGCTCGTTGCTGCCAAAGCGGGAAGGTCCAGCCTGACGGTCACGATCGCCGAATGATTTGCGGTCGCCGCGGTCACGATCACCAAATGGCTTGCGATCGCCACGGTCACGATCACCAAATGACTTGCGTTCACCACGATCACGATCGCCGAATGGCTTACGATCACCGCGATCACGGTCGCCAAAGGATTTACGCTCACCACGGTCTTCAGAAGGCTTGCGGTCACCAAAGGTTGGTTTCACACCAACGCGCTTACGGTCACCAAACGGGTTCTGTTCAGAGCGTTCACCACCACTATCTTTCTGGTCGCTGCCATGGCGCAGTGGCTTGCTCTTGTTCTTAGCAAGAACAGCAGCAGCATCTTTTGCGCTGATCCAGCCACCACCGGCACCACCAGAAGATTTCTTTCTCTTCTTCAGTTCGGCTTGTTTGCTGGTCCGGGTATCCATCTGGTTGACGATAGGAGCGTCAAAGTCCAGGTCAGCTTCAGTAACAAGGCGTTCGCCCAGCTGGTCTTGAAGCACACGGCCACGGATTTCCTGCAGTTCACTGTCACCAAGGTCGCCCAGCTGGAACGGACCAAAGGAAATGCGGATCAGGCGGTTCACGGAAAGGTCAAGATGCTCAAGAATCCGCTTAACTTCGCGGTTCTTGCCTTCACGCAGGCCAATGGTCAGCCAAACGTTGTCGCCTTTTTCAGTGTCCAGTGTCGCTTCAATAGCGCCATAAAGAACACCGTCAATGGCAACACCGTCTTTCAGGGCATCCAGCTGCTCTTGAGTCACCTTGCCGTAGGCGCGCACGCGGTAGCGGCGCAGCCAGCCAGTTGCAGGCAATTCAATCACGCGGGAAAGGCCACCATCATTGGTCAGCAGCAGCAGACCTTCGGTGTTGATGTCCAGGCGGCCAACAGTCACAACGCGTGGCATGTCAGCAGGCAGGATGTCAAAAACAGTTTTACGACCCTCAGGGTCTTTATTCGTGGTTACCGTGCCACGTGGTTTGTGGAAGAGCCAGAGGCGCGTCCGCTCACGGGTTGGCAGAGGTTTGCCATCAACGACAACCTTGTCTTTTTGGGTAACGGTAAAAGCTGGTGTTTCCAGCACGGTGCCGTTGACGCTGACACGGCCAGCTTCAATCCATGTTTCTGCATCACGGCGAGAGCACAGACCAGCACGTGCCATTGCCTTGGCAATACGTTCGCCTGCAACGGTGACTGTCTGATTTGGTTTTTTGTCGCCGGAGGATTTTTTGGTCTGCTCGCCAGATTTGCGGGGGGAGCTAGATGGTTTTTTACCGCTGTTTTTCATTGGCTCTTGCCCGGCGAACCGGGGCCTTTAACTTTCTACACTCTGATCAGATACACTGGATGAGCTCGCATAGGCGTCACCGCCTTGGCTGCCCAGCAGTCTGCCAGATGCCACACAATATTCGAATGTCGTTAGAGTGCATTCCGTTTGATTGCAGAGAACCAGACGATAAGAATTCACTCATAATAAGAAAACGGAGCGCGACGCGTGGATGCATTCAAAACGCGGGCGTGCTCTATCCCGGTCATAACCTAAGAGGCGCCAGTTGGCAAAGGGGCAAAAGCAGACTCTCGAATTTTTTTCTGATTTTGTTGGCTCAGACTCACCTGACACTTTCATAAATGATGACAGCTTGAGTGATCTGAACATTTGCGCTTTGCATAGATCTGGCGCTTGTTAAACCGTTTTATCTCTTGTTTTTGCGTGTCTTTATCCAAAACCTGCTTCCACTTTTTAGCAATACGCACTAGCTTGGCCCTCATGAAGACGCCCACATTGAACTCTACTTTTATGGATCTGGCATTGGAGGAAGCGCGCGCAGCAGAAATGCGCGGCGAAGTCCCCATTGGCTGTGTTGTTGTAAAAGATGGAAGTGTCTTATCCTCTGCGGGCAACCGCACACTGGAGCTGAATGACCCCACCGCCCACGCAGAAGTGCTTGCCATTCGCGAAGCCGGAAAGCAGCTCAGCTCTCAGCGGTTGGAAGGCTGTGACCTCTACGTCACGCTGGAACCATGCCCAATGTGTGCCGTGGCCATCTCCTTCGCCCGCATCCGCAGGCTCTATTATGGGGCAGGGGATGCCAAAGGCGGCGGCGTTGACCACGGCGTCCGCTTCTACTCCTCCCCAACCTGCCACCACACCCCCGACGTCTACTCCGGCCTGGCCGAAACAGATTCAGCCGCCATGCTCAAAACGTTCTTCCAGGGGAAGCGGGGTTGAGTGAAGACCACCCATGAACTGAGATATGTTCTGAACCATTACTTGAAGCGTAGAGAATTTGAATTATGCATTTCCGTTACCTAAAAATCACAATGCAGGCGTGGCTCTTTTCCCTTGTATGCCTCCATTCTTCTTTCGTTTTTGCGCACGATTTTGAAGCTACGCTGGCATTGGCAAGGGGGGGGGATGTTGGTGCCCAAGTAGAGCTTGCCGGGATGTATGTACATGGGCGCGAAGTGCAGAAGGACTATGCTAAGGCGCTGAAATGGTTTCGTCTGGCAGAAGAACAGGGAAATGCAGAAGCACAATTTGGTTTAGGGGTAATGTATGAATATGGCTATGGAGTTTCACAAAATTTCGTGAGAGCTATTGAATGGTATCGTTTAGCAGCGATCTCCGGGAACTCTTATGCGCAATACAACTTGGGACTTTTGTACTACCAAGGGCAAGGTGCTTTGAAGGATTTGAAGGCTGCAAGAGAGTGGTGGCTCAAGGCAGCGGAGCAGGGCAATTCCCGTGCACAGTACGATCTTGGATTGCTGTTCGATTACGGTAGGGGCGTCCGTGAAGATAAGGTAGAAGCAGCAAAATGGTACCGCCGAGCGGCTGATAACGGACATCCAGACGCTCAAGCACGGCTTGGCTGGATGTATGTAGATGGCCGAGCAATGCAGAAGGACTATGCTAAGGCGCTGAAGTGGCTTCATCTAGCTGCAGATCAGGGAAATGCAGATGCTCAACTACGGCTAGGCATTATGTACTACAAGGGGAAAGGTGTACCGCAAAGTTCTGTCGAAGCAGCAAAGTGGCACCGCAGAGCCGCCGATAACGGACATCCAGAAGCCCAATTTTTACTTGGTAGTATGTACCACAGAGGCAAGGGGGTACAACAAAGTTTTACTGAAGCACTAAAATGGTTGCGCCTTGCTGTTGCACAGGGCAACGCAAATGCTCAGTTTGTTCTGGGACTAAACTATCTATCTGGCGACGGTGTACCAACAGACTATTCTGAAGCAATGAACTTGTTTCGTCTCTCAGCAGATCAGGGATATGTAGATGCACAGTATTACCTTGGACTACTGTATGATGCAGGCGACGGTGTGCCTAAGGACCACTTTAAAGCAGTTGGATGGTACCTTCTTGCCGCTAATCAGGGTCACGACCAAGCACTATTCAATTTGGGAAGCTTATTTTCAAAAGGAGATGGAGTCCCTCAAAGTGAGGCAGTCGCAAAAATACTATTGTCTCTTGCGGCGAAGTGGGGCAACGAAAAGGCACAAAATAATCTGGGCACGATGTACGCTAGAGGTGAGGGCGGTCGACAGGACTTCATGCGGGCATACGTTTGGCTCTCAATTGCGGCATCTGGTGGAGACGATGTGGCTGTGCAAAATATGAACAAAATTGAGCAACACCTTTCATTGCAGGAACGTAACGAAGCGAAGCAGGAAGCTTCGGAGTTCCTCGCCAAGATGAAAAATCAGTGAGGCTTCTGCCTCACGATAACTCCTAAGTCGGCCTCTTCGCTGCAATCAAGGACCCGCCTGCAATTGCTAGTGCTGCGATCACGATATTAGCGGCAAGAGTGCCTTCTCCAAACACGATCAGCAGAAGCGTTGAGATCAAAGGCGCACCATAGGCGAGGACGCCGAGCAGCTGCACGTTGCCGTGCTTCACGCCAAAGTCCCACGTGTAAAAGGCGATGCCCACGGGCCCCAGACCCAAACCAATCACGGCGATGATTTGTGTAAGATCCTGAGGGACAGCGGTGGTCTCCCAGAGGAAATGAGCGAGCCAGCCAAACACGGCAGTTAAAGCACAATAGCCGATCACCGCATCGGAAGAGGTGGTCTTGATCAGTCGGCTCAAAACAGAATAGCTGGACCAGATCAACGCACAGCCAGCCGCCGCCACATAGCCAACAACGTACTCCCACTGCAGATTGCCTGCAGAATTGTCCCAGCCCAGCAATACCCAATAGCCTGCAAGCGCAACAAGAGCCCCGCCAACATGCCAT
Source organism: Pseudovibrio sp. W64 (assembly GCF_001623145.1). NCBI lineage: Bacteria > Pseudomonadati > Pseudomonadota > Alphaproteobacteria > Hyphomicrobiales > Stappiaceae > Pseudovibrio > Pseudovibrio sp. W64. Next base: position 132,949 of record NZ_LMCI01000002.1, on the reverse strand, counting down.
CTTGTAATGGTCTCTCCCGGCAACAGGGCAGAGAACAACACAATGAGCAGCGGCCAGATGTAGGCAATCAGTCCCGCTTCAACAGCAGGCGCATTCTGCAAAGCAACAAAGTACAGCGCATGGAACCCAAACAAGCCTCCAACACCGAGCAACCAGCCGGACAGAGGCAGCTTGAAGGCGGAACGCACATCAGCTTTTCCTGTCAACAGCTTGCCGGAGAGTGTGAGTGTCGCCACCGTAAATGTCATGGCCAGCAGCTGAAACGGCGGAAACTGATCACCGGTCAGCTTGGTCAGCACAGCAAGCGTGCCCCATAAAACAATGGAGATACTCCCGATCGAGGTCGCAGCGCTGACCTTGCCAGCTGATTGGTTCTGTAACATTTAATATTCCGCTTGAAGACTGAGGCCATCACATCGCTGGAGGTTCCAATGAAACCGACCAGATCCTGCCTCATTTCCTGCATATTAGAATTAGGCAAAACAGGAAATAGATTTTATTTTTGAGATTTTCGAAAGACCGCGGTATCCCTGAGCAAGCAGTCCTCTTAAACAAGCTTTTGGACCAAGAGTGGAGATCTGGAACGAAGTCATGCCCTATCAAGCTGTCATCCGTGAATATGACCGGCTGGAACTCGGACACCACCACGCATTCGCGCAGGCTGTTGTTCCGTTACAGGGCGAAATGCAGATTGAAATTGGCGGCCACTTCAAGCAACTGACAGTCGGTTCCGTCGGCCTCATAGCGCCAGAAACCCTGCACGACAGCGAAACCACATCCGGCAGCCGCTTCCTGATCATAGACGTCAGCGACAGAGCGGCCATTTCTCAGTTCTTCCGCCACGCAAGCGACAGCCATCAGGAACTCTCACCACTCGCACTGAAGTACCTCAACTTCGTCGCCTCGCTCACGGACACGTTTGAAGTGGACGCAAACGGCGCTGCCTCCATCCTGAACACAGCCCTTGAACTGGCAACAGGTCGGACCACAGATTTCATCGACCAAAACGCAATCACACAGCGACTACAAAGCGTAAAAGAGCAGCTGCCCACACACAACAAGATTTCGGATATCGCGAAAGAGGGCGGGTATTCAGTCAGCAGTCTGCAAAAGAAACTCAAAGCCTCCTACGGTAAATCCCCAAAACAACTCCAGCTGGAGATGCGTCTGGACAAAGCTCTGACCCTGCTCAGATCAACAGACCAATCCATCGCAACCATCGCCTTCCAGATTGGCTATGAGAACGCCTCATCCTTCACCAACATCTTCAAAAAACACTTCGGCCTGACACCCTCGCAATACAGAGCCCAATACTGGCCCTCCAAAGCCAGCCACAGCTAACCCTCCCTCGATTACAAGATCCAGCGACTATTAAAATCCTTTAAGTTGTATGCTTTTACAGCGATCAGTATGTTGCATGCTTTGCTCAATATCCCCCTACGTGCAAAGCAAACAACAGAAAGCATATAATGACTGAAACGGCTCTGATCACCTACATTGCTGCGCTTTTCTCCATGATGAACCCCATCGGAAACACGGGCGTTTTCGCGGGTATGACCGCCGACAGAGATGCCGCCACCGCACGGCGCATCGCGTGGACATGCGCAGGTGCAATCGCCCTGACGCTCCTCACCGTCACCTGGACGGGTGGCATTCTTCTCAAGTTCTTCGGCATAACCGTCCATGAACTACGCGCTGCTGGCGGCGTGATTGTCCTGCTGATCGCCCTCTCCATGTTGCGCAGTGACAACAGCCACCGCCAAACCCCGCAGGAAGCAGCCTCCGCAGCAGAGCAGAACCACATCGCCGTCGTCCCACTTGCCATTCCAATCGTTGCCGGACCAGGCGCCATTGCAACAGCCATTGTTGCTGCTGAGCGTCATTCTGGGATCTGGGCCAAGATTGATCTATCCATCGCAGCGGTTGGGCTTGCGCTGTTCACCGGTCTCTTGTTCTCAGTTTCAAAACCCATTGCAAACAAGCTCGGCGAGTCAGGTATGGGCGTCGTAACCCGCCTCATGGGCATGGTGCTCGCCGCAATCGCCATGGGCATGCTCGCTGAAGGCGTTATAGGCATGATCCCGGCACTGGCAAGCTGAGGAAATATCGCTTCGCTATGAGCAAAGCATGCAAGGCCCGCTCCGGTGGGCCTTGCTCGTTCAAAACCCTCTCATTTTCACCAGCGGCTTTACTCTCTGTTTTATACAGCAGCGATCCGCGCATCCTGGGATCCAAGCGCCAGCTATACTTGTCTCAAAGAAGCACGCTGCGAGCAGGGCGCGCTGAAGCAATGGCAAGTCAGGTGTTTTCATGCTGGAGTTCAACAGCCATACCAACCACAGAAACCCCTCTAGCAGAGCATGGGCGCTGCAGGCGATCCAGAATATTGAGGCGGATTACAACCGCTCGGCTGACACACACCTCATCAAGCTGAGCATTCCCAAGCTCACCAAGGCGGGGATTGATCTTTACCTGAAAGACGAAAGCACCCACCCAAGCGGAAGCCTCAAGCACAGGCTGGCACGCTCGCTCTTCTTATACGGCATCTGTAATGGCTGGATCAGGGAAGGGACACCAATCGTAGAATCCTCCTCAGGTTCAACCGCGATCTCAGAAGCGTATTTTGCACGGCTGATCGGAAACCCCTTCGTCGCAATCGCTCCCAAAGCCACGGCGACGGGAAAGATAAGGGAAATCGAAGCGCTGGGCGGTGAGGTGCATCTGGTGGAACCCTATCAGATCTATAAGGAAGCGGCGCGATTGGCAAAAGGACTGGGCGGCCATTACGTGGACCAGTTCACCTATGCAGAGCGGGCAACCGATTGGCGCGGCAACAACAACATAGCCCAGAGTCTGTTCTCCCAAATGGAGCTGGAACGCTTCCCCGCACCCAAATGGATTGTTATGAGTGCCGGAACAGGCGGGACAACAGCCACCATTGGCCGATACATCCGGCTGCACACACAGGATTACCCCAAAACACAACTCTGTGTCGTAGATCCCGAGAACTCCGTGTTTCATGAATATTACAGAAACAGAGACAAAAGCATTGTCAGGAACAAACCCTCACTGATTGAGGGGATCGGCAGACCACGAGTAGAACCCTCCTTCATGCCGGATGTCATTGACAGAATGATCGACATCCCGGATGCAGCGAGTATCGCGACAATCAGATGGCTGGAAGGGGTTATTCTGCGCAAATGCGGCGGCTCAACAGGCACAAACCTTTATGGTGCGCTCGCATTGGCCAAGGAGATGATGGAAAACGATCAGGAAGGCTCCATCGTCACCCTCATCTGCGACAGCGGAGAGCGTTATCTGGACACTCTTTACGACGACAACTGGGTGGCCAGCAAAAATCTGGACCTCTTACCCTACATGCACAAACTCATAGACTTTGCTGAAATCGACGGAATCTAAAGTGGTTTAACTCTGGAAAGTACGCCGGTACCAACGTCACCAGCGTACTTGCTGCACCATCAAGGCAGATCATAGAACCCTAAAGCGTTGCCAGAAGGATCGGCAAACTCCGAATATGTAACGACCTCTGGTATTTCGACTGCTTCACCAGTGTCGATGTTCACTTCAGATCGTGCTTGTTGCGAAGTTGCCATATCGTCCACCAGAAAACGGACGATGGCGCCAGTTGATTGCGCGTCATCTGCCTCGAAGACCTGAAGCCAAACACCCGGTGCAACCTTGAACTCCACGATACCGGGGACTGGTCTGATCACTTCGGTATCAGGACCAAGAAACTTGGCATACCACACCTCTGCTTCTTCCAGAGAAGGCACCGGGACACCAATAGTCACCTCTTGGAACGGTTCTGCCGAGACAATACTCGTGAATGCCAAAGAGACAACAAAGGCCAGTGCGAGCCTGCGCATGATCGTGACTGTATTCTGCGGCGAATTAAACGACATAGTTTCTCCTTTATGATTTAAATATAGTAACTATACTTTATGTACATAACGGCAATTGTCAACATCACCTCTTTTGACCCGAGAACTTTGATAGTGCCACGGTCCCAAGTATTTTCCCCTTGGGAAGGAAGAGGGGATGCGGCTTTGGCACGGAGTTCAATTTGCATCTAATCTGCGAGCAGAGAGGTTGGCTCACCCCTGATAAGTCCTTTTTAATTCTTGCCAATGTGATTTTAAGGAAAGGTCAGCCCAAGCCTTCTGCGAAGCTTGGCCGAAGTACGGAGCTTCTCGGGTACATCATTGCTGCTCATGACATTCGCTTGTGCACGAGAAAGGTCCTGCGTACATCTGAGATGAAAGCAGTGGAGCTATCCAACACATAAGATTTTGGATAGTTGAGCCAACTCGTGGGTATCTTAGCCTGGATGCAATATTGGTTGCGTTTGTAGGTGCGCAAAAGTGTGGCCGCTTTCTGCGACTTCCTCGCGCTTTTGGGTGTTTTTCCTACAGTCTGCTTTTCTTTGCTTGTAGTCCGATGATGTATGTGTAGATCGCGTCAAATAGCTCATCTCGAAATGAGAGGTTGAGCCATTCAAGGCCTTCAAACTGAGAAAGCTCTCTTATTGGATTTGATGGACTGGCCATTGGCCACAGACCTGAAACCAGCAGGGCGGATGTGAAAGCAATTTTCTGGCCGTCTTCCTTGCTACTACCATTCATTGCCTCTGCAATATTGGTCGCAACTCTTTCGTAAAGTACTAAGCCTTGCAGCTTGATCTTTTTGATGGCTTCCAAATGGGTGTTGTGTTCCAAAAATGATGCGGAAATACAAAGCAGCTCGCACAAAAAAGGCTGCTCACAATATTGATCAGTTATAATTTTGCTAAGGTCCTCAATCGAGACGGTTCGTTGAGAAACATTGTTTTGAAAATTATCTACAAACAAGCACATTTCCTCATGCATCAAGGTCATAAGGATTTCTTCGCGGCTCCCAAAATAGCGATAAAGATTAGATTTGTTTACCGCTGCGTGTTTGCCGAGTTCGTTGAGCGACCAATTCATCACGCCCTTTTGAGAGCATAGTTCCTTCGCCATTTTGAGGATGTTTTCGCGTCGAGCAGCTTTCTGCTCATCCTTGCGTGCTCGCTTGAAGTCCATGGTTTCTCCGAATAGCTCGCCTTTATCGCCAAATCTAACCTAAGCCTTGATGGGATGTAGCTCTTACCCCATCAATCACTCAAAAAAGTAGCTTAGGGTGCAGCGTAAGTGGGTTGATAGGCCCATACGACTGCAGGAGGGATATTTTTCCAGACACGTCGTGACCTGATGGCCTGAACACCTTTTCGCTTTGGAATAGGTGAGATTGTTGAATAGGTAAACTGCACTAATCGTCCACCTGGTTTGAGAACCTCAAGGCAATGATCACGAAACTGTTCGCGTTTTTCTTTCGGGTAAACAAATTGAGGCAGGCTTGAAACAACGGCGTCAAATTGCTTCTTCCCATGAGAAAGATTTTTGAGTGTCTGGTAAGCATCCTGTTGCAACAAAATAGCTGCTGGGAAGTCCCTGGATAACCCTTCAGTAAATGATTTCGACAACTCAATCAGCGTTAAATCTTTTTCTTCAACACCTGCATTCAACAGCGCACGCGTGACGCAGCCTGTGCCGGGACCAATTTCAAGTACCCGGGCACCAGGTTTGATGGCAGAGGCAAAGACCATAGCTCTGGCTAACTCCGAAGAGCTTGGCAATACCGCTCCTGTGCGCAGGGGGGCTTCCAACCAGTTTTCCGAAAACAACACACAATCAGACTTCTGTTTGAATGTTTGAGACATACCTTCATTCCTCAATCTAGGCATTTCAGGAGAAAATAATTGACTTGAAAAGAACCGCTGGTCTTTTATATAAGAGACTATCAGTCTTTTACTAATCAATAAAGAACGACTTCCGGCGGAATTAAAGAGGGTCAGGTGCAACCGATGAATAAAATTGAGCAGGTTCAGCAGGTCTTTGACTTGCAAAAAAGAAACTATGCCTCATCGAAGTCAGTTTCATTTGAAACGCGAATGGACCGGTTGGGGCGTATCGAGTCTCTGTTCCGCGAAAATTATCCGGCAATGGTGCAGGCGTTGCAGGCCGATTTCGGTACTCGTGATCCTGATGTGGCGTTCATGGGGGACGTCTATTCACCGCTTGAAAATGTCAAAGTCGTTCGCAAAAGCTTGAAAGCTTGGATGAAACCGGAACGCCAATCAGACGGGTTCATGCGCCTCTTGGGTCAACGCTCCTACATCCTCCATGAGCCTTTGGGCGTGGTTGGGGTCATATCTCCCTTCAATGCACCAATTACACTGGCCTTTGACCCGGCTATCGACGCCATTGCTGCTGGCAACACGGTCATGATGCGTTTCCCGGAAGTCATGCCTGAAACCGGAGCTTTGATGACAAGGCTCATGGCAAAATACTTTGATCCTTCTGAAATTGCTGTCGTTACCGGTGATGTTGACTTGGCAAAGTTCTTCTCATCATTACCGTGGGATAAGCTGGTCTTCACCGGCGGGGCAACAACAGCTCGTCACATCATGGCAGCGGCAGCCAAGAACCTGACACCAGTCCTTTTGGAACTTGGTGGCAAATCTCCAGTGCTGGTTATGGAAGATGCTGATTTGCGTTCTGTCGCGCGCAAAACAGTAAAAACGCGCCTTATGAACGGTGGGCAAGTTTGCATAGCTGGAGACTATGCACTGGTGCCCGAAGCTCAGTTCGAAACATTTCTGAACTTGTTGGAAGAAGAGGCCCACTCTATCTATCCGACAATACTGGAAAATCCGCAGTATACCGCTGTCGTCGGAGAGGCATCTTTTAAGCGGTTGAACTCTTACATTGACGAGGCGCGGGAAAGCGGTGTTCGTATTCGTGAGATTATCCCTGAAGGAGAAGCTCTGCCTGATCTCACGAGTCGAAAATTTCCTCTAACGCTTGTGGCCAACCCCAAGCCTGATCTGATGCTATCAAAGGAAGAGATCTTCGGCCCTATTTTACCAGTTCTTAGCTACAGGACACTGGGGGATGCCCTTGCGATTATCAATAGTAAAGAGAAACCTCTGGCCCTCTACATTCATGGCAATGATCGTGCGAGCATTGATCGGATCTTATCTGAAACAAGCGCTGGCGGCGTGACGGTCAATGACTTCCTCATCCATGCCGGTTCGCACACCATGGGCTTTGGCGGCGTCGGGACCAGTGGCATGGGTCGGTACAAGGGAGGGAAGGTTGGTTTCAAGGCTTTCTCCAATCCCAAAAGCGTGCTCGAGCAAGGGTTAGTCAGACGGTTCTCGACCAACTTCTTGCCGCCACTCTCAGGAAGTCGAGCCCGAAAAATGCTGCTCTCCAGAGTTGGCCTGACTGAGACCTCTTGAAACTCTCAAAGCTTAAATTTTCAAGCCAAAAATAGTTACCTCGAAGATTGGGCAGGCCACTCGGGTTGTCCCTTGCCTAAGCGCAGGTTCGCGATCAGCAGCACTTTAAAACCTAAAATTTGAAAGGGAATACACACATGAAAACTCTCATGCTCTCTAGTGTAATAGCGCTCACCATGTCGTCAAGCATAGCTTTAGCGGCAGATCCGGCAGTTGGCGTTTGGGAAACTGGGCTGGATGAAGGCCGATACAGCCATGTCAAAATCGAGCAATGTGGCGACAAGATATGTGGAACGCTTTTGCGGCTTTTCGAAGAAGATGGGACACCAGTAAATGACGGCAATATCGGCAAGACAATTCTTTGGGATATGACCCCTAAGCCGGGTGGTAAATATCGTGATGGAAAATTCTGGCGTGTTTTTGATGGCAAGACCTATAACGGGAAAATGGACATGCTTGGCAGCCAGCTAAAAGTGTCGGGCTGCGTGATGTTCATTTGCGCAGGTCAAAAATGGAACCGAACTGAGTAGTTTGGAGATTGCATCTCCACCTCAAAACTTGCGACTGCCTATCTTATTCAAGCAATAGCAAGCTTGTAGGGGGAATGGTGTGAAGAGCACATTGCGCTCATTCCTCCTGCAAAACGCCATTACAAAGACGCATGCGCAGATTGTCAAAGCCATCATCTACGATAGGCAGTTCAACAAACTCTGACAGTCAAAACAGAAAAATCACCCCCGACGACGTGATTTCGACAGTGACACCGGAATAGCCTTGCTCGTTGGGGTGCCGGACTGGTCGCCTACGGAGTAAACAGGTATAAGGACATTCACCTCCGGGAAGTAAGAGGCAATGCAGCCCTGTGGCATGTCGTAGGGCACCACCTGAAAATCGAGGACACGCCGATTGCGTCCGTCTTCGCTCACCGTTCCGATATCAACCTTTTCACCCTTGGAAACACCCGCCCGTCGCATGTCGATTGGGTTCATGAACACCACCTTGCGTCCGCCAGAGATACCTCTGTAACGGTCATTGAGTGTGTAAACGGTGGTGTTGAACTGATCGTTGGAGCGAAGGCTCTGCAGGGTGAACGTAAGCTTGGGCGCTCTGGCGGTTTGCTGTGCCGATGTCGCAAGCGGAAGGGAGTAGCCGGAAAACTCAGCTTTGCCGGACTTTGTTGCCCATCTTCGGTCGGCAATCGGATTACTCAGATAAAATCCGCCCGGGGTGCGCACCTGGCCGTTAAACCCGGCAAACTCGGGCAGCACTTCCTCAATCTTTTCCCGAATGCGATCATAGTTCTCTATGTAATGCGTCCAGTTGACCACCTTGTTGCCAAGGGTCGCTCTGGCCAGTCCGGCAATAATCGCAGGTTCTGACATCAAAAGATCAGAAGCTGGCGGGTTTACACCAGCAGATCCGTGGATTCTGGAGAGTGAATCTTCCACGGTGACCATCTGCTCACCTGAACGCTGGTCATCATACTCGGTGCGGCCCAGACTAGGCAGAATGTAAGAGAGGGCGCCTGTCATCAGATGACTTCGGTTCAGCTTGGTTGCAATGCTCACCGTCAGGCGACATTTGCGTATGGCTTCCTCTGTCAGGTTTGTGTCCGGCGCAGAGCGGGTAAAATTGCCTCCAAGGCTCATGAAGACCCGCAGCTTACCCTCATCCATCATCTTGATGGACTCAACAGCATCAACACCGGCATCCATCGGCGGTTCAAACTCAAAGGCTTGCTGCAAAGAGGTCAGAAACTCCTCTGAAGGGTCAGAGGTAATGCCCATACGGCGAATACCCTGCGTGTTCGCATGGCCCGGCATCGGGCAAGCACCAGCCCCCGGCTTGCCAACGTTTCCGCGAATGAAAAGCAGGTTCATCATCTCGCGGATTGTTGCAACAGAGTGTTTGTGCTGGCTGATCCCTGTACCCCACGTAATGATCGGGCGATCTGCCTGCACATAAATCGCAGCTGCTCTTTCAATTTCGTCGCGGGAGAGGCCGGACTGGTCTTCAATCTCTTTCCAAGGCGTCAGTTCAAGCGCTTTTTCATAGCTCTCAAACCCGTTGCAGTTCTCTTCAATAAACACCCGGTCAACATGGCTATGGGTGAGTATCCGCTCATAGTCCCATGCCAGGATGGTCTTCACCATGCCGCGCACCGCCGCCATGTCACCACCCAGCTTCGGGGTGAAGAAATGGCTCGCAACAGGTGCAGAACCAAACCGCATCATCTCCAGTTGGTTCTTGGGGTCCGCGTAGCGTTCCAGTCCGCGCTCTTTAAGCGGGTTAAAGGACACCACATGCGCGCCGCGTTGCGTGGCTGCGCGTAGCACCGGCAACATCCGCGGGTCAGTCGAGCCTGGATTGTGACCAAAAACAAAGATGGCATCAGCTTTGGAGAAGTCTTCCAGACGAACCGTGGCCAGCCCGCTGCCGATAGCTTCTTCAAGCGCAATACCACTGGCTTCATGGCACATGTTGGAGCTGGACGGGAAGTTGGTGGAGCCATAAACACGCCCGAACAGCTGATAGAGAAAGGCAGCTTCGTTACTTGCGTGTCCGGAGGTGTAAAACACGACCTCTTTGGGGTCTTTGATGCCCCGCAGTTCTGCACCAATTTCCTTGAAGGCCTCAGCCCAACTGATTTCGTTATAGCGGTCAGTTATTCTGTTGTAGCGCAGCGGAGATGTCAGACGGCCTTGATCCTCAAGGTCAATGTCGGAGAAGGTCTGCAATTCAGAAACCGTGTATTCCTGAAAAAAGGAGTCTGTGATCCTCTTATCCGTCATCTCGGCAGCAACAGATTTGACGCCGTTTTCACAAAATTCGATGGACGAGGTCTTTTCAGGGTCAACCCATGCACAGCCAGGGCCAATAAAACCGTCAGGCTGGTTTGTTTTTAAAACTGTCTGGATTCCTGAAGTAAGCGACGTGTTTTGCAACAGAGCCTGACCACAGCTCCACACGGCACCCCAGCCACCAGCGGGAGCTGTTGATTTCTTTGCAATAATAGTGTCGGACACGCCGGACTCCTCAGGCTCTTAGAACGCCCACGAACTTGATGAGTCGCTAGCTGTAGCGTGTGAAGCTGTATCCACGGTTGCAACTAAATAGATTTAAACAATTCTCTTGTGCTAACTTGACAGCCAAATCGCTGGGCGTTGCCATGACTGCAAGTGTTCCAACGCGGGCGCTAACGGCTTTTTGCACCAGATCAGAGCTGCACCGGCTCGTTGTGATGACCAGATCAACAGGTTCACCGCTGCGCACGCCAGCCCCAAGAGCTTTGTCCATGGCGTTGTGCCGGCCAATATCTTCGCGCACTGCCAGTATGTTATCACCACAACACACCGCAGCTGCATGCAAGCCGCCACCATAAATGCCATTGAGCGTTTGCTTGGATTGCATCGCTTCAAACATGGCCCCAATACTCTCGGTTTTGGGAGCAGGCTGCTGGGCAAGCGGGGTGAGGGCACGTAAGGCCGCACGAATGCTATCAAGCCCGCACAGGCCACAGCCAGACGTTCCTGTCAGCAGACGCTTGCGCTTCAAAGCGGTGAAGAACAGCTCATCGTCAATATCCAGATTGACGCTGATGCCTTCCTCACCGTGCTCATTGAGGTTGATCGAGTGCACATCATTGATGGAGGAGACGATCGACTCGCTGATAGCAAAGCCAACGGCAAAGTCTTCGAGATCTCTGGGCGTGGCCATAAACACAGCAAAGCCTTCTCCATTCAACGTCACCGCAATGGGGACTTCTGGAGGAAGTTTTCTGCTTTCAGCAATCGGTATTTGCCACTCAGGGTCCAGAATAGACAACCCAGACTCCACTTCTTTCTATTCTTCTTATCAAGAGATTAGGTAGTTCTCGATCTTTTGGTCAAGCTCAACCTTTACCTCATCACGAAGCCCGGCGCTATCCTCCAATATTTCTCGCGCCTTTAAAAAATCAAGCACTTGATATTGCTTAATGTTTGGGAAGATCGAAAGATCAGGTGCCCGTATTTTCAATTTTTCCTGAGAAATGGTCCGCATGAGGATCTGGGTCGCACCAAACACGCTTTCCGTTGCACTGGGAAACTCGCGTTTTTCATCTCGTTTGGGTGTGCCCACAACATCCACTGCAATCACGATGTCACAATCGCTGGGCAGCACATCAAAAGGCAGCGGGTTAACAACGCCGCCATCAATGAGCACCGTGTCGTTTAGGTGCACAGGCCTGAAGACAAACGGAATGGCGATACTGGCTGAGACAGCATCCACCAGATTACCCTCGGAAAAACGCACTTCCTCTGCCTTGTAGTAATCCGCAGCAATGGCTTGAAATGGAATGGAAAGCTCAGAGAAGTCGGTTTTGAGCACATCCCCCACAAAGACTTCCAGCACACGTTTGGAATCAAACTGACCAATGCTGGACTTACCACCAAGCAGGTCTGCAAAGCGTTTTGGCATGCTCACCTCAACCAGCTTGCTGAGCACCTTCTTCCACTCGCCAAGTGTTTCAAGAGTATATGCCTCAAGCGCGTCTCCACTCACGCCACCTGCATATCCTGCACCAATCAAAGCGCCGATGGATGTACCAGTAATAGCATGAGGTGTGATGCCCATGTCATCAAGAGCTTGCAAAACCGGGATATGGGAGAGACCACGGGCGCCTCCGCCACCAAGGGCAAGGCCAATCTTGGGAGTACTCATTGAAAGCCTGATCCTTTAATAACTCTCATTAAAAATATAGGTGCTCTCGCTTGCTTTCCAATTGAAAACCGAGAGAAATAACGTGATAATCATGAATGACGAACATAGATAAACAATAGATGGGCACTGGGGCAAACATATCAATTGATTTGGTGGCAGTTAAGCGCACAACTTGGCTGGTTGATATGAAGCAAGGCTCCAATCTTGCGGTGTAAATGATGAACTATTCCATGGGTTATCCGGCAGGCTATGATCGAAATCTACTGCAGTTTTCTCAAGATCTATGGAACTGTTCGTCCCTGCAAAGCCGCTGGGAAGAGCTTACCAGTTTTGCTGAAAGACTGGGCTTTGAAAAAGGCGCCTACATCATCGTGCCCAAAATCGAAGGCCGTGTAGAAGACCGGCAACCGATTTGCCTGTCCAATCACGCAGATGATTGGGTCGATCATTACAACAGCCATCATTACTACTTCAAAGACCCTGGTATGGATCATCTGCTCAGCGGCAAGAAAGCCGATCAGCTTTGGACCGATTATACCGTCAGACCAACCGGAAAGATTGATGAAGGCTTCTTCCATGATGTCCGTTCAGCAGGTCTGAAGTTCGGTGTGACCATCCCGGTGGATTGCTCCAACAAGCATTTAGTCGGCGGTGCGAGCTTTGCCTCCTGTGAACGGACACAGCTCGGTTTTGATGCACAGATGACGGCAAAGTACCCGATCCTGAAAGGGGCGGTGCAACTTTTCCATACCTACGCGCAAGAACCTGAAACCCTGAGTGAGTTCTTCGGGTTCACGCCGAGAGAGCATGAATGTCTGCTGTGGTTGACGGCAGGGAGGGCAAATAAAGAGATCGCCCACATCCTGAATCTCTCAGAGAAAACCGTAGAACATCACATCAAACGGGCCTGCAAAAAGCTGCGAGTAACGAACCGGACGCATGCCGTTGCTCGTGCTATGACCTTTCAGTTGCTTTCGCCCTAGACCTTTGCAACTTTAAGGCATCAGGGAAAATCCCCCATTGTTATGAGTTGTGCATTTATGCATAATCAAAATTGCTAGAGGTTGCACTTTAGCTCCTGCATGGCAACTTTTCGCCTCGTGCAGTTGTTTGTGGTAGTTTATCAATTTGATCTGTTGGTTGGGCACAGGCTGTCGTTGTCCGACTGAAAGTGTAGATAAATATAACTCCTCCGAAGTTCGCTTCGGAGGATTTTTTTTGGCAATTGTATTCAGTCGGCACAAAAAAAGAGCGGCTCGAAAAGCCGCCCTTTGTAAATATGTCTAGTCCTGCAAAAGAGCAGATCAGTCCTGCTGCTCACGCTCAACTGCGCGCCAGCCGATATCTTTGCGGTAGAACCCGCCCGGCCAGTCGATCTTCTCAACAGCCGCATATGCTTTTTCACGCGCTTGAGAAACAGTCGCCGCCCGCGCTGTGATGTTCAGAACACGGCCACCATTGGACAGCAGTTTCTCATCAGCAACCACGGTGCCGGCATGGAAAATCTCTACGTCTGGATCAGCTGCAGCTTCTACCAGACCTTTAATCTCGCTCAACTTCTCATAGGAACCCGGATAGCCATTGGTCGCCATCACAACAGTGATCGCAGGATCTGTGTGCCATTCCGCATCCACCAGATCCAATGTCCCTTCAGCGCAGCCAAGCAGAATCGGCAGCAGATCGGTCTTCAGGCGCATCATCAGAACCTGACATTCCGGATCGCCAAAGCGCACGTTATACTCAATCAGCTTCGGACCGTCCTTGGTGATCATCAAACCCGCATAAAGCACGCCTTTGAACGGGCAACCCTGCGCTTTCATGTCTGCAATGGTTGGGTGGATGATCTCTCTCATCACCCGGTCCATCATCTCCTCGGTCATCACTGGTGCAGGGGAGTAGGCACCCATACCGCCAGTATTCGGGCCTTCATCACCATCGAATGCTCGTTTGTGATCCTGTGCTGTCGCCAGCGGGAGAGCATTCTTACCGTCTGAGAGAACAAAGAAGCTGGCTTCTTCGCCTTCAAGGAATTCTTCAACAACCACTTCCGCGCCAGCAGCACCGAAGGCACCGTCAAAGCAGCTGTCGATTGCATCGAGTGCTTCCTGCTCGTTCATGGCCATGATGACGCCCTTACCTGCAGCAAGGCCATCTGCTTTCACCACGATCGGAGCGCCTTGCTCACGAATGTAGGACTTGGCAGCCTCGGCATTGTCAAACCGGCCATACGCAGCGGTTGGCACATTTGCGCGGGAGCACATGTCCTTGGTGAAGCCTTTGGACCCTTCCAGCTGCGCAGCAGCAGAAGATGGACCAAATACACGAAGGCCAGCATGGGTAAGACTGTCAGACAGGCCATCAACCAGTGGAGCTTCCGGGCCAATTACAACAAAATTGATGTCGTGGAGGCGGCAGAACTCGATAACACTGCGATGATCAGTCGGGTCCAGTGCAATACACTTGGCAAATTGCTCGATGCCTGCATTGCCCGGGGCAACAAACAGCTCGTTTAGCACCGGAGATTTCGCCAGAGACCATGCCAGCGCATGTTCACGCCCGCCAGAACCGATCAGCAGAATATTCATTGAAGTAGACCCTGAAAATAAGAAGGGAACAGGTTCCCCAGTTGTGCGTCTAGGATGTGATGCAGCCTGTAGCATGAGTATGGCTCACAGTAAACGAACAACAGCTCTGGAGAGACCAAAATGCCCCGTCCATCAGTCGAACTGTTGCTGGTTACACCACTGTTTATGAATGAATTCTTCGAGCTGCTGGCAAAATGGGGAGAGCAAGACACCCTTTCAGAGCCGGTTCGTTCACTGGAAGAAACTGCCCGCAGGTTGTTGGTTGACCCAAGTGCAGGGCAGGCATGGTTGATCAGAAGCTCGGGAAAAAGCCTTGGGTTTGTGCTTGTAAGCTACCGGTACAGTATCCGGGCTGGTGGCAAAGTCGGGTTCATAGAGCAGGTGGCACTCGCTCCAATGGAAGGGATTGAGCGGCTGTTACCGCCTGTGCTGCAGGCACTGGAGGATGATCTGGCACAAAAGTCGGTCGTTAAGATGGAAGTTTCGCTGAAGAGACCGGAGCGAAAGACCAGAAAACAGTTCTTCGAGGAATTTGGCTTCTTGACGCAAAGTGTTGATCTGTTGGAAAAGACAATTCACTACGAAGAGGAATTTCCTCTCAGCTTTTAAAGCGAACTTGGAACTTGCTGCGTGAAGGGAAACAAGCGCAGATAAGCTCCAGACATGACGGTGAGGTGGCAATGTTCAATACCAAAGACACTGGTCCAGTTGCAGATGCAGTAAAGCGTCATTGGGTTGATACGCGCTTGCCGCCAGGCCTTCGCCCCTTTGCTCGCCTTGCCAGGTGGGAGCGGCCAATCGGCTGGTACCTGCTTATGTGGCCGTGTTTGTGGTCATTAGCCCTCGCATCCAATGCGGCAGGAGCTGCCATTCCAAACATCTGGTACGCAGTGCTGATGTTTATCGGTGCAGTGGCAATGCGTGGGGCAGGATGCACCTACAACGACATTGTCGATAAAGATATTGACGATAAAGTCGAGCGCACACGCTCTCGTCCAATCCCCTCAGGTCAGGTCTCCAGCAAACAAGCCAAAATCTTTATGGCGTTGCAGGCGCTCGCCGGGTTGGTCGTATTGCTGCAGTTCAACACCTTCACCATAGTCCTGGGCATATCCTCTCTGGCAATTGTTGCCGCCTACCCATTCATGAAACGTATCACCGACTGGCCACAGTTCGTGCTTGGTCTGGCGTTCTCCTGGGGCGCATTGATGGGGTGGGCCGCTGTCTTTGGCAGCCTGTCACTGGCACCGGTACTGCTGTATTGCGGGGGTATCCTCTGGACAATCGGTTACGACACCATTTACGCCCATCAGGATAAAGAGGATGACGCTTTGGTCGGCGTGCGCTCAACAGCGCGATTGTTTGGCGAAAAAACCCGTCAGGCTCTGGTCATTCTTTATGGCGCAACAGTTGTTCTGTTTGCAGGAGCCTTCATTGCAGCAGGCAGTGGCCCGCTTGCATTTGCCGGTTTGGCGCTCGGTGCATTTCACTTGCTGAACCAGATCCGCGTGTTGGACATAGATGATGGCGACCAGTGCCTTCAGCTCTTCAAGTCCAACTCAACCTTCGGCTTGATCTTGTTTATCGGATTGGTGCTGGACGGCCTTGCTGCCTATTACCTTTAAGAGTTTCAGCGCCGCAGAGATGTGAAACGGCGGGAGCTGGCGAATATCTTCTGCAACCGTGTTGGCTTGCCTGTTTCGCGGCCAACAAGAAAACGCGGACGTCGTCCAGTCAACGCTCGAAGCTTTCTGCGTGGCAGTGCCTCACCTTTGGAGCATGTGTTAAGCCCAAGACGCGCCAGCTTGGAGGTGCCATCGCTGTCGATCATGAGCAGCGGCAGTGCCAAAACATCTGACCAGGCTTCCCAATAATCCGCTGTCAGCTCCATATCTGTGCTGGTATAAAGTGGAATGCTCAAAGCATGATCGCGATGCAGCAAAATGACCTGATACTCCAGCTCATCGCTGATCTCGCTGACTGTCGCTCTCGCTCCAACACCAGAGTAAGACCCAAGCGGAACCGTTAAGGTGAGCGGAAGCCCACCCATCTCACGGCGAATAAGCACCTTGTCCGGATCAATGCGAATATCGGATCTGTTAACGCCCGGCGTTTCAAGAAGATCATCAGGAAGGTCCGCCTGCATGCGAAATGGCAGCGATACACTCACACGATTAATGTGGTTGTCGTTGCTCGCAAGGCCCAAAAACTGCGATTTGTAGTTGATCACGGAACTGCCCCTCCCTCCACAGGTGTGGAGGTTTCAATTCATCTTCTTTTCAAACTAGAGGAAAATTACAGGGTAGAATCTGCGTAAGCCCTTAACTCGAATGGTTAAAAAACTCTGATTTTAAAGAGGCTTAGCGAACCTCTTCCGAACTTGCTAAAATTCTAACTATCTTTAAGTGGGCTCACTTATGTGCAAAGCCA
>NZ_LMCI01000002.1:0-115850 GCF_001623145.1 Pseudovibrio sp. W64 | reverse complement strand
TGCCCAGCAAGCCGCTGCAATTTCTGCGTACAGCCCCGCGATTATTGGCAGGTGTGCTTGCTCTTAAGACAGGCACGCCCTAAACACGAAGAGCAAGAAAACAGGAGGTCCATGCGAATGTCTGACGCAATTGCCAATTCTAAGCTTGAAGAGCAGGCAGTGAGCTTGGTGGAAGCTGCAAAAGCAGCTGGCGCCGATGCAGCAGACGCAATCGCAGTTACGGGCATGTCATTGTCTGTTTCCGTGCGCGAAGGCAAGGTTGAAAACACCGACCGCGCAGAAGGTAACGACGTGACACTCCGCGTATTTGTGGGCAAGCAGGTTGCCAGCATTTCTTCCAATGCCAGTGACGACCCCGCTGAGCTTGCAGCTCGTGCCGTTGAAATGGCGAAAGTCACGCCGGAAGATCCATACGCTGGGCTTGCTGAACCTGAGCGTCTCCTGAAAGACATCCCTCAGCTGGACCTGATAGATCCACGTGAGGTGAATGCCGAGGAACTGACCAGAACCGCGCTCGAAGCAGAAGCTGCGGCTCTCGCAGTTGAGGGCGTTTCCAAATCAGGCGGTGCTGGCGCAAGCTGGGGGCTCTCTGGCATCGTACTTGCCACAAGCCACGGATTTGTTGGTGCTTATCAGCGTTCTCGTTCTGGCTTCTCCATGACAGCTATTGCTGGTGAAGGCACTGGCATGGAGCGTGATTACGAATTCGATTCCCGCACCTATTGGGATGATCTGATGTCTGCGGAAGAAGTTGGCCGGATTGCAGCAGAGCGCACCGTGCGCCGCCTCAATCCACGCCAGCTGGAAACCCGCAAGGCGCCAGTGGTTTATGAACCACGCACAGCGCGCTCCCTGCTTGGTCACTTTGCAGGCGCGATCAACGGAGCCTCAATCGCCCGTGGAACCAGCTTCCTGAAAGATAAAATGGGCCAGCAGGTCTTCGGGAAAGGTATTACCATCTCCGATGACCCGTTTAAGGCTCGCGGCGGTGGCACAGCTCCGTTTGATGCGGAAGGCACCGGTGCTGAATACCTCAACATGATTGAAGATGGTATTCTGGGCCATTGGTTCCTTGACGGATACGCAGCGCGTGAGCTTGGCCTGACCTCAAATGGCCGTGCACGCCGTTCCGGGTCCTCCACCTCTCCAAGCGCAACCAATCTGACGCTTCAGGCGGGTGAGAAAACACCGGAAGAAATCTTAAGAGATATCGGCGAAGGTTTGCTGGTAACGGATTTGATTGGTCACGGTGCAAACGGTGTAACAGGTGACTACTCCCGAGGAGCCTCAGGCTACTGGGTCGAAAATGGCGAAATCGCCTATCCAGTGAGCGAAATCACCATCGCAGGCAACCTCAAGGACATGTTCCTGAACCTGACACCGGCATCTGATCTGGACGAACGATATGCAGTGGCCACGCCAACAGTGGTTATCGAAGGACTGACGATTGCCGGAAGCTAACAAATATAGCGTGCAGGAAGATTTGGAGCTGCTGGTTTCAGCAGCTCTGGAGGGCGGCAAGATCGCCCTCTCTTATTTTGGGAATTCACCAAAAAGCTGGACCAAAGAAGGCGACTCGCCTGTATCTGTCGCTGACATCGAAGTTGATCAGTTTCTGGCATCTAAATTGCGCGAAGCACGCCCTGACTATGGCTGGCTCTCGGAAGAAACTGAAGACGATCTGGTCCGAAAAGACTATGAGACAGTTTTTATCATCGACCCGATTGATGGAACTCGTGCGTTTTTGAATGGGCGCGATGAGTGGTGCCTGTCGCTGGCAGTGGTCAAAAATGGTCGCCCAACAGCTGGCGTGATTTTTTGCCCGGTGCGTGATGAGCTTTACACCTCCGTAGAGGGAGGAGGCAGCTATCTCAATCAGGAAAAGATTGCGGTTTCAGACCGTCCGTCCGTCACCGGCGCCTACATCGCAGGCCCCGTCAGCTTCCTTGAAAAAGAAGGCGTAAAGAGTGAGCAGATTCGGTTCAGTCCTTATCTGGGCTCACTTGCCTACCGTTTTGCACTGGTTGCCTGTGGGAAATTGGATGCAGGTCTGGCGCGAGCAAGAGCGCGCGATTGGGACCTTGCCGCAGCGGATTTAATCATCAGTGAGGCTGGGGGCCAGTTAGTAGACTTGTCTGGATCGACCCTCTACTACAATAAAACTAGAACAAATCACCCCGGACTAGTAGCATCTTCTGCCAAATTGTTTAAAAGGCTTCAGGGAATATCCGTAGAGGATTAATCCTTATCGGTTTCCGGTCGGACTCTCTGTGAAGAAGGTGAGCGAACACTATGAGTGCTCAAGAAGAAAACCAACAGCTACTTCACCTCGTGTTTGGTGGTGAATTAGAAGATATCAGCAATGTTCGCTTTAAAGATCTTAAGGATCTGGACATTGTAGGCATCTACCCGAACTACGCTGAGGCACACGTCGCGTGGAAAGCAAAGGCGCAAGGTACCGTTGATAACGCATTGATGCGTTACTTTATTGTACACATGCACCGTCTGCTTGATCCGGGCGCAGAAACCAAGTAAGTACTGCGCCTCCCGGGAATTCTGCCCGAACTCAAATGGGCTTGTGAAATGTTGAAAAAACTAGGCAAACACCCGCTTGTCATGAAGCTAGCGGGCACTGCCATGGCGTATTATCTGCTCTTTGTCTACAAGAGCAGTAAACTCACCATTGATCCTCCAGAGGTTTATGAGGAACATGAGGAGGGTGCACCATTCATCGCGTCCATGTGGCACGGTCAGCATTTCATGCTACCCTTTGCTTGTCCAAAGCACTGGGATATCAGGGTTATGATTTCTCGCAGTGCTGACGGCGAAATGCAAGCGGTTTGCGCATCAAAACTGGGACTCGGTACAATCCGGGCCGCTGGTGCGCAGCGCTCCAGTCAAATCAAAAAACGTGGAGGCATGCGCGGCTTTATTGAAGCTGTGCGCGTGCTCAAAGCAGGCGCCACAGTCTCCATGACAGCGGACGTACCCAAAGGTCCTGCGCGTAAGGCAGGCAAAGGCATCGTACAGCTGGCCAAGCACTCCGGTCGGCCAATCCTGCCCGTAGCAATGGCAACCAGCCGTCATTATGACCTTGATACTTGGGATAAGGCATCCATCAATTTGCCGTTCAGCCATATTGGGTTATGCTTTGGTAAACCTATTCCGGTGCCGGCTGATGCAAGCGATGAACAGGTCGAGGAAATTCGTCAGCGTCTGGAAAACAGCATGAACGAAATAACTGACAAAGCTTATGCAATCGCCAAATCAGGCAAATAACAAACACTGGCAGAACTGGGTCCCATGAGTTCAGTGATCTTCAGAGTCTATCAAGGTCTTGGCCGTCTGGCCGCGCCGCTCCTTGTTGGCTTGTATAAATTGCGCGCCCGCCAGGGCAAAGAAGATCAGAACCGCAAAGGGGAACGGTTTGGTGTCGCCTCGAAAGAGCGGCCATCTGGAAACCTGATCTGGATCCACGCAGCAAGTGTAGGGGAGGCCAACGCCGTCCTGCCACTTGCAAAGCAAGTCGTTGACGGTGGTTCCAAAGTTTTGCTGACAACAGCGACACTGACATCTGCGCAGGTGGTTGAAGCCTCAGCGCCTGAAGGCGTGATCCATCAGTTTGTTCCTTATGATACGCGCGGCAACATCAAGAGATTTCTGAACCACTGGTCACCTTGTCTGGCAATCACAGTTGAATCAGAAATCTGGCCGGCAACATTCCATGAGTTGGAAAAGCGGCAAATCCCACTGATCATCGTCAATGGACGCATGTCAGAAGGCTCCTTCTCAAATTGGAACCGTGTTCCCTCCTTTGCCCATTCAGTCTTTGGAACCGTCGATTGCGTGCTCGCCCAGTCAGATGATGATGCGGCCCGGTTCAAGCAACTGGGAGCAATCCGCGTCAGACCTACGGGCAATATCAAGTTTGACGGCAATGTTCCTGAGTGCGATCCGGTAGAACTCGCTGACTTCAAAGATCAGCTCGAAGGTCGCCCACGATGGCTTGCAGCCAGCACGCACCCAGAAGAAGAAGTTGAAGTTGCCAAGGCTCATCAAGAGCTCAAGCACAAGTTTGATCGCTTGCTGACGATTATCGTTCCAAGGCATCCGGTCCGGGCACAGGAAATCCGCGAAGAGCTGGAGCAGATGGGCCTTGTGTGCACTCAGCGCTCACGGGGCGAAGCTATTACCAATGCGACCGATATCTATATAGCTGACACGCTCGGCGAGCTTGGCTTGTTCTATCGTGTTGCGCCGATTGTGTTTATGGGCGGCTCGCTGAGGCCAATCGGTGGGCATAACCTCCTTGAACCGGCTCAAGTAGGCTGCGCCATCCTATCTGGTGTGCATACTCAAAATTTCGCATGGATCTATCGCCAATTCTCAAAGGAAGAAGGCGTTCTTCTGGTACACAACACCAGTGAGTTGGCCGATCAGATCGAAAACCTGCTTCACAACCCTGCGGAAGTTCAAAAGCGCGCTGACACAGCAAAAGCGCTGGTCGAATCTGGACGGGGCGCTCTGGCAGCGACCCAGCTTGAGCTGCAGCAATATCTGCCTGTGAAGCAATCAGCAGCAGGGAAGGAGTAGACGATGAACGCTCCTGACTTTTGGTGGACGAAAAACGGAACCTGGCAAGCCAAACTCTTGAGCCCTTTTGGTGCGCTCTACGGCTACATGGCGACACGTCGTTTCAGGTACAATCCCAGATACAAAGCCCGTCAACCTGTCATTTGCATTGGCAACTTCACAGCAGGCGGTACCGGTAAAACACCATTTGCGCTGGCGTTGAATGCTCTGTTGAAAGAGGCTGGCCACAAACCCGGCTTTCTTCTGCGTGGCTACGGAGGTTCGATTAAAGGACCGCTGCTCGTAGAGCCGTCAAAATATGCCGCCGCAGAAGTCGGCGATGAAGCGATGCTATTGGCACGCCGCGGCCCAACTGTGATCTCTGCTGATCGCACAGCCGGTGCCAAGCTTCTGGAAGAGCAGGATATATCTGTCATCATTATGGATGATGGATTCCAGAACCCGTCTTTGCATAAGGACTTCTCCATCGTTCTTCTGGATGCGAAGACCGGTATTGGCAATGCCAGATGTATTCCGGCTGGTCCATTGAGAATGCCGTTCAAGAAACAGCTGCAGCGGGTTGGCCTGCTGATGGTTGTGGGTGAGGGCGATGCGAGTATCGATCAGCAAAAGACGGCACGCCAGGCTGGGATCGATTTGATGCACGCTGCAATCCGTCCTGTGTCCGCAGATGCCTTAGACGGGGAACGCGTGCTTGCATTCGCGGGAATTGGTCGTCCTGAAAAGCTATATTCCAGCTTGCGGGAGGCCGGAGCTGATGTCGTTGAGACCATGTCCTTCCCGGATCATCATTACTTCACGAAAGACGACGCGCGCCTGATACTGCGTGAAGCTGAAACGCAGGACTTGCTGCCAATTACGACCACAAAAGATTACGTGCGTTTGGATGGCCGCGAAGAGCAATCTATTGCGCGGCTTGCAAGCGTGGCAAGTGTGCTGGAAGTGGAGATGAAAATCGCTGAACCAGACGCCCTCATCGAGCGCCTGAAACCTGTGTTGGACTGCGAAAAGCCTTAGGCTTGTAGGCCATTGCTTTCATAGGCTTTAAGGGCAGCATCTGCATCAATGTACGCTTCCTGACGAGATACACTCCAGTACTTGAGTTCTTCAAGCATGATCGTTTTTCCAGTGATCGCACACTTCACAAAGTTACCGGGTGCTTTCACCTGATAATCACCATCCAGATATTGGATACGTGCTTCTGTTGGAACGCGTGGCTGTTCAAAACGGTTCATTATTTCAGCATCCAGAGTTGTTGTGTTTTTCCTTTCTTACCGCTCAAACCTTAAAAAGGCCAGCGGTAAGAACATGCATCTTATGCAAATAAATCTGGCAGCATTTATGCAGTTGCCAGTTTTTCCTTGCGGATTTTCTCAATCGTGCGCCAGCAAACATATTGGGCCAGAAAGGCGAAAACAACGCCGCCAATGGCTTGCCCTGCCAGAACACCGTTTGCCTGATAGAAGTAAGCACCGGCAATGGTGAACGGGATAGTCCCAAGAGTTGCTCTGCCCCAGTTAAACAGCATGGAGTAGATTGGGAAGCCCAGATTGTTGAACACAGCATTGGTGACAAACAAAGCAGCATTGAACAGGAAACCAGCTGCTGCAAAAGTGCAGAAGAAGAAGACCAGTGAAGCGCTGTCACCCTCAGCATTGAAGAACTGCACCAATGGCCCCTGCAACACAAACAGCAAACCCCAGGCTGACAGCGTGTAAACCACGATCAACAAAAGAGAATCCTTCACAACCTTGCTAAGCCGGTCGAATTCCATGGCTCCAAAATTCTGGCCAATAATGGGACCAACTGCACCGGAAAGAGCGAACAGCGCACCGAAAGCAACAGGAATAATCCGACCAACAATCGCAAAGCCTGCGACTGCTCCATCACCAAACTGAGCCATTTCCGCAATAATCCAGGCATTGCCTGCTGGTGTTGCGATGTTGGTCAACATGGCTGGTGTCGCCACTTTGAACAGATCGACGGTATCGCTGACAGTCTTAGAAATCTCAGGCTTGCCGAGCATGTTGTGCTTGATGATCAGGATATAAAGGCCAACACCAACCATCACCAGGCGAGAAACAACAGAAGCGATTGCAGCACCAGTGATGCCCATATCAAACCCGAAAATGAGGATCGGATCTAAAATGGCTGTCACAAAGCCGCTGGACAAAGTCACAAACATCGCACCACGTGCATCACCCACGGATCTCAACAGCGCAGAAAGCACCATTGCACCAACGAGGAACGGCATGGAAGGCACGACGATGTAAAGGAAGAGCAGCGTAAAATCGAGTGTACGCCCAGACGCCCCGAGCAACATCGCCAGATCATCCAGAAACGCCAGACTACCAGCCACGACAGCGAGTGATATCAATGTTGATATTATAAGCGACATGCTCACAAGGCGGTGTGCGCCTTTCACATCACCTTGCCCGATACGCCGGGCAACTGAAGCACTGGCGGCAATGGAAAGTCCAATGCCAATGGCAGAGTTGAAAAACATGATGGTTCCGGCATAGCCAATTGCCGCCGCAAGTTCTTCAATACCCAACTGTGCAATGTAAAAAAGGTTTGCAAAATCAACGAGGAAAATAGCAATCAATCCGACTGAGCCGGTGGATGTCATCACCAGCACATGGCGCATAGTCGAGCCATAGGTGAATTTTGCATCCCGTGTGCCGGATGAAGTTGGTCTGGACATAAAAACTCACTTTTGGCGATGCTGATAGCAATCGCAGGAGAGGGCCTCAATGACCCTGCAATCGTGTATCTTTCCGCTGGAACAGTGTTTCAGCATCTTCTTCAGCTCGGTTTGTAGGCTTTGGAGACGAATAATTTTGTCTTCCACCTCAGTCAGGTGAGCCCGTGCAATCTCGTCTGCGCCCTCGCAGTCATCCTCCGGATGTTCCTTAAGCAGCATAAGGCTCTCGATCATTTCCAAAGAGAAACCGAGATCACGGCCATGACGGATGAAAGAAAGTCGGTTCAGGTGGTCTTCGCCATAACGACGCTGACCGCCCTCAGTGCGCGGAGGTTCCGGAAGCAGCTTTTTTTGCTCATAAAAACGAATGGTCTGGACTTTAACGCCAGCCTTCTTCGCAAGATCACCGATTGAGTACTCACCAGCCATATCGAACCATAGGGATTAATGTGGTCTCTGCGAGAAAGCAGTGCCGCAGATCACGAAATGTTGAAATGAGCGCACACCACGCCCACGCAATAAATGTGCTTCAAATCAACCAGCGTCAAGAGCAGTGCTCTGATAACCTGATTTAATCAGTCAGGTTTTTCTGTTTTGCTTTCATCACGTGGCGTGCGCTGGTGCAACTTGTCTGAGCCAGCAAGATCACCACCGGCAAGCTGCATTGTCAGGCGTTCATCATCTCGTTTGCGAACATCATCTTCAACTTCGTCAATACGGTCTGCCGGCAAACCAAGAAACTCAAGCGCTTTCCGACCAAAAGTCAGGCTGGACTCAAAAGTCTCACGGATCTGATAGTCAACGCCCAGACGGGTGAGATCAAGTGCATGAGCCCGGTCCGTGGCACGGCAATAAAGGGCTGCATTGGGGAACGCGGATCTGATCTGCAAAATTGCCTGCTTCATGACGCGGTCATCCTCAATGCAAAGAGCAATCAAGGTTGCATTCTCGCCTCCAGCTGCCTTGAGCACGTCGGGCCGCGTCGCATCCCCATAATAAACCCTGTAGCCATATTGGCGAGCATAGTTGATCCGATCCGGCTTGTTGTCGAGAGCTGTGACGGAAATTCCTTCAGAAGTCAGCATCTGCGCAACCATCATACCAAACCGCCCAAATCCGACAATCAATACGCTCGGGCATGCATCCTCAAAGGTCTCGATTTTATTGGTCGTGTCGCCATGCTTCTTCATCCGCTCCGCAACAAAATCCAGACCTACCGCACCAAGTGGTGTGAGCAGCATCGTCAAAATAACAATAGCGCTGAGGATATTCGCAGATTCCTCTGGCAAGATTGCCGCGGCAGTCGCCGTTGAAAACAGCACAAAGGCAAACTCCCCGCCTTGTGGCAGAGTGACTGCCACGCGCAGAGCATCAGAGTTGGAAGAGCCAAACAAACGCGACAGGCCCCAGAGCAGAACACCCTTGGTGAGCATCAGCAACACGACCGCTGAAACGACATGCTGCCAGTTCGCGACAATCAGATCAAGTTCGAGCGCCATCCCCACAGTCATGAAGAACAGACCCATGAGCATAGTACGGAAAGGCTCAATATCTGCTTCCAGCGTATGTCGGTAACTAGATTCTGCCAGCATCACACCAGAGAGAAAAGCCCCCAATGCCATGGAGAGGCCAACAAGGCTCATCAAACCTGCACTGCCCAGAGCAACCAGCAGTGCTGCAGCAATCATCAACTCACGAGCGCCAGAAGCCGTTAAAAGCTTGAAGAGGGGAGAAAGTAGGAAGCGGCCCGCAAAGATCACAAAGCCAACAGCTGCGACAACCGTGATCACCTGCATGGCAATGGAAGCTTCTTCCACATCCGCTTCAGCAGGGGCCAGAATGCTGACCATGGCAAGCAGAGGCACAATAGCCATGTCCTGCAGCAGCAAGATGCCGAAGGCCCGTTGGCCATACTTGGTGCTCAGGTGTCCGCGCTCCTGCAGCATTTGCAAGGCAAAGGCCGTGGATGACAAAGCAAGACCAAGCCCGGCGATCAGGGCAACCTGCCAGGACAGGCCAAACACCATAGCGCCTAAAGTCAGTATCAAACCCGAGATTACAACCTGCGCTGTCCCAAGCCCGAATATGTCTCGCCGCATGGTCCATAATCGGGCAGGCTCCAGTTCCAGCCCGATCACAAACAACAGCAGAACGACCCCAAGCTCCGCGAAGCCCAGTATACGCTCAGGCTCATTGAAGAAGCCGATGCCATAGGGGCCAATCGCCATTCCTGCTGCGAGGAAGCCGACCACAGCACCAAGGCCAAGCCGTTTGGTGATGGGCACAGCGATAACTGCAGCGGAAAGAACCACAATGGTTTCGATAAAGAACGGGGGGACGTGAGCTTCTGCCATTGGCATCCTAAAAAGCGGAATTCAAACTATTAAAACAGACATTTCTGATTTCAGTCGATTTTGAGGGGAATACCTTAATTCTATCTAAGAGAAAATGTAGTTTTCCGTATAAAGCTAGTCTGAAGATGGCTTGTGTGGTGAAGTTTTTTCAGAATTCTCTGATTGTTCCTTCTCTGCCTTCTTTTCGGCCTCCGCAAGGCGGCGTGCTGGTTCGTTCAGGGCAGTTGATTCTGATTTCGGTTTGATCAAAGGTTTTACTGGCACATTGGGCAGCTTGAATTGCTTGTAACCCGCATACAGCCCACCCACCTGCTGCAACGCCAAAAGCTCAGCATCTCTGCGCCGCACATCCGCAAGAATTTCATAGGTGCGGTCTTCATCCTCACCCAACTCCTCCAGTATTTCCCGCCCGAACTGTAATGCCGACTCCAGGGTCTCACGCAGCTGATAGTCTGCGCCCGCTGTCACAAGTTGAATAGCGTGACGACGATCGTGGGCGCGGGCGAAGATTTTGGCGAGTGGGAACTGTGTTTTCGTCATGCGCACAATCTGGCTCGTTGTTTCGGCCCGTTCGGTACAAACCGCAATCACACTGGCATTTTCCGCCCCTGCTGCCCGCAAAACATTCAGTCGTCGACCATCTCCGTAGTAAATCCGGTAACCAAACCGGGAGGCCTCCCGGATATGCTGTGCGTCTGTATCCAGAACCGTCACAGTTGATCCCTGCGCAATCAGCATCTGAGAGGCAAGCTGCCCAAAACGCCCAAATCCTATCACCAGCACATTGGTGCGGCCTCCCTCTGTATTGGGTATATCCGGTTTCACGGGCTCAGGCCTCAGCTTCACGCCAAACCATTGCGAGAGCCAAACGCTCAGCAGAGTAAACGCCATGGTGAAAGAGATGATTGCGGAGAGCAGGCTGCTCTGATGCGGGTTCAGCAAGTCAACGGCGACGGATGCTGAGAAGATGACAAATCCAAACTCTCCAGCCTGAGCCAGCAAACCACCAATCTGCAAACTGTTTTCTGGCGTGTGACCAGACAGGCGGGTGACAGAAAAAATGCTCAGACACTTCACGACCATCAAACCAAAACTGCAGGCAAGCACCACCACCCAGTTCTGATAGACAAAGTTCAGGTCGATGGACATGCCGACCGTGATGAAGAAGAACCCGAGCAACAAACCGCGAAAAGGCTCCAGATCAGCCTCAAGCTCATGCCGGAAAGAACTTTCTGCCAGCATCACACCCGCAATAAACGCGCCCAATGCACTCGAAAGACCTACCGCTTTCATCAGCGTTGCTGCGCCAAGCACTGTGAGCAATGCAGAGGCTGTCATCATCTCGCGAGCACCAATACGGGCAAACAGCCGAAACAATGGGGTGAGCAGATAGCGGCCAACAGCAACCAGCAACAGCACGGTCGAAGCCATAATCAGCGCCGTCTCCCAACCTGGCCGTTGGCCCGTATCGATAGGAACAGGCGCCACAATTGCCATCAGCGCGAGAATGGGAACAATCATCATGTCCTGAAACAGCAAGATTGCGATAGATGTTTGCCCCATCGGCGTCGTGCGATCACCGCGGTCTTGCAAAATACGCAAGGAAAGAGCCGTTGATGAAAGCGCGAGTGAAAGGCCAATAATGAGAGATTTTTGCCAGGTCAGTCCTCCAAAATAGATAGCAAGCCCAATTAAAAGCGCGGAAAATCCTACTTGAGCTGACCCTGAGCCAAAAATCTCCTTACGCAAAGACCATAGGCGACCAGGATTCAGCTCAAGCCCAATCAGAAACAGCAGCATGACCACGCCAAGCTCACCAATGGGCCGCAACTCATCAGGAGCGCTAAAGGGACTGCCAAGATACTGCCCAATCCCCCATGGCCCTAAAATAACGCCCGCTATCAAATAGCCGACGATGGTTCCAACCCGGATCAACTTGGCAAACGGCACCACCAGAATCGCCATGCTTAGAAACAGCATGATGTCTGTCACAAAATCCAGTTGGTGGAGTGTGATCATGAAAGGGTGCGGCTCATTATTATTTTTGAAAGAAGCTACAGACCCAGCGTAAATTCGGTTTGAATGCAATACAGACAAGCTGAGGTAAATCTTCAGCACCCTTAACGAAGTGCCAGTTTGAGCTCTCAGGTTGTAGCGTAAATAGATGCAATTTAGACCTTGAACCTACAGTGACTAGAGCCTTTACAGTCGCCTTATTCTCGATTGGAGGCGCAAAATGCTAGACAAACCAAACACTCACTTAAACATCCTGCTCAAGGAAACCCCACTACTCAACTTTAGTGCGCCAACAATCCGGCAGCTCGTTGATCAAAGGAAATGGAAGGATCTATCTCCCTTTGATCGTGCTGGAGCAGTCCACGATTTCGTCCGCAATGAAATCCTGTTTGGTTACAACAAAGCAGACAATATTCCGGCAAGTCAGGTGCTGGCTGATGGAATAGGGCAATGCAACACCAAAGGCACACTCCTCATGGCGCTGATGAGAGCCGTTGGAGTTCCCTGTCGTTTGCACGGCTTCACGATCCATAAAGAACTACAGCGCGGAGTAGTGCCCGAACTGGCCTACCAGATCGCCCCGGACAACATTTTGCATTCCTGGGTGGAGATCTATCTTGAGGACCGCTGGATTAACCTGGAGGGCTTTATTCTGGATGATGCGTTTCTCTCTGCTCTTCAGCAGAAGTTTGCCCCAAGCAGACAATCCCTTTGTGGCTACGGCGTTGGCACCAACTGCCTCAGCGCGCCTCAGGTCAATTGGCGGGGGCAGGACACTTACATCCAGAAAACCGGCATTAACAATGACTTTGGAATCTATAACAGCCCGGATGATTTCTACACTGAACACATGCAGGCGTTCTCGCCAATGGTGAAGGTGCTTTATGAAAACGGCATCCGTCACGTGATGAACTGGAGAACCAATCGCATTCGCGCTGATAAAGTGCCTGCAATTCCCCTGCGGGATTAGAAGTGTTCCCACAAAGAAAAAGGGGCATCTCTGCCCCTTTCAAACTCATAGAACCTGTCTGAACCAATCAGGTCGCAGTGCCACCAATCGTCATCTCGTTGATGCGCATGGTTGGCTGTCCAACACCCACTGGCACGCCTTGACCGGCCTTGCCGCAAGTTCCGATACCTGGATCCAGCTTCATGTCGTTGCCAATCATGGACACCCGTTTGAGCGCATCTGGACCGTTCCCGATCAACATCGCGCCTTTCACTGGAGCACCAATCTTTCCGTTCTGGACACGGTAGGCTTCAGTACAGGAGAACACGAATTTGCCAGAGGTGATATCAACCTGACCACCACCAAAGGAAACTGCATAAATGCCGTCTTCCAGGCTTTCGATGATCTCTTTTGGATCCTGATCACCATTCTCCATGATGGTATTGGTCATGCGTGGCAGGGGCTGATGTGAGAAGGATTCACGGCGACCATTACCAGTTGGCTCAACACCCATCAGGCGTGCGTTCTGACGGTCCTGCATGTATCCAACAAGAACACCATCCTCAATGAGCGTGGTTCGGCCAGTCGGCGTACCTTCATCATCAACAGAGAGAGAGCCGCGACGCTTGGAGATGGTGCCGTCATCAACAATGGTCACGCCTTTTGCGGCAACCTGCTGTCCCATCAAGCCTGCAAACGCCGATGTTTTCTTGCGGTTGAAGTCACCTTCAAGGCCATGCCCCACTGCTTCGTGCAGCAAAATGCCCGGCCAGCCGTTGCCAAGCACCACGTCAAACGTACCAGCAGGAGCTGGGATTGCCTCCAGATTGACCAGCGCCTGACGCAGAGCTTCTTCAACAGCATGCTGCCAGCTTGTCTCAGCAACAAACTCACCAAACCCTTCGCGGCCACCAGAGCCAAAAGAGCCGGTCTCCTGCTTGTCGCCGTCACCAGCCACAATGGAAACGTTGAGGCGCACAAGAGGACGTACATCGCGAATACGGTGACCATCAGCTCGCAGGATGTCCACTGTCTTCCAGCTGCCTGCCAGCGAAACAGTTACCTGCTGTACGCGCGGGTCTTTCGCACGGGCATACGCGTCAATTTCCTGCAAAAGCTGTACTTTTTCAGCAAAACTTGGGCTGCCAATCGGGTTTTCATCCGTGTAGAGCTTCTGATTGGTACGAGCTGGCGGTGCTGCATAGGTACCGGAATGACCGCTCTGGACTGAAGCAACCGCATCAGCAGCGCGTTTCAAAGCAGCCTCGGAAATGTCGTCAGAATGGGCATAACCAGATGCTTCACCCACAACAGCACGCAGGCCAAATCCCTGACCAGTGCTGAACGTGGAGGACTTCAGGCGTCCATTGTCGAACACAAGCCCTTCGTTCTGACTGTATTCCAGATAAAGTTCCCCATCATCAGCGCCTTTCAGCGCTGCCGCAGTAATCTGGCGCGCTGTCTCCTCGTCCAGTCCTGAGGTCTGGAGAAGATCAATCGGTTTATCGCTCATGGGTAAAACTCCGAAATAATGGATTTGCTCTGTTGTGGCGAACAATCCGTGCACTTTCAAGGCTTACTATTCAATAAAGGAGGCGGGAAGGCCATCGCTCCCAAGTATTTGAGGGTCAATGCAGGAAAGCGAGCACCAATCCGGCACACACCAGAACGGCGCCAGAAACTCTATCAAGCCTGAATCTTGCGGAAGGAGCAGACAGCCAGTTGCGGGAATACCCGCCAAGAACGGCGATCAATCCGTCAATTAAAATCGCCATCATAAGATAAGTCACGCCCATCACCGTAAGCTGCGGATCCGCTGGATAAGCCTTGTCAATAAACTGCGGGAAAAATGCCGCCATGAACAGCAGTGATTTTGGGTTTGAAAGGCCAACAAAGAAGCCAACTTTCAAATGCTTATGGCTTCCGCTCACTACCCTGTCATGCCGCCCCGCACGCAACCAGCTAGAGATGCCCAGGTAGATTAAATAGGCCGCTCCTCCAAGCTGAATAACCTCAAAGGCATCAGGGTAGGTGTGCACCACCCAGGAAAGGCCAAGCACGACAGCAATGATCTGGACAGCTTGTGCGATTGTCATGCCGGCCATAACAATCAGGCCCGCTGAAGTGCCTTCGCGAGTGGATTTAGCCAGTATCATCATCACGTTAGGCCCGGGGATAGCCAGTAAGATGAATGTCGCTACAATAAATCCGAGGTAAAGGCTGATATTCATCATCTGAAAACCAACAGTCCCATAAGGAAAACTCCGGCAGTGAGCAAAACGCCACTGTTGAACCGCTTCAGCACACCTTCAACACGTGGAGATCGAAACAACCGCTCAACCAGTCCGCCACCTACCACAAGCGGTAGATCCAGGCAGGTCGCAATCAGAAGAAAAGTTGTCCCCAGAACAACAAACTGGGCATCTACCGGATGAGCGTGATTGAGAAAATGAGGGAAAAGAGCTGCGAGAAAAATGAGAGTTTTGGGATTGGCAATGCTGATCATGAAACCTGTCAGAAAGTCAGAGCCCTGGCTGGTGGGTTCAGCAATCCTACGGCTAGCAGCTCTCCACCTTCGAAGGCCGAGATAAATCAGATAAGCCGCCCCCAAAACGGTCACAGTCTCAAAGACATAGGGATAACTGACAATGAGCCAGGAAAGCCCAAAGGAAACCAGCACCACCTGAATGGCTTCTGCTGCTTTAACGCCAATGAGTGTAAAGAGACCAGCAAAAGTTCCTCCGGATGCGGATCTGGAAAGGATCAACATTTTACTGGCGTCAGGCACCGACATGATAATCAATGTCGTGACAACAAACGCAATATAGACATGCATTGCTATGGGCACGGATCACCTGCAAAGGTCCGGTCTGTTTGCATCAGGAGGCTGACGCTGCCGCAATCAAACAGAATGTGCTCGCATAGAAAACAGCACACCGGATTTAAAGTGCAAAAACCCTTTGCTTTGCGTGCCTCATTTTAGGAAAACTAAGAGGTCTCTTTGAAAACTGCAGAGACTGAT
Source organism: Pseudovibrio sp. W64 (assembly GCF_001623145.1). Classification (NCBI taxonomy): domain Bacteria; kingdom Pseudomonadati; phylum Pseudomonadota; class Alphaproteobacteria; order Hyphomicrobiales; family Stappiaceae; genus Pseudovibrio; species Pseudovibrio sp. W64. The sequence goes on along the minus strand of NZ_LMCI01000002.1, from coordinate 100,212 downwards.
CTCAAATTTTTAAGTGACGGAAATAACAGTGCTTCAATATTTTCAAGCGCAGGCCAAAAACAACGCTTGGGCGAATTATCGGCTACTTTCCAGTTGCAAGAAGCTCTCTGAAGACGAGCTAGCTGCAAAACGGACAAGTTTTTTCCCTTCAATCCTGATGACACTGAATCACATCCTCACAGTGGATTGGTTCTATATCAGCGCTCTGGAAGGAACGCCGCTCGGGATTAATGCATTTGATCCTGAGTACCCTTTTGAGCAACTACCGCCTCTTTTCGAGGCTCAAAGAAACTCAGATCAGAAGTTAATTGCGCACATAGGCTCAATGGACCTTGCTGACCTCTCCAAAATACATGTGCTGAGAGATGACAAGCCTCTGAGTGAACGAGCAGACAGGCTTCTTTTGCATCTCTTTCAACATCAGATGCACCATCGCGGGCAAGTGCACGCCATGTTGAGCGGAACTTCAGTCGCACCACCTCAGCTCGATGAATTCTTTCTTAGCAACGAGATGGAGCAGCAGGCCCGTAAGGATGACTTCGCCGCACTCGGGTTCTGTGAGGCTGACATCTGGCCAGATCGTGGGTGATCAGATAGTTCGGCAGGATCTTTCCTCGCGCCTGAAAAGACAAAAGCCGAGGCGATTTTCATCATCTCGGCTTTCAGATTACATTCGAGGGCAAGCACTTACACTTAAGGTAGAGCCGCGATTGCTTCTTTCAGACCAACCAGTGAGATCGGAATACCGATACCTTCTTCTGGTGTCTCAAAGATGATGAAAGTTGCAGTCTGACCAGTTGTGAGCTTGTCGATCAGATCCTTTTCCAGCATCGCTTCAGAAACGCAACCGCTTGGGGCAGGCAGACAGCGGATGAATGGCATCCGGCCAACATCTTTACCATCTACATTCAGACCAAGTTGCATCGGTAGCAAAACGCCAAGTGGAGCGAGAATGCGCAAAACGGTCGCTTGCTGGTCAGCCGTCTTAAGAATAATAGCTGTCAGGCCTACAGTATCACGTGCAGAATCTGTCACACTTTGAATAAGAGCACACTGCTCGACGTTAGAACCTGGGGATTTGGCGCAACGCTGCTGCCAATCACCAAACTCGCCTTTGAGTTCGCCAAGCGCTTGTTGAGCATGACCAGCTCCGGAAAATCCGGCGGCACCCGCCACTGTCACCGCAACTGATAGAGTCAGCGTGCGTAAAAACTGCTTCAAAAAACCTTCCTCCAGTTCACCGGCTGTGCAGTGTCTGTCTCCCCAGCCAGCCAGCGTGGGGTGTTTCCCTAAAATATTGGAATACCGCTCCTGACGTCAAAGCGCAAACTGGCATTCTTGGCTGTCCACTTAACTGACGAGGAAGGAGGGATCCGACTCACATTGTTCACGCCGAGGTAACGTTCCTTTTTGCCGATAAAGTGACGATTTAGTGAGTGAAATTGGACGCATGGATAGAAATGATCGATTTTCGATATAGGGAAAAGTAACTAGGTGAAAACAGCGGAGATCGTTCAAAATCCAATTGCATCTGCGGATTTCTTATGTTTTTTGTCCAACTCATTGATTCAAGTCAAATGATACTGCGACTTATAGTCGCTATAACCTTAGGGGAATCGCGTAGAAACCCTTATTGGGTTATTATGTCGCAGATATTCACGCAGGTGTGAGGACTGGTCGGACGGGCCAAAGTGGGCACCCCACATGTGTGGACAAGAAGAGGATTGCCGTTTCGGCGGCATTTAAGAGGGACAGGGAGCGCAAGACGTGATGAAGCTCTTGAAGCATCACCTGGCAACCATTGCCGCAACTATGGCAATCGGATTGACGGGTTTTATGGCAGGTGCAGCCAATGCAGCACAGCCAACGCCGTGGCAGATGGGCATGCAGCCTGCGGCGACGACAGTGATGGAAGACATTCGCTGGTTTAACGATTTTACCCTGATCATTATGGCCGGCGTGACGGTTTTCGTAGCACTCCTGCTGCTTGTTGTGATCATCAGGTTCCGCAAGAAGGCGAACCCAACGCCATCTCGCACTTCACACAACACTATGATCGAGGTTGTTTGGACGGTTGTCCCAATCCTCATTCTGGTGATGATCTCAGTTCCGTCTTTCCGTTTGCTCTTCAAACAGCTTGATATCCCTGAATACGAAATGACCATCAAGGCAACTGGTTACCAGTGGTATTGGGGTTATGAGTATGCGGATGAAGGCATGGAAGATGTCTCATTCGATGCTTATATGCTTGAAGATGCTTCTGAATTGGCAAAAGATAACTATAATCAATCTCGCGAAGCTCTTAAACCAAATGAACCACGTCTCTTGGCTGCCGACTACAACATTGTTGTCCCGGTCGACACAACAGTACGCGTTCAGGTGACCGCTGGGGATGTGATACACTCCTTTGCAGTTCCTGCATTTGGTATCAAAATTGATGCAGTGCCTTTTCGACTGAACGAAACCTGGTTCCGTGCTGATAACACCGGCATGTTCTACGGTCAGTGTTCGGAGCTGTGCGGAACACGTCATGCATTCATGCCAATCGCCGTACAGGTTGTGACCAAAGAACAGTATCAGGCCTGGGCCGAAGCTGCTCGCTCGGACATCGACGAAGCAAACACACTCCTCGCAAATCTGATTGCTGATGAGAAGAAGGTTGCTGCCACCGCAGCCACCGACGTGAAGGTTGTGTCCCGTTAAGCGGGGCCACTGATTGAGCCGAGTATGCGCGCGTCAAGGGCTGCAGCGCATACGAGCAAGAACTTTACGAGGGAGCACAAGTATGTCTGCGTCTGAAACGCATGCACATGACCATCCAACTGGATGGGTGCGGTGGGTCTACTCCACCAACCACAAGGATATCGGTATCCTTTACCTGATCTTCGCGATCATGGCTGGTATCATCGGCGGTCTTCTGTCCATCGCAATGCGGATGGAACTTCAAGATCCCGGAATGCAATATTTTCCAAATGCTGGAATGTTCAACGTATTCACTACTGCGCACGCGCTGATCATGATCTTCTTCATGGTTATGCCAGCGCTTATCGGTGGTTTCGCGAACTACTTTGTTCCGATCATGATCGGTGCGCCTGATATGGCGTTCCCACGTATGAACAACATTTCCTTCTGGCTTCTGCCACCAGCATTCATTCTTCTGTTGTTGTCTCTATTTGTTCCTGGAGCGGCAGGTGAGTATGGTGTTGGCGGAGGGTGGACTATCTATCCGCCGTTGTCGACATCGGCATCTCCTGGTCCTGCAATGGACTTTGCAATTCTGGCGCTACACGTTGCCGGTGCATCTTCCATTCTGGGTGCCATCAACTTCATCACCACCATCTTCAATATGCGCGCGCCTGGCATGACCATGCACAAGATGCCGCTGTTCGTATGGTCCGTGCTGGTAACAGTCTTCCTGCTGTTGATCTCTCTGCCTGTTCTGGCTGGCGCGATCACCATGTTGCTGACAGACCGTAACTTCGACACCACCTTCTTCACAGCTGCCGGTGGCGGTGACCCAATTCTGTTCCAGCACTTGTTCTGGTTCTTCGGTCACCCTGAAGTGTACATTCTGATCTTGCCTGCATTCGGCATCATCTCCCACATCATCTCCACCTTCTCGCACAAGCCTGTGTTCGGTTATATCGGCATGGCCTACGCGATGGTTGCGATTGGTGTTGTTGGGTTTGTCGTTTGGGCGCACCACATGTTCACCGTTGGTCTGTCCGCAGACACGCAGGCGTACTTCCTGTTCGCCACCATGGTGATTGCAGTGCCAACCGGCATCAAGATCTTCTCATGGATTGCGACCATGTGGGGCGGTTCCATCGAGTTCCGCACGCCAATGATCTGGGCGATTGGCTTTGTGTTCCTGTTCACCGTTGGCGGTGTAACCGGCGTTCAGCTGGCAAACGCAGGTCTCGACCGCGCGCTACATGACACCTACTACGTTGTGGCTCACTTCCACTACGTTCTGTCTCTGGGCGCTGTGTTCGCGATCTTTGCAGCCTGGTACTACTGGTTCCCTAAGATCTCCGGTTACATGTACTCCGAGTTCCTCGGCAACCTGCACTTTGCGCTTATGTTCATCGGTGTGAACCTCGTGTTCTTCCCGCAGCACTTCCTTGGTCTTGCTGGTATGCCACGCCGTTATGCCGACTATCCGGATGCATACGCTGGCTGGAATATGGTTTCCTCCTACGGTTCCTACCTCACTGGTTTTGCAGTGCTCATCTTCTTGTGGTGTGTCCTTGACGCATTCATCAAGAAGCGTGTGGCTGGCGATAACCCATGGGGCAAAGGCGCAACTACTCTGGAATGGACCCTGTCTTCACCTCCTCCATTCCACCAGTTCGAGATCCTTCCAAAGATCAAGTAACTGCACCGAAATTGCCGGGGGCGTGTCAGCGCCCTCGGTTCTAGGTAAAGCACAAGCCCGGAAGTGCTCCAATGTTCCGGGGATGAAGTCTAGAACGCTGAAAAACGGCACAGGTTTCAATATCGCGACAGAGGTACAGGCATGACAATGCTGGAACAGACACAAGGACTTCACGAGGACGCAACCGATCTTGGTGGTCGTGGAAGCGTTTCTGATTACATCGCGCTGCTCAAGCCGCGGGTAATGTCTCTTGTTGTGTTCACAGCAGCTGTTGGTCTGGTCATGGCTCCGGGTAATCAGCACCCGGTCCTCAGCTTCATTTCTATTCTTTGCATCGCCATTGGTGGTGGTGCATCTGGTGCGCTGAACATGTGGTGGGATGCAGACATTGATGCTGTCATGTCCCGCACTAAAAAGCGCCCGATCCCGGCAGGCAAAATCACACGTCAGGAAGCCTTTGCTTTTGGCATGGTTCTGTCCTTCGGTTCTGTTCTGACCCTCGGTCTGGTGGCAAACTGGATGGCCGCTGGTCTGCTGGCGTTCACGATCTTCTTTTACGTGGTCATCTACACAATGTGGCTCAAGCGCAGCACGCCGCAAAACATCGTTATCGGAGGTGCAGCTGGCGCGCTTCCGCCAATGGTCGGCTGGGCAGCTGTTACAGGTGACGTAACGCTGGTCAGCATCGCACTGTTCATGATCACCTTCACCTGGACACCTCCACACTTCTGGGCCTTGGCGCTGGTTAAAAACGGCGACTATCAGGCTGCTGGCGTCCCAATGTTGCCGGTCGTCGCAGGCGAAACCGCGACCCGTCACCAAATCGTTTTGTATTCTTTGCTGTTGCTACCAGTTGGCATGGCACCGTACTTCCTAGGCTTTGCCTCGGTGTTTTATGGTGTTGGTTCAGCCATCCTTGGCCTGGTGTTCCTCGGTTATGCAATCCGTGTCTGGAGAGTGCGCGAGGGTGATGCAGCCAAGAAAACAGCAATGTCTCTCTTCAAGTTCTCTTTGTTCTATCTCATGCTGATTTTTGCTGGGTTGCTCGCTGAGAACATGATTGGTCTGGTCTAACGCATAACTGGAAAGAGAAGAAAATGAGCAAGCAAAAAGCAGTTCTTTCTGAAGAGCAAGTCAAGACCCGCCGCGGACGTTCAGTGGCTCTTGCAGTCACACTCGGCGTTCTTGTTGCTATGTTTTATGTGATCACCATCGTGAAGCTCGGTCCGGGCATCATGGATCGTCCACTGTAAGAGACGCAAATGACTGATCAAAAACCAAAAACAGCAGAACAAGCCAAAGTAAACCGCAGCAACGCTACCGTCGCTGTGATTTGCGGGGGCGTGTTCTTTGGAATGGTTGGTTTGTCCTTTGCAGCTGTCCCGCTTTATCAGCTCTTCTGTCAAGTGACGGGCTATGGCGGCACCACACAGCGAGCAGAAGAGGCATCCGATACGATCCTTGATCGTGAGATCATCGTGAGCTTTGACGCCAACGTCGCTCCGGGTCTGGATTGGGATTTCAAACCAAAACAAAAGAAAGTCCGTGTGAAGCTGGGTCAGATGACCGAGATCATGTACGAGGCCCAAAGCCTCGCGCAGCAGGTTTCTACCGGGACTTCCACGTTTAACGTGGCGCCTTTCGAAGTCGGGGGCTACTTCAACAAAATTGATTGCTTCTGCTTTACCGAGCAACCGCTTGAAGCAGGAGAATCGATCGATATGCCGGTCGTGTTTTTCATCGATCCGGAACTGGACAAGGACGAGAGCCTGAAGAATATCAAGGAAATCACCTTGTCCTACACATTCTTTGAATTGCCGAAAGACGGCGAGGAAGAAACAGCTGCAGTGGCTTCTCCAAGCGACGCGGCCACTGACAAGCTTTAGGTTGCGAGACGGATCTGCCTTTTGCAGAAGCGACCTTTTTTGAAATGGGGAGAAAGATATGGCTGGTGTTAAAAACCACGATTATCACATTATCGAGCCAAGCCCATGGCCATTTGTTGGGTCAGTTGGGGCGCTGGTTATGGCAATCGGCGCGATTGTATTCATGCGCATGAGTGAGGGCGGCGTAAGCTTCTCATTTCTGAGCAACGCTGATGGCGAAACAACCGTTGGCTTTACGCTGAACGGTTGGGGCCTGTTTGCAATTGGTCTTGGTATCGTTCTTTACACCATGTTTATGTGGTGGCGTGACACGGTTAAGGAATCTCGCGAAGGGCACCATACACGCGTTGTATCCTTGCACCTGCGCTACGGCATGCTGCTGTTCATCCTGTCCGAAGTTATGTTCTTCGTAGCATGGTTCTGGGCCTTCTTTGATGCATCCCTGTTCGCGGGTGAAGCTGCGCAGTTTGGTCGTGTTGAGCACACTGGCGGTGTTTGGCCTCCACAAGGTATCGAAACCTTCGATCCGTGGCACCTGCCGCTGTTGAACACATTGATCCTGCTTCTGTCTGGTACAACAGTAACCTGGGCACACCACGCACTGGTTCATGGAGACCGTGATGGCCTGAAATGGGGTCTGATCGCGACCGTCGTTCTGGGTGTGATCTTCACCATTTGTCAGGCCTACGAATACTCTCATGCAGCCTTCGGCTTCTCCGAGAACATCTACGGCGCAACCTTCTTCATGGCGACAGGGTTCCATGGCTTCCACGTGATCGTGGGCACCATCTTCCTCGCTGTGTGTTTGTTCCGTGCATTGGCTGGACACTTCTCCACCACCAAGCACTTCGGCTTCGAGGCAGCAGCCTGGTACTGGCACTTTGTGGATGTGGTTTGGCTGTTCCTGTTTGCATCCGTTTATATCTGGGGCGGCTAAGCTTGCGGCATTAGCCAAGAGTGGGTCTGGAATTCAGACGAAAAAAGAAAAAAGATAAGGGCGGCGCAAGCCGCCTTTTCTATATGTATATGACCTAGGTGCCTTGCGAGCGTTCAAAGTCACCTGTGTATCCGAGGCTTCACATGAGTGAGAGGAAGAAGACAAAGACCTATCTTGGCCTTCCTGCCAACCCATTTTCCGCAGGTCTGCGCGGAAAATGTCCACGGTGCGGGGAGGGGCCATTGTTTCAGGGCCTGCTAAACCTGCGTGCGTCCTGTTCCAGATGCGGTCTTTCCTATGACTTTGCAGATTCTGGAGACGGACCTGCAGTCTTTGTCATTCTCATTCTGGGGTTTATTCTTGTTGGTGGTGTTTTGTTCGTTGAGTTTGCGTACGAACCTCCACTCTGGCTGCATTTGATTATCTGGGCACCCGTGACTGTGGTGTTGAGTGTGACGCTTCTGCGCATACTCAAAGGCCTATTGATTGCATTGCAGTACAAGAACAATGCAGCGGAAGGAAAGCTTGATGATCGCTGAAAGGGAGATTGGCGATGCTTCATCTGATTCAAAGCCTGCGCGAAAAAACGATGTCGCCTGGCATGAGGAACCTGAGTCGGTTCCTGAACACACTCATCGCAACACGAAAAAAAACAAAGATAACACCGTGACAGATGATCAAATGGAACATGACGACACTGATGCTGAGGATGCAGTAGCAAAGCCTGGGCTAGTTGCATTTCTCAAGCGCTACTGGATCTTGCACCTGTGTGCTGCAGTTGGGCTAGCTATTCTTGCCAATCTGAGTTTGTGGCAGTTCAATCGTCTGGATGAAAAGGTGGCGTTGATTGCGCGCGCTGAAGTGCGGGCGACTGAACCTGCTATTGCAGCGCCCGGCCCGACAACCTGGGAAGATATGTCGAGCGATGAAATTGACTATATGCCTGTTGAGCTGTCCGGCCAGTTTATTATCGGCGAGCTGTACTACTTTGATACCCTGACCAAGCCGAAAGGCCCACTGGGCGGGCAGGGGTATTTTGTCTACGCACCCTTCATCACGAATGACGGCTGGAACGTTTTGGTCAACCGCGGCTTTGTTCCAATTGATCGTAAAGAGTTCAGCACACGTTTGGGCTCCGCTCCACCGCGTGGGCAAATAACCATCACCGGCCTTGCTCGCAGAGCCGAGGTGGCGAGCATGTTCTCCGCAGAACCAAACCAGAAGACCAGTGTGTGGTATGTGCGCGAACCAAAGGCTATGGCTGAAGCTATGGGATTGCTACCGGACCAGACCGCGCCCTACACGATTGACCTTCAGGAGACCGTGAGCGTTGCTGGTGATCTGCCGCAAGCAGGTGAGACCCGTATGACGTTCTCTAACAATCACCTGCAGTATGCCTTCACATGGGCAGGTCTGGCGCTCACTCTGGTCGGCGTCTACTTTGCGTTCCTGATCAAGACATGGCTGGATCGGGGCAAGGTCTCTTCTGAAAACGAAGAGGACGATGACGACGACGATGACTTTGATGCGGAAGAAGAAAAACGGAAGGCTGATCGCTTCCGGATGATATCTGACGCGGCACGGCGCAAGCGAAATAAATTTCAGCGATAGACTACAAAAAAGGGGAGCATGGCTCCCCTTAAACGTTCTTGGGCAACTTGCCTTATAGCTGAGAAAGAATGTTCTCAGCAGAGGAGATCGTTGCTTCTCCCGGAGCTTCTTCAATATTCAGAGAAGCCAGCACACCATCTTTCACGATCATGGAATAGCGCTTGGAGCGGATGCCCATTCCAAAGGCGCTTGCGTCAAGCTCAAGGCCAACTGCCTTGGTGAAATCAGCGCTGCCATCAGCGAGGAAGAGGATCTTGTCATCAGCGCGCGTGTCACGTGCCCAGGCCCCCATGACAAACGCGTCGTTCACGGAAACAACAGCAATTGTTTCAACGCCTTTTGCTTTGATAGCTTCTGCATTGTCGATGAAACCCGGCAGGTGGTTCAGGTGGCAGGTTGGCGTGAAAGCGCCAGGAACTGCGAACAGAACTACGGTTTTGCCGGCAAATAGCTCTTCACTGGTCGCATCCACTGGCCCGTCTGCACTCATGGTTTTGAATGTAACGCTTGGCAGCTTTTCGCCTACTTGAATGACCATGGAAAGTTCCCCCAATTTGCTTTTGCTGATCACAACATAACAGACATCTCAATCAGAGGTCTGCATCTAAAAAGAAACGGGCTTCAGTTGTAGCCGCGAGCTATCTATTTCGCAAATACAACTAAAGCCCGTAAACAAGCTTATTTCGAAGCGCTGGCCTGAGGAACTGAAACACTTTGCGTTTCCTCAAAAGCACCATCCTTGGTCACCAGTGTAAGGCGGAGCTCAATGTCGCTCACATCTTCTGGCAGTCCAATATAGGACATAGTCCAGTGTGCCCTACCTTTTTTCACAGAGGCCAGCTTGGGCACTCCATGATAAGAACCTGCAGGGCCTTCAATGAAGAGCTCCGGCGATTTGTCCTTGGAGGAGACTTTCGCGCTGATGTTTACAGTGCGGTCCTTGCCTTCTCCGGTGATTTTTATCTCTGGAAACAAGCTCGGCATGTCGCCTTGCGTAATTGGAACCTGCGCAAAGGCATCATTGACCAGTTTGTCGGCAACATCATCTTTCATCGTGGCCGCAGGAAAGACGAGAGAGACCTCGGCCTGTCCAGGGATACAAATGTCTTTGCAGATGCCAAAGGTCAGATTTGCATTCAAAATGGCCGGGCGTCCGTCGTCCATGCGCTTAATCAGCAAAGGCAGCACCACCTTGTCTGAATAGATCAGAGATGTGGAAAATCCGTCAGAGTAAGCCTTTGGCGCAGGGAACATCAGCTCCGCGCTAGCTATATTGACTGAATTAACAAAGCTGGCTTCTGTCGGAATACCGGCTTCACCTGGATATCTCCAGTATGTGTGCCAGCCTTCTTCAAGGCGAAATTCAATCCCGCCGCGATAGAGGCCATCGGTGTTAGGCTCGCTCGCACGTAAAAGGCGAACTGCACCGCCTTGAACAATAACCCATTCAGACACACTTGATGACAAGGCGCTTGAAACAGAGGCGGAGAGCACCGCAGCAGCGATGAGGGTCGATTTGAAGAATCTAGAAATCATAGAGTCTATTTAAACGGTCCCTTTTCAAATTCCCATTAAGATTGCCTCTCAGACAATCAATGATCCGTGAACAATCTCACCTTTTTTCCACTGATCATTGATCACCGGAAAAATCCGTGAGTACCTATAATATAATTGCCTCTACACTGAACTGAGGCAATCCGTTTGAAGCATGAGGAGAGCGCCCCCAACATGTCTGGTGAAAAACCGGGTTACATTGACGGACAATATCTCATTGCCATGCCCACTATGGAGGATGGCCGTTTTGCCCATTCCGTCATCTACGTGTGTGCTCACTCCGAAGAGGGAGCGATGGGGATTGTGCTCAATCAGCCGGCCCCTAACATCACATTTGGGCAACTTTTGGGTCAACTGAATATCGTCGAAGACGAAAATGAAGATCCGCTGGCAATCGATATTTCTGAACGCAAAGTCTATCGCGGTGGGCCAGTTGATGCCGGTCGCGGTTTTGTCCTCCATTCAGACGACTATTTTCTGGAGGAGACGAGCCTCAAGATTGAAGACGGCGTTGTCCTAACCGCAACGGTCGAAGTTTTGCGCGCCATCGCAGCAGGCAAAGGCCCTAAGAAGTCTTTGTTGGCATTGGGTTATGCTGGCTGGGCACCCGGTCAGCTTGAAACGGAATTACAGGCAAATGGTTGGCTGACGTGTCAAACAGATCCCTCATTGATCTTTGAAGGAGAGGGCGATCAGAAGTGGCACAACGCGCTTGATATTCTTGGTATTGATCCCGGGATGTTGTCCAGCGACATTGGCCACGCATGATCTTACGTGCCTAAACGAGATTTCGCCGTGCAACTTCCTACAATTTCTGCTATTTCCCTGTGCGCACTTGAAACGCAAATGCGACAGTTTTGGGAATCTAATTTCAGATTCCAGCTAAAAACCTGATAGATACCAATGGGGTATGGCACTAAAATGCCCTGATTCAGGTTGAGCGAGAAGGGATGTAACGGTGAGATATGTAAGTACGCGCGGCGATGCACCAGAACTCAACTTTTCTGAGGTGCTGCTCACGGGGTTGGCACGCGACGGCGGTTTGTATCTACCAAAAGAGTTCCCGCAATTATCTACTGAGGAAATTTCAGGATTTGCTGGAAAGCCCTACAGCGAAGTCGCTCTCAAGGTCATCGCCCCATTCGTTGGCGACTCCATTCCGCATGACGACCTGAAAAAAATGATCGACGAAGCCTATGCCAGCTTCTCGCATAAGGCTGTCACGCCGCTCATCCAAACTGCTCCCAACACTTACGTACTGGAACTCTTCCACGGCCCGACCCTTGCATTCAAAGATGTGGCAATGCAGCTACTCGGTCGCTTGATGGATTATGTGCTAGCTCAAAAAGGTGCACGTGCAACCATCGTTGGCGCTACTTCAGGCGACACGGGCGGTGCTGCGATTGAAGCATTCCGTGGTCGTGAGCGCACAGACGTCTTCATTCTGTTCCCTGAAGGGCGTGTCTCGCCTGTTCAACAGCGCCAGATGACCACCTCCAAGGAAGACAACATTCATGCCCTCGCAGTCAAAGGCAACTTTGATGATTGTCAGGGCATCCTGAAAGATCTCTTCAACGACTTCTCCTTCCGCGAGCGCGTGGGCCTGTCTGGTGTAAACTCCATCAACTGGGCACGCATTGTGGCTCAGGTGGTGTATTACTTCACCTCCGCAGTGTCTCTGGGTGCTCCACATCGCAAAGTGTCCTTCACAGTGCCGACTGGCAACTTTGGTGACGTGTTTGCAGGTTATGTGGCAGCTCAGATGGGGCTGCCAGTTGAGAAGCTGGTGATCGCGACCAACACCAACGATATTCTGGCCCGTACTCTGGACACAGGCCGCTATGAAATGCGCGGTGTTGTGGCGACCACTGCACCGTCCATGGACATTCAGGTGTCGTCCAACTTCGAACGTCTGCTGTTTGCTGCAAATGGCGAAGACAGTGCAACTGTTAAAGCTCAGATGGACAGCCTCAAACAGTCCGGTGGCTTCACTCTCTCGGAAAAAACCCTAGGTTTTATCAAAGAGAAGTTCTCAGCAGGTCGCGCAAGCGAAGAAGAAACAGCTCAGACCATCACTGATACTCTTAAGGAAAGTGGTTATCTGCTTGACCCGCATACTGCGGTCGCGATCCATGTCTCCAAAGAGCACAATGATGGTGTTACCCCGATGATCGTGCTGTCGACAGCACACCCGGCAAAATTCCCAGCGGCAGTGGAAAGTGCATCAGGTATTCATCCTGACCTGCCAGCTCATCTTGCTGACCTGATGGAACGTGAAGAGAAGTTTTCCGTTCTGCCAGCAGATGCGCAGGAAATTGCGAAATTCGTTGAAGGCAATGCACGTGCCGTGAAAGCAGGCGTTTAATGGCGGTCAAACTAACAAAATTAGAAAATGGCCTGACTGTAGTTACTGATCAAATGGAATACCTCAAGACAACAGCTCTTGGGGTATGGGTAAAAGCTGGTTCTCGCTCTGAAGGCGAGCATGAAAACGGCATCACCCACCTTCTGGAGCACATGGCATTCAAGGGCACCAGCAAGCGCAATGCCCGCGAAATTGCAGAGGAAATCGAAGCCGTTGGCGGCGAGATGAATGCCTCCACAAGTGTTGAGCATACAAATTACTATGTGCGCACCTTGGCAGATGATGCGCCTTTGGGGTTGGATATTCTCTCCGACATCCTTCAGGATTCAATCATTGACCCTGAAGAGCTTGCTCGCGAAAAACACGTAATCCTTCAAGAAATTGGCGCCGCGCAAGACATGCCTGATGACCAGGTATTTGATGTGCTTCTGGAAACCGCATGGCCGGACCAGCCACTCGGTCGTCCAATTCTTGGTACGCCTGAAACTGTCACCGGCTTTTCTGCGGATGCCATCCGTCAGTACGTCGCGCGCAAGTACACAGCATCCGATATGGTGCTTGCTGCTGCTGGTGCCGTCGATCATGAAGCGCTCGTAGACTTGGCTGAAGCCAGCTTCTCAAAGCTGTCGAACGCAGCGCCGGATGAAGACTATGTGGCAAAGTATGTCGGCGGTGAAGGCTCCATTGAGCGTGAACTGCAGGAATTGCAGGTCATCCTTGGTTTCGAAGGCCTGCCCTACGAACATGAAGACTACTATGCTGTGCAGGTGCTTGCCTCGATCCTCGGCGGCGGCATGTCATCGCGCCTCTTCCAGGAAGTGCGCGAAAAGCGCGGTCTATGCTATTCTGTCTATGCCTTCCATTGGGCGTTCGCGGATACCGGCTTCTTTGGTGTTCATGCCGCAACCGGACCGGAAGATGCCGCAGAACTGACCGAAGTGCTGGTGGAACAGCTGAAAGAAATTGCTAAGGGTGTGACCGAAAAGGAAGTGTCCCGCGCCAAAGCGCAGCTGCGATCCGGATTGCTGATGGCATTGGAAAGCCCGGCAGCTCGTGCAGGTCAGATCGCCCGTCAAGTGATGATCTACGGTCATCCCGTCGCGCTGGAAGAACTGGAACGCCGCCTCAATGTTGTGTCCGCTGACCGTGTGCAGATCTTGGCAGAAAGGCTGTTTGCCTCTGACAACCCTACATATGTGAAGGTTGGACCAAAGGCTCCCATGCTAAGTTATGCTGAGCTAAAAGAACGTTTGGCAGGGATCAAAGCATAAGCCTATTGCAATTCAGGTAATGCTTTTTGCATAATGGAGCTCTGATTAAGAGGGGAGAGAAGCTGTGTCATTTTTCAAAACAAGCACATCTCCCCAATCTCTTGCGACATTGACCACAGGCCGACTGTATTTACGTGCGCCATCCATGGCGGATTTCGCGCAGTGGTCTGATCTGCGAGCTCAAAGCAAAGACTTCCTGCAGCCGTGGGAACCCACGTGGCCGGTAGATGATCTGACGAAAGCTGCCTTCCGAAAACGCATCCGGCGTTACAATCGCAACATCCGCGAAGGCTCTCACTACCCGTTTTTTCTGTTCAACCGGGATACCGACGAGTTGATAGGTGGTTTGAACCTTTCCAACGTCCGTCGTGGTGTCGCACAGGCAACCTCGCTTGGGTACTGGATGGGAGCTTCCTTTGCCGGCAATGGCTTTATGAAAGAGGCCGTTCAGCGCGTCTGTTGTTTCTGCTTCAATGATTTACACTTGCACCGGATCGAAGCAGCCTGCTTGCCTTCAAATGAAGTCTCCAGAGCGCTCTTAATGAAGGTTGGATTCTCTGAACTGGGCTTTGCACCCTCGTATTTATTCATAAACGGAATGTGGCAAGACCATATTTTGTTTGGCAAAATCCGGGATTCTGCGCCTATACCAGCCAAAGTCCTGCCACAATCAGAGGCAGATGGGGATAAATTGCCTGTAACACATGCTTGAACCATGAAACTGGCGCCTTGACGATGTAATGATCTTGGCAAGGAATTCAGTTAATTTTTCGTTATCGTGGAGAAGCCGGTGTCAGGGACTTATTGTCAGCGCATGCAGAACGTTATTCAGGCTGTTCTGTTAAGCGCTCTCCTGCTCATTGTGGTTGCGTCACAAGCCTTAGCTTTGGAGGCGATTGTCGTCCCCAAGGACGTTGATGCACTCGATCTGACCAGCTCCGTCGATATCTATCCCAACACCAGCAAAAGCATTCAGGTTTCCACCGCTCCAGACTCAGATGGCATCGTCAGACGCATCGAAGTGCGTTCCATTGACGATACTGCCAGCTCTTGGGCTGTGTTCGCGCTCTCCAATCCGGGGGAGGAGCAGATCGACCGCTTGCTTGTTGCACCTTACTACAAGATGACAGGCGGTGGTGTATTGGTGCCGGACCTTGGTCAGCGCCGCATCGTGTCTTTGACACCTAGTCAGGGCATCCCACCAATTCGCGAGCGCAGCACAGAAGCAGATATTTACCGCATCACGCTAGATCCGGGTGCGAATGTGACCTTCATCGCGGAGGTCAACACCCCAAGCCTGCCGGAACTCCGCCTCTGGAAGCCAGAAGCTTACAAAGACAACATCAACGCCTACACGCTCTATCGCGGCATCGTGCTTGGCATTGCGGGCCTCTTGGCGCTGTTCCTCACTATCTTGTTTGTGGTGAAGGGAACTGTTCTCTTCCCGGCAACAGCGGCTCTGGCGTGGGCTGTTCTTGTTTATTTATGTATCGACTTCGGCTTTTGGAATCTCGTCTTCGGGCGAACGCTGGGGGATGATCAGCTCTATCGAGCGGTGGCGGAAATCAGTCTCACAGCCGCGCTTGTGGTCTTCCTTTACGCCTATCTCGGCCTCAGCCGCTGGCACATCCATTATACGCACCTTGCAATCGGCTTGTTCATCACTGTGCTCAGCTTGTTTGGCTTGGCGCTTTGGGATCCAACCATTGCAGCTGGTATCTCCCGTATCCTGATGGGTGGTGTGGCAATCGCTGGCTTCGGTGTCATCCTGATGCTCACCGTCCGTGGGTTTGAACGCGCGATTATGCTGCTGCCGACATGGTTCTTGTTCCTCGCATGGCTGTTCGCTGCGTGGATGGCAACGACAGGCATGTTGCAAAGTGATCTGGTGCAGCCAGCGCTGGCAGGTGGTCTTGTTCTCTTCGTTCTGCTGCTCGGTTTTACCGTCATGCAGCACGCCTTTGCGGGGTCTGGTCTCTCCCACAGTGTGATGAGCGATGTCGAACGCCGGGCTCTGGCTCTGACAGGCTCCGGCGACATCATCTGGGACTGGGACGTCGACCGCGACAAAATCCACACCAGCGGTGGGCTGGAAGAAGCTCTGGGCATCAAGCCAGGTCTTCTGGATGGGCCAGCCCGCCTCTGGCTCGAAATTCTGCACCCGCAAGATCGCGACCTGTTCCGTGGCACATTGGACGCTGTGATTGACCACCGCCGTGGCCGCGTTAATCAGGCGTTCCGCCTCCGTGGCGAAGATGGTCATTATCGCTGGTTCAAAATGCGTGCCCGTCCAGTGCTCGGCTCTGATGGTGAAGTGATCCGCTGCGTTGGTACGCTGCTCGACATCACCTCTCAGAAAACCGCTGAAGAGCGTTTGATGCACGATGCCGTGCACGACAACCTGACCGGCCTGCCAAACCGCGAACTGTTTATGGACCGCCTCGTTGCTGCGCTCGCTCGCTCCAGAGCAGAAGGCAATGGTAACCCGACTGTCATTTTGATTGATCTCGACCGCTTCAAGCAGGTCAACGACAGCATCGGTCAGACAGCTGGCGATTCCATGCTGCTCACCGCTGCACGCCGCCTCTCTCGTCTGATCAAACCGCAGGACTCTCTGTCTCGCATTTCAGCAGATACCTTCGCAGTGCTGATGATCTCCGAGCAGGACGCAACACGCATCGCATCCTTTGCAGATGAGCTCCGCAAATCTCTGCGTACACCAGTCACCTTCGGTGATCAGGAAGTGTTTCTGACAGCATCCATCGGCGCCTCCATCTTTGATGGCGGTCCTGAAAAGGCAACCGACTTGATGCGCGACGCGGAGATCGCACTCAACCACGCCAAGCGCCTCGGCGGTGACCGCATCGAGATCTTCCGCCCAACGTTGAAGCCAGTGGCAAGCAACACGCTCGCGCTGGACAACGACCTGCGCTCCGCTCTTGAAAAAGACGAGATCAAGGTTTTCTTCCAGCCAATCGTACGTCTGTCTGACAAGACGACAGCGGGCTTCGAAGCATTGGCGCGCTGGGAACATCCAAGCCGCGGCCTGATCCCACCATCCGAGTTCATTCCGGTTGCTGAACAAAGCGGCCTGATCAACGAGCTTGGCCTGCGTGTGATGGAGAAGGGGGCTCGTCAGCTTGCACAATGGCAGCGCGAGTTCAAACACGCACTACCGCTGTTTGTCTCCGTCAATATCTCTTCTCGTCAGCTGTTGAAGCCGGACCTCATTAACGATGTGAAAGCAGTACTGGCACGCACAGCGCTGACACCGGGCTCTTTGAAACTGGAGCTGACTGAATCTCTGGTCATGCAGAATCCGGAATTTTCTGTGCAGGTTCTTGAGCGCCTCAAAGGTCTGGGCGCTGGTCTGTCTCTGGATGATTTCGGTACAGGCTATTCATCCCTAAGCTACCTCCAGCGCTTCCAGTTCGACACCATCAAGATCGATCAGTCCTTCGTCCGTCCTAACGGCCAAAGCGCTCGTCCGGTCATCCTGCGTACCATCGTAGCGCTGGGGCATGACCTTGGTATGGAAGTGGTTGCGGAAGGCGCTGAGACTGAGTCAGATGCACTGGAGCTGTTCCAGCTTGGCTGCGAATACGTGCAGGGCTTCCACTTCGGTCAACCAATGCGTGCTGCTGAAGCAGGCCGTATGCTCAAAGAACAGTTCGCCCAGCAGGGCCGCAACAACCAAAGCTGATACAGTAGGTAAGTTAGAAAGGCTCTGCATGGTTGCAGTGGAAAATTGTAAGCATGTGGCCTTCGCAGCAGAGCTGGAGAAAAATTGATCTATCTCCGCCAAGTTTCCTCTGAATAACTCCTGCGGTGACATACTCGAGGCAATTTTCTAAGAGCATCTATTCGGGCTCTCTTTTCCCTATCTGAGATTATTAGCTGCATGTTTTGTTTTGGTAATGCGTGTCGAAAACTACACGTCGCTTTGGGCTTGATTCTGGTTACATCCAGTACCCTAACACCGGCAAGTGCCACGCCATCGCTGGTGTTGAACCTCGATACTCAAAAAGTCCTGTACGCTGAAGATGCAGGCGATCCATGGTATCCCGCTTCAACAACCAAGTTGATGACCGCACTCGTAACCTTTGAGGCTCTTGCCAACAGAGAGGTCGACCTTGAAACGTCAGTGGTGATGTCCCCTTGGGCGATGAGGCAGGACTCATTGAAGTCCGGCTTGAAGGTTGGAAGCGTCATGACACTGCAGGATGCGCTTTTTGCAGTGCTCGTTGGATCAGCCAATGATGTCGCAGTGGCACTGGCTGAAAGTGTTGCGGGGAGTGAAGATGTATTCGCGCAGCGCATGAATGCCACCGCGCAACGTCTTGGGATGACCGCAAGCCACTTTGTCAATGCCAACGGTTTGTTCGAGCCCACTCAGCAAACATCCGCACGTGATCTGGCCATTTTGGCGAGCGAAGTCTATCTGCGCTTCCCTCAATACCGGGACGTGTTCGCCACATCAAAAGTGCTCATTGATGGTGTCGAAATCAAATCTTACAATGAGTTGCTGACACGACTGCCGGGCACAGTTGGCATGAAGACAGGTTTTGTCTGTTCATCTGGCCGTAATATCGTTGCACTTACAGATCGTGGTGGGCAACGCTTTATGGCTGTCATTCTTGGCGCGACGACGGGGCGGGAGCGCAGCGAAAGAGCAGCTAAACTCCTGACTGAGGCAATGACTGGTGAACTGACACCCAATGGTCTGCAACTGAATGAAATTGCTAACGATCTGCATCGTCAGCCTGAAAATATGCGCAAACGGGTGTGTAGCAGCCAAAGTGCAGCCTATGAGGTGCAGCAAAACAAGCGCTATCCGATGGGGATCGGCAGAAACAAGAGTTACCTGAAGGCGGCGGTGAAGCACAAAAGCCATAGCATCCGCACTTGGAAGGCTGCTGTTGGTTTTAGCGGCCCGCTACCCTATCCAAAGCCGAAGTAACTCGCGGCAATGCCTGCCATATGTCAGAGTTTGGCAGGCTTGGAAGTGAACTTGATGCCGGCTTCTTCGCAATGCAGCCAGACGACCTTGCCGCTGAAGGAAAGTTTGCGGGCTGGTACCTGAATTTTCACCGTGTCACCGGACACGAGCTTTCCGGTATTGATCAGCAGCCGACAACCACCGTTGCTGATGTCCTCAATCACGCAGGATCGGTTGAAATTATCCGTAAGCAGAACAGCAGGCCAATGACAGGCATGCCGTTTATAGTCCCGGTTTTCTATTTCCAAAAGTTTCGGACGAGGTATCATGAGACCGCCGGCCCTTACATCAATATGCGATAACTAGAATCGTTAGTTTGGAAAACTGATATACGCATTATCAATTATATATTGCGCAGATGTTAACGTGCGAGCGGCCTATCGTATCAGCCTAAGTTATTCATATCATGAAGGAAATTGAGAAAATTTCGGCTCTAAATATGCTGAGCGTACAGGTTGACTGTAACCTGCGGGAAGCACTACGTAAATTTGAGGCTGTAACCATCAAGTGGATTATCAAAGGGAAGAGCTGTTCTATTTTCCAGAAATAATCGTCAATTCACAGTCGCCAACAGAAACCTCAAGCGGTGTGCCGCCAAATGGCTCCCCGTCGATTTGAACTGCCGCTGCGCGATAGGCATCTATGCGGGCAGTTCTGATTGCCTTGCACTCAACATTACGGGATTTTGCGACGCTGCCAGTAAGTAAGCGGCATGCGTATTTGAAGAGCGCCCACACCCCGTCCTCTTTGAAGACCAGTAGATGCAGTTTCTTCTCCAGAATGGACGCATCAGGCACCACGAGGTGTTTACCAGCGTAGTAGCGGCCATTGGTGATCAAGGCCATAGCGCACTGCAGCTCTTCATCGTCTGCCCGCACTTTAAAGCTGCCTTTGCGGCGCGAAAATGCCAGCTGAGCCGCAATGAAGAGATAGGCAAACCGACCGTAACGTCGCTTCAGACGCAGAGGTACAACATGCACCACTTCCGCATCAAAGCCGGTTGACGTGGAAAGGAAGAAAGGGCGTCCATTGGCAAACCCATTGTGCAGTTTCTTCGTCTTGCCTGCGATGATGGTCTTGGCAATCTCTTGCGGCGTACTCGGCACACTCAGTTCATGAGCAAGTACATTTGCGGTGCCCAACGGAATAATCGCCAGATGCGGTTTCATTCCGCGCCCCAGCAAAGCAGAAGCAGCCTCACTCACAGAGGCATCCCCACCAGCAACAGCCAGAATATCTGTGTTTAGGTCAGGGTCCGTGCAAGTCTCAGCGATCTCGCTTGCACGGCTGGTGAGTTTCAGCTCCACCTTCATCCCGGCGTCTTCAAGGCATTGCACAATCTCTGTGATGTTTTGAAAACGGAAAGATGTCGCAGTCGGATTGGCAAGAATAAGCACACGCTTGGCTTTGCGTGATTTCTTTTTCGCCTCTTCCGGCCGAGAGTGGGGAAGCTGGTTTTCCATAAACCTGACCTTGCCTTCCCGACTTACTTGGATTTCTGAAAGGGTTTCATACCCTTGCGGGCAAGCTCATCAGCACGTTCGTTTTCTTCGTGCCCGGCATGACCTTTAATCCAGTGCCACGCAACATCATGCCGTTGTGCTGCCGTATCCAATAGTTGCCATAAATCAGCGTTTTTAACAGGTGAGTTCGAAGCAGTCCGCCAACCCTTACGCTTCCAGTTATGCATCCACTGCGTAATGCCGTTTTTCACATAGGAACTGTCGGTATAAAGATCGACGGCACATGAGCGCTTCAGGGAATCAAGAGCCTGAATGGCTGCCATCAACTCCATGCGATTGTTGGTTGTATCAGGCTCACCGCCGCACAATTCTTTTTCATGCTCGCCAAAACGCAGCAGTACGCCCCAGCCGCCAGGTCCTGGGTTGCCGGAGCAAGCTCCATCAGTCCACGTCTCAACACGTTTGGTATCGGTCATTTATCCAGCCCGTATGCACTCGCATTGGATACGCCACGATGGAACCTGAGTTTATGCAGGTATTCAAGTGGGTCTTTTGGAACAACAAGCGCACCTTCCGGCACCGACAGCCAGTCGTAAAGACGGGTCAGCAGGAAGCGCAGCGCTGCACCACGACACAGCAAAGGCAGGTTGTCGAATTCAAGCTCGCTGAACGGGCGCACACTGCGATAACCTTCCAGCAATGCCCGTGCTTTCGTGACATTGAACATGCCATCCGGCTCAAAGCACCAGGCATTGATGCAGATTGCCACGTCATAGGCAAAGGCATCATTACAAGCAAAGTAGAAGTCGATCAGACCGGAAAGTTCTTTGCCCAGATAAAACACATTGTCCGGGAATAGGTCAGCATGAATAACACCGTTTGGCAGTTCTTTCGGCCACAGTGCCTGTAGCTCATCCAGTTCCGCAGTCAGCTCTTCTGCAAGGCCAACCTTCACTTCATGCGCACGCCCACGGCTGGCATCCAGCAAAGGTGCCCAACCATCAACACTCAGAGAGTTTGGTCGCTTGATCTCAAAGTCAGCGCCTGCCAGATGCATCCGCGCCATGCCTTTACCCAGCTCAGCGCAATGCACCAGTTGAGGCTTACGAACCCACATACCATCAAGGAACGTAACCATGGCTGCCGGTCGTCCAGCAAGCTCGCCAAGCATCTGATCATCACGGTCAATAAGCGGAGTAGGGCAGTTCAGGCCATTATTGGCAAGATGCTGCATCAGTCCCAGAAAAAACGGCAAATCATCAGGATTAACGCGTTTTTCGTAGAGCGTCAGGATGTAATAGCCCGTCTCCGTATGAACCAGATAGTTGGAGTTCTCGACACCTTCAGCAATGCCCTTGTAAGAGAGCAAATTGCCAACGTTGAAACGGTCGATGAAAGCGCCCAGCTCTTCATCGGAAACATCGGTATATACAGCCATAACTATTCAGCCGGACTTGTTCCGCTAGGCGCGGCAGCGGTCCGTAACTCTTTCGGTAGATTGAATGAAATGTCTTCTTCAGCAGTTGTAACGGTTTCCAGTGTCACATCATAATGCTCACGGAAGGATTCAACAATTTCTTCAACAAGGATTTCAGGGGCAGACGCACCGGCGGTGATACCGATTGTTTTTGCACCTTCAAAATCATCCCAGAAGATCTCGGAGGCTCGCTGAATGAGGAAAGCCTTGTCACAACCTGCTCTCTCACCAACTTCGCGCAGGCGCTTAGAGTTGGAGGAGTTTGGTGCACCAACAACAATCATGGCATCGCACTTCGGTGCAATTTCTTTCACAGCATGCTGGCGATTGGTTGTTGCGTAGCAGATGTCATCCTTGTGCGGCTTCGCAATGGTTGGGAAGCGTTCTTCAAGAATTTTGACAATCTCTTCTGTGTCATCAACAGAAAGAGTCGTTTGAGAAATCCACGCCAATTGCCGGTCGGTCTTCGGTTTAAACTGGCGAGCATCCTCTGCTGTCTCAATAAGCGAGACACGTCCGCGCGGTAGCTGACCCATGGTGCCAACAACTTCTGGATGGCCTTTATGGCCGATCAGCAGAATTTCGCGCTCGCGCCTGTCATGCAAAATAGCTTCTTTGTGCACCTTGGAAACCAGCGGACAAGTGGCATCAAGGAAGAACAGATTACGCAGTCGCGCAGCCTCTGGTACAGATTTAGGTACACCGTGTGCAGAGAAAATAACAGGACGGTCGTCTACCGGTATCTCATCTAATTCCTCAACAAAAACAGCACCTTTGTTGCGCAGAGATTCAACCACATACTTATTGTGAACGATCTCGTGGCGCACATAAACAGGGGCACCGTATTTCTCGAGAGCGAGGTCGACGATCTGGATCGCGCGATCAACACCGGCACAAAAGCCACGTGGAGCGCAAAGAAGAATTTTGATCGGTGCCTTTGTGGTCGGCGTAACCTGCATGATGTATTCCTGAGTTTTGACTTTGAGCAATTGAAGGATGTTGACTGCCTCTGTCAAGAAAAAGAGTTTTTAATCGGGCATCAAGGGCTGATTTTCTCCAATATTCAGCCTGTCAGCTTCCTCTACTGTGTTTCAGGTGCCTGATGTATCTCGCCATTTGCGTTTGTGGCTGATATAGAAACAAAAACTGCAGGTAAATTTGGGATTCGTATGGTGGGCAATTTATTGGCAAAATCACTGCTCAAAAACACAGGCCGGGCAATTCTTCTGGCAGCACTTGGTGCCTCACTGGCAGGTTGCGGCAGCTTTATGTCATCGGACAACGAGCTGGAAGCATCCTCTACAAACCCGCCTGCAACTGAGAAGACCTTTGATCTGTCCGTTCTTCAGGCGCCAGCCTTATGCCCCGCTTTGCAGGAGCTTTCAGGAACAACCATCCTGACGGTGTACCCGCGCGGAAAAGAAAAGACGCCTGAGAATCTGAGCTATCAGGCCATCATCAGGGATTGGGCGCGTACTTGTAAAAAGTCCGGTCAGAATTCCGCGATGAAATTGGGCATCGCTGGCAACATTACACCCGGTCCAACCTGGAAAGGCGGCGAAATTTTGCTTCCTGTGCGTGTAGCAGTCACACAAGGTGTGGATGGCGGAGAAAAAACAATCTACTCCAAACTCTTCAGCGTTCCTGTCACTTTAGGGGCCGGATCGCCGTCTGCGACATGGGCATTTGTGGAAGAAAATATTATCCTTCCGAATGAACCGGGACAAAATGTTGTCTTTGGATTCGACGAAAAGTAAAAAATAGGTTAGTAAGTGATTACAGCTTGGCGTCATAGTGTCGCGCCAGCCTTCTTGAATGTCACGTTGCAGTCATTCAGGGGGAATACATTCGCCGGTCTGAGGAGGGCTGGCGCGTGATAGAGCTGTGCGGGAGAGAATAAGCCACCCATTGGGTTATCGCCGAAGGAGCAACCGCCCCGGAAACTCTCAGGCAAAAGGACCGCACAGTAAGCAACACTCTGGAAAGCAGTGCCGAGCACGCAATCCTGCTGGATCGCATGTTAAGGCTCTCACCGAAGGAGTAACCATTCTGGTTTTTGTAGCTGCCAGCGTGGGAAATCTCTCAGGTTCTCGAGACAGAGGGGGCGTACTCGATCATTCCGCGACTTTGGAATGGTCGTTGATGTGTACGCCACTGTCTGAGGGGACCATATGGCTGAAGCTGCAGACCTGCTAAAAACACCGCTTTTCGATCTTCATGTAGAGCTTGGCGCTAAAATGGTGCCGTTCGCTGGCTATGATATGCCAGTGCAGTTCCCGCTTGGCGTGATGAAAGAACACCTCTTCACACGTGAAAGCGCAGGCCTCTTTGATGTGTCTCACATGGGGCAGGCTTGGCTCGTAGGCCCAGACCACGCAACCACTGCTGCTGCTCTGGAAACACTTGTTCCTTCCAACATGAAGGAACTGAAGCCGGGCAAACAGCGTTACACCGTTCTGCTCAACGACAACGGCTGCATCATTGATGACCTCATGGTCTCTCGCCCTCTGGCGAGCGAAGACGATGGTCGCCTCATGCTTGTCGTAAATGCTGCATGTAAAGACAACGACTATAAAATCATCGCAGCAGCCCTTCCGGAAAACGTAAAGCTTGAGATCATTGAAGATCGCGCTTTGATCGCAATCCAAGGTCCAAAAGCTGCTGAAGTAATGGCGCTGCACGCACCAGAAGCCGCAGAAATGGGCTTCATGGAAGCGCGTCCTCTGGAATTTGACGGCATCTCCGTTATCGCCTCCCGCTCAGGGTACACTGGCGAAGATGGCTATGAGATTTCCATTCCGGCTGGCGCTGCTGAAGCAGTTGCAAAAGCGCTGCTCGCAGATGAGCGCGTTGAATCCATCGGGCTTGGCGCTCGTGACAGCCTGCGTCTTGAAGCAGGTCTTTGCCTTTATGGTCACGACATCGACGAAAACACCACACCTGTTGAAGGCAATATCACCTTCTGCATGCAGAAGCGCCGCAAAGAAGCAGGTGATTTCCCAGGTGGTGAACGTGTGCTGAAACAGCTGGCTGAAGGCACCGAAAATCTTCGTGTAGGCTTGCTGCTTGAAGGCCGTGCACCAGCACGTGAAGGCGCGGAAATCCGCGTCCCGGGTACAGAAGAAATTATTGGCCGCGTCACATCTGGCGGTTATGGGCCAACTCTCGGCGCACCAGTTGCGATGGGCTATGTCCCGTCTAATCTGGCGGAAATTGGCACAGAATTAGAGCTTGTGGTCCGTGGCCGCGCGCTTCCTGCCAAGGTTGCTGAGATGCCGTTTGTAGCGCAGCGCTACTACCGCAAACCAAAATAATTCCGGTGAGGGCAGCGGGCTGCCCCAATCACATTTCAATCGACAAACGACAGTGTAGGGAACGCTTAAATGAGCACATATTTCACAAAAGACCACGAGTGGCTGAAGGTTGAGGGAGACGTAGTAACCGTCGGTATCACTGAGTTCGCACAGAGCCAGCTGGGCGATGTTGTGTTCGTCGAACTGCCAGAAAACGGCAAAACCGTCGATCAGGACGATGAAGTTGCTGTTGTGGAATCCGTGAAAGCTGCATCTGAAGTATATGCGCCGCTCGATGGTGAGATCGTTGAAGGCAACGAACTGCTCGTTGATGAGCCTGCAAAAGTGAATGAAGACCCAGAAGGCGCTGCATGGTTCTTCAAAATGAAGCTCGGGAATGCTGCACAGCTAGAAGCCCTGATGAGCGAAGCTGACTACAAAGCATTTGTAGAAACGCTTTAAGGCAAAGCGTACTCCCGAAAAGCCCGACCGGTTTTCGGAATAAGAATACGCAATAAGCCAAAAGCCGTTCATCACCTGCCATGCACGACAGCCGCATGGCAGGAAATGGCAAAAGCCCTGTTCGCTTTTGCTGCAATGTGCATCAGACAATCTGATGGAGAGAGAACATGCGGTATCTTCCGCTTTCAGACAACGACCGCGCCGACATGCTGGCGCGTATCGGCGTAGACTCAATCGATGAGCTGTTTGCCGATATCCCAGAGGCCGTTCGCCTTGAAGAACTGACAACCTTGCCGCGTCGCAAGACCGAAATGCAAGTTGAGCGCCAGCTCAGCGCAATGGCGAACAAGAATGTCAGTGCCGGATCTCTACCGTTCTTCGTTGGGGCAGGGGCGTACAAACACCACGTGCCAGCAACGGTTGATCATCTGATCCAGCGTTCTGAATTTCTGACAAGCTACACCCCGTATCAACCAGAAATCACACAGGGCACGCTTCAGGCACTCTTCGAATTCCAGACACAGGTGGCAAACCTGACTGGGATGGAAGTCGCCAACGCGTCCATGTACGATGGATCTACCGGCACTGCTGAAGCTGTGTTGATGGCGCACCGTGTAACCCGCAAGAAAAAAGCGGTTCTTTCCGGTGGCCTGCATCCGCAGTACCGCGAAGTGGTCGAAGGTGTTTCTGCAAAGCTGCCTGGTGCATCTGTTGCGGCCCTGCCGGCAGACCCAACTGGTACAGAAGATATTCTGGCACAGATCGACGACGAAACCTCCTGTGTGGTGGTTCAGTCTCCGTCCTTCTACGGCCAGCTGATCGATCTGAAACCGATTGCAGAAAAAGCGCACAAGCACAAAGCTCTGTTGATCGCAGTGTTCACTGAAGTTGTTTCCCTCGGCCTTCTGGAAAGCCCAGGTGCTCAGGGCGCGGACATCGTGGTTGGCGAAGGCCAGTCCATCGGTAACCCGCTCACCTTCGGTGGCCCTTACGTTGGTCTGTTTGCAACCCGCCAGAAATACATCCGCAACATGCCGGGTCGTGTTTGTGGTGAAACAACGGATGCAGAAGGCAAGCGCGGTTTCGTGTTAACCCTCTCCACCCGTGAGCAGCACATCCGTCGTGACAAAGCGACTTCCAACATCTGCACCAACTCCGGTCTGTGTTCCTTGGCGTTCACCATCCACATGACCTTGTTGGGCGGCAAAGGCCTTGCACGCCTTGCTCGCATCAACCACATGAGCGCAGTTGCACTGGCAGATGCTCTTTCCGCGGTTGAGGGTGTTGAAGTGCTGAACTCCGCGTACTTCAACGAGTTCACAATTCGCACGCCAAAGAATGCACATGACGTGATTGAAGCTCTTGCTGCAAAGGGTGTTCTGGGCGGTGTTCCTGTTTGCCGTCTGGACAAATCCGGTGGTGATATCGACAACCTTATCGTTGTTGCAAGCACAGAAGTGAACACCGATGAGGACCGTGCAGCCTACGCGCAGGCTCTGAAGGAGGTGCTGGCATGACTATGAACCATCAGGGACGTCCAACACGTGCTGGTGAAGCTGGCCCCCCAATGCCGCACCAGACCTTTACGGGCAACAAAGCATTGGACATGGAAGAGCCGCTCATCTTTGAGATCGGCCACATGGACAACTGTGGTGTAGACCTTGACGAGCCAATGGACTTCGTTCCACGCCTCGGCAACCACATGCGTTCTGAGCCGGTAGAGCTTCCAGCTCTGTCCGAGCCAGAAACCATGCGCCACTACGTCCGCATGTCCCGCAACAACTATGCGATTGATTCAGGCCTGTACCCACTGGGTTCCTGCACCATGAAGCATAACCCGCGCCTTAACGAAAAGATGGCGCGTCTGCCGGGCTTTGCTGACATTCACCCACTGCAGCCAATCTCCACAGTTCCGGGTGCTTTCGAGCTGATCTCTGAGCTGGCTGACTGGCTGATGGAACTTACCGGTACCAACGCTGTGGCCATGAGCCCGAAAGCTGGTGCTCACGGTGAGCAGTGCGGTATGATGTCTATCAAGCACGCAATTGCAGCCAAAGGTGAAGAACGCTCCGTCGTTCTGGTTCCGGAAAGTGCTCACGGCACCAACCCGGCAACCGCTGCACTGGTTGGCTACAAGGTTGTGTCCATCCCGGCACGTGAAGACGGCACAGTGGCCGTGGAAGCTGTGATCGAAAAGATCGAAGCCCACGCAGGTCAGGTGGCAGCGCTTATGCTCACCAACCCGAACACCTGTGGACTGTTTGAGCCAGAAGTGATTGAGATTGCAAACGCAATCCATGAAGCTGGTGGCTACTTCTACTGTGATGGCGCAAACTTCAACGCGATTGTTGGTAAGGCAAAGCCGGGTGATCTTGGTATTGACGCCATGCACATCAACCTGCACAAAACCTTCTCCACGCCGCATGGCGGTGGTGGCCCAGGTTCTGGTCCGGTTGTTCTGTCTGATCGTCTGGCACCATACGCACCGCTTCCATTCATCCGCAAAAATGGCGATGAGCTGGAAATTGTTGAGACAACCGATCAGTTGAAGGACGGTGAACAGCCATTTGGCCGTATGACCGCATTCTTCGGTCAGATGGGCATGTATGTACGCGCGCTGTCTTACATGCAGTCTCACGGCTCTGATGGCCTCAAGCAGGCATCTGAAGATGCTGTGTTGAACGCCAACTACGTCCGCGTTGGCCTGCAGGACCTGATGACCCTGCCATTCGGTGTAAAGCCATGCATGCACGAAGTTCTGTTTGATGACAGCTTCCTGAATGATACTGGTGTTTCCACGCTCGACTTCGCAAAAGCGATGATCGACGAAGGCTACCACCCAATGACCATGTACTTCCCACTGGTCGTAAGTGGTGCAATGTTGATCGAACCAACCGAAAGCGAAAGCCGCGCTTCTCTGGACCTGTTCGTCGCAACCATGCGCGATCTGGTGATGAGTGCAAAAGCAGGCGAAAAAGACCGCTTCGAGGGTGCTCCGTTCCTGGCTCCGCGCCGTCGTCTGGATGAAACAGCGGCTGCGCGTAAACCAATCCTAAAATGGGTGGCTCCAGAACCAACCAAGGTGGAACCAGAACTCGCGTAACAACGAGCTTTCTGTAAAAACTTATAGCCCGGCTCTTGAAAAAGACGCCGGGCTTTTTTCTGTGCGGCCCAATCCATGCCCATACCGATGCCCATGGATATTGATTGATCAGAATATGCGGATACTGGCAGTGTCCTGCCCGGTATACGGTCATTCGTGCTTAGCAGATAAAACGGGTGAGGTGGGGGATGCGTAAGGCACCTAAATGGCGCAGTTGGCTGCCAACAAGTCGGCAACTTCGGTTCCGGGTGCAATCAACCCTTGCCAGAACCTTCCCGTCCATCGGTGATCGAAACAACTTCTTTCCAGACAATGCAAACCCAAGGCTCGCGCCAAATGAACAGCTGTTAACCGTTGATGAGCGCAGCTCTCGTGCGCTGCCTCAAGAGGTGCAGGCGTTTTTTGAAGAACACGGCGCATTGGAGCAAAGCCGCTATCCTTTGCCAATCACACCTGCCGGTCACACGCAGCTCAGGATGTTTAAGCTCGTTGATGCACTGGTCCTCGGCAGCACCGGAGCAACTGTCTTAAAGGCGCAGCATCGCCAGATAGAAGCCGCAGCGCCCAACACCATGCGGTTTGCGCGGTTAAAGGACAGGACGATCCAGACTGCAGCCATCAACATGCTGGGCATGGCCGCTGGTCATCGCCACTACTACCACTTCCTGTGCGATGTGGCCTTCCCGCTTCTGTTTCTGCTAGAGCAACTGGGGCCGCTGACATTCCCGCTGAAAATACTGCTTCGGGAAAATCTCCCAGAGTTTCAGAAAGAGTTTTACGAGCATTTGGCTCAAGAGACGCCTCTTCTCAGTCTGGAAGAGTGCAAAGGGAACGAACGCATCCATTGCAAGACGTTGTTTCACTGCACACCAGCGATGAACTGCGAATACAGAGTCCCAGCCAGCGAACAGGCCGCATCGATGGTCGCAACGCATTATCTGGCAGCATACCAACTTGATATGCACAAGACGCCAGCCACAAGGCTCTATATTGCGCGGGATGATGCAAAAACACGCCGAATAGTGAACGAGAAGTCCCTCAAAGAGCAGTTGGAGGCACGGGGTTTTCAAAGCATCATTCCCGGCAAACTAAGCCACAAAGAGCAAGTTGAACTCTTCAACAACGCCAGGATCATCGTTGGAACCCACGGCGCAGGCCTGACAAACCTGCTGTTCACACAAGCAGGCGGCAAGCTGATTGAGATCTTCCCCGCAGATTACGTCCAGAGCGCTTATGCATGGCTCGCGCATGTACGAGGGCTAAGA
The DNA here is from genome assembly GCF_001623145.1 of Pseudovibrio sp. W64. Lineage (NCBI taxonomy): Bacteria > Pseudomonadati > Pseudomonadota > Alphaproteobacteria > Hyphomicrobiales > Stappiaceae > Pseudovibrio > Pseudovibrio sp. W64. Next base: position 70,148 of record NZ_LMCI01000002.1, on the reverse strand, counting down.
TACGCGCCGGTTATTGGAGAAAAGAGCGGGGCGCACCAACACTTCTCTCTGTCTCAAAACGCAATTGGACAGATCCTGCACGAAGTTGATGCTTTGGAACTCGCTTAAACCGACTTCGGCATTACAGGCACTATAATCGCTGCCAGTGCGGCGGAACGATCAAACTGTCATCCAGATTGGGGTTCTTGAACCACTTAAGCGGCGCTATCACGTGTTTCTCTTCATTCCCGTTTAAGAAAGCAGCCCACCAGCTGAAGGTACTGTTGGCGGTGACGATGTGATCGCAAGATGACATAACCATCAGATCTTCATAGTCTTTTCCATCCTGCATCGGATCCGCAAAAAACACATTGTCTTGCTGCGGAACCACCTCACGCGCTCGTTCAGGACTGTCAGAGAAGACATAGAAGGTCAGGCCGGGAATGCGCTCTGAGAGGAAATCCATCGCGCCCTTGTAATAGCCAGCAGAGCACAGTCCAAAATTCTGTAGATTGTGCGCCTGACTATAATCGCCATAGCGCACATGCAAGGCAACGGATGGCCCGGAGTTGATCCGTTGCAGCAGTTTCAGCCGCTCAAGCACCATTGGTTTCTTCAGCGTGATCTCTTCTCGCAATTGCTCCATGATGGAGAAAGGCATCTCCCACTTTTGCCAATACCCGTCCAGATAAGCGCTTTGCTTGAAGACGGGAGTATCTCCATCTCGCAGCAACTCGTCCTCGCGCATGTAGCGGCGCTGATAGAAGGGATAGAACTTGCGGCATATCTTGACAGTTTGTCCAAACCCTTGCGCAGGCCAAAGCACGGCAGACATTTCAGATTCTGTGGCGGATAAACCCTGCGTTTTGAAAAGGTTGAGGCAATAGGAGCGGTTGAAATACTGCGCGTACTCACTGTGGTCGAAACGAAGTTTCATCCCCGTTTCAAGCGCGATTTTCCGCCCGAAAGCATACTGAAAGAGTTGATTGCCAATGCCGCCGCGGATACGGACAATCAATGTTGGTTTGAGCTTGCGCCGTCGCGCAGCACCAGACTTTCGCACCTGAGAAGCAACTGACATACGTCCCCCGTACACAAATCAGCGTGTTTACCCCTCAGCCTACCGGAGCTTTGGCAAAGGCTCACTACTAGGTTTTTGGGAGTAAATCTCCTAGGTCGAGCTGAAACCGTGCTAAGTCTGCGAGGATAAGTTGTATTGTGCTCCTGCGGTATCATGAAAATGCCATGCTTGCTGACAACACTGTGCCTGATATAACCAATTGGATTTGCTTATGAACTACGATTTACTCATTTGGGATTGCGACGGCTGTTTGATTGACAGCGAGTGGATTGGCTGTCAGGTCGAGGCCGAAGGCTTCACCAAAGCTGGATACCCGATCAGCACAGAAGAAATGATCGCCCGCTTCTGCGGTGTGTCATCTGCAGAAGTATTTGGCCAGGTTGAAGCGGAAATTGGCGTCAACATTCGCCACCACGAGGCGATCGTAAATCAGGATGAGGCGCTAAAGGCAGCCTTTGAGCAGCATCTCAAGCCAATCGCTGGCATCCATGAAGCATTGCATGAGTTGGACAACTCATTCCCGAATTTGCAAATGTGCATCGCCTCTGGCAGTTCCATGGACCGCCTGGAACATACCCTCAAGCTCACAAATCTATATGATCGGTTTGAGAATAAATATTTCTCGGCTGATCTGGTTGAAAAGGGCAAGCCAGCGCCAGATGTGTTCCTGAAAGCAGCAAGCGAGATGGGTGTCGCTCCCGAAAAATGCGTGGTTGTTGAAGACAGTCACCTCGGCTTGCAAGCCGCCCGGGCAGCAGGCATGACCGCCCTCGGCTTCACCGGAGCCTCCCACGGCAACGCAGATTTACACAGCCGGCTTGAACAGCAAAACCCAATGGCAATCTTTAATGATATGAAAGAGTTAGCCGATCTCATCAAAAGCTGAATATGCTCAAAAGTACAGCTTGAGGAGCGCCGAGCAGCACAAACTGCCAAAACTTTCTTGACAGGGCAGGGCCGTTGCGGTCATACACTTGGGCATGAACAAGAACCTGACCATCATTTCTGCGGTTTATTATTATGCGCCCGACATATCGGCGGCCGCGTTCCTATAAACTCATGTAAAATTGAGGTCAGAACCAAAAGCCGCCGCGTAGGCGGCTTTCGTGTTTTAGCTCTCCTGCGCGGCGAAGGAGAGCATTATGAAACATACAATGGTAGATACAACGCGCTGCTTCCGTCCCAAATCTGAAGCCCTTCAACTGCTGATCGATCGCGGTTTCCTGCATCAATGCACGGATCTGGAAGCGCTGGACGAAAAACTCCAAGCAGGCCCCATCACAGCATACGCTGGATTTGATGCAACGGCTGACAGCCTGCATGTCGGCCATCTGCTGCCATTAATGGCCATGCGTTGGTTGCAGAAAACCGGACATAAACCAATCCTGTTGGTGGGCGGTGGTACAACCCGCGTTGGTGATCCAAGTTTCCGCAGTGAAAGCCGTCCGCTGCTGGATGATGCCCAGATTGAGCACAATCTCGCAGGTATTCGCGCAACCGTAGAACGTCTCTTCGACTTGTCTGAAGGGCAGGGCCAGATCGTCAACAACGCTGAATGGCTGGACGAGTTCCGCTTCCTTGAGTTCCTGCGCGACTTCGGCACGCACTTCACCGTCAACCGCATGATGACCTTCGACAGCGTCCGCTCCCGCCTTAAGGCACAACAACCACTTTCCGTGCTCGAGTTCTGCTACATGATGCTGCAAGCCGTTGACTTCGTTGAGCTCAACCAGCGCTTCGACTGCACATTGCAGATTGGCGGTTCTGATCAATGGGGCAACATCGTCAATGGTGTGGACCTTGGCCGCCGTTCCGGCAGCCAGCTTTTCGGCTTCACACTGCCACTGCTGACAACAGCCTCGGGCAGCAAAATGGGCAAAACTGCAGAAGGCGCGGTGTGGCTCAACCCATCCCGCCTGTCCAGCTTCGGCTTCTGGCAGTTCTGGCGCAATGCGGATGATGCTGATGTACCTCGGCTACTGAAACTCTTCACCGATCTGCCACTGGGCGAAATTGACCGCCTGTCTTCCTTACAAGGGCAGGAGCTGAATGAGGCCAAGAAGATCCTGGCAACACAAGTCACCGGCATCGTCCACGGTCTGGCCGCAGCAGAAGCAGCCCTTCAGCAGGGAGAAGCTCTGTTCAGCGGTCAGGAAGACCTCTCTCAACCAACCCACGAGCTACCTCTCTCCCTCCTCGCCAAACCACTCGGCCTACTGGACCTGCTGGTAAAAACCGACTTCGCCACCACCAACAGCGAAGCCCGCCGCCTCATCCGCGGCGGCGGTGTTCGTCTGAATACATCCATCGTTCTGGAAGAAACTCGGGTGATTTCAGAAGGCGACCTGAAACCGGGAGAGCGACTGACGCTCGCAGTCGGCAAGCGTCGTAAGGCACTGGTGGAGTTCGGTTAAAGAAGATCAAGATGGTCAGCTTGCTGCCGGCCATTTTCCATAGACACCTGTCGCTTAAGCCTCAAAGTTATTAATGAAGCTTTTCACCACTTTGAACTGTTCATCTCGACTGCTGAACATATTCTCTGGAAAATAGTTTGTGTTGGTTGCGACAATCATAAGGGGGCCCAACAACCCGTTTTGAGAAACGCGGAAACTCTGTTCCTTCGACCCAAGAAGCAAAACCGCCTGATAAAGCGAGGGAGCATTGGAGAAACCTTGAGGCAGTGAGTTGACGAAGGCGACCATTGCTTCTCGAGTAATCAGCGTATGACCAGTATGAACAGAGCTATAAGCTGTTCGTGCATCTGCAATATTTAACGGGGTCAGTAAGCCGTTGGTTATTTCGGAATGACACCCAAAAAACGCACCTCTTAGCGGGCCTTCAGACATGTAGTAAATACCATCGGGCAGGTATTGTTTTATTCGGTTGTTGTACCTCAGATTGTTAAGTGAGATTTCATTTTTTTCAGGTGGTCAATTGTGGTGAGCATATTAGTCTTGGTGTGACCTAACGGGGCGAAAATTATGTCGTCGGTATAGCGGAATGTCTGAGTGTAGTCGTAATCGTGCTGGTAGTTTACGGTTTGGTCAGAATAAGTAGCGTGTGTTCTCTGGTTTGTGACCTGCTGATAAGGCTCAGTATTACCGGTAATTGAAGCTCGTGAGTTCCAGTCCCCCGAAAATGCAACCACAGTGGTTGTTTCTCTAGGCATAATCTTGAAGCCGTTAGCATGCATCAAGCGCAGACGAATGAACTCATTGTCCCCATTCATGAAATAGGAACTTGGAAGCTGTGGCAAAGCAAAACGCTCATTTTTGATACGGATAGTGCCGAAAATGAGGTGATCCTCTGCTATCAACGGGATCGGGGTATTTACGGGCATATTTGCTGACCTTCTAATTATTTCACTGGACATGCGGGCGTGGGCTTTAAGTAGGGCGAGGCTGATTAGCAGAAGTTGCAGCTTCATCACGCTTAAAGCCCTTAATTGCTCACCTTCAGTAGACGCGGCATTCAGAAACTCGTGAAACAAAAAAAAAGCCCCCGCCTAGAAAGGCAGGGGCCAAGTCATATGGATATGAAGCAGGGACAAACCCTGTAAACCGTGGGGCGAGGTCGCCACACGAACTGTGTAAGACGCTACTTAGGCATTTGCGAGCGGACGACTTCCCGAAGGGCGTCAACCGGCTCAAGAGCCTTGCCACGTTTAATGTGCCAGAAGGTCCAGCCATTGCAGGCTTGCTGACCCTGAACGAGCGCACCCACCTTATGGATGGATCCTGAATGCTCGCCGCAGATCAAGGAACCATCGGCGCGAACCGTAGCCTTGAAGCGTCCACGGGCATCGGTCAGTTCCGCGCCCGGTGTCAATAATCCTGTCTCCAACAAATTGCCAAACGGAACCCGTGGAAGGGAGCGTTTGCCTTGTGTCATCGCCAGAAAATCATCGTTGGCAGGTGTAACCCGGTCAATCCGTTCGGAAGCTGCTTTAATGTAAGAGTCTTCACGCTCACATCCCACAAAGTGGCGGCCAAGCTTCTTGGCAACAGCACCAGTGGTGCCTGTGCCAAAGAATGGATCAAGGATCACATCGCCCTGGTTTGAAGTGGAGAGCAGCACGCGGTAAAGCAGGCTCTCCGGCTTCTGAGTTGGATGCACTTTGTCGCCGTTGTCGTCCTTCAGGCGTTCGTGACCAGTGCAGATAGGCAGCACCCAGTCAGACCGCATCTGAAGATCGTCGTTAAACGTCTTCATCGCATCGTAGTTAAAGGTCGGCTTGCTCTCTTGTGAAGGGCAGGCCCAGATGAGCGTCTCATGAGCATTAGTAAAACGTTTGCCACGGAAGTTCGGCATCGGGTTTGTTTTCAGCCAAACCACATCATTGTTGATCCAGAACCCAAGGTCCTGCATCACCGCACCAACGCGGAAAATGTTGTGATAAGAGCCAATAACCCAGATGGACCCGTTTGGCTTCAACACGCGGCGAACCGCTTGCAGCCAAGCACGAGTGAACTCATCATAAGCTTTAAAGCTGGAGAACTGATCCCAGTGATCATCGCAGGCATCTACCTTCGAATGATCAGGTCTGTGCAGATCTCCGCCCAGCTGTAGGTTATAAGGGGGATCGGCGAAAACCACATCCACGCTGTTGTCAGGAAGCTTGTTCAAAGCCTCAACACAGTCGCCCTTAATAATTGTATCAAGCCAGTCTGGCTTGGTGGAAATGTGGGGTGCCATCAAGGACACCCCTTCTTTACGCTGTACTCTCATTGCGACGCAACACCTCACGCAATTCATGAGTGCTATGGTTACCCACTATGGTAAACCAGAGGTTAATAGTGGATATCTTTTATTCTTTTAGAATCAACGCTTTATTTACAGATTCGAATATTCGTCTCGAAGTTAACCCTCATTAATATTCGGCCGCAGATTCCCTTGGGGTAGAGGTTTATGAGGAGTTAAAATGGCGAAAATAGAGACCCTAAATATTTTTTTGAGAGTCAAGCTTTTTTGCTGGCTAAAAAGAACAAGGTAAACGCACTGCGGGGACAGCGGGCAAATCGGTTAACGAGTGTGGCAGGGCTTACGCTGCGGACAGCGCAAAAAAAAGCGCGCCATGTAAAGCGCGCTTCCAAATTGCAAATCAGTGCAAGAGAGGGGCTTACTCAATCCCCATGCAATTGGCGTAGAACGTGACTGTCGCTGGCCAGTCAGAAAACACACCGCTCACCTTCACATCCTGTGCCAGCACATCCAGCAGTTCATAAACGCTGCCTTCGCTGGTGATCGCATCATTGATGCTGCGATAATACCAGCCGCCTTTGTTGTGAGAGAGCAGGCCAGAGCGCTCCAGCGTCCAGGTAAAGATCTTGATGCCAGCCTCATTCGCAGCCTTTGCATAAGCCGACGGCACGATCTTCCCGTCATCCAGAGTGACAAGCATCCAGAGAGGAGGGGAGATATAGTTCACGCCCATCTCTTTCAACTCAGCCATGGACGGCTTGAAACTGGTTGGATCAGATGTGTCAAAGCCCTGCATGCGGAAGCGGCCATCAAGGAACACAGCCTGCTTTCCAAACTCAGGCTCATTCTTGATCCAGTACAGCACATCATCCAAAAAGAAGGACTGCGGATAAACGTCAGAAGCCGGAATACCTGCTGCTTTATACTCTTCAATCAGCTTCTGAGCGAAATCTTCCTGAGTGAACCCGTCAAACGGCATCTTCACGCTCGGGCGCTTCAACTCCGGCGTAAATTTAACGCCTTGTTCTTTGAAGAGCTCAATGGACTGAGCATGGGTCATCAAAGTGCCGCCAGCACCAGCTGCCGCATAAAGGTCTGTGCGCCAGTCAGCTGTGCCTTTCAGGAAGTCCTCAACCGTTGTTGCAGCTGGATTAGAGGCGTCCATCTTGCCGGTGAGACCTTGGAACTCCGCCAATGTGATCTCAGAGGTTCTGCACTCTGCCGTTGCTTTCTCGCCATTGGCAGCAGCAGTAAACGGAGCAACACACGTGCTTGCCAGATCAGTCGCGAGGATATCTGTGGTGGTCGCCAGATCATTTTGAGAATGACGGCAGACCAGCTCCTTATCCTTGGTGAAGGTAACATCACATTCCTGCACCCCCGCACCCATCACAGCTGCAGCTTGATAAGACTCTAAAGTATGCTCAGGAAACTGCAGGGGAGCCCCACGGTGCCCGATCGTGAAACTGGAAGCCTTTGCAGGATTGCCGATACAGGCGCGCAACTTATCCTTCAACGGGCTCTCTTGCATCTGCTCAACGAGAAAAGCAGGCCGCGGCCCCAACTGGGCAGCTTGTGCGCTCACAGTAAGGCAGGTGCCAGCCACCAAACCAAGCGCAGCAGTACGAACAAAGTGCATAAAAAGATCCCTCCCGATCATCTGAAGCGTAGTCCTGCAAAGTGCCTCTAGAACTCGCCCATGCAATTTTCAGGATAGTTTTACAGAATAAACTGAAGGAGATAAGGGTAAATATGTAGCTATGAATCTCAATTCTGTGTGCAGAGCTGAAACTGACGCTGCGTGAAAATATCCTCACTCGCTAAAAAATAAACCATATTTGTCCGCAGTTTGTCTTGACCCTGTCGTAAACATCCCTCAGATATATAGTGACACGAAAGAGGAGAAACCGAACGTGTCGACTATATCCGATAGCGACGTTGTGATGGAAAGCCGTTCCATCCGTACGCCTGAGACAATTCCCCCACAATCCTTTAAAGATGCCAGTGAAGCTGTTGCGCACCTGATCTATCTGTTTGATCGGGCGACTGACTTTCTACGTGAGAATTTTAAAGAGGCTGCACAGGGCAGCATGTCGGAAACCCGGGTCAGAGCATTTTACCCGGAACTGCGATTTGAAGTTTCCAGCCACATCCGCGTTGATACGCGCCTGTCCTATGGCTTTGTGGCGAGGCCTGGCAAATACAAAACCACAGTCACCCGGCCTGATCTGTTTAAGAACTACCTGGAACATCAGATTGATCTCCTGATCAAAAACCACGGCCTTGAAGTGGTGATCGCTGAAAGTGATCAGCCGATCCCGCTGCATTTTGCCTTTTATGATGGCGCACACGTGGAAGGCGCTTTGCCATCCAGCGAAGAGCGCCCGCTGCGTGATGTGTTTGATGTGCCGGATCTTGCCGTCATGGATGATGCTATCTCCAATGGCACCTACCGTTCAAAAGATGGCTTTGAGCCGCTGGCGCCGTTTACGGCTCCGCGCGTGGATTACTCCCTGCATCGCTTGCAGCACTACACCGCAACCGCGCCGCGCTATTTCCAGAACTTCGTGCTCTTCACAAACTATCAGTTCTACATTGATGGCTTTGCGCAGATGGCAAAAGAGCTGATCAATGATCCGGAGAGCGGATATGTAGCCTTTGTCGAGCCGGGCAATCTCATCACCTACGCAGGTGATAAAGAGCCGCGCGAAGGTGTGGCCCCGCCGCGCCTGCCACAAATGCCAGCCTATCACCTGCTGCGGGAGGACAACTCCGGTATCACCATGGTGAACATCGGTGTTGGCCCGTCCAACGCAAAAACCATCACCGACCACATTGCAGTGCTTCGCCCACATGCCTGGTTGATGCTCGGCCACTGCGCTGGGCTCAGAAGCAGCCAGCAGCTCGGTGATTACGTACTGGCTCATGGTTATGTACGTGAAGACAAGGTGCTGGATGCTGACCTGCCAACATGGGTTCCAATCCCGCCTCTGGCAGAAGTACAGGTCGCGCTGGAAGATGCCGTTGAAAAGACCACCGGTTACAGCGGCTATGACCTGAAGCGGGTGATGCGCACAGGAACCGTAGCCTCCATCGATAACCGCAACTGGGAACTGCGCGACCACCGCGAGCCGGTGCAGCGTTTCTCCCAGTCCCGTGCGATCGCGCTGGATATGGAATCTGCAACCATCGCTGCCAACGGTTTCCGCTTCCGCGTTCCTTATGGAACCTTGCTCTGCGTATCAGACAAGCCGCTGCATGGGGAATTGAAGCTGCCCGGCATGGCGACAGACTTCTACCGGACGCAAGTGAACCAGCATCTGGAAATTGGTGTGAAGACCATGGAGGTCCTGAGGGAAATGCCGTTGGAACGGCTCCACTCTCGCAAACTCCGCAGCTTCATGGAAACCGCATTCCAATAAGCACCAATCAGCATTTGTAAAAACAAGAAAAGCCGGGCTCAGACCCGGCTTTTTGCTGCGCACTCAAATCACACCGCCGGCCTTCAACGCTTTCATCATCACTGTTGGCAGGGCTTCTCCCTCAAGCTCATCTGGTGCTGACCACCAATATCCATCAGGTTCATCATAATGGGCTGGTGCCTGTGCCTGCCAGACGCTCATTTCCAGATGGAAGTGCGTGAAGGTGTGCTTCACATCCTTTGGCGTACGCACCCAGTCCGCAGTGATTGGAGCATGTGAGAGGTCTTCCATCGCTGCATCATCTGCCCAATGCGTGGTGATGGGCTCACTCATGCCAGCAAGCAGTCCTTTATCTTCGCGTTTGCGCAGAAGAATGCGGCCACGTGCATCGCTGAGCAGAAAGGCCATACCACGCCGTGTCGGTTTCACCTTCTTGGGGGCTTTGCGTGGGAGAGTGTCCGCAATGCCTTGCTTGCGACCCTCACAAACATCCATCCACGGGCAGATGCCACAGGCCGGAGAATTCGGCGTGCAGATCGTGGCGCCAAGGTCCATGATGGCCTGCGCAAAGTCACCGGGTCGGTCATGCGGCGTTACTTCAGCCATCAACGGCTTCACTTCAGCTTTGAGGGCAGGGAGCTCTGTCAGCAATGCATGGCGGCGGGACAGAACCCTCTCCACATTGCCATCAACCACAGCAGCATGGCGCCCAAAGGCTATCGTGGAGATTGCAGCAGCCGTGTAAGGACCGATGCCGGGGAGCTTTAAAAGCCGCTCTTCTTCCTCAGGAAAACGCCCATTGTGATGCAATTGGACAAATTTTGCACACTTATACAGATTTCTTGCACGGGAATAATAACCAAGCCCAGCCCACGCTTTTAGGATGTCTTCTTCCTCCGCATTGGCCATATCAGCAAGTGTTGGCCATGTCTTTATGAAGAGATTGAAGTAGTTTTTCACTGCCGCAACAGTAGTCTGCTGAAGCATGATTTCTGAGAGCCAGACATGGTAAGGGTCTGGTTTTACACCGGAAAGTATATCAGCTGGAGCTGTTCGCCATGGCAGTTGGCGAGAATTTCTGTCATACCAGTAAAGAACAACTAGATTATCTTGCATGGTTTTGTGGGTTAACCTTGGTTTTGATCCCTAAATAATTGGGGTTCCCTTGGTAATTCATGGTACCGCGGAAAACGGGACTGAATTAAGACTAATATAAAGCAATGGTCATATATGTGCCTTAATCTAATGGCGTGATGAAGACGATGAAAGCAACTGCGCAAAATCGGGTTTCCAGGAGATCAAGCCATCAGCTAAACGAGCTGATTGGTAAGACCATGCACCCTGTCGCGCGCAAGCGCGGATTTGCCAGTGCCGACCTTCTCACCGCCTGGCCAGAACTTGTCGGCAAGAAGTATCACGGAAAAGTACAGCCCGGTAGGCTTGTTTGGCCAAGAGCCAAAAGCTCTGAGGGAGAGCCGGTTGCAGAACCTGCAACACTTCTTGTTCATGCGGATGGCTCCACTGCTTTGTTCTTCACGCATGAAGCTCCACAACTGCGAGATCGGATAAACGCCTTTTTAGGCTGGAATGCGGTTGGCCGCATCAAGGTTGTGCAGCGTCCGGCGCTCAGAACCAAAAAGATCACGCCAAAACCGCTTCGTGAGCTGTCAGAAATTGAAAACCGCCGCATCGAGCAGAAGGTTGCCTCAGTCTCTGATGAACGGCTGAAGAATGCGCTGGAAAAGCTCGGCAAGAACCTCATTGCCCGCACACCTGCAAGCAACTCCTGATCCATCCTTAAAGACCTGCAGTTCTGAATGTGTGATTACTGGCTGACCACCAGATCATGCCCCTTTGCGGTATATCCCAGCAAAAGGTCAGGGCGCTCCATCAAAAGATAGGCTGTCGTTGTTTCCTGCGCATTCCGCAGCTCAATGGTATCACCATTCACCGCCCACGCCGTCACGCTGCTCAGCTCTTCATTGGTGCAGCCGCTTGTTGCTGCATGCCCGTTTGGAAAACTGCTGGTCACAGCTGGTGTCACAACAGCAGCGCCTGACGGGGTCTTGCTAAACTGAACCCGGCAAGGAGCTGAGCTGTTTCCGCTGCCCTCGCTGACGACCCAGTTCGTAGAGGTAAGTGCGCCCAAATCTGCGGTGCCTGTATAAATTGTATTGGATGTGGCAGGTATAGCGGTCGTTTCAATCGTCGTTTCTTGAGTAGTTGTAGGTATAGCTTCGACGAAATCTTCAGATACAGAGGCTTGGCAGGCAATCAGTGGTGTGCTGAGAAGCATTAATGTAGTCAAGCGCTTCATAATGTATCCGTATATCTTGTTAGAGAGTTCTGTAAATATTTAATAACTCATTAATGAGGCAAAAACAAAACAACACGAGAAATTATTGTTGTTTTCCATGCATAAATTCTGTGGGTATGTATTAGCAGTGCAAATTTAATCATAGCGGATATCTTGGAGCGCTCTCTGCCCGTTTACCGCGAAATGGTAGAAGCCCTTTGTTTTAAACGAAGGAAATCGTTTTCTTGCCTAACGTATGCGTCAATCCTGCTGCCTTACCAAAATTTAATATGACTACTCAGGATATTCGGTAGCATCCGACAAGTATTTGCCATAGTTTCCTGAAAACCAATTGTTGCTGGAAAGCGAGCTGTGGGCATGGCTGTATTCTGCGGATGTTCACCAGTTTGTGATCAATAGCTCGTGGGTTGGAGTGGTTATACTCCAGACCAGATGCTGGCTGTCTTTATGGCGATAAACGCGCCGAGTCAGCCAACAGGGCAACACATTTTAACTTGGGATAGAAAAACGTGACACTCTCTCGCCGTAAGTTTCTTGAGCGCACCAGTGCTCTTACAGCCGCTTCTCTTGCCTTTGCCGCTATGCCAACTGTTGCCTCTGCACAGACCTATTCCGAGGCAGACCTGAATAAGGTTGGCCCGTTGGGTGATAAGGTTATCGGCCAGGCAGACGCTCCTGTCACTGTCATTGAATATGCCTCTTTGACATGTGGTCACTGCGCCAACTTCCACAACACCACATATAAAGAGCTGAAGAAGAAATACATCGACACCGGCAAAGTGCGTTTCATCTTCCGTGAATTCCCGCTGGATACAGTCGCCGCAGCTGGCTTTATGCTTGCGCGCTGTGCACCGGAAGACAAATACTTCGACATTATGTCTCTGATGTTCGAACAGCAGCGCAGCTGGGCATTCACCAATGATCCATACAGTGCCCTGTTGAATATGGGCAAGCAGCTCGGTTTCACTGAAGAAGCTGTAAAGGCTTGCTTGACGAATCAGGAAATACTAGACGGAGTAACGGAAGTTCGTGACTACGGCTCAGACACGCTGGGTGTAGATTCAACACCGACCTTCTTTATCAACGGTGAAAAAGTAAGCGGAGCGCTCTCTCTTGAGGAGTTCAGCAAGTACGTGGATAAGAATCTGTAAGACAAGCGGGCAGCCCTCAGGGCTGAATCTCCTGCTCGCAGATCTATGCGCGTATGATCGCTTACACCCTGTTGTAAGAGTAGGGGGCGCTCTATGAAGTTTCAGCGCCTCCGTGTCCTTGGGTTCAAATCCTTTGTTGAGCCTATGGAGTTTGTCATTGAAGACGGCCTGACAGGCGTTGTCGGGCCCAATGGCTGCGGAAAGTCCAATCTTGTAGAAGCGCTGCGCTGGGTTATGGGAGAGAGCTCCTACAAGAACATGCGCGCCTCCGGAATGGATGATGTAATTTTCTCGGGCAGCCTCAACCGCCCGGCGCGTAACACAGCCGAAGTGACGCTCTTTCTCGACAACCAAGATCGAACAGCCCCCACTGGGTATAACGATAGTGACACGCTGGAAGTCACCCGCCGCATCGAGCGCGAAGCTGGCTCTGTCTATAAGATCAACGGCAAAGACGCTCGTGCAAGAGACGTACAGCTGCTGTTTGCCGACGCCTCCACCGGTGCGCGCTCACCGGCAATGGTGCGACAGGGGCAAATCGGCGAGCTGATTTCGTCCAAACCAACATCGCGTAGAAAGATCCTGGAAGAAGCCGCAGGCATCTCCGGCCTGCACAGCCGCCGGAAAGAAGCAGAAATCCGTCTGCGGGCTGCTGAAACCAATCTGGAGCGACTGGAAGATGTGGTCGTCCAGATTGAAGGGCAACTCGACGGCCTGAAGCGGCAGGCAAGACAAGCCACCCGCTACCGCAACCTCTCCTCAGAAATTCGCAAGGCCGAAGCGACGATCCTGTATCTGCGCTGGCAAGAAGCAACAGCCGCACTGGATGCCGCCCGCAAGCAATATGCGGATGCTGAGATCGGAATGCGGGATATCGCGGGTCTGCAGGCGTCTACGGCGAAAGAGCAGGCACTCGCTGCTCATGAAATTCCAAAGCTCAGAGAAGCTGCAGGTGGCGCTGCTGCTGCGCTCCAGCATCTGATTATCGCGAAAAACGATCTTGAGTCAGAAGACCGCCGGATCAGAGAAAAGCTGATGGACCTTCAGGCGCGTCTTGCTCAGATGGAGCAGGATATCGAGCGTGAAGCCCAACTTGCCAGCGAAAACACCAGTCATCTGGAAGAGCTGGAGGAGGAAAAGCAAGAACTCCTCGAAGCTGCCGAGACTTTGGACGAGCGTGCGGCTGAAGCTGAAGAACTGGTGTTGATCGCGGAAGACAATCTCGATGCCAGCGAGATGAAACACTCGCGGATCACACAGGATCACGCCAGCCTCCTCGCCAAGCACACCCAGCTCGACAACCAGATCTCCGGCATTCGCCAAAAGAGCGCCCGCTTTAAAGAAGAAGCAGACCGCTTCAAAGGCCAGCTTGAAGCAGTCGAGGCAGATATTAAAGCCGCCAGTGGCCCAAGCGATAAGCGTGAAGAGCTGGAAATGGCTCTGGAAGAATTGGCTGAAGCAGAAGAAACCGCAGTCGAAGCGGAAGAGACACTGGCAACGGCACGCGAAACGGAAAACAACTGTCGCACTCCATTGAATGAAGCGCATTCAGCTCTTTCCAGATATGAGACAGAAGCCAAGACACTGCAGGCCGTCCTTTCTGCTGGCCAAAGCGGAGACTGGACACCTGCTGTAGACCGCATGAGCGTGAACCCGGGTTTGGAAACAGCGCTGGGTGCCGCCTTGGGCGAAGACCTTGATGCTGCAATGGAAGAAGATGCTCCCGTCCATTGGAGCCTGAATGCGGGGGCAGGCAGTGATCCTGCCCTTCCAGCAGGTGCGACACCACTTTCCCAATATGTGCAGGCGCCCAATGAGCTGGCACGCCGTCTTGCTCAGGTTGGGCTGATTGAGGCTGAACACGGCTCAGCTTTGCGCAAAGAGCTGAATGTTGGCCAGCGACTGGTCAGCAAGCAAGGGGATCTGTGGCGCTGGGATGGCTTGATCATCGCAGCAGATGCACCAACACCAGCTGCACAACGTCTCGCGCAACGAAACCGCTTGGCGGAACTGGAAGACCTTGTCGAACAGACGAGGGATCTGGTGGAAGAAAAGAAAGAAGCGCTGGAGACCGCGACCGAGCACAGGCGTCAGGCCGAAGTTGCTGAGCAGGACATGCGTCAGAAACTGCGTCTGGAGCAATCTCGCATTGTCGCCTTGCGGGAAGAGCTCGCGACTGCTGAGCGTGCCTTAACAGAATTGTCGGTTCGTAAAACAACGCTTGAAGAACAGCTTCGCCGCGCAAATGAAGATTATGAAGAGACTGCAGCTTCGCTCGAAGAAGCCGAGAGCGCTCTGGAAGACCTGCCGGATATTGCAGGCGTAACAGCTGAGCTAGAAAGCGCCTCCAAAGATGTTTCCACCTGCCGCAGCAAACTGGCGGAGGCCAAAGGGGCCACCGATGCGCTGAAGCGGGAAGGGGAGCTGCGTGCGCGGCGCCTTGAAACCATTGAACGCGACAGGCAGAACTGGGTTCAGCGCGCGCAAAACGCAGACAAGCAAATCTCCATCCTGCGCCAGCGCCGGGATGATGCCGTAGAAGAGCGTCTCATCCTGTTGGAGAGCCCGGAGGAGATTGAGCTCAAACGTCAGGACCTGATGAATGGCCTCACATCTGCAGAGAGTGCACGCAAAGCAGCTGATGACAAACTCGCGGAAGGTGAAAAGCGCCAGCTGATAGCCGACCAGAAGGCTCGTGAAGCCATGGAAGGCTTATCTGGTGCTCGCGAGCGCAAGGTCCGTGCCGAAGAGCGCCTTGAAGCAGCCAAAGAGCGCCGCCTGGAAATTGAGCGCCGCGTGGATGAGGTGCTGGAAGTTAATGTCTCTCGTCTGCATGAGATGGCCGGCCTGTCACAAGATGCGCCTTTGCCGGATGCCGAAGGCGCCGAACGCAAGCTTGACCGTTTGAAGGCTGAGCGGGAACGTCTGGGAGGCGTAAACCTGCGTGCCGATGAGGAAATGCAGGAAATTACTGAGCAGCGAGACACGCTGATCACCGAAAGAGACGACCTGATTGAGGCCATCAGGAAGTTGCGCACAGGAATCATGAACCTGAACAAGGAAGCGCGGGAGCGGCTCTTGAGCTCTTTTGATCAGGTCAACGACCACTTCAAGCGTTTATTCACACACTTGTTCGGCGGTGGAACGGCAGAGCTGAAACTGGTGGATGCGGAAGACCCACTCGATGCTGGTTTGGAGATCTTCGCACGCCCTCCGGGCAAGAAGCCCCAGACCATGACACTGCTTTCAGGGGGAGAGCAGGCCCTCACCGCCATGGCGCTCATATTCGCAGTTTTCCTTACAAATCCTGCCCCAATCTGTGTTCTGGATGAGGTTGACGCTCCGTTGGACGATGCCAATGTTGAGCGTTATTGTGCTTTGCTGGAGGATATGGCGCAGAACACGGCAACGCGTTTCACCGTCATCACGCATAACCCGATTACCATGGCGCGCATGTCCAGATTGTTCGGTGTAACCATGGCTGAAAGAGGGGTCTCTCAGCTCGTTTCAGTAGATCTTGAGACGGCTGAACGATTCACCGAACCGGCCTAAAATAGGGTACAATACGGCCTTGAAAGTATCCTTTATACGTATTCTCTGTTAGAAACTCTGGAAACTCTTTAGATATCAGTTATTTAGCTTAAGTAGCTCTAACCTTGACAGTGCAGATCACGAGCATTATGGTGCCCCCGACTTTCAGGGGCATCCATGTCTTTGAACTATCTGCCGGTATCTAGGAAGAATGAACATGTCTCCCGATGAGAATAAGCAGAGTGAAAAAGACATGAAAGAAACTGATCGTCACCTGTCTGAGCGGCTAGAAAAGCTCGGCAAAACGTTGGATACACGCTTGGACGAAGCCTCTGCTAAAGAGGAACCGAACAAGACCAGCGCGATGTCAGGCTTGTCACAGGCTTGGAAGATGTCTTCCGAGTTTATTGCCGCTATCTTTGTCGGGGGGGCACTCGGCTGGATGGCGGATAGCTGGATCGGGACCAAGCCGTGGGGGATGATAATTCTCCTTATGCTTGGCTTTGTTGCGGGAATATTAAACGTCCTTCGGGAGGCGGGCAAAGTCGCCGGTCCTGAAAGACGGATGAATTCCGGCAAGAAGCAGGACTAACTAATTCATCGCGCTCTTGCGCTCGTAAATTGGCACTTCAGGGGTACTACCTGTGGCTGGAAATTCAGGCAACGCGATCGATCCGATCCACCAGTTTCATATCTCCAAGATCTTTCCTGTGGAGATTGGCGGTGTTGATTTCTCCTTTACCAACGCTTCCTTGTTCATGGTTGTCACCGTCGCTGTAGCGACCTTGTTCCTCGTTCTGTCTACCAACAGACGTGGTCTGGTCCCAAGCCGCGCTCAACTCATGGCGGAAATGTCCTACGAGTTTGTTGCTGCCACATTGCGAGGATCAGCAGGCAATGACGGAATGCGGTTCTTCCCGCTCGTCTTCTCCCTGTTCATGTTCGTATTCGTTGCAAACATGCTCGGGATGTTCCCATACTTCTTCACCGTTACAAGTCAGATCATCGTGACATTTGCACTCGCAATTCTCGTGATTGGCACTGTAACGATCTACGGTTTCTTCAAGCACGGTGCAGGCTTCCTTAAGCTGTTCGTCCCAAGTGGCGTTCCAGCTGGGGTTATTCCTCTGGTCTCCGCGATTGAAGTTATCTCTTTCCTTTCACGTCCAGTTAGCCTGTCCGTTCGTTTGTTCGCAAACATGCTTGCTGGTCACATCACTCTGAAGGTTTTTGCAGGTTTTGTTGTCATGCTCACCGGCTTCGGTGCAGTTGGCATCGCATCTGCGATCCTGCCTCTGATACTTACAGTTGCCATCACGGCTCTTGAGTTCCTCGTGGCATTCCTTCAGGCCTACGTCTTTACCGTTCTTACGTGCATGTATCTTGCAGATGCGCTCCATCCGAGCCACTAAGTAACGTGTAGAATCCGGGTTTCAAACCCAAAACAAAGTCATAGACGAATTTGCTAGTTTAGGAGCACTTGTCATGGAAGCAGAAGCAGCAAAATACATCGGTGCCGGTATCGCATGCCTTGGTATGGGTGGTGCAGCTCTCGGTCTTGGTAACATCTTCGGCAACTTCCTTGCCGGCGCACTGCGCAACCCATCTGCTGCAGATGGACAGTTTGGCCGCCTCATCCTCGGCTTTGCTGTGACCGAAGCTCTCGGCATCTTCTCCCTTCTCGTCGCACTTCTGCTGCTGTTCGCAGTATAATCGACGACAACGATTAGAGCGTTTTATGATGACGGTTCCTCATGGTAGGGACCGTCTCTAAAATCATAAAACGTTACGAAGAGCGTTCACGGAGAAGTTGATGTCGAATACTCAAGGCAACCTGAATACAACTGCCGAAGTTGGCATTGTAGAGGAGGGCGGTAGCTTTCCTCCGTTCGACAGCACGACTTACCCGTCTCAGCTGTTGTGGTTGGTTCTTTCCTTCGGCGTTTTCTACTGGGTAATGTCGAAAGTGGTCCTCCCACGCATCGGCGGTATCCTTGAAGATCGTCGCGATCGCATCGCAGGTGATATGGCAGAAGCATCCCGTCTCAAACAAGAGACAGATGAAGCCATTGCATCCTACGAAAGTGCTCTAGCTGAAGCGCGCAAAAAAGCCACTACCATGGCTCATGATGCACGTTCTAAAGTGAAAGCAGAAACAGAAAGCGCCCGCGCAGCGGCTGAAGAGCAGCTGGCAGCCAAGCTTTCCGAATCTGAACAGAGCATTTCCAAGATCACAGCTGAAAGCCTGTCTCATGTTGGCGAAATCGCCGCCGAGACAACAGGCGAGCTTGTAAAGGCACTTATCGGTGGCCGTGCTCCAGCGAAAGCTGAAGTTGCCAAAGCCGTTGATGCTGCACTTAAGTAAGGGGTGACAGAATGTTCGATGCAAGCCTTTGGGCACTCGTTGGTCTCATCCTCTTCTTTGCCCTGCTGTGGTACCTGAAAGTGCCTGGCAAGGTTGGTGCAATGCTTGACCAGCAAGCGGACAACATCAAGCAAGAGCTTGAAGGCGCCCGTAAGCTGCGTGAAGAAGCTCAGGCTCTGATGGCCGAGTACCAGCGCAAGCGTAAAGAGGCTGAAGCGGAAGCAGATCAGATCGTTGCTGACGCAAAAGTTGAAGCTGATCGTCTGGCTGAAGAAGCCAAGGCAGCTCTCGAAGAGATGATTGCACGTCGCACCAAAGCAGCCGAAGCGAAAATCGCTCAGGCTGAAGCAAATGCGATTGCACAGGTTCGCTCCCGTGCTGCAGATGTTGCAGTTCAGGCAGCTGAAACCATCGTCGCTTCCAGCACTGCCAAAGAAGAAATTCAGGATAAAGTGCTCAAGCAGAGCATCAAACAGGTTTCTGAAAACCTGAATTGATCCTCAGAATTTCTGACAAGAATATCAAAAAAGGCTCCCGATTTTCGGGAGCCTTTTTCTTTGTCTAAACATTACTTGGCTTCAGCTTCCTGATAACAAACTAGACATGCCATTCAGCAAGTCCCAACCGTTCTGAGGTGTCGATTTTAATTGGCAATGGGCTGTCATCCGGCTGGTGCATCAAAACAACATCCGCCTCTGTGCAGTGCGTCAACAACGCAATGATGCTGCCTGAGCTGAACGCATCAGCGTGTATGGTGTTCCCGGGCACTAGAATACCGCTGCCATGTGGAACAAGGAAGTTGGTGAGAGCAAACTGATCTTCTTCAAGCTGCGTCCCTACAGTGATCACAATCTCACTCTGTTCAGAAGCTGGCATGAACACATGCGGGAAGTCGTGCGTTTCAATAAAGAAGCCATTCGCAACATCCAGCCGGTACTGCGGGTAGGCCTTGCCAAACTCATACTCAACAGCATTCAGATTGCCATCAAACTTCAGCGGGACTGTCTGTCCTTCATCGAAGATTTTGACACCGAAGGCAGCTGCGATGTCATCCCGGTTTGGACTGATTGGCGTCACAAGAGGAATGTCGAGGCTTGTCTCAGCGGAGGCAAACAGTCCGCTTGCGCCAAACACGTTTCCGGGTGCAGGAACCTGTACGGTGGATGCATCCAGCCATCTGCCTTGCGTTTGCAGATATGACCCATCAGGCAAATTCGCGATATCAGCAGGGGAGGCAGCAACTGACTTGTGTGTACCAGCTGTTTCCTGAGCTGGTGAGGCGCTGGTTAGGAACGGGGCTTTAGCAGACAGCACTGCATCTTTGCCGCCCTCCACGACGTTGTGAAGCGCATTTGTCGTCATTCCGAGTTTGTCATTCACCATGCGATGAACAGAAACTGCAGCAAGACTGGAATCCACTTGCCGCTCCGGAATAGCAGGATTGTATTTTACGCTGATACCAAGATCTCCAAGATGACGTTCCTTATACGTCTCTTGTAGATCAGCCGGCTTGGCAGTGTTTTGAACCGCCTGTGGTTGGACTGGGAGGGTCTCGTTCCGCACGGCACCTGTGATAGCTGGCATTTCAATGCTCCTGAATTTAGAGTTGCAATGCCGCCATGATGTGAGCTGTTACGCCTCTGGGTTGTGTTAAAATGCACTCAAAGGCGAGTAAGTGCCGCAAGGTCATTCAACTCTGCGTTATAATGCGAGAGCATTGGGAAAGTCTGAGTGTTTGAGTCCAAATCAGCAATGCCGCTTTTGAGTTCGCTCTAACCGCTGGTCGAAATCATCGCTGTCAGTGCGAAACGCACATTTCCATTCACAATTCTAACCGATCACATGAACACCAATAGTGGCGTCCCTAAAATAAGTACCGACCTCACACGAATTAAGGAAAGTTCTGCCGTCCTAGGCCAAACGAGTACCTCAAGAACAACGGTTTCCTGCGCTTCGTAGCGGCATAAGTCTTGCGTGATCGAATTCTGAATTTTGCTTAAATTATGAGTTTTGATCAAATGATGAGCCACGCTAATTTTTCACTCACCAAACCACTCGCTTCTCTCAATGCTGTTCGCATTGAGGCTGATGAAGTAAGACCAATCAATCCAGAAGAAACGCGCAGTTTTATTAGGTTAGCAAATGCGGAGATAGATAAATTCTACACGAAGGGCGCACCAATCAAAATATCCACGAGCGGATCATCGGCGGAGATGATTGATATACAGCGTTTACTTTTGCAAACGCAGGAAATTTGGCAAAAGCACTTTGGATGATCTACAGGCACGATTGTCACCGTCTAAGAGGTTGAAACCAACTCAGAGACGCGTTCTGTGCTGGGTTGGTCGCGTTGCTTTTACGAAGAACCAGATCGTCTGAACCCCAAGCAGAAAGATGTAGACTTTGAATATGGTGAAAGGGAACAGAGACATAGCGATTAGATCTGCAAAAATGTTTCTCTGATTCAAAGTCTTTAACTGCGGACCGTCTTTAGCCTGAAGAGAGTAACCAACTCCATCAAACTGGAAATAGACACCAAGGCGTTCTGCTTCCTGAGTGGATGTTGGAAGGTAGTGGCCGGAGCATTTCTCGACGACTTTTGGCGATTGGGTTTCGCTCAATAGTGATCCGCTGAATGAATACAGCTGGAAGCTCGGACTTGAAGCGCGCTTGTGCGTGCAATCAATGACACGAGTATCCGGAAAGATCCTGAATACTCCGGTGACTGCCGTCTTTCCTAAAAAGAATCCAGAAAGAAATCCATGCTCTCGATGGTAAATCTGTATGCGATTCCAATAGGGCACGTAGGTTACAACAAAATCACCATCAACTGACAGTTCAGTATGTTCCGCGAGTGGAAACTCGACATGTGTAAGTTTGTCCCCACCATGGAAATAAGCAACTCCATGAAACAGAAAGCTCAGGAATAGAGATAGGGCAAAATATAAAAAGAAACAGCGCGCGAGTCTGTTTGTAAATAACTGGTTTAAATCGTCGGATGTCATAATATTACTCAGAAAGCATCCCTTGTCTTCAGGCTGACCGAACTACCCCTCAATCATCTCCCGAATAGGTCGGAAGGAACAGCGGTGGAGCGGGGTTACGCCGTGGGCGGCCAGCGCCTGCTGATGCTGTTTGGTGCCGTAGCCTTTGTGTTTGGCAAAGCCGTACTCCGGGAAATGCCTGTCCATTTTCACCATCAGGCGGTCACGGGTCACCTTGGCAACGATAGAAGCAGCTGAGATGGCGAGGCAGCGGCCATCACCCTTGATCAGTGCTTGGCCTTCCTGCGGCAGGTGATGGGGCACATCCTTGCCATCAATGAAGAACCGTTTCACCGGAACGCTGAGCGAGCGGGCGCAGGTGCGCATGCCCTGCAAGGTTGCTTCGCGAATGTTGATCCGGTCAACGGTCTGCGCACTTTGCACGCACACACTCACATCAGCCATCTCAAGGATCTGCTCAAAGAGCTCCTCGCGCTTGGCCTCGGTCAACTTCTTGGAATCGTTCAGTCCCTCTGGCAGGTTGTCGTAGTCGAGGCTGGCCGCGGCAACCACCACAGGGCCAGCCCATGGCCCGCGCCCGGCTTCATCAATACCGGCAAACCGCCCTTGCAGGTCTTGCTCAACAGAGCGCTCAAAGCGCAGGTCAGGCGCATCAGGAAAGGCGATATCAAAGAGGGAGTTTGCAAAATACGACATGCCCCTCATTGCCATGCAGCCCGGCAGCTTTCAAGCATCAAAACACGCCTCGTCTACAGCAATGAAAGCTGCACACCGCCGCAAGTTGGTTTGATGAAATGGTCACAGGACAACTTCATTGATCGCGAGGATAAACCCTTGCTCTTACACGCCAGCTGAAAGCGCTTTGCCAGCTGGTCAGCGTAAGGACCTTTACCCTTGAAGCGCTGCGTCCACTGAGCATCATAGTCCTTTCCATCACGCATGGAACGCAAAAGGCTCAGCACGCGTCTGTAACTGCCCGGAGCTTCCCGCAAAAGCCATTCCTTGAAGAGTTCAGAAACCTCGCGAGGAAGGCGCAGCAAAATGTAACTGGCCTCTGTCGCACCATGCTCCTTACAAACCTCAAGAATGCTCTCAAGTTCATGATCCGTCAGTCCAGGAATGATCGGAGCTGCCAGCACAGCGGTTGGAATACCCGCATCAGACAGTGCCTTGATCGCTTGCAAACGGCGAGGCGGCGTTGACGCGCGCGGTTCAAGGCTCCGCGCGATCTTCCGGTCCAGCGTGGTCACAGAAATTGCCACCTTTGCCAGATTACGCTCTGCCATTTCGCTGAGAATATCGATGTCCCGCATGACCAGCGCTGACTTGGTGACAATGGTCACCGGGTGGCCCGTCTTATTTAGCACCTCCAGAACATCGCGCATGATTTTGTGCGTGCGTTCAATCGGCTGATAGGGATCAGTGTTGGTGCCAATCGCAATGGGTTTGGGTTGATAAGAGGATGCACCCAGCTCCCGCTCCAGCACCTGTGCTGCATTGGGCTTGGCAAACAAGCGGCTTTCAAAATCCAGCCCTGGCGACAAGCCCATATACGCATGGGTTGGCCGCGCAAAGCAGTAGATGCAGCCATGCTCACAGCCCCGATACGGATTGATCGAGCGATCAAAAGGCAGGTCAGGAGAGCTGTTCTTGGTGATCACATGCCGTGCAGTTTCAATCTGCACTTCTGTCTTGATTGGCGGAAGTTCATCAATTGTTCCCCAGCCGTCATCCATCAGTTCCCGGCTTTCCGCCTCAAACCGGCCAGCCTTGTTGGAATGTGCCGCACGGCCCCGACCTGTCATGTTGACCGGAAGCGAAGATCCCAAAGGATCAGCGGCCTCAGTTTCGGCCCTGTGATTTTGTGCAGTTGACATGGGGCATGCACTTTCATCTTCTTATGAGAACATAAGTGGAACATTGCTCAAAATATCTGGATTTGCAAGCCTTTACTTTTCAAAGATAAGGCAAATCACTGTAAGCTGTTGGAATGATTAGTGCACTTATTCCCACCTATAACAGCGAGCACCGGCTGGTGCTTACCCTGTCCGCTCTGGTCCCGGCTTCCGCAGAAGGCATCCTGAAAGAAGTCATAATCGCCGACGAAGGCTCATCTGATGGGACAGAGATCGTCGCAGATGCCAGCGGTGCGGATTTCGTCAGCACCATCTCGAAATCTGGTTTCGCTCTGGCCGAAGGGCTCCAACGGTGCACCCGTTCCAACTGGGTTTTGCTCATCCAACCCGGCGCTATATTGCAAGTAGGCTGGCAAGCAGAAGCAGCGTCTTTCATAGAGCGCGCGGAGCGGGTCGGAACCGAACAGAATCTGGTTGCTGTGTTTCCCAGCCGCACAGAAGAATTCGGCACTGTGGCACAACTCAAGCAGAAACTTATCACCCTCACGCATCGCTTGCTGAAAGCGTCATGCCACCAGCTCCCCATGCTGATCCACAAAGACCACCTGCAACAAGCTCTGGCGAACACGTCAGGAATAAACCGGCAGGCTCAGCTCCAGAAGGTTTTGAGGGCTAGCCGGGTCCATTGGTTGAACGGTACAGTGATCTTTCAAAATACGGCGAGATAACGCGGTACCAGCTTGGAGGGCTCATGGATTGGAATCAACACCTGAACCAATACTGCGAGCGCACCTCCGCTGCATTCTGGTCTGAGCCACTCAATGCAGTGAGCAACGCTGCTTTTATCATTGCCGCGCTGATTGCCCTTCAAATCTGGTTGAACGCGCACAGCAGCGCAAAAAAAACGCATTCAACGCAAACCAACGCACAAGATAACGCAGCTTTGGTTCTCATCGCTCTGCTGACCATAATTGGGATCGGGTCGTTCCTGTTTCACACCTTCGCAACCTTCTGGTCTATGCTGGCTGATGTCATCCCGATTGCGATCTTCATGCTGGTTTACTTCTACCTTGCCACGCGTCGATACATGGGTGCCAACCTCTTGATATCACTGGGCGCAACGCTGCTCTTCTTTGGGGCAATGGCATTTGGCCCAAGGCTGTTTGAGGGGATACTCGGATCCACTGCAGGTTACTTTCCGGCACTCCTCGCAATCCTGCTTTTTGCAGGCCTGACCCGCAGCAAAAACAGGCAAACATCCAACGCTCTGCTGGCCGCAGGCGTGGTCTTCGCACTTTCGATGAGTTTCCGGATTTTGGACGAACCAATTTGCTCGATTTTGCCAGTTGGAACACATTCCTTGTGGCATATTTTGAATGCAATTGTTTTGCTTATTCTAATTCGCGCATTTATACGCTTTAAGACGTATTGAGATACTGCAAAATCCTAGGCGATGGTCTAGGTTTTGCAAAACTGCGACATCTGAACCGGAAGTCATAGTGATTCCCGGTGGCGAGCCGCTCATTCACTCGGTCAGGCAAGAATAGACGATGACGGACAAAAAACGCCCTACCTCCGGCGAACTCGATGAACAAGCGCTCTTTTACCATGAGTATCCGCGCGCGGGTAAATTGGAAATTCAGGCAACTAAGCCATTGGGAAACCAGCGAGATTTGGCGCTTGCCTATTCTCCGGGTGTGGCTGCTCCGTGTTTGGCAATCCATAAGGATGAGTCAAAAGCGGCTGACTATACCGCACGTCAAAACCTTGTTGGTGTCATCTCCAATGGGACCGCAGTTCTGGGTTTAGGCGCGATTGGTCCTCTGGCATCCAAGCCGGTGATGGAAGGTAAGGCTGTCCTCTTCAAAAAGTTCGCTGGCATTGATGTATTCGACATCGAAGTCGACGAGACCAACGTTGATAAGTTCGTTGATGCAGTCGGCGTTCTGGAGCCAACTTTCGGCGGTATCAACCTGGAAGACATCAAAGCGCCAGAGTGTTTCCAGATCGAGAAACGCCTGCGCGAAAGAATGAATATCCCGGTTTTCCATGATGATCAGCACGGTACCGCGATCATCGTGTCAGCTGCGGTGCGCAATGGCATGGAGCTCTCCGGCAAAAAGCTGGATGAGATTAAAGTCGTTGCTTCCGGCGCGGGCGCTGCAGCGCTGGCCTGTCTTAACCTCTTGGTGTCCTCCGGTGTAAAGCGCGAGAATATCTGGGTCTCTGACATTGAGGGCGTTGTTTATGAGGGCCGCGAAGCCCTTATGGATGAATGGAAATCCGTATTCGCGCAGAAAACCGACAAGCGCACGCTGGATGATATCATCGAAGGCGCTGATGTCTTCATCGGCTTGTCAGCAGCTGGTGTGCTGAAGCCGGAGATGGTCGCCAAGATGGCAAAACGCCCTCTGGTGATGGGCCTTGCCAACCCGAACCCGGAAATTATGCCTGAAGATGCACTGGCTGTTCGTGACGATGTGGTCATGTGTACAGGCCGTTCGGATTACCCGAACCAGGTGAATAACGTCCTCTGCTTCCCATACATCTTCCGCGGCGCTCTGGATGTTGGAGCAACTGCCATCAACGAAGAAATGAAGCTGGCTGCTGTTGAGGCAATTGCTGCTCTGGCACGGGAAGAACCAACAGATGTGGTGGCCAAAGCCTACGGCGGTGTCACCCACACATTCGGCCCGAACTACCTCATTCCATCCCCGTTCGATAACCGCCTGATCCTGCGCATTGCCCCTGCTGTTGCAAAAGCTGCCATGGAAACTGGCGTCGCAACCCGCCCGATCGAAGATTTCGACGCCTACATGGATAAGCTGAACCGCTTCGTGTTCCGCTCCGGTATGGTGATGAAGCCAATCATCGCGCAGGCAAAGGCAGATAAGCAGCGCGTTATCTACGCTGATGGCGAAGACGAACGCGTTCTGCGCGCCGCTCAGGTGGTGCTGGAAGAGGGCCTCGCGACACCAATCCTCATTGGTCGTCCGCAGGTTCTGGAAAACCGTTGTGAGCGCTTCGGCCTGCGCATTCGCCCGGGTACAGATTTTGAGTTTGTGAACCCGGAAGACGATCCACGCTACCGTTCCTATGTTGATACACTGGTGCAACTGGTTGGCCGTAAAGGCGTAACGCCGGAAGCTGCCAGAACGATGGTGCGTACAAACTCCACTGTCATTGGTGCACTGGCGTTGCATAGAGAAGAAGCTGATGCGCTGATCACAGGCCTCGAAGGCCGCTTTGACAAGCATCTGCGTGACATCAACAACATCATTGGTTGTTCCGAAGGTGTAACGGATTTCTCAACGCTCTCACTGCTGATCAACTCCAGTGGCGCGTACTTCCTTGCAGATACTTATGTCACTGAGTGTCCATCCGCTGAAGAGATCGCAGAGATCACGCATCTGGCGTCTGAGCAGATCAAGCGCTTTGGTATCACACCGCGTGTTGCGCTGCTGTCCCACTCCAACTTCGGCTCCCGTCCGTCAGAAACCTCCAACAAGATGCGGGAAGCCCTGCAGATGGTTTGGAAACAGCTGCCAGAGTTGGAAGCTGAAGGTGAAATGCATGGTGATGCTGCGTTGAAGCCGGAAATCCTGAAACGCTACATGCCAGATGCGCATATCTCCGGTCCTGCGAACCTGCTGGTGTTCCCAACTCTGGACGCCTCCAACATCGCATTGAACCTCATCAAAGCAATGACAGACGCGCTTCATGTTGGTCCAATTTTGTTGGGCGCGAAGAAAACTGCTCACATCATCACGCCATCCGTGACCTCACGCGGCATCGTAAATATGACAGCACTTTCAGCTGTTGATGCACAATGTCGTAAGCAGAATGCAGGCGTTTGCCTGGCACCACATAGCTAAAACAACTCCTTCGGCGGGCACTGGTTAATATGCCCGCCGAAGTTTTGTCAGCTTGAAAATACCTTCCCCGTACGGCATGCTGATTGCATTGATACCGCTTGATATTACGGGGAGGGTAGTATGAGCTTTTCAGAAGCAACCGGGCGTCGCATTGATCGCCTGCTGGGCGAGTACGGCGAAAGCCACCAAAATCACAAAAACAAAGCCATTCACTGGATCTGTGTGCCGGTCATTTTCTGGACGGTAACCGCACTGCTGTGGTCTGTTCCAACACCGATCGGGTTGTCGAACATCTCACCGTGGCTGAACTGGTGCACGATCGGGCTGGGGCTATCGATCATCTACTACCTGTCATTGTCCATCACGCTGGCAATTGGCATGGCCGTTTTCTCAGCATTGATGATTTGGATTAACATGACTTATCAGCAGTTTGGGCTTGGTATCCCACTCTGGCAGACAGCATTGGCAGTGTTTGTGATTGCTTGGGTCGGCCAGTTTATCGGCCATCATATTGAGGGGAAAAAGCCGTCTTTCTTTAAAGATCTGCAGTTCCTGTTGGTTGGACCTGCTTGGCTTATGCATTTCATTTTTAAAAAGATTGGCATCCCGTATTGAGGGACAAAATAAAAAACGCTGCTCTTAAGGCAGCGTTTTTTCTGGGTTGATGTAAACATCACCAATTTCGCGCGTATCCATTCGCTGAAGAGCAGGGTGTGAAAGTGGGTCAGCACAATAAGGCTTTGAGCCTGCAGCTGCTTTGGTCTTTCGGGGGGATTTTCCGCGCAACAGATCTTTAAAAAGATTTTTCATTGTCATTTCCTTTGTGACTTGATGGAGCGACAATGCGTCAATTGCATTGCAAGTGCTATCTGGAATAACTAAACCCCGGTTTAGATTTACTGCTCGGAACTGTCCTCGATGAAAAATCTCAATCAAGTCAGCCTCGCTGGCCTTCGCGTTGTTGAAGCTGTCGGGCGCCTGGGCTCCCTGAAAAATGCGGCTGAAGAGTTGGGCATTACGTCCGGCGCCGTCAGCCAGCAACTGCACAAAACCGAGTATCAGTTGGGCCGCCCGCTGTTTACTCGAGAGACAGGCGGATTGAAGCTGACAAGCCTTGGTGCCGAGATTTGTCACGAACTCACATCAGGCCTCAAGCAAATCTCAGAGGCTGTCGCATTGGCAGACCGGGACAGGGAAGAAAGTCTGTTCCTGTCAGTTGCTCCACTCCTTGCGGAAAAGTGGCTGGTCTGGCGCCTGAGCAGCTTCATGAAAGCCAATCCGGACATCAACCTCAGGCTGGATGCCAATGACCAGTTGGTGAACCTCAATCATTCCGATGTAGACGCCTGTGTCCGCGTCCATAAACGAGCGCCTGATGATGTTTACTCAGAGCGCTTGTGTGAGCACTTCATCTATCCGGTCTGCTCTCCTGAGATCGCAGAGCGCCTCAAAGAGCCACGGGATCTTCTGAATGAAGTGATCATCCGCGACTATAACTCCTATTACCGTTGGAGCGACTGGCTGGCCCCGTTTGGTCTCAAAGAAAGCCAGCTTCCAAGAGGTCATGGCTTCTCCAATGCATCGCTCTGCATGGACGCTGCAATTGCTGGTCACGGCGTGTTCTTGGGTTGGGATACGCTGGTCGCCAATGCTGTGAAGCAAGGTCAGTTGAAGATCCCGTTCGGTCACCGCTGTTCAACAGGACGATCCTACTGGTTCATCTGCAGGGAAGGGGCCTTGCGCAGCCCCAGTGTTCGCAAGCTGCGGGATTGGCTGAAAGAAGAAATCGCACAAACGGCGGTTGAGTACGAAAAAGCTGTCAAAGTCTAATCAAATAAAAAGCCCGGTAACTCAGCAGAGTTCCGGGCTTTAAAATGTCTTATGGTGTCAGCTTAGCCAGCGATCTTTGAGAAATCAGCGACCTGATGAACAGCTGCACGAATTTCTGACAGGATCTTCAGACGGTTCTCGCGAACCTCCGGTTTTTCAGCATTCACGTGGATGTCGTCAAAGAAGCCGTCAACAGGACCGCGCAGTTTGGCAAGAGCAGCCATTGCAGCGGAGAAGTCAGCAGCATCAAGCAGCGGCTTGATTTCAACCAGAACGCTATCCAGCGCAGCTGCCAAGTCTTTTTCTGCCTGTTCTTCCAGCAGAGCAGCATCAGGCTTGCCTGTAAAGGCCTTGCCGTCCTTCTTCTCTTCCGCACGCAGAATGTTCGCGGCACGCTTGTAACCTGCCAGCAGGTTGACGCCGTCTTCGCTGCCCAGCAATCCAGCAAGAGCTTCTGCCTGCTTCACGATCAGATTGATATCATCCTGACCACCACGAGCCAGAACCGCGTCAACCAGATCATGACGCACGCCTTTGTCTTTCAGAACCACCTTCATGCGGTCTGCAAAGAAGCTGAGCAGATCATCCATCAGACCTGATTCCAGAGAGGTCTCAGGGATCTTGTCGGAAACGTTTGCCAGCACCACGTCAGCCGCTTTGGAAACCATGGAGAAGATGTCTTTAACAACGCCTTCGCCAGTTTTACCTTTGCCGATGAATGGAAGATCGGAGAGCGCGCTTTCACCGCGTGCAGCTGCAATGTCTGCAAGGTTGCGGCGCAGGCTCTGAACCAGAACATCACGCAGTGGCAGGCGCAGGTCGTTTTCCAGCACAAGGCGGATAACACCCAATGCAGCACGGCGCAGCGCAAATGGATCTTTGGATCCAGTTGGCTTCTCGTCGATTGCCCAGAAGCCAGCAAGAATGTCCAGTTTGTCTGCCAAAGCAACAGCGATGGAAACAGGTGATACTGGTACATCATCAGACGCGCCGGCTGGCTTGTAGTGATCTTCAATCGCCTGAGAAACAGCAGCATCTTCGCCCTGTGCTTCTGCATAGTAGCGACCCATCAGGCCTTGCAGCTCAGGGAACTCGAATACCATTGCAGAAACGAGGTCAGCTTTCGCAAGACGTGCAGCACGCTTAGTCTGCTCGATATCAGCGCCAACGAGTGGAGCGATTTCCGCAGCAAGACGCTCAAGGCGATCAACACGGGCAGCCACAGTGCCCAACTTCTCGTGGAACACGATGTCCTGCAGCTTGGAGACGTTGCTCTCCAGCTTGGTCTGAAGGTCCGTTTCCCAAAAGAACTTGGCGTCGGAAAGGCGTGCAGAAACAACCTTTTCGTTACCCGCAATGATCTTGGTTCCACCATCCTTTGCAACGATATTTGTAGTCAATGCAAACTTGTTGGAGAGGCGGGATGTCGCTGGATCACTCAGTACGAAGTTCTTCTGGTTCACCTTAATGGTGAGCTGAATAACTTCGTCAGGCAGCTGAAGGAAACTCTCATCATAGGAACCGATAAGCACGGTCGGCCACTCGTTGAGGCCGGACACTTCATCAAGAAGGCCAGCATCTTCAACCAGTTCAAGACCAAGCGCCATAGCCGCGTTTTTCGCATCTACATCGATGATGTCTTTGCGGCGGTCTGCATCAAGCACAACCTTGGCAGCTTCCAGCTTGGACATATAGTCTTCCAAGCGGCGCACTTCGATTGCCTCAGGTGCCATAAAGCGGTGACCATAGGTGGTCTGGCCTGATTTGATACCATCAACTTCAAACGGAATAACTTCTGGCTCTTCAGTCTCTGGGCCAAAGGTACAAACGATTGAGTGCAGCGGGCGAACCCAGCGCAAGCTGCCAGAACCCCAGCGCTGAGACTTCGGCCAAGGGAAGTTGCGAATGATGTCTGGCATCACGTCAGCAACAATATCCTCGGTCTTGCGGCCTGGCTTTTCGATAACAGCGACGTAAAAATCACCCTTTTTCGGGTCATTTTGAATTTCAGCGTCGTCGATAGAAGAAAGGCCTGCGCCACGCAGGAATCCGGCCAATGCTTTCTCAGGTGAGCCAACGCGCGGGCCCTTCCGCTCTTCACGGGTTGCTTTGGAACCTGCAAGCAAGCCAGCAATGTGCAGTGTCAGGCGGCGTGGAGTGGCATAAGCCTTCGCGCCTTCATAGGTTACACCTGCATCAACAAGAGCATTGGTCAGGAGGGATTTCAAATCCTCAGCCGCACGACGCTGCATGCGGGCAGGAATTTCCTCGCTAAAGAGTTCGAGGAGAAGATCTGGCATTGGTGAACGACGCCTTTAACTGGTCAATCAATCGCGAATTTCTAAGGTGGATAGTGCCTAGCAATACTCAAGGGCATTGTCACCCCCAATAGGCAGTGCGGAACCGTAATTGAGCAAAAAACATCAGCCGGGCACAACCAATCAACAGGGGTGTGAACAGCTGCATTGCATCAGACTTTGTGGTGCTGAGATAATCTAAGCCCGTCTACGCAGGTTCCTCAGTAGTTTCATTGAGTTCGCCAAACAGGTTGAGTTCCAGTCGCAGGCTGTTGGGATCCTGACTGGAGCTGCCCACGACCACATTGTAGACGATGCGTTCAACCACCATCTGGTTGCGTTCACTATCAAATATCGCAAGCTCCTCAATCGGGATGGAGACAGTCACCTGCCTGCTTTCACCTGCTGGAATACGAAGACGCTGGAAGCCCTTCAGCTCCTGTTTAGCGCGTTCTACTGCGGATCCTTTAGGGGCAATATATACTTGCGAAACTTCTTCCGCCTCAACTTGCCCGATATTGGCGATGGAGAACTGAACCTCAATGCTACCAGTAAGGAGCTCATCAGGAGGTGTAACAACAAGTTCCGAATAATGGAATTGAGAGTAGCTCAGACCAAACCCGAAAGGATACGCCGGTGTGACATCATCTTTGTCCAGTTTTCTGTATCCATGCCAAAGGTCATAGATCACTTTACGCGCATTGCGATCAAAGTCAGGCAGGTCACTCTCTCGCCTTGGGATGACAAACGGCAGCTTGCCACTGGGGGAGACTTCGCCGGATAGAATTCGGGCAAGTGCAGTTCCTCCCTCCATACCTGGATACCAATGCAGCAAGATGGCAGCAGGTTTATCTTGCCATTCGTTCATCAAAATAGTGCCGCCACCCATAACAACCACGACACAGTTGGAATTTGCCGCACAGACCTGCTTAATCAATTCAACATCGTGCGGAGGCAGACGAAGGCTCTGCCTGTCGCCGGAACCATAACCGTCTTCAACTCCTCCGGACTCTTGAGGTTTGCCCGCAGAACCTCCACCACCAAATGCGCGTAAAAATTGAGAGGCAATCTTCGCTTCTTCACGGTTCCGAGGTTGAGGAAGAACCTCATGAAAGCGTGCTGCCAGATCAGCGGAGACCCATTCACCTTCACAGCTGTGGTCATTCCCGACCACCAGCACAACGGCATCCGCTCGTTTTGCGATCTGGAGGGCGCGATTGATGTTCTGGCCTCTGTCCTGCCAGATGTCGATCTTGTGTTTGTAGTAGGAACGAAGGCCTGCGAGCGGCGTGGTTATATGTGTCGGCTGTGTATCACTCGTTCCTTTGTCGCCTGTATTAGCCACACTCGCCAAACGCCCAATAACACCAATACTTTGAATGTCCTTAAGAGGTAGAAATCCACCTTCGTTCTTCAGGAGCACAGTCGACTTCTCAGCGGCCTCCTGCGCAACAGATCTAAATTCAGCGCAGCCAACGCGGGTCTTCTCGTAATGGCCTTTCCGCAGCACTCGGAGCTGTTGCAAAATAAGCCTGTAACAGGCGTCATCCAATGCTGCCTCGGAGATCTCTCCATCATCAATCAGTTCCGACAGGTGCTGGTGAAAGTGCAGTTGGAACGGCATCTCCAGATCCATGCCGGCAAGAGCAGCCTCCCTCGCATTGCGTATGCCGAACAGGAAGTCACTCAGCACAAATCCCTTAAACCCCCAATCTGTTTTCAGCAGTTGGGTGAGAAGCTCTTTGTTGTGTCCGCAAAGCTCGCCATTGATGGAACTGTAGGACGTCATAACAGCCGCTGCACCTGCCTCAACCGCCTTCCTGAAGTGAGGAAGATACACCTCATAGAGTGCTCGCTGTCCCACTGTAACATTGAGGGAAAGCTTGGAGTGTTCCATGGATGCCAGAGCAAAGTTTTTGATGCATGCCATGCCATGTTGTTGAACACCGCGAACGAGGGCTGAGCCCATTGCACCGATCAGGAAGCTGTCTTCACCATAGGATTCCTGTGCTCGTCCCCATGCCGGATGGCGCATCAGGTTAAGTGGCACGCCCCCAAACAACGTGCCACCAAAGGCGCGCATCTCATATCCAATTATTGCGCCAATCCGTTCTTCCAACTCAGGGTCAAAGGTTGCCGCTCTTGCAATCACTGTAGGAAACGTTGTGGCGCCCTTCAGCACGATCCCGCGTGAGCCTTCTGTATAATGAACACCCGGCAAGTGATGCTCTGGCAACGTCCCCGCTGCCCACGGACCGGATTGAGAGCCGTTCTTCATCATGTCCCGAACGCCCGGCCAGAAGGCCTGATCACCGTCTCGCATGGCCAGTTTGTCATCACGGCTCAACCGCGAAACAATCGCACTGGCGATCTGCTCATCACTCAGGTTTTGCGTGGAGGAAGGTTGAGCAGTCATCTCAGGTGGAGGAAGGGAAGAGGATGCTGCAGTGCCATCTTCGTGCGCTTCGGTACTTTCGACAGTCATGGAACAGAGAACTCCGCGAATGCACCCCAATTTGGATCAGCGCATAGATACGCAGGCAGCTGGCAACGGGGGAGTGATTGGCAAATCAAACAGGATATCGCTTTAAAAATATCCGTTTGATTGCAGTCCTGAAAACCTACTGATTATCAGCAGGCATCTTTCAAGGAGTCGTAGGGCAGAGAAGTGACAACAAAAAATGCCGAGGCATTTCTGCCCCGGCACTAAGAATTCATCATGTTGACTGGGACTAGCCTTTGTAGCCCACACCACCAGCTTCGGTCTGCAGGAAGGCTGCACCACAAGCTTTGGAAAGTTCACGCACACGCAGAATATAGCTCTGCCGCTCGGTTACGGAAATGACACCGCGCGCATCAAGCAGGTTGAACACGTGGGAGCATTTAAGCGCTTGGTCATAAGCAGGCATAACAACCTTCTGCAGGCCATCGCCAGCTTTCTCCATCGCTTCTGCGCTTGCTGCCAGCAGACGCTTACACTCGCGCTCATGGTCCGCAAAATGGCGGAACAGCATTTCAGTGTCGGAATGCTCGAAGTTATGACGGGAATATTCCTGCTCGGCCTGCAGGAACACATCGCCATACGTGACCTTCTCGTCGCCTTCAAGGCCGTTGAAGTTCAGGTCGTAAACATTGTCGACACCCTGAACATACATGGCAATGCGCTCAAGACCATAAGTCAACTCACCAGCAACAGGCTTACATTCAAAACCAGCTACTTGTTGGAAGTATGTGAACTGAGAAACTTCCATGCCGTCACACCAGCATTCCCAACCAAGGCCCCATGCGCCAAGTGTCGGGTTCTCCCAGTCATCCTCAACGAAGCGAATGTCATGGATTTCTGTATCAATGCCGATTGCACGCAAGGAAGCCAGATATAGCTCCTGAAGGTTCGCAGGAGAAGGTTTCAGCATAACTTGAAACTGATAGTAGTGCTGCAAGCGCATTGGATTTTCGCCATAGCGACCATCGGTAGGACGGCGAGATGGCTGCACATACGCCACTTTCCATGGACGAGGTCCAAGCGAACGCAGTGTTGTTGATGGATGGGAAGTGCCCGCGCCGACTTCCATGTCATATGGCTGCACAATAACGCAGCCCTGATCGGCCCAGAATCTCTGGAGAGTCATGAGGAGACCCTGAAAGGACTTGGTTGGCTGCATATGTGCCGGAACGGCTTCACTAGACATGGGAGTGTTTCCTGAAAATCCAAAATGTACTGCACCGAAACGGCGCAAAATCCAAGTTGAGGCACAGGTGCCACGTCAAACAGGGAAGGTCAAGCATTCCTGAAAAATCAAAGATATTTTGTGAAAAAGACGGGGAGTAAGGCGGATTACTCTTCTCATGCTCATTTCCGGAATCGCAGCTGTGTTTCGGCGCAGGCCCATACCCCACAATATCAAGGATATTGAGCCCGGGAAAAAGCTTATTTAGTGGCAGGGTCATTGTAGTCTGCATAAAAGCTGGAGAGCGTACCGATGGTGATGTCCCGCCTGCCTGTTCTGAGTGATCGTCAAGGATTTGACCGCCGTTGGTATGCGCCAAATCTGAAACGCGTTTACGCCCCTGCTTCAGCTGCAGAAGTAACAGCCGCTTGGAGAGAGGTGATTGCGTCAGGAGCAAAGGCAGGCGAACTGCAAATTACCTGTGGTCGCCACTGCTATGAGAACTTCGTCTACAATGCGGGCACAAAATACATCATCGATCTGACCGGGCTACGTGGTGTGGGCAGTGATCCAAACTACGGGTATTACATCGATGTCGGCTTTGGAAACTGGGATATGTATCGCATGTTCAACAACATGTTTGATACCACACTACCAGCGGGCAGTTGCTATTCAGTCGGACTAGGCGGGCACATCACTGGCGGAGGGTATGGTCTCTTTTCCCGCGCATTTGGATTGACCGTTGATTACCTGTCTGCAGTGGACGTGGTGATCATGCCTCAAGGGGCTCCAACGCCTGAACTCTATGAGAAAGTTTCTCCCGTGAACCACCCGGATCTGTTCTGGGCGATCTGTGGCGGTGGTGGAGGAAACTTCGGCATTATCACCCGCTACTATTTCCAGGACACTCCGAAAGCACCGCAATATCTTTACACCACCGCGTTTTCATTTGATTGGCAGGATGAAAATGGAAACCTGCTCATCACAGAACCTGTCCTCAAGCAACTATTGGACAACTTCACCCAGTTCTCACAGGAAGGGCAGGACGGAGACACATCCAAGTGGCCCAGCTTTGGCATATTCCATGCAAACCATCTTGCTGCTGGGAAAATGGTTTTCGCATCCTATTATTTTGATGCCCCATCACTCGGGGTTCAAGGTCAGGAGTATGAGGCCTATCTGAATGACAGGATCAAGGATCAGAAAAGGGCGCTGGGCGATATAACAAGATTATCAACCGAGCCGGGCCCCATAAACGGGCATCCATGGCACGGCACTGCAAAGGCTATCAGTCCGGTGAGTGCAACGGCCCAGCTTCGCCGTTTCACGTTTCTGGAAGGCGTTCAAAACACAAATGGTTCCGGCCCAAATCAGTTTGGAAAATACAAATCAGCTTACATGAAGAAAGGCTTCACTGACGACATGGTCGCCGCGCTTCATGAGCATCTGCAGAAAGTCCCGGATGGAGTGTCACTGAGCGATATGAGCCAGAGCCTGTGCCAGATTGACAGTTACGGCTGTGCTATAAATCAGGTCTCCAGCACGGCAACGCCAATCGCACAACGCAGCTCAATCATGAAACTGCAATACCAAACTTATTGGGACAATGACGCGGCAATCGGACAGGATAACAAGCAGCTTGAGGAAGCCTATGTTGGCTGGATCAACGAAATGTATGCTGATGTTTACGCCAAGTATGGCGGATTTCCTGATCCACGAAACGATCCGGATGACATTGTTGACGGTTGTTACTTCAACTATCCAGATTCATGTTTGGGAGTAAATGGGGAGAACTCACCCGGCATAGATCATGCCATGTATCTCTATTTTCTGGAAAATTACGATACAGGTCCGGCAGATCGAAACCTGCGGGCAATAAAATTAAATTGGAATCCGCAAAACTGGTTTGCAAGCGCACAGTCTATTCCTGTTAAATAAGGAATACGTGCAAAATTATCATGGCACCAGGCCCGCAGACCAAACGTCATGCGGGCATCTTTCAGTCAACGACTAGAGCACAGCTCTTAGTAGTTGCTTACAGGGCGGTATTTGCCAGTGGCCGGATCTTCAACCAGACGCGTATATGCTGGATCAACCGGACGCTTGCGAGCAGTTGCATAGGCAGGCTGTTTCTTGAATGCCATATTGGAAATTTCTTTCTTTACGGCTTTGTAAAGAGCATATCCACCTGCAATCAAAGCAACAGTTCCTAATACCTCAGTCATCTGCATTTTCCTTCCATCACTTATGTGAAGCATTGTTATTTCTGGCAATTTGGGCAATCCTATGGAGATTGCTCAAAGACCAAACTTTGCCCAAAGGCTTTTTTCTTCCAGGGTAGCAAGTGTAGCCGCAGGCAATGTGCCAGCAGCCTCATTCAGACCTCCCTGAAGGTTCGCACCGGGTATAAAGCGGCTAAGAAAGCGCTTTTTGGTGCCAACAAATTTCACTTTGGTTTCTTTGCCGTACCGTTCATGGATCGTGGAGTGAAGATCGCCCAGACCATCTACGAGGCCCAGATCACGCGCTTTGGCTCCAGTCCAAAACAAGCCGGAAAATAGGTTTTCGTCATCGCTCAGCACGTCACCGCGGCGGCTCTTCACCATGTCGATGAACATCTCATGGATTTCGTGCTGCAATGTTTTGAGGTGCTCAATGTCCTCTTTAACTTCCGGTGAGAACGGGTCCAGTGTGACCTTCTTGTCTCCGCTGGCATAAACACGGCGCTGGACGCCGGTTTTCTCCAGAAGCTCTGTAAAGCCAAACCCGGCAGATACGACACCGATGGATCCAACAATAGAGGACGGATCAACAATGATGTCATCACCAGCCAGTGCAATCATGTAGCCGCCAGATGCAGCAACATCTTCTACAAAAACAAGAATTTGCTTGTTGTTTTCATCAGCCAGCTGACGAATGCGTTTGAAGATGAGATGAGATTGAACCGGCGAACCGCCAGGTGAGTTGATGGACAAGGCAACAGCCGGAGCTTCTTTAAAGCTGAAAGCTATTTCTAGCGCGTCTTCAACACTGCTCAGGTTCAAACCTGATTTCAATGGAGATGCAGCACCAATAGCACCATGCAAACGGACGACGGGTACGATAGGTCTTACTTTGCCCAATTTGCCCGGAAGGTAGCTGCGCAGCTTGTTCAACAACTCAAAATTCTCCTTTGCGTCGATAACTTGTATGTCGTTGGGGTAACCAACTTCATCCAATATAGGCAGCAATCATCAGGAGAGAAGAGCTTTTGCCAAAAGAAATGGCAATTTACGCAATAAAACGCAACAGTGTGATCCTCATAACAAATCTACACCTTGAGAACTCAGAGAGCCTCATCAAAACAGCGGGGATTACTCGGTTGTTTCAAGCTCGGCACGAATCTGGAGCATGTCTCGCCAGGCATATCTTTTCTCAGCAGGACTGCGCAGAAGATAAGCAGGGTGATAAGTCGCGATCGCCTTGCGCTGAGTACCCTCGCCGCCATAGCTCAGCCATTTCCCGCGCAGCTTGCGAATGCCATCACGGGCACCGCTGAGTGTCTTGGCAGAAGCCGCCCCGAGGAAAACAACAATCTCCGGATCAACCAGTTCAATCTGCCGCTGAATGAACGGACGGCAAATTTCCGTTTCATGCGGGGTAGGGGTGCGATTTCCCGGTGGACGCCATGGAACCACGTTGGCAATGTAGACCATTGACCGGTCAAGTCCGGCAGCTTTCAACATCCGGTCCAGCAGATGACCCGAACGCCCCACGAATGGCACGCCCTGAATGTCCTCTTCGCGTCCTGGAGCTTCCCCAACAAACATGATGCGTGCTTTGGAACTTCCATCCCCAAACACAAGGTTCTTTGCTGTCAGTCGCAGATTACAGCCCTCAAACCCTGCAAGGATTTTCCGAAGCTCATCAAGTGACTGCGCCGAACCTGCGGCGGTTCTGGCCGAACCAACTGTTTCCGCATTCGGAATAACAGCATTCGCGTCTGTCACCGCAGTTGGTGTAGACGTCGTAATAGCTGCTTCCTTGGCAGCACGCTGCCGCTCCAGAATCTTCTTCGCTTCCTGCTTTGCATCTGCGGAGACGCCATTCTCGCGCAGGTTACGTGCCATTTCAGCAGGTGAAACACTGAGGTTTTTGGACTGTGACGGCGCTGGCTCTGGTGCGCTGAACGAGCTGACTGGAGCGATGTTCTGCTGCGGAGCAGAGCGGCTCTTCACCTGCTTTTCCATCTGGCTCTGAGTTTGCGCAAAGCGGTCCACTGGAGCATCTTCCAACGCACAGTCGACGCCGACGGCGCTTAAAAACTCCAGATAAGCCTCCAGCTCGGCGGCATTTGCGACAGGAACTTCAGACATAGCCATTTACTAGTTGTGGCACACAGGTCGGCACAGGCGAAAGGGAATAACTCTTTTGCAATGCACCATGGATGGGCAGCAGCCCAGTCCGCCCTATATTCATTATGAAAGCGCAACTGTCCAATAGAAAAACGAGAATGGGCTAACTCAATGGGGAACAGTGTAAAGTGGTTCACGTTAACTTGGGGAAATTACAATAATTCCTTAAGGTGTAGATAGGTTTTTTGATGGGGTACCTGACGGAATGCACCTTAAAACGCATTGCGCTATAGTATCCGCTCAATTACACAGAGACTAAATAAAGTTTTGACACTTGAGGTGCTGGAAAATAATGCGCTGCCACATCATTTGACGCGAAATGAAGTGGATAAAGTGTAAAGGGAGAATACTATGTCTGAAGGGGAAACTCTGGCAGAACGCGAATCCATGGAATTCGAGGTTGTGATTGTAGGCGGCGGTCCTGCAGGTCTATCAGCGGCAATCCGGATTAAGCAGCAGGCTGCGGAGAAGGGAGAGGAAATCTCCGTCGTCGTGCTCGAAAAGGGCTCTGAAGTTGGCGCTCATATTCTGTCTGGTGCGGTGATTGATCCAATTGGCATCGATCGCCTGATCCCTGACTGGCGTGAAGACGAGAGTGCTCCGATCAAGACACCTGTAACAGCAGACCATTTCAATCTGCTTGGCCCTGCAGGTTCCCTTCGTCTGCCAAACTTCCTGATGCCGAAGCTCATGAACAACCACGGCAATTACATTGTGTCTCTGGGCAATGTCTGTCGCTGGCTCGCAGAAAGAGCAGAAGCGCTCGGCGTGGAAATCTATCCAGGCTTCGCAGCAGCTGAAGTGCTTTACGATGATTCCGGCAAAGTGATCGGCGTTGCAACGGGTGATATGGGCGTTGCGCGTGATGGGTCTCATAAAGATGGCTACATGCGTGGTATGGCGCTGTTCGGCAAGTACACGTTGATCGCCGAAGGTGTCCGTGGCTCGCTTGCAAAGACGCTGGTAGACAAATTTGACCTTGATCGCGACAGTGATCATCCGAAATTCGGTATTGGTATCAAAGAGCTGTGGGAAGTAGATCCATCCAAACATAAACCGGGTCTGGTTCAACACTCCATGGGTTGGCCGCTGGACGGTAAAACCCAGGGCGGGTCTTTCCTCTACCATCTGGAAGACAATCAGGTTGCGGTTGGGTTTGTAGTAAACCTCAACTACCAGAACCCGTATATCTCTCCATTCGATGAATTCCAGCGTTTCAAAACCCATGCGGGTGTAAAGGACGTGTTTGAAGGCGGTAAGCGCATTTCGTACGGTGCACGTGCTATCTCCGAAGGGGGATATCAGTCCGTACCGAAGCTCTCTTTCCCAGGTGGTCTTCTCATCGGGTGTTCCGCTGGCTTCGTCAACGTTCCACGCATCAAAGGCTCTCACAACGCTGTCCTCTCCGGCATTCTGGCTGCGGATATGGTCGTTGACTCGCTGGGCCGTGGTGAAGCACACGAAGAGCTGGATCAGTTCGATGGTGCATGGCGCAATTCTGAAATCGGTAAAGATCTCTGGAAGGTACGCAATGTAAAGCCGTTGCAGACCAAGTTTGGCAGCTTGCTGGGCATGGTCTTCGGTGGTCTCGACATGTGGACCAACGAGCTGATGGGCTTCTCCTTCTTCGGCACCATGAAGCACGGCAAAACCGATGCTGCGAGCCTGAAGCCGGCGAAGGACTGCAAGAAGATCAATTACCCGAAACCAGACGGGAAGATCTCCTTCGACAAGCTGTCCTCTGTCTTCCTCTCAAACACCAACCACGAGGAAGACCAGCCGATCCATCTGAAGCTGCGCGACGAGACTTTGCAGAAGCTTTCCGAGCACGATGTCTACGCTGGTCCGTCGAACCGTTATTGTCCCGCTGGTGTGTATGAGTGGGTGGAAGAAAACGGCGAACCACCACGCTTCCAGATCAACGCTCAAAACTGCGTTCACTGTAAGACCTGTGACATCAAAGACCCGAACGGCAACATCACCTGGACCGTTCCGGAAGGCACAGGCGGACCGAACTATCCAAATATGTAAGGTGTTGGATAAGATCAGAATAAGAAATAGGCCCGGTCATCAGATCGGGCCATTTTTAATGGTGAATAGGTAGAAGAAAATCCTATCTTGATGATTAGCATTAAGCTCGTAAGAGAGACTAAGATGGATACTTCTTGATAAGAAGTACCTTTTCTTTTGTCGCTGATGTGAGAATGCCTAGAGCAAAGCAGAGAAATTATGAATTACATTGTTCTCTATGTAGTGAGCATTTTAATGGCTATATTCTTTTATTTTATGTGCTCATTTGGTGCGAATATTCAGAATATTTCTAAAAAGAAAGAAGAAGATAACAAGTTATATAATTTTCTTCAGTTTTTTACGGATAAGATTTGCTATCATTTGAATATTAAGAATACTGCCACCAATAAAGCTGCAGTTAAT
Source organism: Pseudovibrio sp. W64 (assembly GCF_001623145.1). NCBI lineage: Bacteria > Pseudomonadati > Pseudomonadota > Alphaproteobacteria > Hyphomicrobiales > Stappiaceae > Pseudovibrio > Pseudovibrio sp. W64. The sequence continues at coordinate 28,243 of NZ_LMCI01000002.1, read as the reverse complement.
CTCGCAATATGCGCAGCAATAATTTTGTTTGGTCGGTTTTTTATCGCAAACGTTGGGCCTCTAGTGAGCAGTTGACTTTGTAGAGGCCAAACGCTCTAACGTCTAGCCGATCTCAATATCAAGCCCCAGATCCAGAATAGGTGCGGAGTGCGTGATCCAGCCGGAGGAGATGATATCAACGCCAGCTTCCGCAATCGCCTGAATGGTCGAAAGCGTAATCGTGCCAGAGGCTTCCAGCACAGCTTGCCCCTTGTTGATCTCAACCGCCTGCCTCAAAAGATCAGGCCCCATATTGTCCAGCATCACCACATCAGGTTTGGCCGTGAGGGCTTCCTTCAGCTGATCGAGTGTATCCACCTCAACCTCAATGCGCACAAGGTGTCCGGCAAAAGCGCGGGCACTCTCAATCGCGGGGACAACTCCACCGGCAACGGCGATGTGGTTGTCCTTAATCAGGATTGCATCATCCAGACCAAACCGGTGGTTCATACCGCCGCCACAGCGCACCGCATACTTCTCGAAACTACGCAGTCCCGGAGTGGTTTTTCGGGTGCAAACCACTTTTGCGTTGGTATGTGAAATTTTGCGTTGAAATGCGTTCGTAGCGCTCGCAATGCCTGAAAGGTGGCTTAAAAAGTTCAGGGCCACACGCTCCGCTTCCAGCAGTGCACGAGCGGGACCGTGAATGCGGGCGATGATGGTACCCGGCTCCAACTTATCCCCGTCTTGCGCCAGCACGGTAACATCGAGAGTAGGATCAACCTGACGAAATGCGGAAAGAGCCAGATCAATGCCAGCCAGCACGCCATCCTTACGAGCCGCAATAACACCCGTTGCAACAGCATTAGCCGGAATGGTCGCTTGCGAGGTGATGTCACCCGCACGGCCAAAGTCCTCAAGCAAAGCAGCTTTGACGGCATCATCCACCATGATCAACGAAAGCTCGGGCAATGAAGACGGACGGCTCATAGCATATCTTCCTCTTCAACAGCCTGCTGGCCAACATCGCTGGCAGCAGCCTCGCTCGCCAGATTCTCAATTTGTGCAAGCTTCACAAAGGAGCGCTTGGCAGCCTCCGCCTTCTGCGGGAAGTCAGAACGGAAATGACCGCCACGGCTTTCTTCGCGAAGCAGAGCAGACCCTGTAATCAGCTTGGCTGCAATCACCATGTTGAGAATGGAGTCGCGGCGGCACAGCGTCTCAGCGTTCTGCAACCGTGCAAGCGTCTTTGTCAGCCCTTCTGCATCACGAACCACACCAACATGGCGGGACATGGCAGAACGAACCATGGAAACAACGGCACGTTCCTGCGGATTGCGTGTGGAGGCCTGGTCATCAACATCATCGATTTCAGCCCAATGATGCACCCGGTGATGCGGCATGAGAGCCTGAATGTCTTCTGCAATGCGACCTGCAAACACAACAGCTTCAAGCAAGGAGTTGGACGCCAGACGATTGGCACCATGGGCCCCCGTCGCCGCAACTTCACCTGCCGCCCAAAGGTTGTCGACAGAGGTCCGGCCAGAGGCATCGGTCAGAACACCGCCCATGTGATAATGCGCTGCCGGAGCAACAGGGATCAGGCCATTGATCGGGTCAATACCAGCCTTCTCGCAGGCTGCATAAACGCGGGTAAAGTGCTCAGGGAAGCTTGCACCAATGGCCTCTCGGCAATCAAGGAAAGCACCACGGCCAGCCGCAAGTTCTGTATGGATCGCGCGCGCAACAATATCACGAGGGGCCAGCTCAAGATCAGGATGGATGCCATCCATAAAGCGGTGACCGTCATTGTTGATGAGGATCGCACCATCACCGCGGATTGCTTCACTTGCAAGCGGGGCTGGGTCCTGCTCAACATTGAGAGCTGTTGGGTGGAATTGAACGAATTCGGCATCAGAAACCAGCGCACCTGCACGGGCAGCCATCGCAAGGCCATGTCCGTTTGCTTCACCCGGATTGGTGGTTGTTGAGTAAAGATGGCCAACACCACCGGAGGCCAGCACAACAGCTTTTGCAGGAATGGTAATGCGCTGTGTCCCGCCGCGGCGACGCGCAGTAATGCCGGTGACATACCGGCCTTCTGCGATCAGTTGACAACCAATGTATCCTTCGATGATGCGGATAGACGGTGTCTTGTAGGCCGCATCAACAAGCGCCTGCATAATGGCTTCACCAGCCATGTCACCACGCACACGCACAACACGGTGGCTGGAGTGGGCAGCCTCGCGGGAAAGGGCCAGCTTGCCAGCAAGGTCTTTGTCAAAGGGTACGCCATAGCCCAGCAGATCGTGAATGCGGTCAGACGCTTCACGTGTCATGCCTTCAACAATGGCTTCTTCGCAAATGCCGTCGCCTGCTGTCAGCGTATCCTGCGTATGGGCAGAGTGGTGATCACCCTCGGCCACAGCAGCAGCAATGCCGCCTTGTGCCCATGCAGAAGAGGTGCCACCACCAATTGGCGCGTTGGTCACAATGGTCACTGGCCGCGGCGCAAGCTTGAGCGCGCAAAACAGGCCAGCAAGGCCACCACCTAAGATAACAACATCATCCACGCCGTTCAGAGCAACAGCAGGGGCGAGAGAAGAACCGAACTGAGACATTTCAGAGATTATTCCAGACTATGGGGACCTGATCTAAAAGGCCCGCTGCCGTTAAAGGCAGCAGGGTGCACTGAAGACTTTTCAATATGCCAGCTACACGAAAGCCTCTAGTTCTTCAAGTTGATCATGCGTTCTACGGAGGCACGAGCGCGATCCGCCACACTTTCATCAACAATCACTTCACCAGACATATCGAGCAAACAGTCCAAAATTTTGGTGAGGGTGATGCGCTTCATGTGTGGGCACAGGTTGCAAGGGCGAATGTAGTTCACGCCAGGTGTGGAGGAGGCAACATTGTCCGCCATGGAGCACTCGGTGATCATCATCACCTTCTCAGGGCTGTTGTCCTTCACCCAGTCAATCATATGAGAGGTTGAGCCAGCAAAGTCAGCTTCTGCAACAACTTCCGGCGGGCACTCTGGGTGCGCAATGATCTTCACATCAGGGTCAATGGCTCGGTAGTCGCGCAGCTCTTCCGCCGTAAAGCGCTCATGCACTTCGCATGAGCCGGCATAGGTCAACACATCAACATCAGTCTGGTTGTTCACGTTGGCTGCAAGGTACTGATCAGGGATCAGCAGCACCTTGTCAGTGCCCATGGCTTCAACAACCTGAACCGCGTTGGAAGAGGTGCAGCAAATATCGCACTCAGCCTTCACATCGGCGGAGGTGTTGACATAAGTGATGATCGGAACGCCCGGATTGGCTTCGCGCAGCTTTCGTACATCTGCACCTGTGATGGATTCTGCAAGGGAGCAACCTGCATCCATATCCGGGATCAAAACGGTCTTTTCCGGAGACAGGATCTTGGAAGTCTCAGCCATGAAGTGCACACCGCACTGAACGATAACCTGAGATTCAGTCTTCGCAGCTTCTTTCGCCAGCTGCAGGCTGTCGCCAACAATATCAGCCACACCGTGGAAGATATCCGGGGTCATATAATTGTGCGCCAGAATAACGGCGTCGCGCTCTTTCTTCACTTTGTTGATCGCAAAAATCAACGGGGCAAGAGCAGCCCATTCAATCGCAGGAATGAAGTCCTTTACCTTCTCATAGGCCTCTGCTGTCGCTTCTGCGACCTCAGGCGTGTAGGCAAGGTCTGGACGCTCCAAAGGGGTATACTGTTTGGGCGCTGGTGCGCCAGCTTGAACAGCAGCACCCTCAATGCCGGCAGTAATGTCATTGACAGCAAGGCTGTCTGCTTCAGCGAATGTAGTCGTGGCGGACATGCGCTATCCCTTATTCTGCCGGCCTGGAACCGGATTATACTCAATGTGAGTATAAGGGGTCTATAAAAAAACACGGCCACAATGCCGATGCCAACCCTTATGCTCATTTTGAGTTTTTATAGACCTCTTCCCTCGCGTCGACAACCTATTCTTTTGCCGGATGCATATGATTGCTGCGTTTAAGCTCGATTTAGCCTTACTGAGTAATCACTTAATTTCCTAAATTTGCAGGGTACAAATGAGAAAAGCCCGACATTTCCGCTTAATCAGAGGAAATGCCGGGCTCACATCACTTGAGAGCAGAAAAGGGCTTTTACTTGGCTGGGACGTAGCTGGATGGGTTACCATCAGCGCCCTGATTGACCATGTAGTACTGGTTCTCACCGCTGTCGAACACGAGGAAACCATCCTGATCAGCAGGCTTGGTCTGTGTGCCCCATGGAGATTGAATGATCACTTCAGCAGCTGGGGCATAACCGATGGCAGACATGCGAACCATCTCAACGGGAACGGTCTTCAGTGCTCCCGTCAGGCCTGCGTCTTTTGCATTAAACAGCGCAAGAACTTCCGGAGCCATATCCAGACGCTTTACAAGGCGGGTGTTTTTGGCTGCGACTTCTTCCAGACCAACCATCTCGTACTTGGAGGTGAACGTCTCTTTGCCAATCACGTAAAAATCAGGGCCGGTCTTGCTCATTTGTAACGCAACCACAGAGCCAACGTTCTTGGCGATGTAAGCATCATCGTAGCTGGTGGAATCTACAGAACCTAGTGGGCCACGGATCGCTTCTGGCAGGTCTGCCAGTGTGTCGCCAGTAATCTTCCAGCCGAGGATTGGACGGTCCTTGATGTAAAGCTCTTTGGCAGGTGCATGCTTTTCAACGCGTGCAGTCAGCTCAGCCTGGCTCTGCACATCGTCTTGTGCAGAAGCTGCCAAAGGTGCGCTTACAGCAAAGGCAAGCAGGCCTGCAGCGAGTGTTTTTCCGAAAGAAAATGAGTAGGTCATGGTCGGCCCCTAAATGTTGACGGGGGAATTAGGTCAGGACCCAAATCAAAGTCAAGCGACTCCGCCAGTTTCGCTAGCATTTTGAAATATATTAGTATTCTCACATATGCCTGCATTTGATCAGAGAGAGCTTTCCAGCAAAATGCCTTAGGGATAAAGACTCATTCCAATTGCTGATGGATGACCTAAGTAATTTCAATTATTGCAGAACGGAAAATTAGATTAAACCTGATTATTCCCCGCTGCTCAGCGAAAAACGGACACCATTGGTCCAGCGTCTGGCCGAAACTCTCTGCCGGATGCAGGAAAGGAAATTGCATGTCTCAAGCGACCCAGGTCGAGAACCAATCCTCTGTCCGGCGCGGCCCCAACATCCCGCTCATAATCATCAGCGGATGTATCATCGGCATTCTCTCGTTTGGACCACGGGCAACCCTTGGATTGTTCCTGACGCCTATGTCCTCAGAGTTTGGCTGGGGCAGGGATGTGTTTGCCTTTGCGTTGGCACTTCAAAACCTCGTTTGGGGTGCTGCACAACCTTTCGCTGGGATGATGGCAGATAAATTCGGCACAGGAAGAACTCTGGTGCTCGGCGCGATCATCTACGCCATCGGCCTCTATCTTATGAGCCTGTCAGACACGCCACTCTTACTGCAGGTCTCCGCAGGTGTTTTGATCGGTCTGGGTGTCGCCTTCACATCCTTCTCGCTTGTTTTGGCTGCCTTCGCCCGGTCTGTTCAGCCCCAATACCACGGCATCGCCTTTGGCATGGGCACAGCTGCCAGCTCCTTCGGCCAGTTTCTCTTTGCACCGCTGGGCCTGGGCCTGATCGAAAACTATGGCTGGTCCAGCGCGCTGATCTATATGGCAGCTGTCGTCGCCATCGTACCCCTGTTCGCTTATATCCTGCGCGGTCGTTCCGCAGCTCCAGCTGCTGGCAACTCTGCCAACCCGCAGGACAGCATGACCCTTTCTCAAACATTGGGTCTGGCCTTCAAAACCAGAGACTACATCCTGCTGGTCTTCGGCTTCTTCGTCTGTGGTTTCCACGTGGCGTTCATCACCGTGCACATGCCGACCTTCATCGTGGATCAGGGTTTTGACGTTTCCGTCGGTGCATGGGCGCTGGCTTTGATCGGCCTGTTCAATATTGTTGGCTCCATGTCCTCCGGTGTGTTGGGGTCACGCGTTCCGAAACAATACTTGCTGTCATTCATCTATATTGCCCGTGCCATCGCCATCACGCTCTACATCACACTGCCAATCTCAGAAATGTCGACACTGATCTTCGCAGCCACCATGGGCATTCTGTGGCTCTCCACCGTGCCACCAACATCAGGGCTCGTCGCTGTCATGTTCGGCCCACGTTACATGGGAACGCTGTTCGGCATCGTGTTCTTCTCTCACCAGATCGGATCTTTCCTGGGAGTATATCTGGGCGGTGTGCTCTATGAGCGCAGCGGCAACTACGATGCCATCTGGTGGCTCGGAATCGCACTCGGCATTTTCGCGGCCATCGTACACTGGCCAATCCGCGAGCAATCCGCCACCGCAGGGCGTCTGGTCGCCAAGCCTGCGTAAGACGCCTATTGGGTGAACTAGCTAGGTTTGTCAGTGTGTTACACCGGAATATTGCCTAGCGTTATTTTCTTGCCTTATGGCCCTCCTTCTGCCAGCTTTCATGCAACATGAATTGGCGAGAAGGATTGGCCATGAGCGAGTTTGATGCCCTCTGGATTGAAGCAGATGAAAGCGGCCGCAAGCCACTGCCTGCCAAGTGGAACAAAGTTACCGTTGATCAGCTCTCTGCAGGAGACGTGACGGTCAAAGTCACGCACACCACCATCAACTACAAGGATGGGATGGCCCTTGCAGGCGCACCGGGCATCACCCGCAAGTTCCCGATGGTGCCGGGCATCGACGTGGTTGGCGAAGTGCTTACCAGCGAAAGCAACCGCTTCAAACCGGGCGATCAGGTCCTCCTCAACGGCTACGGTGTTGGTGAAGTCCACACCGGTGCCTACGCGCAAGTCGCCCGCTTGAAGTCCGAGTGCCTTCTGCATCGCCCGGAAGAAATCTCTGCCGCCCGCGCAGCTGCCATTGGCACCGCAGGTTACACCGCCATGCTCTGCGTTATGGCGCTGGAGAAATACGGCCTGACACCCGAGCACGGACCAATCGCAGTCTCCGGCGCATCCGGTGGTGTTGGGTCCGTTGCCATCAGCCTGCTGTCCAAACTCGGCTTCGAGACCATCGCCTTCACAGGGCGCACCGAGGAAGCTGACTTCCTCAAGAGCCTCGGCGCAACAGAAGTCCTTGATCGGGCTGAGTTGGTCGAAAAGGGCAAACCGTTCGGCAAGGAACGCTGGGCTGGCGCAGTTGATGTTGCAGGTAGCCATACACTCGCAAACCTGCTGGCACAGACCAACTACGGCGGTGCTGTTGCTGCGTGTGGTCTGGCGCAGGGCATGGACCTGCCTGCATCTGTTATGCCGTTCATTTTGCGCGGTGTAGCGTTGCTCGGTGTGGATTCCGTTATGGCGCCTATGGCCCTGCGCGAGCAGGCTTACCGCCGACTGGTGCAGGATCTCGATCTTGCCAAGCTGGACACTCTGTCTGAGACCATAAAGCTGGCAGATGTTGAAGAACGCGCTGCCAAACTGATGAAAGGGCAAGTACGCGGTCGTACCATCGTGGAAGTCGAGTAACGCTACAACAAGTAGGTTTAGTAAAAAGAAACCCCGCATCAGCCAGTCGCTGGTGCGGGGTTAAAATTGGAGCGGTCAGGCCACCAAATTCTTCTCACATAGGAGGTCGTGGATTAGCTCCAACCACCTCGGTAGGTCTTGTAGAAGATGTGCTTACCAATGCGCTTTTTACGCTGCATGGTCGGTGCCCAGTTCGGGCGAACATAAGTTGCATGGTAATGAGTGGAGGCATCAACAGCCGGAATGCTCACTTCACCCTTTACAATCTGCTGCGCGATCTTCTTCGCTTTGGCCCAGGGACCAGCTTCAGTCACGCGCTCTGGAATGCCATCACAAGCAAACGAGAACTGGCAGGCGTTCTTCATGCCCTTGTTCTGATAAACCACACCGCACACTGTGTTCGGATAAGCTGGGTTCTTCAGACGGTTGAGAACAACCTGCGCAACAGCAATCTGCCCGTCACGCGGTTCACTGCGTGCTTCAAAATAGATCGCCTCAGCCAGACAGCGCATTTCCTTCTTGGATTTTCTCACAGAGCTCGGCAACTGGCGCATGTACCACCAGTGCGGATTGGTCTCTGAAGTAGAGGCCAGCTCTTTGTCTGAAAGTCTTGGCTTGCCGGAAGGCGTAATCGAAACTTTAGGCTTGCTCAGCAGCGCATCAAACGGTGCTTTGTTGGTTTGCGGTGTGGCTGGAGCATAAGCAGTTGCCAAAGCAATCTCGTTTTGTTTGGCAATAGAAAGGGTCGCTGGCTTAACTGTCTTCTGCGCAATTTGCTTGCGGGCAGCAAGTGCTGCACGGCGTGCCGCCTTGCCGAGTGGAGACGTGTCCGCCTGCCCATTGTTGTCGGCAAGACCAGCCAGTGCATCCCCACCATAATGGCCGTTGAAAGCCATTTGCGGCAGCTGGGAAACAAATCGGTCGGAACTCTTCGGTTTGCCTGCATTTTGAATGAAAGCCACAACACGGCTCGGCAGAGTAGTGACGAGCATGTCACTCTTACCGGTGCGGTTCACCGCATGGCGCTGTGGAGTTTTCTTCTCAGGAGCTACGAAGTACTTTGCAAATTTCTGGCTATCCCGTGCGGAGACAGATTGCATCCATCGCGGCGTGTCCTCGTCGAGGTTTCCGGTCAGTGCCGGAATATCCTGCAACGCAACTGGAGATGCAGCAAAGGTTCCAACTGCAAGCCCTGCAGCTAGAATAGGGTACTTAAAGTACATGAGGACAGCACGGCGTCCTGCATTCTTCTTCATCCCATGGCCCGACATACGCAATCTACTCCAAATCAACGCCCAAAAACTCAGCGTCTCTCACTCCCTGAAAAGGGAACCCCAAACTCTGAGATCGACAGGATGAAGAAGCCCGATAAAACACTCCCGCCCGTCACTTTTCCGGATGAGTGCATTTTTCGCTTTTAACCTTGATATAAAGTTAAGCCCGCCAAAACCCCAGTTATTCTGCCACAGTTCACGCCGCTGACAGCCAGCATATGGTTAATATGCAGGGACGGTACTCACCAAAAAACTAGGGCTATTTCATGTCTGGGTGGATTTTTCAGTTGGCCAAAAATCATAGGAAACAAAAGGCTTCATGCAGGAAATGACACCTGTGATATCTTGGTGTGGCTGTAGGATATCAACACAATCAAAATCTTAACAAGATTAACCATAAGGCTCCCTGTTAAATCCACAACTCCGTTTTTCCTATGAATTTTTGCCGAGAAAAAACTCAAAAAAAGTGTAGATAACCTTACGTCACTTAAGGCGAAAATGTGAATCAGAGCAAGCTAACGCGCAATCCCGGGGCCGGGCGCTCTTTCAAAATGTCTCTTCTGAATTGGTAAAGAGCCGCTGGACGCCCGCCCGTCGCGGTTGAAGTTCTGCCCGTCTGCTCAACCAGCTGTCCCGTTTCCACCAGACGGCGGAAGTTCTGTTTGTGAATATGCCGGCCAGAAATCGCCTCTACCGTCTGCTGCAGATCGGTCAGGGTAAACTCAGGTGGCATCAGTTCGAAGACAACGGGCCGATACTTCAGTTTTGCCCGCAACCGGGAAAGTGCCGTTGCCAGTATACGGCGGTGATCATGGGCAAGGCCCTCGCCAAGGTCTGGCAAGGTGCTGCGTTCCAGCGCAGTTGGCTGCTTATCGCGCAAGGCCTCACGCATAAGACCGGAGCCATAAAGCAACTCGTAACGGTCCAGAACGCGTTCCTCATCCCATTTCAAGGAGCCCACACCAAAGGCGAGCTGATAACGATCTTTCCGGCTCAACTCATGGTAGGTCTTGGCATCGTCATCCGGGGCCTTGCTGAAGGTCTCCATGCTGGGATGAATAATCTCTCCCAGCATCTTCGGCTGACCGCCACGCCAGTCTTCCCAGGGAAAAAAGTCATACCAGGGACGCCAGCGAGCACCTTGTCTGGCAAGCAGCCGCTCAGATTCTGGTGTCTGGCGTGTCAATGCCAGATAGCCGACAGAAACCATATGCGGCTCACCAATCCGCGCCAGAGAATATCTGTCGCGGTCACCAAAGGTGTAAAGCTGTTCCACATGGCCAATATGAAGAGCGGTCTGTTCTTCAACAAACGCACGCAAACCCAGCTCAAAGGTGCGGTGTACGCGTGGGTCAAACGGGCCGGAGGGCAGACCAGACAACTCGTCAGGCACTTTTTGCGGCACAGTCAAAACAAAGGGCACTTTGTCTTTTACGGAAACAATGACAGCACTCAGACCAATGCCAAGCTGGACAGGCTCCATGTCAGCACCGCGTTGGGCTGCATTTCCTGTTTCCACTGCATTGCTCATCAATGTTTGCTCCGTATCCGTCATGCCAGTTCAACAAGTGCGGCAGGATCAAGCGAGAACAGGTTGCCCTCAAAAGTCTCTGCACCACGACCAAGCTCGATGATTGATTGTATCATGCGCCCATTTCGCTGCAAAAGAGTGTCTGCCAAAGAGATAAGCAGCGGATTGGGTGTGGCGACAGGAGAAACCTTGCGCAAATGTTGGGCCAGCGCACGTTCATCTATATCCGGCATAATCGCACAGGCAATGATGTAGGCAGCAGCTGTAGACCGGCTGACACCAGCCCAGCAATGCACCAGCAAAGAGCCGTTCCATGCAGCATCACGGGAAAAATCCAACAATTGCTCCACATGCGTCGCATTGGGGGCAAGCAGACCTTCACGTGCTTCAGTAATGTCGTTGAACTCCAGCACCAGATGGTGAGCAGGCTTTGTCTCAGAAGGCAAGATCACCTCTGTTCCCGGAGAAACGAGAGAAAGCACATGGCTCGGCCTTGCTGAGGTCAACGTGTCTTCCAGCTTGGAAAGTGGACAGACATGCAACATCAGCGGCCTCCAACTTTCTTGCGAGCGTCATCAAGCTCAGCAAACCGGGCCAGAAAGACCTCTTGCGCATCCTTGGTTGGCAGCGGCTCAATGCTTGCTGCCAAGGTGTCCAGTTGCTCTGCTGTAACCTTTGCAGGCTTACCGAAAATCTTGTCTGCTTCGTCCTTGCTAAAGCCCGCCAGATGGATTGCTTCCAGATAGGCACTGATAATGTCAGCCTTCTTGGCAAGCTTGGCAATGCTGTCTGGCAAGTCGGGGGGCAGGTTGAACGCCCTGTGAATGGCATGGTGCAGCCGCTCTTCAACGGCCTTGTAGGTGCCACCCATCACGTTCTTGAAAGGGGAGATCATATCCCCGATCACATACTCAGGCGCGTCATGCAGCAAGATTGCCATACGCCATTGAATATCAAGATCAGGCTTGAGCATCAGCGCAATCTCTTCCACCACCACACAGTGCTGGGCAACAGAGAACGCATGATCGCCAATTGTTTGCCCGTTCCAACGCGCAACCCGCGCCAGGCCGTGCGCTATATCAGAGAGTTCCACATCCAACGGAGACGGATCAAGAAGATTAAGCCTTCTGCCAGAAAGCATCCGCTGCCAGGCACGGGGGGAAGATGAGGAAAGCTCTGCACACATTAGTCAATCAAGCCAGTCGTCAAGGTTAAGGTGGTGTCTACAGTGTATCTCCGAAAAGTGGAAACTGGTTTTCGGATAAAGATACGCAAAAACAAAGGCTAAAGCAGTTCATGTGTTCCAGCTTAAATGCGAACTGCTTTAGCTGTATCTCTTAATCAGATGAAGGCCAGTTGAAGCTTGCCCATTCTTGAATGGAAGGGGTGAGGGCAACACCATCACATGTCAGCGACACACCTGCATCCATCGCAGTTTTCACACGGTCCAGCCTCAGCAGGGCAAGCCCATCAGTATCCTGCGAAGACCCCAATGTTCCAACGCTCTTCTCTCCAGCCAAAACATCGCTACCAGCGGCAGGCAGCGCACTTTCAGCGGAAACTTTGATGATACGCTTGCGGGCCGTTCCGCGGTGCTTCATGCGGGAAACAACTTCCTGCCCAATAAAGCAGCCTTTGGAGAAAGCCACTCCATTGAGACTGTCCATGTCCGTATCATGCGGAAAGACGTCTGCCAGCTGAAAGTCCAGCCCACTCTGCGGAATGCCAAGTTGGATGCGATGCGCATGATAGTCAGCTTCTGAGGCAGTCTCTGCAACTTCGCCGGAGGAAACATAACGAACACCCATATCAGCATGACGAGGATCGCGCGGTTTATCCGCTGGCAAATCATCTCCCCATTCTGCGATCACAAGCATGGTCTCATCAGCAGGTTCCACAATCACCTTGGCGCGAAGCTTGTAAAAACCAAGACGCTTGGCAAACGCATCAAGTTCATCAGCGCTCACATCAATCAGGAAACCGCCTGTACTCTCATCTGCAAATACAATGAAGTCCCAGAGGATCTTTCCCTGAGGCGTAAGAAGGGCACCAAATGCGTTGGATGTCGCACTAATCTCGCTGGTGTCACAGCTGACGAGATTTTGCAGAAACTCCTTGGCATCTTCGCCAAAAACCTTCACGAGCCGACGCGAAGTGAGAATGGTACGTTGTGATGCCATGGGTCCGTCCTTCCAATGAATAAAACAACAAGAGTGTTTCATAACCCATCAGCTATGCGCACACCACGGAAAAAGAATAGTTTCTGTGGGTGACGAGGGAACTCCTCACCTGCGCCCTGACACCTGCATGTAGGAGGAAAAACGCAAAATATGAGGCAGGTAAATAGAAATGTAAGTGCACTGAGTTGTTTACTGGAACATTCCAGTATTGCCGCGTTTTCAAGATCTTTCTGCAATTACAATCAATGTTGCGACGTCGCAAAACTGTCGTGTGCGTGAACTAACTCTTTCTCTCGATTGATTTCAGTTCTTGATTCTGGAGATGCACGTGACATCAACTATCAGGCAGTCAAAGAAACGTTTGGATCGTGCAGTACATCGTTCAAAACTGATCTCCATGGAAGGCGTGCTGGAACGTCTGTTCACCTTCGCATTTAAGGGGCTGGTTTATCCGCAGATCTGGGAGGATCCGGAGGTGGATATGCAGGCACTGCAACTCAAACCTCATTCGAAAATGGTGACAATCGCTTCTGGTGGCTGCAATGTCATGTCTTACCTCACAGCAGACCCGCAGGAGATTACGGCAGTCGACCTCAACCGCGCGCATGTGGCTTTGAACCGCCTGAAATTGACCGCGCTGGAAGAGTTCCCCGATTACGAGACGTTCTATCGGTTCTTCGGTGAGGCTGATGAAAAAGCCAATATTGCCGCCTATGAGAAGTATCTGAAGCCCGCCATCGATCCGGAAACCATGGCCTACTGGGAAGGGCGGGACATGACGGCGTGGGGCCGCAAGCGCATCACCCTGTTCTCACGAGACCTCTACCACCACGGAATGCTCGGCTACTTTATCGGTCTTGGTCACTTCCTTGCAAAAATCTACGGCGTTGACCTGCGCAAAATGGCAGACGCACGTGACCTGAACGAACAGCGATCATATTTCGACAAGGTTTTGGCGCCGCTCTTTGATAAACGCCTGATCCGCTGGGCGACCTCTAAAAAGATGTCGCTCTACGGCCTCGGCATCCCTCCTGCGCAATATGAGTGTCTTGCCGCAGAAGGCGGTGGCAATATGGCGGGCGTTCTCAAACAACGCTTGGAAAAGCTGGCCTGCGACTTTCCAATGGAAGATAACTACTTCGCCTGGCAAGCCTTCACCCGCGGATACGCGCCATCACAGATGCACAGTGGAACCGGTCTTTCCGGCCCTTTGCCGCCCTATCTGAAGCCGCAACACTTCCCGGAAATTCGGAAAAGAGCCTCTCATGTGCGCGTTGTTAATCGGTCTTTCACAGAGCATCTGGATAATCAGGATGCAAACAGCCTTGATGCCTACGTCCTGCTGGATGCGCAGGACTGGATGACAGACAGGCAGCTGAACGATCTATGGGCAGGAATATCCCGAACGGCACGACAAGGAGCGCGCGTCATCTTCAGAACGGCTGGCGAGCCAAGCATTCTGCCGGGGCGGGTCAATAACGAAATACTGGGGCAGTGGACCTATGAGGCGGCTGAAAGTGCACGCCTCAACAAGCTGGACCGCTCCTCTATCTACGGTGGTTTCCACCTCTACATCTATAACTGAACAAGAATAAGCATGTGAGGGAAGTGAAATGGCGAATGTAAAGTCCTCAGCCTCACTGATGGATAAAATCTATAAGAACCAACGGCATTTTTATGATCTGACCAGAAAGCACTACCTTCTTGGGCGGGATCATTTGATCAAACATTTGGCAGCACCGCGCGGCAGCACGGTTCTGGAGCTCGGCTGCGGAACTGGCCGCAACTTGATTGAAGCCGCAAGGGCTTACCCAACCTGCCAGTTCTTTGGCGTCGATATCTCCGAAGAAATGCTGAAAACCGCAGAGGCCAACATACACAAAGCAGACCTGTCTCACCGGATCCATCTGGCGCAGGGTGACGCCACGAGCTTTGATCCGTTCGAGAAGTTCGGCATCGACACCTTCGACCGTGTTTTCCTGTCCTACTGCGTCTCTATGATCCCACCATGGGAAGACGCTCTGCGCAACGGCACAAAGCTTCTGGCAAAAGGCGGCCAGTTGTCCGTTGTCGATTTTGGTCAGCAAGAAAGACTGCCCGGCCTGTTCAAGCTGATGCTCAAAAAGTGGCTCGGCAGATTCCACGTCTTACCGCGTGAGAACTTTCACGAAGTCATGAAAGGGCTGGCTGACGACAACAGAGCCAAACTGCGGTTCTTGCCTCTGTACCGTGGTTATGCCTATTACGCGGAACTCGACAGCAGCTTTTACACTCGCTTCATGGAAAAGCCTGAGCAGATGGACCTGCTGAAAGCGGAAAACGAAAGCCACCGCGAAATCCGCAAGGCGGGGTAACTGAGCAAAGAAAAGCCCACCAGAGCATCTGATGGGCTTTCATCAATCGTTCATTGAAGACAACTTAGTCTCCGGCAATAAAGCTCCGCACATCCCCATCCTTGGAAATGCCAAGGCGATAGAAGGTCCATGCGCCATAATCCAGCATCTCAAAGTAATCGGCTGCAGTGACGATCTGGTACATCTCAACCTTCTGCGAAGGCGTCAGGTCATGCAAAGGGTAGCGGGCAAAATAAGGCCAGATGTAAGCCTCTTCTTCCGTTCCCTCATTGAGCCGCAAATATCCGGCTGTCACAATATCCAGTAGGATCGCAAGGATCTCGTGGCCTTCACCATCACCAGAGCTGTCTTTCAAAAAGCTGACCGGATCGCGCACAGGTGTGAACGAAAGTTCCGGCGGTTGCTCCTGCTTGGCAAACAAAGGCGCCAACGCAGCAACATTGCCACTGCGAGCAATTTTGATCAGCGTCGCACGGGTTGCTCTGACAGCCTCCGGCAATTCTGTATCGTCATAAAAGACGTCCAGCTTTGGCAACGGAGGTTCCTCTGCAAACTCACTGTCCAGTGCATCTTCACTGCTGGTATCTCTGTTGAAACCTTCATCAAGCAGAGGAAATTGTTCAGCCTTGGGGCGTTGGATGCGAATCGTTTCGGTCTTGATTGCCTGTGTTGCAGCCATAGCCGGAGCTGTAGTGCAAAGTAACCCTATGATGAGTAGGCGAAAATACATGAAGTGCTCCGAAACGGATATGAGGCGCGTGCTTTGCACTTAGTTTAAGGGCTTGTTGGGAATCAAGGAAGAAACGGACCCTAACCTATGCACAAGCTAGAGAGCCTTTAGAAAATTTATAGGAAGATCTGACAGGTCTTCTGCGTAGTTGGGAAGTATGGATTAAAGCGTTGAATATTGAACTCTTCATTACAGGCATGATTATCGGGCTCGTAACGTCTGCTCCGATTGGTCCTGTAAACGTGTTGGCGATTAGGAGGGCAGTGCATTACGGCTTCCTTCCGGGCCTCATCGCAGGCTTCGGGGCAGTTCTGGCCGATGGTGTATTTGCAACCGCTGCTGCCTTTGGTGTGACGGCAATTTCGGAGTTCGTTGAACGCCACGAGTTCTATATCCAGACGATAGGCGGGTTTCTTCTGATCATCTTCGGCATCGTCGTGTTCCGGTCTCATCCACATTTAAAGGGTGGCAGCGATGGTGGTCCAACAATTTGGCGTGGGATGATTGTCTCCTTCGCCATGACCGTGACCAATCCAGGAGCAATTCTTGGCTTTATCGCTATTTTCGGTTCACTGGGAGAGCATGCGCCCGAGAAGGGGGACTATGTCGGCGCTCTGGCACTCGTGCTGGGCGTGTTGAGTGGCGCACTTTTATGGTGGGCTTGCCTGTCAGCGCTTGTGTCCAAGCTGCGAAATCGCATGAATGACAACTGGCTTTCCACCATCAACCATGGGGCAGGCATTATCCTACTGCTCTTTGCAGCGCTCATCCTTGCCAAGGTTGCAAGTGATTTGATTTTCTAGAGCGACTTCTTGTCGTTTGATTGGATGCAAGCAAACGACAAGAAGTCGCTTTAACACACCGGGCCGGAATCAAAAAAGCCCCGATCAATCGGGGCTCTTTGAAAAACAGCAGTGCTGAAATTAGTGCAGACGACGTTCCAAAGAGTAGTCACCGCGCTCAACGCGCTGTGGCAATTCCTGCGCAAATTTGGAAACAGCTTCTTCTCCATAAAGAGAAACCAGATCCATCATTGCTGAGAACAGCGCTGCATGCGCAAGAGCTGTACTGTCGATGCCGTGGGAAAGACCATCCTCCCAAGCTTCCTGAATGAAGCTTAGAGCCAGTCGGCGGATGTCTGCATCAGATGCATCGATCTCTTCTGTGAATTCGCCGGCGATAGCGTCGTCCTTGATCATGCTGGCTCTCATGTCCCTCTATGTGCTGCTTCTTGTTATTTGCCGTTACATGTAACGGGCAAACGAAAACAAATGAAGCGTCGCATGCCTTATCTGTTAAACGG
The DNA here is from genome assembly GCF_001623145.1 of Pseudovibrio sp. W64. NCBI lineage: Bacteria > Pseudomonadati > Pseudomonadota > Alphaproteobacteria > Hyphomicrobiales > Stappiaceae > Pseudovibrio > Pseudovibrio sp. W64. Next base: position 11,328 of record NZ_LMCI01000002.1, on the reverse strand, counting down.
AAGTTAACACGCAAAACGGCAGGAACAACCGACTCACTGATGTTTTGGTAAACTCGTCCAGAGCTTCTGTAAGTTATGGTTAATATTTGTGGCGAAGCCGAGTTATCCAAAAAACACGCAATAATTGTCTGTGGAAAACGGTTGCAACCGGCTTTTCTATCAATCGCGGCTGTACTTGCCCGTTACTTCTTGGGTGATAATTACACCTTCATCGGCGAATCTGCGGGAGGCTTCAATAGCCGCTGGAGTGCAGGTTTGATAGACCGATGCGAACCCCCGATAGCTCTGATTAAACCGTTCAACAAGCCGCCGGCGCCTCAGCTCGTTCTGCACTTCTGCACCCAGTAAGGAGTACATGCGCTGACGCCATTCGTCTGCTTCATCATGACCGCAAAGCGGGCGTAAATAATGGAGCGCGCCAAGTATTTCTGAGAGGCGAATAAGCTGTTGCTCGTAGGGAGGTTCTTTCAACTCTGGCTGTACAGGTTGACCCGGAGATTGCGGGGAACTCTGAGCAAATGCAGCAGGGGCCGCCGCAACACTCAAAAGCATCAGACCAAGGCAAATCCCCCGGCCTGTCGGCCAGGTAGGTTTAGCAAAGTTTCGTGTCCAAGCTTTAAGTCTTGCAATGTCAGTCAAGCTACATCCCACAGCATGCTGGTTGCTTCAGATTCTGTAAGGATGGCCGTCTCCCGGCACTCTGTCCACTATGGAACCTTGGGGATTTCCGGTTTTCCCTTGTTGCACAGCAGGCTGCAGGACTGATGCTTGTGCGTATTCTAAAAAAGTAGTTCCGGTTTTCGGATAAGAACACGTGTAAAAATTAAGAAGTCAGAGCTTGAGGCATCAATGTAAATGCACAGGTTCTGCTCTAACTACATCTTAGAAGATTTAGAATGTGCTGTTGCATGCCGGGCGCGAGAGGCAGGTTCATAGCCTCCTCCCAAGTGTACCAGCCCAGTTCAGCAGCATCAGAGCGTGCTTCTTCCTCACCTTTGACCTGCGTACAGCGAAAGACATGGATGCGATATTGCTCCTTGCAGTCTTCCGCAGAAGGGTAGGACACCGTCCATTCCTTCAGGTCTGAGGCGCACAAAGATGTTTCTTCTTTAAACTCTCTTTGTGCGGCATCCTTAAGGTTTTCACTGGGAAGAACCTTACCGCCAGGAAAACTCCAGAGGCCTTTGGAGGGCGACTGGGCTCGTTTTACGAGCAGAACTTTTTCGTTCTGCACACAGGCAACACTGGTTGCCTCAATGTATTCCGGAATAATTTTTTTGCTCATGAGAACAGGGCGTCAACGTCCGCTTGCGTGCTTTCCTCAGTGCTGATTGTCTCATCCGGCAGATGTCCATGGATGATTGACCCGGCTTGCGAAAGCAGGGGCCTGATGACGGTAACGGCTTTATCCTGAACGATTTGCAGCAGTTCACCTGTTACTTCAGCGGAGCCTAGCATTTTTTGTAAGGAGATAACTTCCTGATCAACTTCGCCAATACACTTCTCCAGAGCATTCCGCAGCGGTAAATCAACAGCTCCGTATGCACGGATCGCCAATTCTTTTGCTGAGAATTTAGAGGCACTGAAATGTGTGATATAGTCAGCTGGTTCCCAGGCCAGAACATCTTCTGCGCAATCGGGAATATCAGGAAGCATTTCAAGAAGCATAACAACCTCATTGAAATGATTAAGATAGTCAGTTGCAAGGCCCGTGGATGGATTGATGTTTGCATGCGTCAAAAGCTCAGGAGAAAGTTCTCCTACGCCGATTTTATCGCAGTACATATCCATTGCAGCCTCCCAGCTTCCTATCTGTCGCGCGGAACCTATCTCTCGATTGGTTGCAATTTTACTAAAATGCGAACAGAGTAATCTGCATGTGTGGTAGATATAGCCTGTCAGCGTCTCCGGAAGAAGTCAAAGCGTTGTTTGATTACATCGAACAGCCAAATTTTCCACCGAGATACAACATAGCACCGACTCAGCCAATTGCACTCGTAAAACACGAAAATGGTGGGCGCCACTTTGGGTTAGCACGATGGGGCCTGGTCCCGTCATGGGTCAAAGACCCAGCAAGTTTCACGCTTTTGCTCAATGCCAGAGCCGAAACTTTGGAGGAGAAACCCTCGTTTCGTGCAGCGGTGCGTCACCGTAGATGCTTGATACCTGCAAACGGTTTTTACGAGTGGCAACGCAAAGGTGCGGCAAAGCAGCCCTATTGGATTGCCCCAGCGGATGGACACCTTCTGGCCTTCGCTGGCCTGTGGGAAACTTACTCCCATCCTGATGGCGGAGACATTGATACCGCCGCTGTAATCACCGTCGAGTCGAATATGACGGTGAAACCGGTTCACCACCGGATGCCCGCAATCATCGCGCCGGAGCATTTTGACGACTGGTTGAGCAACGGCACAATCATGGCTCGAGACGCTATAAAGCTCTTACAACCTGCAGATGACGGGCTGTTAATCACCACGCCTGTTTCAACGCGGGTGAACAGCGTCGCCAATGATGACCCGTCCTTGTGGGAACGAGAGGTCATTCCAGTTCCTCCTGAGCCAGTCAAACCTCCTGCCAAGCCAAAACCTCAAAAGAGGGTTGCAGGCGGCTCTTCAAGAAACAACGGGCAGTTAGACTTGTTTTAGCCTCTGAGCAACATACTGGACACCAACATGATGAGACGATGAGGGATCAAGCATGCTGGCGTCGCTTAAAGGTAAATCTGTCATTGTGACGGGTGGTTCTCGGGGGATCGGCTTGGGCATCTCGCTGGCTTTTGCTCGCGCCGGAGCCTTTGTCACCATTGCAGCGCGCGGAGAAGAAACTGGCGCTAATGCTGTGGAGGAAATCGCACTGGCTGGCGGGGCAGGGCAATTTCTTCAATGTGATGTCACCCAGTGGCAAGCGGTAAAGGCCATGGTCGATGAGACCACAGAAGAAAACGGGCTGGACATTATATGCGCCAACGCAGGCATCTTCCCCAAGCAGACGATTGAGGAAATGGAGCCCGAGCAGTGGGATCATGTGCTTGATACAAACTTGCGCTCCTCCTTCTACTGCGTAAAGGCAGCGCTCCCGCATATGAAACAAGCAGGGCACGGGCGGATTATCCTTACCTCGTCAATAACGGGCCCAATTACAGGGGATGCAGGCTGGTCACATTATGCAGCCTCCAAAGCGGGGCAACTGGGCCTCATGCGAACAGCTGCCTTGGAGTTGGCCCCGCACAAGATCACAGTGAACTCGGTTCTGCCCGGTAATATCAGGACAGAAGCGCTGGATGATCTCGGTGATGAGTATCTGAAGAAGATGGGGCAAACGATTCCGCTTGGCCGATTGGGTGCGCCACAAGACGTGGCAAGTGCTGTGCTCTTCCTCGCCAGCGAGGAGGGAGGCTACATCACCGGACAGCAGATTGTCGTTGATGGAGGACAGGTGCTCCCGGAGGGACTGGAAGCACCTGAGCAGTAATGTCTAGAGAACGCGGCCCGGATTGAACATGTTCGTCGGGTCGAGAGCCTTTTTAACAGAGCGCATCATGTTCATCTCTGTGGCGCTCTTTACCTCTGCCAGCAAATCACGCTTCAAAATGCCGATGCCATGCTCTGCAGAGATTGAGCCGTTGTAACTGGCAACAATCCCATGCACGACACGGTTCACATCATCCCATTTCGCAAGATACTCGGCTTTATCGGCATCCTTAGGCTGGGTGATGTTAAAATGGATATTGCCGTCGCCCATATGGCCAAACGGAACCGGACGACATCCCGGCACAGCCTCTTTAACAGCGGCGATCGCTTCTTCCAGAAACTCGGGAACCTTTGCAACAGGCACAGAGACATCGTGCTTGATGGATCCGCCCTCATATTTCTGTGCCTCAGAAAGCCCATGCCGCAACCGCCAGAAGTCAGCAGCCTGCGCTTTGCTCTGCGCCAGCAATCCGTCACGCAGCAGATCAGCCTCAAAAGCCTCGGTAAAGATGGTCTCTGTCAGGCTGACAATGTCGATGTCTTTTGTACCCGCCGAGATCTCGATGAGCACATACCATGGATGCTGCTCTTCGAACGGATAGCGTGACTGTTCCATATGCTCACAAACGAACTGCATGCCGCTCTGTGGCATCAACTCAAATCCGGTAAGCATGTTCCCGGCGTGACTTTTTGCCAATGAAAACAGTGAAAGTGCCTTAGCAGGCGAATCTAGCGCGACCAGAGCCACCTCTACCGACGCCGGAGCTGGGTATAATTTGAGGCTGGCACCCGTAATGATCCCCAAAGTGCCCTCTGAGCCGATAAATAATTGTTTCAAATCGTAACCGGTATTGTCTTTGCGCAGGGTCCGAAGCCCTTCCCAGACCTCACCATTTGCGAGCACAACTTCGAGCCCGAGAACAAGATCTCGCGTGTTCCCATAGGACAGGACGGCAGTGCCTCCGGCGTTGGTTGCAATGTTGCCACCAATCTCACAGGAACCTTGCGAAGCGAGCGTCAAAGGGAACAATCGATCATGCTTTTCAGCCGCGTCATGAACAGCCTGCAGTGTGACGCCTGCATCTGCTACCATCGTATAACCTTCAGGGTCGATGTGGCGAATTTTATTTAATCTAGAAAGGGATAGCACGATTTCGCTACCGTCTGGATTGGGGATTTGCCCCCCAACCAAACCCGTGTTGCCACCCTGTGGAACCACAGTAAGACCGTGCTGAGCCGCAAGCTTCACGCACTCTGCAACCTCTGATGTGGAACCGGGTCGCAGCACCATGGGAGTGGCGCCTCGAAATTTGTCCCTCCACTCAACAAGAAATGGGGCCTTGTCATGGTCGCTGACAAGCACATTTGCGTCCCCAATGATCTTTTGAAACGCGTTCACCAAATTTGGAATAGTCATGTTTCCGTCGCAGTGTTGGAAGTTGATCTGGCTCTAACTATCAGATAATGGGAGCGCAAGAACACGTCCATGTCTGATTGGACTTTTTTCGACGGCTTGAAGCCAAATGAACAGTGTGCCATAGCATTTTGGGGCTGTTCACTAGATTAAGTGATATTCACTCAGGAGAAAAACATGGCAGAAGCGCAAGGATTGATGGCCGGCAAACGTGGTCTCATCATGGGACTGGCCAACAATCGGTCCATCGCTTGGGGTATTGCAACAGCACTACACGATGCCGGAGCTGAAATCGCACTCACCTATCAGGGTGAAGCGCTGAAGAAGCGTGTTGAACCATTAGCAGAAAAGCTCGATGCACTTGTTGTAGGTGATTGTGACGTTACGAACGAAGCAAGCATTGATGCAGCATTTGAAGTTCTGGAGCAAAAATGGGGCAAGATCGACTTCGTCATTCATGCGATCGCTTTCTCTGACAAAGAAGAACTGACTGGCCGTTATCTGGATACCAGCGCAGACAACTTTGCAAAGACAATGCAGATTTCCTGCTACTCGCTGGCATCCGTTGCCCGCCGTGCAGAAAAGCTGATGACTGAAGGTGGTTCCATTGTAACTCTCACCTACTACGGTGCTGAGAAGGTCATGCCAAACTACAACGTCATGGGCGTTGCAAAGGCTGCATTGGAAGCAAGCGTCAAGTACCTTGCAGTTGATCTTGGCCCTAAGAAAATCCGTGTGAACGCGATTTCTGCAGGTCCGATCAAAACACTGGCAGCAGCTGGTATCGGCGATTTCCGTTACATCCTCAAATGGAACGAGTACAACGCACCGCTGCGTGAAACCGTAACCATCAATGATGTCGGAAACTCCGCTCTCTACCTCACATCCGACCTGTCCCGCTCTGTCACTGGTGAAACTCACCACGTTGACAGCGGCTACCATGTGGTTGGCATGAAGGCAGTAGACGCCCCGGATATCTCCGTCGTCTAAATTGCTTCAGCAATTAGGTTTGAGAAAAGGCGCTTCTTGGAGCGCCTTTTTTGCGCTTGAGAGGCCGGTAAAGGTACATATGACTTAAATCAAGAATGTGTGCATAACTGTTGTTTTCTAACGAGGAATGACACATGTACCTCGTAAGAAGCCGCTACAAATCGGTTGCCGACTAATCTCCTACAGAAGGCCCATGGAATGACTGGCTCGTTGATGCCCCTTGCGAAAACCACACCAACTCCGCTTTTGTATGTCCGTCACGGACAAACAGACTGGAACCTGGAAGGGCGTATGCAGGGCGGTCAGGATATTCCGCTCAACGACACCGGTCGCAAGCAGGCCCGGCGCAACGGTATGGTGATGAAGGATTTCCTCCCAGATCTTGGCAAGACCGCAGATGATTTCATCTTTGTCAGCTCACCGATGATCCGCGCGCGGGAAACCATGGAAATTCTGCGCAAGGAAATGGGGCTCGACCCATACGACTACAAAGTCGACGAACGCCTTCGTGAAATTACATTCGGCAATGTGGAGGGAATGACCGTTCCTGAAATGATGGTTGAACGTCCTGAAGTGGTTCGCATGCGGCGCGAAGATAAATGGGGCTATGTGCATCCCGAAGGGGAGAGCTACAAAATGGTCTCTGATCGCATCTTCGATTGGATGTCAGAGCAAAAGGATCCCATGATCATCGTGGCACACGGCGTGGTCATGCGGGTACTGCGCGGATTGCTCTGCGGATATGCACCAGCAGAAATCCCGGATCTGGAGACGCCACAAGACCAGTTCCTTCTCTGGCGAGACGGTTCTGAGGCGTGGATCTAAAGCTCGCTGTCTAAAAGAACTCGCAAACACGCGGTCCATTCTGATTAATGGGTGCACCAAAATGCGTGCTCTCACGTCCAGCGCTGCACCAAGCCTTTAAGATTGGGGGCTTACAACGCATTTCCTGGTCGTTAAATTGATCAGGTTTTTGCGTCAGCGATAAACTGTGACACATAAAGTGAATACTACAGCAAAGGCAGTCCACGACATTTTGGAGTGCTTTGCTACAATCTGCATAAAGACCAGCTAAACAGGCTACCTAAATCAGTTGTAACTCGTTATTTTTAGGCAACAAGAGCAGAACGCTCACCTATGAAATCTCGACACTCTTAAACTTTTTGGAAGATCTTGATGAAGACGTCTCGACCACTCAAGGCAATCAGCAGCAATACCGTTTTTGGAGAGGGCGATGTCTTCGTACTCTTCGGCGAACTTTTTGGTCGCGGATATGCGACTGGCTTGATCGATCAGGCAAAGGCAGCCGGGATGACTGTGATCGGCATTACTGTCGGTCGTTCCGATGAAAACAACAAGCCACGCGCACTCACACCAGAAGAGCTGGCAGAAGCAGAAGCCAATCTGGGCGGCAAAATCATCAACGTACCTCTGCGTGCGGGTTTTGAACTGGACGCGCCGGAAGGCACAGCGACGCCGACTGATTTGGTCAACGAAATGACCATTAAAGATTGGCAGGACCACAAACTCGACTGGGATCATGTTGAGATCTGCCGCGGTCTTGGTTCCAACCGTTTTAAAGGCGCTCTTGCTCAGGTCATGGACCAGCTGGATACCATGATCCCAGCGGGTAAGAACGTCTTCTTCGCCCACACAATGGCAGGCGGTATTCCCCGTGCAAAAGTGTTTATGGCAATCGCGAACCGCATCTACAAAGGCCGCGGTGCACGCTACATGCCGTCTCAGTCTCTTATCGAGAGTGATCTGGGCAAACTGATCCTGCAAAACTTCGAGGAAGTCACCGCAAACAGCTTCGGTTACCTGCTGGAAGCCAGTAAGACGCTCCGCGACCGCGTGGAAGCAGCTGGCGGCGAAGTGCGCTACACCGCATATGGCTATCACGGCACCCGCATTCTGATCGAAGATGAGTATTGCTGGCAGACTTACACAAACTACACGCAGGGCTACGCGAAAATGGCTCTGGAGAAGTTTGCTGAAAGCGCATGGAAAGACGGCGTGAAGGCAACAGTGTTCAACTGCCCTGAAATCCGCACCAACTCTTCAGATGTGTTTGCTGGCATCGAGCTGTCTCTCCTGCCACTGCTGCAAGCCATCAAGAAAGAAGGTGGTGGCGCATGGGTGGATGCACTCTGGCAGAAGTGCGAAGGCATGCTCAAGCCGGAAGCGTCTCTGGAAGAGGTGCTGCAAAAGGTATCCGACTACCAGACCAGTGAGGCAATGCAGCCGTTCTACAACTTCGAAGCTTGGCCAATGCCAAACTCAGCGGAGCAGGTAGACAAGACTGTTGGCACCTCGCAGGAAATCGTAGACCTGCATAAAGAGCGCAACGTTCTGGTCAGCGACGAGCTCAGCCAGCATGTTGTTGCAGCAACTGGCATGCTCATGTTTGGCGAAGCCAGCCAGCCGGAAGGCCCGGCTTTGTGGCTCGACCATGATCTGGTTGCAAAAAGACTTATTCAGGAACACGGCGCCTAAGGTTTATCCAGGGCCAACGTTCTCTATGAAAAGTTTGAATGAATGAGAAAAGCCCGGGGACGTGCCCAACACGTTGCTCGGGCTTTTTGTATGAATTTGAGCTTACGCATTAAAATGGCGATGCCTGAATGCTCTTTTCACGCGTTGAGATCTCCCATTTACAGTCCTGAATCTGGGAACAAGCCTAAATCCAACTTGTTCATTCGGGAAAATTACGCAAGTGCTGCAAGGCTCTCAATTGACCTCTCGCGTGAACCCACCTAAAACCACTAGAATTCTCAGAGCGCGTTCCGTTTGATTGAAGAGAGTCAGCCGGACAGGACGTGCTCATGCTCTAAAAGTGAACTGCTAGAACATGTCCCACAACACCTTTGGTCATCTGTTTCGCGTAACAACATGGGGCGAAAGCCACGGACCAGCGCTTGGCTGCGTCGTCGATGGTTGTCCGCCTCTGCTTCCAATCACAGCAGAAGAGATTCAGGTGTATCTGGACCAGCGCAAGCCGGGGCAAAACAAGTTTACCACCCAGCGCCGTGAACCGGATCAGGTCAAAATTCTCTCTGGTGTGATGGTGGATGAAGACGGCGTACAACGTACGACCGGTACGCCCATCTCCCTGATGATCGAGAATACTGATCAGCGTTCCAAAGATTACTCCGAAATCAAAGAACGCTACCGTCCGGGCCACGCAGATTACGCCTACGATGCCAAATACGGTATCCGCGACTATCGCGGCGGTGGACGTTCATCAGCACGCGAAACAGCGTCCCGCGTGGCTGCTGGTGGTTTGGCGCGCAAAGTCATTCCAAACATCCTGATCCGCGGGGCTCTGGTACAGATGGGCCCGCATAAGATCAATCGCGACAACTGGGATTGGAACGAGGTGGGCAACAATCCATTCTTCTGCCCGGATGCGGAAGCTGCCAAGTTCTTCGAAGAATACCTCGATGGGATCCGCAAGGAAGGCTCTTCAATTGGGGCCGTGATTGAAGTGGTAGCTGAGCACGTCCCAGTGGGTCTCGGTGCCCCGCTTTACGGCAAGCTGGATCAGGATCTCGCATCAGCCATGATGTCCATCAACGCAGTGAAGGGTGTTGAGATCGGCAACGGTTTTGAAGCGGCATGTTTGACTGGTGAAGAGAACGCTGACGAAATGCGTATGGGCGAAGATGGCAAGCCTGACTTCCTGTCCAACCAAGCAGGTGGCGTGCTGGGCGGTATCTCTTCCGGTGCGCCGGTTGTGGTCCGCTTTGCTGTAAAGCCAACCTCTTCCATCCTGACGCCACGCAAATCCATCACCCGCAGCGGGGAAGAGGTCGACGTGATGACCAAAGGTCGTCACGACCCTTGCGTTGGCATCCGCGCAGTTCCGGTTGGAGAAGCCATGATGGCATGTGTTCTGGCAGACCATGTGCTGCGCGACAGAGGCCAGTGCGGCGAACGGTAAAAGATCATTCAACCTCTGATTTCATTCTTATTGAAAAGGCGCTGGCAAAACCAGCGCCTTTTTTCGTTGTTTGAAAGGGAAGCTGTGGGATGAAAATAAAATATCCCCCCAAAAAAGGGGAGCTTTTGCTGGTAAGCGCGCAGACTAACACGAGCACGGTAATGGTTGCCGGACGAAGTGTCCAAGCCGCACCAGTGCTCAGAGTGACTCATCCAAAAGATGAGATACGCTGCCCTCAGATTTTCCTGTTTGAAGACCTTCTTTATGCCGCCTAAACACAACGCTTTGACGAGCATCGAATACTCACTCATTGATTGTAGTAGTTATGCTGGCCGTAGTTTACTTCGCCAAAGCGTGCCTTCGTGACGTTCAAGCTCTGGAAGACATGGAGAGCGACGAAAACAAAATGGCCTGAGACATTCGATGGCGGCTTCCCCTGGCAATTGCACGGGGGTAGATTACTGCTCCACTGTGAAATGAAGTTCTAACCGAAAATGCCTAGATGACGAAGGAGCCGTGGATGTTTCCTATTCCGTTGGACGCTGTAATATTTGATATGGATGGGTTGTTGCTAGACACAGAAAGGCTTTATCGGTCGGCTATCTTCGGTGCATGCGAGGACCTTGGTCATAACATGCATGATATTCTTCATCTCAGCTTGATCGGCACTCCCAAAGAAGTAGGGGACGCGAAGCTGAAGGCACACTTCGGTGATGAATTTGCGATCGATACATACCATGAAAAATGTCGAGATCGGTTTCGTGCCTTGTGCGCGACGAGTATTCCATTGCGTCAGGGGGCGGGCGAAATACTTGATTGGTTGAAGGAGTTTAACATTCCGAGGGCCGTAGCCACCTCCACCCCTCGGGCGTTGGCTCTGGATCATCTGGATAAAGCGGGCATCCTTGATCGAGTTGATGCTGTCGTAACCCGAACGGATGTCGAATTCGGCAAGCCGCATCCTGAGACTTTCTTAAAGGCTGCCGCCGCAGTGGGTGGCCGTCCTTCACAATGCCTTGCTTTAGAGGATTCCCATACCGGTATCCGTGCGGCTACCGCCGCAGGCATGGTCACGGTCATGGTGCCAGACCTATTGAAGCCAACGGAGGAAACCCGATGTCTGGGCGTTTCTGTCGTTCAGGACCTTGATTGCTTGCTTTCGCAATTGCGGTCCAGTGTCGACCAGTCTGAGCGGCATTGCCATCTATGAACCCGCCCCGGATTTGCGGAATAAAAATAAAGTATCACCCAAAAAGGGGGGGCTGGTAATTGCACAGACTAACACGAGCAAGGTCATGTTTGCCGGAAGAAGTGTCCAAAACGCACCAGTCCTCAGTGTGATACTTTATTTTTATCCAACAGGAGCACGCTTCTATTCAATGAGGCGTTTCTTTACATTAGCCTGCCTTCTAGCTCTGGATGCATTCCAAAAAACTTATCCCCCTGGTTCAAAACCATGCCCATACTAAGCGCATGCCTACGTAACGGGCTGCTGGCGGAGCGACCGTCAG
>NZ_LMCI01000001.1:0-170304 GCF_001623145.1 Pseudovibrio sp. W64 | reverse complement strand
TTTCCGGGAAACCGGCTATCGTGCCTTATAGGCAAAAGAGGCGACGTTGTTCATTATAAAAAGCCCGGGCAAGGCGTGTAGCTGATGCCGAAGACTCATTACTAACAAACAGCGCAGGCATTGCCTGCCGCCTTGCTCATCCCGACTTCCGGGAACTCTGGTTCAACACTGCATGAGAGGTCATGTGGTGATTTCAGTGCTTGCTCTCCTGAAATACGGAGCCGAGGCAGGGCACATAGTTGTAACCGAGCGCGTTCGCGCAAAGCCGCAAACCGTTTATTCACCTCAAGATCAGGAACAGATACGACCTAGGTAGAAAGCGGTAAGCTTTTTTCAGTTTTCCTCTTGATTTCCAGCGGCAAAAGCGCGATTTCAGTATCACTGAAAATTATATAGCCAAGGGGCTGGAATTATGCGCTTGACTGAATGGTTGGAAGACGCTGGTGAAAGCAGGAGTGCCTTTGCACGCCGCGCTGGTTTGTCTCCTGCATCTGTAACGGCTCTGTGCAACGACCCAAGCGCATGGATTTCTCGAGAAATGGCCCAGAAAATCGCTGAAGCGACGGGCCATCAGGTGACCCCCAACGATTTTCTCGGACTAAAAGAAAACAAGGAGTACGTCGTGTCTCAAACAAGAGTTGCCGAAGCCCTGCGCGCCTTCGAAAACGGCGAGATGGTTGTTGTAACTGATGATGATGATCGCGAAAACGAAGGCGATCTCATTGTAGCAGCCAACATGATCACCCCTGAGCAAATGGCATTCATCATCCGCCACACCTCTGGGATCGTCTGTGCTCCGATGACGCTCAAAGAAGCAAAACGCCTGCACCTTGAGCCGATGGTCGCCAACAACGACGCTCCACTGGCAACTGCGTTCACCGTCTCCGTGGACTATGCGCCGGGCCTGACAACTGGCATCTCCGCTGAGCAGCGCTGTGCAACTGTTCGCGGCCTTGCTAACCCAAATGCTGGCGCAGCTGACTTCGTTCGTCCGGGTCACATCTTCCCCTTGGTGGCAAAAGAGGGCGGCGTCCTAATGCGTTCTGGCCATACAGAAGCAGCGGTCGACCTGTGTAAACTGACTGGCCTGCCGGAAGTCGGCGTCATCAGCGAGCTGGTGAATGACGATGGTACTGTAAAGCGCGGTGAGCAAGTTGAAGCTTTCGCCCGTGAGCATAACCTGAAAATGGTTTCAGTCGCGGATCTCATTGCATGGCGTCAGCGTCATGAAAACCTCGTAAGCCGTATCGATGAGTTCGACGTAGAGACCACAGCAGGCAAAGCGCGCGCCATCGTGTATTCTACTCCGTTCGACAATGTTGGCCACTTGGCGCTGGTTTACGGCGACGTGCGCGATGGTCAGGATATTCCGGTCAGACTTCATCTGGAAAACGTTCTGGATGATGTGTTTGGGCAAACCAAACCTCTGGAAGCAATCATGGAAGACTTTGCTGAACGAGGCCGAGGCATTATTGTTTACCTGCGTGAAGGTGCGGTAGGCGTTGCAAGCAAGTCCAACCGTCATCGTGATAACCTGGAAGCTGCTGAGCATGAGCAGCACGTTTCCGCTCAGGGCCGGTCTGAGGACTGGCGCGAAGTTGGTCTCGGTGCGCAGATCCTGAAAGATCTGGGAGCCAATTCCATTCGGGTTATTGCATCGCGTGAGCGCCACTATGTTGGCCTTGAAGGCTTCGGCTTGAAAGTTGAAGCAACAGAAACTCCGGCGGACTAATCAACAGGCCCCCGGCGCAATATGGAAAGTGGCGGGGGCATGTCTCAGTTTGATCTTGATCCATGGCAGGAAGAGCAAAGCTCGGCTGAACCATTCACACTGGGCTATCGAAAAGGGACGGGCGAGCCTGTTGTCTACGGCAGCCTGTTGCTCGGGGCAGCTCTTCTTGGTACGGGCATTGTAAGCGGTTCACTGATCCCTGCATTGGCATCACTACCCGTTTTTCTCAGCGTTCACTGGCACTACCCTTTCGTTGATAAACGCCCTCAAATCGCAGCCAATGAGACCGGGCTCTATCTGGAAAGGCTTGGTGTTCTGCGCTGGTCCGCAATTGCTGAGCTTTCCCTTTACAAAACAGCTGTCCGCACCATGGAATTCAACCAGCTGCACATCAAACTCAAAGGCCCGATTGACGACTGCCTCGTAAAGCGAGAGCCCCAGTCTATGCCGAGACGGGCTATGAGAAAGAACTGGCGCTTGAAGCAAGCCAAGTCGAACGCACCAGTACTTGAAGTGGATTTACATCTCCTTGCATGTGACCCTGAGATCCTCTTGCAAAGAACTAGACAGTTCTGGCGGGGGCAATGATGTTTCTCTGCAACACTGATCTATAAACAATCATTGAGCAGATTAAATACCTCAGAATTCTTTGTTTGGCTGCAAATCCGCTTATCCTGTTACAAGACGTTAACACTCTTAACCTAACTTTTATTAGGAAGGACAGCACCCGGAAGGCAATTATCATGCAGCTGAACCGCACGGAGACAAAGGGAAACACATGCAGCTTTACCAGTCTGGATAAGGATTGGGGGGCAGATGATGACTATCTTTTCAACTTCGCTTGCACGCCGGGTGGAAGCGTTTTGCAAATTGCATGCGGCACAGGTGCGCTGTCCAACGCGCTTTCCAGACAAGGTGTAAACACTGTTGGTGTTGACCGAAATCCGAAGAAAATTGCACAAGCTGTTAAACGCTCAGAGACGGTAACATGGTTGGAGGCAGATGCCCGAACGGTGCACCTCAATCAGAAATTCGACCGCATTATCATCACTGGCAATGCTTTCCAGGCCTTTGCAACCAATACGGATCAGATCCTCGTTCTCCAAACCATCGCCGCTCATCTGAAACCAAATGGCAAATTCGCTTTTGGCATGGAAAACCCGAAAGCGCGCCCATGGGAGAAGTGGGGCCAGAAAGGCAAACCTCTTTTGGTCCGCTCGGTTGAAGGGCAAAGAGTGTCTCTGTGGCAGGATACAGCCGGGCCAGACAAAAACGGTCTCGTGTCCATGCAAACCCACTACGACAGCGATGGACAGCATTACTCCAGAAACAACATGCGCCGCTTCGTGCATCGCGATCATATCCGCGACCTGTTGGAAGCCGTTGGCCTGCGCGCAACAGCTTCCTATGGGGACTGGTCAGCACTCAACCTGAATGATGCTGCGCCTTTCATTATCGTCAGCGGTGGCCTGAGCACCTAACGCTCCTCAGGCTCCCAGAACTTACACCCCATCAATAATCGTCAGGCTACACTTAGCAGCACCATGACGGATTTTGGCAACAGGGGCATACTCCGGACAATTCAAAAACGCCTGCGCCTTTTCCATGCTTGGAAACTCCACGATGACGAGACGGTGTGGTGTCCATAAATCACTCTCAACCACATCCATATCACCGCCACGTGCCCTGTAGATGCCGCCGAAGCTCTCAGCAATCGGGCGAGCCTGAGCCTTGTAATCTTCATAGACGACAGGATCTTCAATTTTTGTATCAACAATGACGTAAGCCGGCATATACTTCTCCTGTAATTGGAAAAGATCCTATCTGATTTGCTTGCTCTGGGAAATCATGCTGCGGACTTAGTATTGTTATCTTTAGGCGAGGGTTGACCTTTACCCTGACGCTTCCTGAAATAGCGTGGACGCGTTCGTCTGATGATCTTCTTAAACCGCCCGCTGGAACGCACCTCAATCCAATGCAGAGCCTGATTGAGCCAAACAAAGTTTTTCCGATGCCGCCGCACGAACTTGGCAAACCTGCGGCTTGTAGCGATCAGTAGAACCGTCCCCAGAGCCAGCAGCGGTACGCCGGTAGGGATGGGCGTCCAGACCGTCAGCAGGCCCAGCACAATGCAAATGATAGCTGCAAAAACCGAAAGGCCCTTGATCAATAGCTCGGCCACCTGTTCGTGTTAACAACAAGTGAGAGTATATTCAGTACTCGTGAAACTTACGTAACACGCTCTTCCCAACTTAGGGCAAATATTGAAAATTCAGGGAAGACGGCAAATTACTCGCAACTTGCCGCCTGCATAATTACCCCTTATGCGCCGCGTTCCAGCAGGGCAACCACTTCAACGTGAGGGGAGTAGAGGAACTGATCAATCGGTACTACGCGCTTGATCTGATAGCCACCGTCCAGCAGCTCTCGAATGTCACGAGCAAAACTGGCAGGGCTACACGAAACAGCAACGATCTTCTTGACTGGAGACTTCGCAAGTTCCTGTGCCTGGGCAAGCGCACCAGCACGCGGTGGATCAAACACCACGCCATCAAACCCCTTGCCGAAGTTATCGAGCTCTTTTGCAACAATTGGTCGGCGGAACAGATCCCGGCGTTCAGTCGTAACCTTCTTAAGGCCCTTGGCACGGCGCAATCCAAGATCAAGCGCTTTCAGCGATGTTGCTTCGCCTTCCACCGCATGCACATTGGCAAACTGCCCGATCTTGAAAGTCAGAGTACCCGCACCGCAGAACAAGTCAGCCACGCGTTTGCAACCACTCAGACCCTCTGAAAGAAGATCACCCATGGTTTTTTCGGCGCTCAAGGCTGCCTGAATAAACCCGCCGGACGGAATTGGAACAGCCACACCACTCATATCCAGCAGAGGAGGGCGGATCTCGATAATTGTTTCACCATCGACAGTCAGGCGCGCAAAGTTATTTTCAACAGCAGCCTGTGAGAGTTCAAGGTAATGCTTGTCTTTGTTTTTACCCAACCCACCAATAGCAACATCAAGGCCGCTCTGTGTTGTCGTCACGGTGAACTTCAGTTCGCCCTTACGCGGCAGAATTTCGCCGGCAAGCTTGCGAAGTCCCGGCACAGCCTTCATGAGCTCAGGTGCAATCACAGGGCATTCTTCAATGTCGACAAGGCGGTTGGACTTGGCTGTGTGATAGCCAAACAGCACTTTATGGCTTGCCTTCACAGCTGCAAAGACTGCACGGCGGCGACTGCCCTTGCCGCAAACCACGACATCTTCCACTGGCGTTTCGATGCCACGGGAGGCCAGAGCGTCCACCACTTGTTGGCGCTTGAAGTCCTTATAGGAAGCCTCATCCATATGCTGCAAAGAGCAGCCACCACATGTGCTGAAATGCTTGCACACGGACGCGACGCGATGCGGGCTCGGCTCAATGATCTCGTTAAGTTCCGCACGAGCGCCTTGCACTTGGGCGCTGACAAGCTCGCCCTCAAGTGTATAGGGAACAAAGATCTGTCCGGCATCGGTCTCAGCAACACCGTCACCCTTATGGGCAAGGCGTGCAATACGGAGGATTTCTACAGTGGCTTCAGGCTTCTTAGACATGGCACTGCGTTTACAGCGCCGCTCCGATACATGCAATGCTTGATGTCGCGAAGTTTGGCATTCCGTTCGAGCGTGATTGGATGGCGATGTTTAGTCTTCGATTTGATCTAGGGGAAGTCATCGTCTGTGACGCAAAGGTAATGTGGAAAATTACTGTATAGGCGTGCTGAGCGACACTTTATACTGAGTTTCTGAATAGATTTTGCCGATCTATTTAAAATGTTCTCTGAAATAAACTTTTTGTTTGTCTATTTGATCGATTTCCCAACGGAATATGCGGGTTGCATGCGTATGGTGATACATTCTATGGCTGCAACTTTCCCAAAAAAATCGGCGATGTTCTGTAGGAGTTTTCAATGCCGTCTTTAAAATTAAAAGGGAAATTGACATTTTGGGTTGTCGTGATTGCACTGGTGTCGATGGTTGCCTCATCGGGGTCTGTCTTGTTCATTGGGGCAGGAGTTATCGAAGAACAAGCAATCAGGCTCTCAAACGAAATTGCCAAGGAAAGTGCAGCCGTCGTTAAAGCTGAACTGGATCAATCTTTTGCTGTTGCGCGCAATACAGCCAATGCATTGGACGCACTCAGAAAAAGCGGGGACGCCAATCGCGCAGCTTCAGCAGAGATCCTCAAAGGTGTCCTCCAGAGCAACGAGCAGCTGATTGGCAGCTGGGCCGCTTGGGAACCTGATGCGTTTGATGGCAAGGATCAGGACTGGGCCAACAAGCCGTTTCATGACCAGACCGGACGATTTATCCCATACTGGTTCCGCTCAGGTGGACAGATAGGCCGGGAAGCACTCGTCGATTATGAAAAGGATGGAGCAGGTGACTACTACTTGCTTGCTCAAAGAAGTGGCGATGAGATCATCCTGGAGCCCTACATCTATTCTGTTGGCGGCGTCGATACCCTGATCACTTCTCTTGTTGTGCCGGTGGATGGCTTTGGCGCTAGAGACGGTGTTGCTGGTGTTGATATCGCTCTTTCTGATATTCAGGAGCGACTGAATGGAATGCATCCTTATGAGGAGGGCTACCTCACACTGATCAGCTCTTCCGGAACAATTGTTTCCAATCCAGACAGTCTGCTTGTGTCCAAAGCTGCTGGTACAGCGGGTTTTTCAAAAGCAATTCTTGAGCCGTTAACCTCTGGAAAAACGCGCATTCTACCCAACACGGAAGTCGGTAATGTTGAAATGTTGCAAGTGGGCGTTCCAATCAGTATTGCCAAAACCGAAGAGCCATGGCTGCTGGTCATCACCATCCCACGCAGTAAAATCCTTGAGGCGTCCAATCAGATGTTCTCACTTGTCTCTGTCTTGGGCGTTGTACTCGCGCTCCTTGCAGCTCTGGGCGCATGGATATTTGCCAGTTCGTTGAGCAAGCCAATTTCTTCTCTGACCCGGGTTATGGGTGAGTTGGCATCAGGAAATCTGCAGGTTGATATCTCGGAGCGCCGCCAGAAAGATGAGATCTCTGACATGATCACAGCTGTGGGCGTGTTCAAAGACAACGCCATCAAAGTCAAGGAGATGGAGGCAGACAAAAAAGAGCAGGAAAACAAACGCATAGCCGCTGAAAAGGCAACGCGGACCAAGATTGTCTCTGATTTTGAAAAGAGCGTAGGCAGTGTTGTTCAAACTGTTTCATCCGCTGCCACAGGCATGAAGTCACATGCAGAGATACTGGAGCCAGCTGCCTCAAGAGCACAGTCGCGTGCCCAGGCGGGGGCAAATGCAGCTGAGGCGACCTCTGTTAACGTACAAACCGTGAGTTCTGCTGCGGAGGAGCTGACAGCATCCATTCGCGAAATTGGGATGCAGGTCGACCTGGCCTCAAGAACGGTTGCGGTGGCTGTCTCTAAGTCTGAACAAACCAACATCACCGTGCGTGGTCTTTCCGAGGCTGTGCTGAAAATTGGCGAAGTGATTGACATCATCAATGCGATTGCCGATCAGACCAACCTTCTCGCCTTGAATGCCACCATTGAAGCGGCCCGAGCTGGGGAATCTGGCAAAGGGTTTGCCGTTGTTGCCAATGAAGTGAAGGATCTGGCCAATCAAACAGGGCGGGCAACCCAAAGCATCGCCGAACAGATCAGCGGCGTTCAGGAAGCAACGCAAGGTGCTGTTGATGAGATTGCGGGCATTTCCAAAACCATCAGCGAACTTGATGAAGTAGCCTCCAACATTGCTGCTGCAGTTGAAGAGCAGGGCGTGGCAACCAGTGAAATTGCCCGCAGCGCTGAACTTGCATCGAATGGGACCAAGGAAGTTTTTGCCAGCGTGAATGACATTGGCAAAGCGGCTGAAGACACCAGCAACTCTGCTTTGAGTGTGAAAAAGGCGTCTGTGGATCTCACGGATCTGGCAGATGAGCTCAAAGACCGCGTGGAAGGCTTCGTGTCTCAGTTGCGTGCATAAAGCACACAGGAACACCTTTTCCCGAGACCTCTATGCCTCGGGAGAAGGGTTTCATGAAAACTATAATGGCTTCTTTTGGCAGGCCATCAGGTACTCTGCATTTCCATCTCCACCCTTGATCGGGGAGGAGGTGATGCCAAGCACGGACCAGCCCGGCTGTGCATTCATCCACTCTTGCAGTTCTACAGAGATCTGTTCCGCAATCTCTGGTGCAACAAGACCACCTTTCCCAATCCGCTCACGCCCTGCTTCAAACTGTGGCTTGACGAGGAAGACCCCTAAGGCACCATCAGCAGCCAGCTCAAGAGCTGGTGGGAGGGCAAGCTTCAGAGAGATAAAGCTCACGTCGGAAACTAGAAACTCCGGGTGCTGGCTTTCAAGATGCTCAAGCGTCAGCTCACGGGCATTCAGGCCGTCTTTACGGACAACGCGTGGGTTGTTGGAGATCTTATCTGCCAGCTGATCATGCCCAACATCAATGGCATGAACGATCTGAGCATCATGCTCCAGCAGAACCTGCGTGAAGCCTCCTGTCGAGGCGCCAATATCGAGGCAAACCTTACCAGCAGGGTCGAGCTCAAAATGCTCCAGGCCTTTGATGAGCTTCAAAGCGGCGCGGGATACATAGTCAGAGGCCGGATCATCGATAGAGACGTCGGGCTTGCCTGAGATCTTCTGCGAAGGCTTCTTTGCAGGCGTACCATCTATAACGACCGTGTTTCGCAAGATTGCATCACGAGCACGGGCACGCGTTTCAAAATAGCCATGTTCGACGAGGAATTGATCAAGCCGCATATGTCACCTGACTGGGATGATTAAAAGCTTAGCCTAAAGGCCGAAGCAACCAGCCAGTGCATTTAACAGTTTGTCTGAGAAAAGCAAATTGCCATAGCGCATCCAAAGGAATGCGGTGGCTGCGATCAGCAGAAGTCCAACGGCAGCTGTGCCAGCATAGAGAGCTGCATGATCTTTCATATCTTCATCCAAAAAAGGGTGCCTGAATTCCCAGACACCCTAAACTTTTATGAGCTACCAAGCAACTTTCTGATTTTTGGAAGCGCTGTTTCTTCAGGTTCCTGATAGCTGATGGTTCCCACGAAATCCAAGTCACCATTCAGCATGTAAACCGCTGCGGTGTGGTCCATGGTGTAATCACCGTCTTCCAATGGTACTTTTCTCGCATAAACGCGGTAGTCTTTAACGACTTTTTTAACCTGGTCGACGGAGCCAGTCAGTGGAACGACGTGAGACCCAAACGCAGCAACATAATCCGCAATAACGTCTGGTGTATCGCGTTCAGGATCAACGCTGACGAAAACGAAGTTCAGATCATCTGCCTTCGGACCCAGATTATCAATCCATCCCTGCATATCAGAGAGGGTTGTTGGGCACACATCAGGACAGTATGTGAAGCCGAAGAACATCAGAGTTGGTTTGCCATCAAGGTTCTTGTCTGTAAAGATTTGTCCCTTGCCATCAACCAGCTCAAACGGGCCACCGATCTGCACAGTAGCAGCCTGCGGGACATCCTCTTTCACAAACTTCATTACTGTTACAGCAGAAACTGCGGCAACGAGCAATGCGACTGCAGCCCACGCTCCATATCGAATTGTTTTCGCAACGTTCATCTTAATCCACCCGTGCACAGTTCAATTGGTTAGTGGTGCATTTTGCCGGATTTTGCACCCATTTTCATAACTGGGAATGTTACTTCAACTGGACCGGCTTTTTCGAATTCCAGCGTAACTTTGAGCTCTTCGCCCATTTTGAATGCTTGGTTCAGGCCCATGAACATGACGTGGTAGCTGCCAGGCTTCAACTCAAGTGTCTCGCCAGCAGGAATAACTACGCCATCGTCCAGCTTGCGCATTTTCATGATGCCATCGTTCACAGCCATTTCGTGAATTTCAGTGCGCTTGGCATAGCCGGAAACTGCACCTGTCAGGCGCGCATCTTCGCTGCCATTGTTGGTGATGGAAACGAAGGCCCCGCCACCTTTTGCTTTTGGTGGAGTAGCGCGTGTCCAGGCATCTTTAATGGTCAGTTCACCGTGTTGTATGCTGTCCGCAAGAGCAGCAGAACCGGTGAATGCAACAAGAGCTGCTGCAACAAGAAGAGCACGTGTTTTCATAATAGTCATCCAAGGAATAGCTCCCTACCTGTAAACTCAGGCAGAAGAGATCAGTCAAATCAGGTTTTGTTGATCAAGGGAAAACCTAGGCGACTGGAGGAGCCCGGATGAGGAAATTATGACCACGGAGGCTTCTGTCAATTACGAGAGCGCTATCAAGGGAGAGAGAACCAGCAACCACGAGGGTAGGACACTGCCAGTTCTCGGGCTCTATCGAAAAATAAGTCGCCTGTTTGGACGTATGCGGGCACATGAACGTGCAATCGCAGCCTATTCCCAGCGGATTTTCGGTATGCGTGGAGCCTTCAATCTTTGCAATCTGCGAACCGCCTGAAGGGGCGCACAATTGCATGAGCGCAGCAACCGAAGGATCAGCAGCTGCACCGGAAAAACTCAGGACAAGCAACAGTACTCGGGCCAGCATCGCAACGCCAGCAAGCAAAACGAGCGGATGCCGCTCGCTTCTGAGTACATGTAATGTATTACTCGGCTTGACCATGAGTCTTTCTTAGTTGCTTCCGCTGAGTGTGTCTACACTCAGCCAGAAGGGAATCTGGAATTATCCTGAGTCTCATCAGTTGTAGGCGGATTCTCATCCTCATCATTGCGATTTGGCAAATCACCCACTTCTTCTGAGGCCATGCCCTCATCCTGCTCGTAGGCAGGGAACTCTTCAGGCGGAATAACGTAAGGATCTTCGATATCTAGCGGATCAGGTGTAAGCACGGCACCCATGTTGGATGTTGCACCGTATTCGAAGTCTGTCTTCTCCAGATCCTCGTCCGCAGGGCGAATAACCAGGCGGCTGACAACGAAGAGCGCAAGAGCGACTTCAACAAGTGCCACCCATATGAATAGGCCTTCAGGGCCGATGCTGAACATCAGGCCTGCTGCAACGGTCGGTCCAATCATCGACCCGATTCCGTTTGACATCAGAACACCAGAAGATGTCTCGACGTAGTCTTCTGCTTCCACATAGTCGAAGGCGTGGGCAGCAACAATCGCGTATGTCGGCTGACTGGCCATGCCAAGGATCAGGAATACGGTGAATGTAGTCCAGAAGTTTCCGCTCTCAAGCGTAAAGAGCACTAGTGCCGCCGCTGCCGCAGCAAAGCCCAGGAGCAAAATAATGATACGACGGTCTACACGGTCAGACAGACGACCAATCGGCCACTGCGTAATCGCACCACCCAAAACGATGGCCGCTGCAAAATATGCTGCCTCGTTGGTGCTGTAACCGATCTGCTTGGCATAAAGCGGAGCCAGCGCCCACATGGAGCTGTTGGCAAGACCAATCAGCAAACAACCAATCAGGGCCACAGCGGAGGTCTGATAAAGGTTGATCGGGCGGAAGCGCACCAGCGTAATAGGAGCTGGCTGTACTGCTTTGGTGAGCACAACGGGAACCACGGCAACGCTGACAAAAATGGACGCAATTGCAAATGGTACAAAGGTGCTAACGTCAAAGCCAACAATCATCAGCTGGCCACCCATGGTCGCACCCAGGTAGCAGATGATGTAAAGCGACATGACTGTGCCACGGTTCTCATTAGTTGCCCGGTCATTCAACCAGCTTTCGACAACCAAAACGATGCCGGCAAAACACACACCAGTAATGATGCGGAAAAGCGCCCACGCCAAAGGATCCACCAGAATAGGGTGGAGCAGTGCGGCGCCAGACATCAAAGAAACCAGTGCAGCAAATGCACGGATATGACCGGCCCGTAGAATGAGAAACGGACCAAACAGACACCCAATCACAAAGCCAATGTAAAAACTGGACGAGATCAGACCAATTTGGAGGTCTCCAAATCCGGCCAAATCAGCTTTGAGGGGGATAAGCGTCGAAGAAAGTCCATGCCCTGCAAGAATCAGGGCGGTGGACAGCATCAAGGACGCAAAGGTTGCAAGCAGCAGTATCATGCGCGCACCAGCCAACGATGTAAAACTGAGTTCACACTACATATCATATGCAAAAAGAAAATAAGGAGAGCAGCGAAAGCTGCCCCTCATTTAATTTTTTGATGAGTTATGAACATAAATACAATGTTCTACACCAGCCTTAACGGCAAATCCTCTGCTTTACCAAGGGTTTCAAAGACACGGCGCACAATCCCTGATGCATCTAGTCCGGCATCTTTGTACATTGTCTCTGGCTTCGCATGGTCCTGGAAAACGTCCGGCAGGATCATGCTGCGAACTTTAAGGGATCCATCAAGCAAGCCGTTGTCAGAGAGGAACTGAAGCACCTGGCTTCCGAAGCCGCCAATGGAACCTTCTTCGATGGTGATCAGCACATCGTGCTCTTTAGCAAGGCGCCCGATCATCTCTGTATCAAGCGGTTTGGCAAAGCGTGCGTCGGCAACTGTTGTTGAAAGACCGGCCGCATCAAGCGTATCAGCAGCCCTCAAGGCTTCCTGCAAGCGGCCACCCAGTGAAACCAGAGCAACGCGGGAGCCTTCTTTAACGATGCGGCCTTTGCCGATCTCCAAAGGCATGCCGACTTCCGGTAGGTCAATGCCAATGCCTTCACCGCGCGGGTAACGGAAGGCAATAGGGCCTTCATCATAAGCTGCAGCGGTGGAAACCATATGAACCAGCTCTGCTTCATCACCCGGTGACATAACAACCATGCCCGGCAAGCAAGAGAGGAACGCAGTATCAAACGAGCCGGCGTGGGTCGCACCATCCGCGCCAACGAGACCAGCGCGATCAATCGGGAAGCGTACAGGCAGTTTCTGGATCGCAACATCGTGGACAAGCTGATCGTAGCCACGCTGAAGGAAGGTCGAGTAAATTGCACAGAACGGCTTGAAGCCCTCAGAGGCAAGACCAGCAGCGAATGTCACAGCATGCTGTTCAGCAATACCCACATCGAACATGCGGGTTGGGTGAACTTTCTCAAACACATCCAGACCAGTTCCGTCCGGCATCGCGGCTGTGATGCCAACGATCTTCTCGTCTTTGTTTGCTTCTTCAATCAACGCATTGGCAAAAACGCGAGTGTAGGCAGGTGCATTCGGTTTCGGCTTGGACTGTTCACCTGTCACAACATCAAACTTGGCAACAGCGTGATACTTGTTGCTGGCGTTCTCAGCAGGCAGATAGCCTTTACCCTTTTGGGTCACCACATGAACGAGGATTGGACCTTCTTTAGCGTCCCGAACGTTTTTCAGGACAGGCAAAAGATGATCCAGATTGTGCCCATCAACGGGGCCAACATAGTAGAAGCCAAGCTCTTCAAACAATGTGCCGCCGGTAAAGAAGCTGCGGGCAAACTCTTCTGCCTGCGCTGCTTTTTCCTGCAGAGGTTTTGGCAATGCGCTCGCGACCTGCTTAGCTGCTTCGCGGAAGCCCTTATAAGTCTTGCCGGAAACAAGACGCGCGAGGCTCGCGGAAAGGGCACCAACAGGTGGAGCGATCGACATGTCATTGTCGTTCAAAATAACGATCAGGCGCGAGTTCAGCGCACCCGCATTGTTCATGGCTTCATAAGCCATGCCAGCGGACATCGCGCCATCACCAATCACAGCGATCACGTTGTTGTCGCCACCGGCAAGGTCGCGGGCCACAGCCATGCCAAGGCCAGCTGAAATAGAAGTGGAAGAGTGTCCGGCGCCAAATGGGTCGTAATCACTCTCGGAGCGCTTGGTGAAGCCGCTCAAGCCGCCATCCTGACGCAGTGTGCGAATACGCTCTTTGCGGTCAGTCAGAATTTTGTGCGGGTAACACTGGTGTCCTACATCCCAGATCAACCGATCTTTGGGCGTGTCGAAGACGTGGTGGAGCGCAACGGTGAGTTCAACAACACCTAATCCAGCTCCTAAATGCCCTCCTGTAACAGAAACAGCATCAACCATCTCCTCTCGAAGCTCTTCAGCAACTTGTTGAAGGCGGTCCTCGGGGACCTTCTTGAGATCAGATGGGTTTTGAATTTGATCTAGCAGGGACATCAGGGTCTTCTTAAGTCTTTTGACTATTTGGCAGCTTAACACAGAACGACCCGACCATGGCATATGTTCTAAATTATGGCCGAAACGACTGTCTTCCGTAATTGACCACGATTATAGCAAGCCTGCCCTCTGTGCAATTGCCTGTCATGAATAATTGATCGTTTATGCTAGGTCCTTTTGTAGGGATGCCTCTTCAAAACCTGTGTCAATAGGGGATGAGAACGTATTTTTTTTCATTTGCTAGTATTAATTGCGCTTTTGTCACCCCATGGGGTGATGCAATCTGCGACGAAACGTCCTATGTCGAATGTGTGGTCGATGGGGCCACGTGCACAGTGATCGACTTGGGGCTACGGTTTTCGTAGCCCCCTTTTTTTTGCCTATACCAATATCCGGCGATAAATGAAGAATACTTGTCGATTTAAACTAGACCGTCCGGTCGGTTATACGATCTATCCAGTGCTTTGTATTCTCTGTCTTGAAATAATATTCTGTGAAATATCTCCGGTTAAGTATTGTTCCAATTAAAACTTATCGGCTCAATAGAATAACGGTTGTGTTATGTGCTCAATAGTTTTTGTCCAATTTTATTTAGTAGGCTAAATAATAAATTATCACGAAATTTTTATCATTTAAGTAAAACGACGTTCCTGATGAATCCGGTGCAAACAAAAACCCCGCTCAAGGCGGGGGCTGTTGAAAAAATGAACGCGTGTACTGGAGAGAGAATTCTAGTTATTGTGTTTAGAACTAGAATTTCAATTCCATATTAGCTGAATTTATTGGTCATCCAGCGCTTCTGTACCAACTGCGTTTCCAGATGTGTTCATCTGGATTTTCTCTACCTTCTCTTCAGCAGCTTTGAGCAAGCCATCGCACTTTTCACGCAAGGCTTCACCCCGAGCGTAAAGCTCGATGCTCTTTTCCAGAGGCACGTTGCCTTGCTCCAGATTGCGAACAATGGTTTCCAGCTCAGCTAATGCTTGCTCAAAGGAAAGGTTTTCAATGGAACCGGCTGCTTCTTCTGTCACCAAACTGTCCTCGCTCAGTCGGGAGTAGGTGCACTCCCAATTAGTAATCCATCAATGTCATTACATGAGCGGCGGCAGATCGCGCAAGACCTTCCAGATCATACCCACCTTCTAAAAGCGAAACGACACGTCCCTGACAACAATCATCTGCAATTTCGATGAGTTTGCGGGTCGCCCACGCAAAGTCCAGCTCTGTGAGGCGCAGGCCACCAAGTGGATCACGCTCATGAGCATCAAAACCTGCGGAGATAATGATCAGATCTGGTGAGAATTCACGGATGCGCGGCAAAATCGCGTAATCAAGGGCTTCACGGAACTGGGTTCCATCATCGCCTGCCGTGAGTGGGGCGTTGACAATGTTGTTGTGCTCACCCGTTTCATTCACGGCACCGGTGCCCGGAAACAACGGCATTTGGTGAGTGGAGGTGTACATCACGGTTGGATCGTTCCAGAAGATTTCCTGAGTGCCATTTCCGTGGTGAACGTCAAAATCCATGATCGCCACACGCTCAAGCCCATAAACGTCCTGTGCATAGCGGGCTGCAATTGCCGCATTGTTAAACAGGCAAAAACCAGAGGTAAGAGCTGACTCCGCATGGTGTCCTGGAGGCCGGCATGCCGCAAAAGCGTTGGAAACGCGTTTACTCATCACCTCATCCACACAGCGTGTAGAGCCACCCACAGCTCGCATCGCCGCCTCCCAGCTGCCCGGAGACAGATTGGTGTCTGGCGCAAAGTCGATGAGCCCCTCTTCAGGGTTCATATTGTGGATGGAGTTGATGTAGTCAGAGCTGTGAACCCGGGCAATATCCTGAAAGGTTCCGAATGGCGCAATATCGCGATCCAGCATGAAGAACCTTTCGTTCTCCAGCATACGATCAATAGCCCGCAAACGGTCGGGACGTTCTGGATGACCAAGCGGAGTAAGATGATTTAAAAAAGCCTGATGGTGCAGCAGCAAAGTACTCAAGATATTGAACCCGTTAAAAAATGAAGTCAGGTACACAGCCAATTTTAGAGCTCGTTCCAGTAGCGAAGTTGGAGCGTGAAGTGAGCACACTTACTCTAGTGTGATGGCACCTAAATCCAATCCTGTGAAAAATTGGGCGAATTACATATACAAGTCCACATTGCCGAGCAGTCTGTCAATTGTACACCCCTCCAGTTTATCTCGGTAATTGGGATGAGGTGCCGATAAATCTCAGTGGTTATGCCTGCGTGGAATGCCCAGCTGTCCCGTGAGTAAGACAAGAAAAATCCGGAGTGCGTGTATAACACGCAACCCCGGATTAAAGGTGCGAGCAATCTGTGTTGCTCGTGGGGGAGGTCCGCTGCATCTCTAAGAAATACATGACTGTAATATTGGGCCAATTCTTTAAATTTGCACGCTGATTATTCCCCCACTCCTTGAATTCATACTGAGCGGAAAGAGAAAAGGTTAACACCTATTCTTTAGGTGTTGCATAAATACAAGGAATTCTACAATAAGCCCAAAGTATTCAGGGGTAGTTATCCTGTGCTCTCAACGGGTTGCGCCAGAGAGATCTTGGGAAAATACAAAGAAGAAGGCAAAGCGCTGTCTGTTTTCAGTGTTCTGAACAGCGTTTAATCGCGGGGAGCAGCAGCGCGGGCAAGGCGATCATTAATAGCTTCCCCCAGTCCATGATGAGGGATTGGCATGACCGCAATTTTTCCGTTTTCTCCAAGGTCGGCCTGACGCAATGCAGTAAACAAGCGTGCAGCAGCCTCGGTCAGATCTTCTGAGTCGCTGAGAGGAACCAGCTTGGCAGCTTTATCGGAGCCTTTGGGCAGATTAGCGCCAAAGGTAATCAACGCTTCCCCTTCCGCCACATCCTCTGCATTCAGGCGAATGTGGGAGTTGGGAGCGTAGTGGGATGTCAGCATCCCGGGCGCCATTGGGGCGCTGTCGTCTGTTCCTGCACGCACCAATGTTTCACCAAGCACAGCTTCAATGTCTTCACGGGCCAGACCACCCGGTCGCAGAAGTGTTGGGCGGTCCCCCACAAGCGAGACGATTGTTGATTCAACACCTACAGAGGTCGCCCCGGAATCGATGAGGTAACACAAGTGATCTTTAAGATCGTTGATAACATCTTCTGCGGTCGTGCCGCTGATCCGCCCGGAAAGGTTGGCCGAAGGTGCCGCCAATGGGCGCCCGGTATGCTTGCACAATGCCCGCATCACCTCGGAGCGAGGCACTCGGAGTGCGATTGTCTCAAGGCCTGCTACAGCAAGATCAGAGACCGGGCTGGTCGGCCGCTTCGGCAACACAAGAGTCAACGGCCCCGGCCAGAAGGCTTCGGCCAGTTTGAGAGCACGGTCATCAAAAAAAGCGTGGGTTTGTGCTGCTTCCAGACTGTCTATATGAGAAATTAAGGGGTTGAAACTTGGACGCCCTTTCGCCTCATATATACTCGCACAGGCTTTGCCATTGGTTGCATCTGCAGCCAATCCATATACCGTCTCAGTAGGTATCGCGACGAGTTTCCCATCGCTCAGCGCATCGCAAATATCCTGAAAAATTTGCGTGTCTTCCAACTGGGTGTCAGATGGGTGTAAGCGCCAGAGTTTCATACCTTTTCTTTCTTACTAAGACGAATGTAGGGGGCAACCTGCCTCTAAGGGACGCTTGACGTATAGGTTAATCACACTACTGTCCCAAACAGGAAAAATTCTGTAGCGGCCTTTTGATGGGCAAAAGCCAATTCGTCAAGTCGCTATAGCGTATTCCCGAGACGTGAGCGTCGGTTTTCGGATGAGAGTATGCGCAAATGTACGCGTATTTCCGAGGAGTGGCCGCCAGCTGTCGGTGAGGACTACGCGTAAATACATTTCTAAGGCGGTTTGCTGGCCCTATATGGAAGGCAGGCGGCCTTAGAAGGGGAGGAAAACAAAATGTATCGTGCACCACTGAGTGAAATTGTATTCACGCTGAAAGAAGTAGCCGGTTTAGGAAAGCTTCAGGCGCAGCCGGGACAAGAAGAGCTTTCGGATGATTTGATCGAAGCTATTCTGGGCGAGGCCGCAAAGTTTGCAGAGGAAGAGATCGCGCCTCTCAATAGAGTTGGAGATGAAAATCCGGCACAATTGATCGATGGAAGCGTCAAAACCTCACCGGGCTGGAAAGAGGCTTACACCAGTTGGCGTCAGGGCGGTTGGAGCGCACTGACAGGTGATCCGGAGTACGGAGGGCAGGGCCTTCCAAACATGCTCCACGTCGCTGTGTTCGAAATGTGGAATGCGGGCAGCATGGCTTTTACCTTGTGCCCAACACTCACCACAGGTGCTGTAGAGGCTATCGAGAAGCACGGCTCCCCGGAACTCAAAGCAAAGTACCTCGAAAAGCTCATTAGCGGCGAGTGGACAGGCACAATGAACCTGACTGAGCCACAAGCTGGCTCAGACCTGAACGCTCTGCGTGCCAAAGCAGAGTCTGTGGGAGACGGGTCCTACAAAATCTCTGGTCAGAAGATCTTCATCACCTATGGCGATCACGACATGACGGACAACGTGATCCATCTGGTGCTGGCTCGCTTGCCGGACGCGCCTGCTGGAACACGTGGCATCTCACTGTTTGCTGTGCCAAAGTATTTCGTCAATGACGATGGCAGCCTTGGCGAGAAGAATGACGTGACCGTAGCTGGTGTGGAGCACAAGCTCGGTATCCACGGCTCTCCAACCTGCACTATGTCTTTTGGCGATAAGGGCGGTGCAATCGGTTGGCTCATCGGCGAAGAAAATAGAGGCCTCGCCTGCATGTTCACCATGATGAACAACGCCCGCCTTGCCGTGGGTGTGCAGGGTCTCGGCATCGCAGAGCGTGCCTTCCAGGAGTCTCTGGCGTTCTCACTGGATCGCAAGCAGGGCCGCGGTATCGGATCTAAGACCGATGGTATGGATCCGATCGCAGTTCATCCGGATATTAAGCGTACACTTCTCTCCATGAAGTCGCAGACACAGGTCGCCCGCGCAATCTGTTATGCCTGCGCACATGCACTGGACATGGCAAAAGTCGCGCCAGATGCGGATCAGAAGAAGTTCTGGGCAGAGCGTGCTGGCTTGCTCACACCAATCGCAAAAGCCCTCTCCACCGACTTTGGTGTCGATGTGGCCTCTCTTGGTATCCAGATCCACGGCGGCATGGGCTTCATTGAAGAAACCGGCGCAGCCCAGCATCTGCGTGATGCGCGCATCGCTCCGATCTATGAAGGCACCAACGGCATTCAGTCCATCGATCTGGTGATGCGCAAGCTGCCAATGTCTGGTGGTGATCAGGTCCGCAGCCTCATCGCTGAGATCAAAGAGATCGCTGCAAGTGTAAACGCAGACAATACCGGCGAGCTGGGTGATCTTGGCACCAAGCTTGATGCAGCCGTTGCTGATCTGGAAACCGCTACCGAATGGATGTTGGCCGCGCAGGCTGATGGGAAGGTTCCTGAAGCGCTTGCAGGTGCGACGCCATACTTGCGTCTGGCAGGTATCACCCTGGGGGCAGGCTTGCTGGCAAAAGGCGCGCTGGCATCCAGGGATGCACCAGAGACGCTGAAGAAGCCGCGCTACCTGATGGCGCGCAGCTTTGCAGAAACTGTTTTGGGTGAGAGCGCTCCGCTGAAAGACGACGTAACACGCGCAGCTGAAGCAATCCTTGCATTCGACGCTGCTGAACTTGCCTGATCCAAGAGGCAGTCAACCGTATTTAAAAGGTGAGGCGGAACAGGCCTCACCAATCAGTTTGGGAGGGACACATGATCAGTATTGAACGGGACGGCGCAGTCCAGATCATCCGCATGGACCGCGTAGAAAAGAAAAACGCACTGACACAGGCCATGTACATGGATATGGCAGATGCGTTGAAGACAGAAGACGAAAGCATCCGCTGCCATGTCATGCTTGGCCGCCCAGGCGTATTCACCGCAGGCAACGACATCGCAGATTTCCTCAAGGCAGCAATGTCAGGCGAAGGCCTGGAAGCTGGCGGTGTTGGCAAATTCCTCGGCGCACTTCATGAGCCATCCAGACCTGTAATCGCAGGCATTGATGGTCCTGCTATCGGCGTGGGCACCACCATGTTGTTCCACTTCGACATGGTGTTTGCGACAGAAAACGCGCTCTTCAAAACGCCGTTCACCGACCTTGGCATCATTCCTGAAGCGGGCTCAACGCTGATCGGCCCAGAGACAATGGGCTACCACAAGGCGTTCGAACTGCTGGCACTGGGTGAGAGCTTCACCGCCGAAATGGCAAAGGAAGCAGGCTTCGTCAATCACGTGGTCTCTCCTGATGAGCTGGAAGGCCGTGTGCTTGCGATCGCGCAGAAGGTTGCATCCAAGCCTCAAAACGCCCTGCGCATTTCCAGAGAACTGCTGCGTGGCAAGCGTGAGCCGCTTGAAAAGCGCATTTTTGAAGAAATCGGCCTCTTTGCTGAACTGCTCAAGTCTGATGAGGCCCGCGAAGCCTTCATGAAGTTCATGAGCAAAGCTTAACTCGTTCAGATGCGGTGTTCAGCACCGCATCTTATTTCAGGAATTTGGGGGAAACATGGGAAGTCTGAAGGGTAAAACACTATTCATTACCGGTGCATCTCGTGGAATTGGCCTCGCGATTGGCAAGCGAGCAGCACAAGATGGCGCGAACATTGTGATCGCTGCAAAAACGGCAGAACCGCATCCTAAGCTGGAAGGAACGATCTACACAGCAGCTAAAGAGATTGAGGATGCCGGAGGTCAGGCGCTCCCGCTCGTGGTTGATGTGCGAAGCGAAGAGAGTGTTGAGAATGCAATGAAGGCGGCTGCTGAAAAGTTCGGTGGCATCGATATTGTGGTCAACAATGCCAGTGCGATCAACCTGACACCGGTTCAGAAAATCGACATGAAGCGCTTTGACCTGATGCACCAGATCAACACGCGCGGCACTTTGCTCTGCTCAAAACTGGCAATTCCGTATCTGAAAGAAGCAGAAAACCCGCATATCATGATGCTTTCTCCGCCGCTGGATATGCAGGAGAAGTGGTTTAAAAACCATACACCGTACTCCATTGCCAAGTACGGCATGAGCCTTGTTGTACTGGGACTTGCCGGAGAACTGCGCTCTAAGAAGATTGCTGTAAACGCTCTTTGGCCGCGCACGACCATTGCTACGGCTGCTGTTCAGAATCTACTTGGCGGCGATATGATGGTTCAGGCAAGCCGGACACCAGACATTCTGGCAGATGCAGCGCATCTGATCTTCACAAAACCGGCAGCAGATACCACCGGCAACTTCTTCATTGATGATACATTGCTGGCGGAAAACGGTATGACCGACTTTGACAAGTACCGCGTGAATCCGAAAGTGAATCTGCAGCCAGATTTCTTTGTACCAGGCGACAGCGTAGCGCCAGTCAGCCTGGCTGCAATCGAAACTTAGCTCTGATTGTTGTGGCACTCTGCTTCTGAGAAATTCAAAGTGTGGCAAAATAAAAGGCGGGGTAACCCGCCTTTATCATTGGTAGTGATCAGTCGAACTCTGGACCGCGTGCCGAATACGGCTTCACTTCTTTCCAGACGCGCATCAGATTTTCAAGTTCTTCATCTGTCTGTTCTGGCAAGACAATCTCAAGCCCAACAAGAAGGTCACCGTGACCGCCTTCTTTCTTCGGCAGACCCTTGCCTTTAAGGCGCATGGTCTTTCCGCTGCTGGTATTGGCAGGAATTGTCAGATTAACTGCACCGCTGAGAGTTGGAATGCGTACTTTGCCACCAAGAACGGCTTCATAAAGGGTGAGGGGGACATCAACACGAACATCCTCTCCATCCACTTTGAAGAGCTTGTGTGTAGAAATGCGAACTTCTACCAGTGCATCACCAGCCTGACCACTCTTGGCAGAAGCAAAACCTTGCCCTTTCAGGCGAATCTTGTCGCCGCTCTGCGTGCCAGCCGGAATTTTTACATTCACAGTCTTGCCGCTTGGCAGTTTCACCTGAACCTTGCCATGGTGGGCAAGGTCTTCAAGTGTCACCCGTGCAATCAGGTTGGCATCAGCTCCCTTGGTAGGGCCAGCATGGAAATGAGATTCTCCACCGCCTGCGCTGCGGCGTTTGCCGCCGCCAAAGCCACCAAGAATATCATTGAGGATATCGTCAAAACCGCCAGCATCCTGAGGGCCGCCGGCACCGCCGTGGCCTTCGCCAAAGCCCTGCTCAAACCGGAAACCACCACGACGCCCTGAATTCCGGAAACCTTCGAAGCCACCGCCGCCACCCGGGCCGCCATAAAACTTGGGTTTGCCATCCGCGTCTATCTCACCGCGATCAAACTGTCCGCGCTTATCTTTGTCGCCCAAAATTTCATAGGCTTGGTTCGCTTCAGAGAAGCGCTCCTTAGCCTTTGGATTGTCTGCATTCTGGTCTGGGTGGAACTGTTTGGCCAGTTTGCGAAACGCTTTCTTGATCTCTGCCTCACTGGCATTTTTGCTAACACCAAGAACAGAATAGGGATCTCTCATCGTCATCCATCAAATTGAAATAAGGGCAGTTTATAACTCACCCATTACATAACCTTGAGTTCGATGGGGCGCAAGCAGCCGTAGCCGAACTTAGCTAATCAGACGTGAGTATTTCTGTGGTTTTAATCTAGTAGGCCACGTCGCATTTGCGAAACTGAAGCGAGGAAGAGTTATTCAGTGACTGTTGCATCGGTTTGGAACGGAGCAAGCTGGACAATCTTCATTTTACGATTGGTATCCGGGCAGCTGCGCCCCTGATAGGCTCTGATGCCGCCAACAGTGTTCGCGCTGGTCACAAAATCGGTACAACCCGCAATGCTTTCTGTTTTATCAACAGACATGAGAGAGGTGATTGTGCCGCTATTGCCGCTGACAGGATTGGTCCAGGCCATAGGTGCAAACCGGTGCTTGGTTTGCCCGCTCTCGTTCAGAGCTTCCTCAATGGTATTCGTAATAACCGTACGGTCGGTGCGATGAATCTCGCTATCCGCGACCTTTTGCTTGGTATCAACTGCCTCTGTCAGGTTCAGAGGTTCTTGATACTCACTGTTGTTCACAGATATGGACATTTGAGTGCAGGCAGGAAGTGTCAGCAAGAGCGCAGCCGAGACAAAACACGACTGGCGTAAACGGGTTTTCTTGCTATACAAAACTGCCATATTACTACTAGAGCCTCAGGTTGAATCCGTTGTTTTAACGAATTCCGGTTCATCCACAGTGTGAGGATCCTAAAGGGACTATTAACTATGAATGGTGACATCCAAAATCTGGAAGAAAAGTTTACAAATAGTTACTCTGAAAGCGTAGAGGTTCCTTTTCAACTATTTGGTGAATGGCTTGCGCTTGCAGAAAAGAGCGAGCCCAATGATCCTAATGCCATGTCAGTTGCGACTGTAGATGAGAATGGCATGCCCAATGTACGGATGTTACTCCTTAAAGGTTACAGTCCACAGGGTTTTGTGTTTTATACAAACTTTGAAAGCACAAAAGGCCGCGAAATTCTTGCTCACCCTAAGGTTGCTTTGTGTTTTCACTGGAAAAGCTTGCGAAGGCAAGTCCGGGTACGTGGCAATGTTATCCACGTAACTGAAGACCAGGCTGACGAATACTACAACTCACGGCCACGAAAAAGCCGCATTGGTGCGTGGGCGTCCAAACAATCCCGCCCATTGGAAAGCCGCTTCGCGCTTGAAAAAGAAGTTGCCAAATACGCTGCTAAATATGCTGTTGGTGATATTCCGCGTCCTGGGTATTGGAGCGGTTGCATTTTGCAACCATTGGAAATCGAATTCTGGCACGATCGTGCCTTCCGCCTGCATGACAGATTTGTCTTCAAAAGAGACAGTGCAGAAGACCAGTGGGATAAGGTACGCCTGTATCCATAATGCATTTCAGATGAAGGCAGAGCGCATCACAAACATGGTGCGCCTGGTCATTTATCAGCGCTAGAACATGAGCCGCTATTGAAAGCAAAATTAGATATGGGGCAGGGCCGTGGGATCGTCATGCAGAAGACATAACGGTTGATGCTTCTACAGGCTCGGCAAGAAATAAGGCGGCTCGCAATCCTGCGGGTCGCCTTTTTTGCTCAGATAACCAGATGCCCGTTTAGGCCATCAAGTCTCTGTAAAGCCATGCCCTAATAAGGCGTGGCTTACGCATTGAAGTAGTCATCAATGTGATTGGAATACATAATCAAGCAATTCGGTTCTTGAAAAACAAGCTGGAATCTCTGATTTGTAGCCCTGACGCATCAGTCCGTCGGAAGAGGATATTCTTCCTGAACCTTAGGCTGATATGCCTCTTT
Organism: Pseudovibrio sp. W64; assembly: GCF_001623145.1. Lineage (NCBI taxonomy): Bacteria > Pseudomonadati > Pseudomonadota > Alphaproteobacteria > Hyphomicrobiales > Stappiaceae > Pseudovibrio > Pseudovibrio sp. W64. The sequence goes on along the minus strand of NZ_LMCI01000001.1, from coordinate 146,135 downwards.
CTGCTTGCCGTTACAGCAGTTCGCAGCATTGACAGCCTGAATGCCCACTGGACGATAAAGTTTGTCCAGATCAGGTTTAGCGTTTTTCTTTTGTTGCTCAGTCGTTCCGAAGGCCATTTTAGTCCGTCCCCTTGGGACAAGTTGTGTTGCAGAAATCGTGATGCTTATCCAGAATGAGTAGCCGGATAACCCGATATAAGCGTCAGCTCATATGCAGGAGTGATACTCAAATCGGGCATGAATATGTTAGCGCCAAAAAAACTAAAAAAGCCAATCTAATTTCGAGGGGGGAATTTCCCAATAAACTCAGCAATTTGAATGCATGAAACATGACGTTAACTAATTGCTCAGCGGCCTTTCTGGAAATTATTATTATTATACAAAAGGATAGGATATCAGGTTGTGAGCTAGTTAAAATTATCGCGACTAAACCATTAATGTATCAGGCTATTTTGAGTGACATTTGGCCGCGATTTCCCAGACTGCGAAACTGACAAAAAACTGTGTATTTAGTGTGCCAGGAAGCTTGTGGCCGATTGATTAGCATCGCTCATAGTGATTGGTGCTCGTAATACTCTGTATAAGTGCGTAGATTGAGCCGCTTGCATAAGAACTATTCTGCTCGGGTAATCGCCCGAAGACGGTCTCCCATATAAGCCGTCAAATGCGCTGAAGGAAAATGACAATGAACGTGCGCGCCGTACTGTTTGATCGCGATGGAACTCTCATTGATTTCAATAGGACATGGGGCACGGTGCTCCAACATGTTCTGATGGATCTGGCAGATGGAAATCTGAAACTGGCCACTGAGCTAGGCCATCTCGTGAAGTTTGATTACGCCAGCTGTGCCTGCCAACCGGGTAGCCCAATTCTGACTAATCCACCAAGCGGTTACAGCGAGCCATGGGCCAATCATCTTGGTGTTGAGTTCAACCGCGCGTTTCTGGATCGTATTGAAGACCTTATTCTGGACCATGCTGCAGACTGTGTTGCAGCATTTGATGATACAGCATCATCAATCAAGGCTCTGGCTGCGGCTGGTTTGCCGATCGGTCTGGCGACAAATGGCACAGAAGCAAGCGCCGTTGCGCAGCTGAAGCGCCTTGGCATTTTCGACTACTTCACCTTCGTTGTGGGCTACGACAGCGGACATGGTGAAAAACCAGAACCGGGCCAGCTTTTTGGATTTGCAGAGCACACAGGTATCGAGCCTCAGCACATCGCAATGGTGGGTGACAGCCTTCACGACATGCATGCAGCCCAAAACGCAGGCATGGTGCGCGTTGGCGTAACAACTGGCGCTTTGACCGCTGAAGAGCTGAAGGATCACTGTGACCACCTGCTCGACAGCCTGACTGATCTTGTGAACCTGGTTGGCCTAAAGGCGGCAGGAGAGGGCGCTGCTGCTTAGTATCAGCTCCCGAATGCGGCGGTTCATCCGCCGCAACTCCCTCTCTCAAAATTTGCGCGAAAATAATGGCAGTATTCAACCCTCGGTAATTCTGAACTGCTACTATCTGGTATCGTAAAGTAAAGAGCTGTAACCTTCATGCCGAACGGTTAAGTTGAACTCTGAGCTGCAGATTGAAGAGAGTGGGATAGAATGACCCTGCAATTGCCCTCGAAACATTCTCGCACTGCCTTGCGCAGTCGCCGCATTGGCGCAATTGCGATCCCGTTCCTCATTATCTCCGTTGCCGGTCATTACTTCGAGTTGTTCAATACAGAAGTGCTGCTCGTTCTCTTTGTAATTGGCTTTTTCATGGGCGCTGCCGCAATTGCGCTGGCTGCCATGGCCGTGGTTGATTTGTGGAACAACGGCGGCAAAGGGTTTGGCAACAGCTTTCTGGGCACGTTTTATGGTGCCATCGTCCTCGCCCCGCTTTTCATCGCCACACTGGGGCTCTACCTGTTCCCGCCACTCAATGATGTCTCAACAGATATGGATGAGCCGCCTGCGCTGATTGCCGGAGATCGTATTGATGATGAAATCGGGCAGGACAAGCAGCTCATGCAAAAGGCCAGCTATCCTGACATCGTCCCACGCCGGTTCCGCCTGCCTCCTCCTGAGCTGCACAACGCCGTTTCCAGCGTCGCCTCCAGCATGGGGTGGAAGGTGATTTACGAGTTACCCGCGGGTTTCCCGGATGAGCCCACCTACCTGCTCATGGAAGCACGCATGCCATACTTCTCTTTGAAGGATGATGTCGCCATTCGCATCCAGCCCGATAGAGTAGGTACACTTTTGGATATCCGCTCTGCGTCCCGCTTCGGCAGCCATGATTTTGGCACCAATGCCCGCCGTATAAGAGGATTTCTGGCAAGTCTGGATAAAGTGCTCTTGCAAAATTACGGCATCACAGCCCGGGTTGAAGAGCCAGAGTTGGTCCTGCAGGACGAGGCCGAAGAGCCGCCTCGGATAAAAGTCTCAGAGAGCGTGCCACTGCTGGAAGTTCCGCTAGAACTGCCACCTTCAATTGCATCCATGTTGAAAGAGCGTGGGACCGCGCCAATTCCCTCACAAAAGCCTGCACAGTAAACTGCCTGCACCTGTCAAAGGAGCTGCTGCCAGTTTGGTGGAGTATGATCCGGAGATAAAAGCAGGCCCAGAAACGACATAACCAGCGCCGGGGAAGCACTGGTTATGAAAGCTTGCGTGAACAACGAGTACCGCTTTAAGGCTATCGCGAAACTCTGAGAGTTCTGAAGCCGGGGAAGCCCTTGAACTCTATAAATTCAATATGACTCATTTAATAGCATATGTGTGTGATAATTGTCACGACCTCACAAAAAATACGCCCAGAAATGGGCGTATCTTTGATAACTCAAAATATAGCTTTGAAATCAAGCGTTTGTTTGGATGCGAAGATCTGCAAAAACATCTTCCAAACGTTTGATAGCCTCTTCAACAGTCGATTTTGGACAGGCCAGATTGAACCGCAGGAACGTTTCGCCACCTTTTCCAAACGTGCTGCCGATGTTGACGGCGACCTTCGCCTGTTTCTGGATTCGAGCGACGATCTCATCAAACGGCAGGTCAACATTTTTAAAATCGACCCACTGCAAATAGGTGCTCGCCATGCGCATCACTTTAGCGCCGGGGATAGCAGCTTCCAGCCCCTCAATCAGCAGCTCTTGATTAGCCGCAATGTAATCGCAAGCCTCAGTGAGCCACTCATCGCCATGGTTGTAAGCCTCAGTTGTGGCTTGTGAACCGAGCGGGGTGGCGTGAACTCCACAAGCTGTAAAGACCTTGCGGATTTGATCACGCAGCTCTTTGTTGCTGATGATGCACGCAGCCGTCGCAAAACCGGCCAGATTGAAGGTCTTGGAGGCAGATGTAAATGTAATCGTCCGCTCTGCAATCGCCTCAGACAAGGTCGAGGTGACCACATGCTTGGAGCCATCCAGAATGAGGTCGTGGTGGATCTCATCAGAGATGATCAGGATGTTATGTTCAAGGCAGAATTCGCAAATACGGGTCAGTTCCTCTGCAGTCCAGACCCGGCCACCCGGGTTGTGAGGGCTGCACAGCAACAGGATCTTGGTGCGTTCATCAACCTGATCAGCCAGATTGTCGAAGTCCATGTAATAAGCGCCATCACGCTCAATCAGCTGGCTTTCTACAAGGCGGCGGTTGTTGTCGCGCACGGCGCGGCCAAACGCATGGTAAACTGGTGAGAACACCAGGACGCCATCACCTTCCTCAGAAAACGCGTGAATAGCCATGGAGTAACCAGCCACAACACCCGGCACTGTTGTGATCCAGTCTGGAGAGACATCGAACTGGTGACGACGCTTCATCCAGGAAATGACAGCCTCTTTGTAAGGCGCATCATTACCGTAATAGCCGTTAATTCCGTGCTCCGCAGCGCGGGCAACCATGTCGTTCACGGCTTGCGGGGGGCGGAAATCCATATCTGCAACCCACATCGGCAAACCGTCATCAGGACTGATGCCATAGCGACTTTCCATCTCATCCCATTTAAGGGAATGAGTGTTTCTGCGATCGATCTTCTGGTCAAAAATACTGGTCATTACGTCTCTAAGTGTTGGAGAGATCGGTTTCTCTGGGGTGTCCTGACAGTGTGTAAGCTGAGCTATGTCAGCTCACGCAACGTGAATTTTGCGGAGAGTGTAACCTTCGCATCGCACATGACAACCCCTTGAGCGATGAGATCATCCAGTTGTGCAAGAACATTGAGCGCTGCTGCGCCATGCAGCTTTGGGTCCACATCTGTGTAAATGGCTTTCACCATGGTCATGACCTCATCATCCCCCGCACGCAAACGCTCAAGAATAGCATCGGAGCGCATCTGGCGATGCTGCTTCAGCTGGGGGAGAAAGACCTTCGGGTTGTTTACCTCGCCGCCATGAGACGGGAAATAGCGGGTTTCACTGCGCGCCATGAGCTTGTCCAGTGACTTCATATAGGCGTTCATAGACCCGTCTGGCGGCGCCACAATGGTTGTCGACCAGGCCATCACGTGATCACCGGGCAGCATCACACCTTGTTCAGGAAGGGCGAAAGACAGGTGATTCTCTGTGTGTCCCGGCGTTGCAACCACTTCAATTGTCACACCATCAACAGAGATTTTGGCGCCATCTTCCAACTCTTCGTCGGGCGTAAAGTCCTTCTGTGAGCTCGCATCCATGGGCGTTTCGGCCATATCAGCAAATGAAACAGCTCGTTTGTGAGGTCCGCACCCCATCACGGGCGCACCCGTTTTTTCCTTCAAAGGGCCGGCAAGTGGAGAGTGATCCACATGGGTGTGGCTGACGAGAATGGCCTTCACGGGTCGGCCATCAATGGCCTTCATCAAAGCGTCCAGATGCTCCAAATCCATCGGGCCCGGATCGATGACAACAACCTCGTTTTTACCAACAAGGAAAGTGTTAGTTCCTGCAAACGTTAGGGCACCGGGGTTATTGCAGGTCACGCGCGACAGCTCATTGGTGATTGCAACAAGCTCACCGTGTCGTGCATCAAATTCGCGATTGAAGTCCATCTTGCTCATGTCAGGTCTCTCCCATTGCTCTTATAAATAAGCCTTTGGCAAATAAGAGGCAATGGCAACTAGGCCTGATTGATGGTCGACTTTCTGCTCACGTCCCACAGTTCATCAAAGAGAGGGCAAGATACCAATTTTCAGAAACTTTCATTTTTATATTGCAATTAAGAATGAGTTGCAACTAGACTGCAGGAAGAAACAGGATGCCCGCAGAAATTCTGATGGTATCTTTATTTAAAGAGCTCAGGGCGAAGATATTGGCCAGGAACAAAGTGGCTAGGTCGGAGAACTGCGAAAGATGAAGAGCCTGAAAGTTTGCTCTAGTCGTTTTAGAAAGTTGGATTTTATGCGCTACTTCAAAGCTGCTGTGTTTGCAGTGACAGTGATGGTTCTCGCAGGCTTTTCCAGCCTGTCAGCGGCACTTGCAAAGGCTCCGATCAATGCGGTTGCCACAGTGGGCATGGTTGCTGACGCTGTGCGTGCCGTTGGCGGTGACAACGTCACTGTGGAAGCGCTGATGGGAACAGGCATTGATCCGCACTCCTACCGCCAGACCCGCTCTGACGTGGTGAAGATGGGCCGCGCAGATGCGATTTTCGCAAACGGTTTGTTTCTGGAAGCGCAGATGGAAGATCTGCTGCTGAAGCTTCAAAAACGTAAGCCTGTCTTCTTCATCGGTGAAACCATCGACTCTGCCAAGCTTGAAGGTTCAACCGCGTACGCTGGTCGCTATGACCCGCACGTCTGGATGAGCCCGACCCTTTGGCAAGGCGCGATCAATGGTGTGACCGAAGCCTTCGTCTCCATGGACCCCGAAAACGAGCAGGACTATCGCGACAACGCAGCAGCCTATCTGGCGCAGGTGCAGGAACTCGCAAATTATGGCGATAAGATCCTCCAGACGGTACCTCAGGAGCGCCGTGTTCTTGTAACCGCGCATGATGCGTTCACCTACCTTGGCCGCGACTTCAATCTGGAAGTGGTTGGCATTCAGGGCATCTCCACCAACTCAGAAGCTGGTTTGCAGCGGATTGAGACACTGGTTGACCTTCTCGTCGACCGCAAAGTCACAGCAGTGTTTGTTGAATCGTCAGTGTCAGAGCGAAACATACGTGCGCTGGTCGAAGGTGCCGCAGCCAAAGGCCACAAGGTCGAGGTCGGCGGCGAGCTCTTCTCAGATGCGATGGGCCAGTCCAATACCTATGAAGGAACGTATATCGGTATGATCGACCACAACATGACCTCGATTACACGCGCTCTGGGTGGAGAAGCACCTGCTCAGGGTATGCAGGGTAAACTTGGAGCAGGTCACTAAGATGCATGATAGAAGTTCCTCCGGTCTGCACTTGTTGCATGACACCGACAGCTCAAAAACTGTGAACCCGCAGGACCTGCCGTTCACCGTGCAGGGCATGACGGTCGCTTACCACCACAAACCTGTGCTTTGGGGCGTGTCGTACTCAGCTCCAAAGGGATGCCTGACAGCCATCATTGGCCCCAATGGCGCTGGCAAGTCCACATTCCTGAAAGCAGCTCTTGGCCTGATCCCGAAACTCTCTGGCGACACCAAAGTCTTTGGTGCGCCAATTGAAAAGGACCTCAAGCGCATCGCCTACGTTCCGCAGCGCTCAGCCGTGGATTGGGATTTTCCGGCAACGGCCATTGATGTGGTGCTGATGGGCCTTTACGGGCAAATCGGTTGGTTCCGTTGGCCATCCCGCAAGCACCGTCAAAAGGCGATGGACTGTTTGAAATCCGTTGGCATGCAGGACTTTGCAAATCGTCAGATCGGTCAGCTTTCCGGTGGCCAGCAGCAGCGTGTGTTTCTTGCAAGAGCTTTGGCGCAGGATTCTGAAGTCTATCTCATGGATGAACCGTTCGCCGGTGTGGACGCTGCAACAGAAAAAGCAATCGTGGCAGTGCTCCGCCAACTGGTAGCAGATGGCAAGACCGTTCTTGTGGTGCACCACGATCTTGAAACCGTGCGTGATTACTATTCCCACATCCTGCTGCTCAATGGGCAGCACGTGGCAGACGGCCCGGTGGAGACAACCTTCACCGCTGAGAACCTGCAAAAAGCGTATGGCGGACGCCTTGCCAGCACGCAGCTGGATGGTCTCTCTGAAGCCTCAAACGCGTAAGGCAACGTCATGGAACAGTTCTTTGCCGCCCTTACTTTGTCCGCAGGCTACAACACAGCGCTGGTTTGCATCGGCGCAGCCCTTCTGGGGGCGGCCAGTGGTGCCATCGGTGTCTTTGTTTTGCTTAGAAAGCGGACGCTGATCTCGGACGCAGTCAGTCACGCAACACTTCCTGGCGTGGCGCTCGCCTTCATCATCGCACAGGTTTACTTTGACTCTGGTCGCTCCCTGCCAGTGCTCCTGTTTGGTGCGGCCTTGTCTGCTGGTATTGGCGTTCTGGCCGTGGATTGGATCAAAACCCACACCCGCCTCACAGAAGATGCCGCCATCGGCACCGTACTCTCCACCTTCTTTGCCGTGGGTATGGTACTGCTGACGATCATCCAGTCCATGTCCATTGCAGGGCAAGCGGGTCTGGAAGGCTTCCTGCTTGGTGCAACCTCCGGCATGCTTAAGTCTGAGGCGCTGACCATCTCAGTGGCAGCAGCACTCGTTGGCCTTGCCGTTGTGCTGCGCATGAAAGAATTCTCACTGCTTTGCTTTGATGAAAGCTTTGCAGCAGCCTGTGGTTACAACGTGCGCTGGCTGGACCGCACATTGCTTCTGCTTTTGCTGGGCATTGTGGTGATCGGCCTTAAAACAGTAGGCCTCGTTCTCATTATTGCTTTGGCAATCATCCCACCTGTGGCTGCCCGTTTCTGGACAGACCGCGTGCCGGTGTTGGTTGCCATTGCAGCAGGTATTGGCGCCTCGGGAAGCTACATCGGAGCTGCTCTCTCAGCCAGTGCACCAAACATGCCAACAGGCGGTTTGATCGTACTGGTGCTCTTCAGTTTCTTTGTAGTTTCCCTCCTCATCTCGCCTGTCAGAGGCATTCTGGCAGCTGCGCTCAAGCACTATCGTTTCCAACGCATCGTGCACTTGCGTCAGGGTTTGCTTGCCATCGCACACGATGAACCAGTGCTGGAACCTCTCACCCGTTCCATCCTCCGCCGTGGCGGTTTCATGGGAGGCGACGGCCAGCCGACGGTCAAAGGCCAGTCTGAGGCGCGTCTCATTGAACGGGATCAGAAGCTCTGGAACCTCTACCGCGAAATGCACCCAGAAGAATCCCATGCACTGGCCGACTGGTCCCTGAAGCCAATCGGAGAAGTTTTGCCCGCTGATACAGTCAGAGTGTTGGAACAGGAACTAAGCCCGCATGTTGTGCGCGGTGGTGAAACAAGCAGAGGAGGAGCAGTCTGATGGATATTTTCCTGCAATTTGACCTCCCAAGCATCCTGCTCGGGTCTCTGGCAGCACTCGCCTGCGGTCTTCTCGGCAACTTTCTTGTTCTGCGCAAGCAGGCGCTCATGGGCGATGCAATCTCCCATGTGGTTCTGCCAGGTATCGTGATCGGCTTCCTGTTCACCCATGAGACCAGCTCCTGGGCCATGATGCTCGGAGCAGGGGGAGCAGCTATCTTCGCAGTCCTTCTGATTGAGCTTATCCGGCGTATCGGCAATGTAGAGCCGGGGGCAGCCATGGGCGTGGTGTTCACCACCATGTTCGCAGCAGGCGTTGTGATTCTGGAGCAAACCGGGACCGCTGGCGTCCATCTGGATGTGGAACACGCGCTCTACGGCAATCTGGAAAGTGCAATCTGGCTGGATGCCTATTCCCTCTCAGACCTGTGGAACTGGCAGGTGCTCATGACCTTGCCGGAAAGCATCAAGCAGCTGTTTGTTGTTAACATGCTGGTGATCGTGTTTATCGTGCTGTTCTTCAAAGAGTTGAAGATCTCCAGCTTTGACCCGTTGCTCTCTGCAAGCCTGGGATTCTCGCCTAAATGGCTTGGCCTTTCACTCATTGTCATGGTGGCAATCGCTGCTGTTGCTGCATTTACAGCTGTAGGGTCGATCCTTGTGATTGCGATGTTTATCTGCCCGGCAGCAACGGCTCGCATGCTGACAGATAATCTGAAAGTCCAGCTCTTCATCTCCGGCATCGCATCCCTGTCCGCTGGCCTGTTTGGTTACCTGCTGGCAGCGTTCGGCCCGGGCCTGCTTGGCTATGAATTCTCTGTGTCCGCAGCTGGTATGATTGCGGTTGTCGCTGGTCTGCAGCAGGTGCTTGCCATGTTGTTTGCTCCGCACTATGGCGTCGTTATGCGGCGTCGCCGGCAAAGAGCGCACGCAAGCGTCTGATAGAGCCTGTAGCCTTCGACAATTGAAAGGGAGTACCTGAAAAGGTGCTCCCTTTTTAGTTTGCCAAATAAATAACAGATTGAAATTACCTAGAGTTTTCAGGTCAACCTATAGAAATATAAATACAATATTGCCTAGCCCGCTAATAATGAGCTACGCTCCATAAGTTAATATACGTAAATTGTCATGGGTCTGTCACAGGTTGCAGTTAGCTGCCTAGGTGATGGAACCGGAGAGGCGCCGAATCTAAGTATCGCGCCTCGGTTGCTATTAAGAATTCTTTGTCTCTTGAGGGTCCGTAAATGTCTATCTCTCGTCGTTCGGTTATAAAAGGCACTGCCGCAGCCTCCGCTGCTGCGATTGCCGCTCCTGCAATTTTGAAGGCCTCTGATGCGCTGGCATCTTCTGGTCAGGTGAATGTGTTCGCATGGGGCGATTACGTTCAGGACAACATGATCAAGAAGTTTGAAGGTGACACAGGCATCAAGATCAACCTGTCCACCTTTGGTTCCAACGATGAAGCTGAGCAGAAGCTGAAAGCAGCTGGCGGCAAGGGTTTTGACGTGATCTTCCCGTCCATCACCAACGGTGCCAATTACTATCCGGATGACCTGCTGGCTCCTCTCGATGAGAGCAAACTCAAGGTGGATGCTGTTGTGCCTTCCATGCTGCGCGACAGCGTGAAGCTGGGCGGCACCTACCGCGGCAAGCGTATGCTGCTGCCATTCGACTGGGGTACAGAGGCAATCACCTTCGACAGCTCCGTGTTCCCGCTGTCAAACGACGAAGTTTCCTTCGGCTCCCTCTGGGCACCGGAAGCAAAAGGCAAGGCTGCCTTCCGTCAGAAGTCCGCTCTGATCGGCACCGGCCTATACCTCGATGCAATCGGCAAAGTGAAATCTGACCGTATGCTCGATGTTTACAAGACCGAGGAAGACGCCCGCCGCGTTTGGGACGAAGTGGCCAAGTTCATCATTGAGCGCAAAGAAAATATTGCTGCGTTCTGGAACAACGCAACCGAAGCAACAAACGCCTTCAAACAGGCTGGCGCGTCTATCGGTCAGACATGGGACACAACCGGTCTGCTGCTCAGCCGTGAAGATGCAAAATGGAAGTACCGCATGCCAAAAGAAGGCGGCATGACCTGGATGGATTCCATGGGCATTCCAAGCGGCGCAGCCAACACAGAGCAGGCCTACGCCTTCATCAATGCGATGCTTGATCCGCAAATGGCAGGCATGTTCAGCTCAAACACCGGCTACAACTCCGCTGTTGTTGGTGCTGCAAACCATGCAGGCGAAACCTACAAGAAGCAGTTCCTGGAAATCTACAACAACGACACGCTGGCGAACCTGTGGTGGTACCCGGCAGATACGCCGTGGTTCGCTCCGCTGCGTCAGGAATACGTTGACAAGATCACCAACGCTTAAGGGCGTTGAAAGCAAAGCGCGGCATCAGCCGCGCTTTGCACATCCGCTCCTAAGAAATGCAGCAGCAAGACTGCGCACCTTACGAGCACGGACTGTGCACTGGTCAAAATGTCAGGCACGCAGAAAACCTCTGAATTTCCAATCTTTAAGAGATTGAAGCGAAGCAATAGGCACTTCATGCACGGCAATGATGTAATTCTTGAAAACCTCTCCATGAAATTTGGCGATTTCGTCGCCGTCCAGCCCACTGACCTTAAGATCAACGCTGGTGAGTTTTTCTCCATCCTCGGCCCGTCTGGTTGTGGCAAAACAACCATTTTGCGCATGATCTCCGGCTTTCTCACCCCATCACAGGGCCGTGTCGTGATCGGCGAGAAAGACATGTCCGGCATCCGTGCAAACGCCAGACCAACCGCTCTGATCTTTCAGAACCTTGCGCTGTTTCCGCTCATGAGCGTACGAGACAACATTGCCTTCGGTCTGGAAGCACGCGGCATCGCAAAGAAGACCCGGCTGGAAAAGGCGCAGGAGCTTTTGTCTCTGGTCGCGCTGGATGGTCAGGGCGACAAACTGCCAACTGCATTATCAGGCGGACAGCGCCAGCGCGTTGCTATTGCCCGCGCCCTTGCAGTTGAGCCCTCCGTGCTCCTGCTTGATGAACCGCTCTCCGCACTCGATCTCAAACTCCGCCAGCACATGCGCGCAGAGTTGAAAGACCTGCAGCGTAAAACGGGTGTAACCTTCATCTACATCACACACGATCAGGGCGAAGCACTGACCATGTCAGACCGTGTTGCAGTCATGAACAAAGGCGTGGTGGAACAGGTTGCCACCTCTGACGAGATTTACGCGCACCCCAAAACGCCCTTTGTGGCAAGCTTTGTGGGTGAGCAGAACATCTTCAAAGGCAAAGTCATTGGCAAAGAAGGCGACTTCGCAATTCTGGAAACATCGCAAGGCAAGCTCTTTGGCCAGAACGCACACGGATTGAATGAGGGAGAGGAGGCCATCCTTTTCGTACGTCCTGAGCGAATGACCCTGGAAGAAAAGCAGGGCCAGCAAAACGGCCTCTCCGCAATTCTAGAGCGCCGAGACATGGAAGGCCCTTTTGTGAACCTCCATATGCGGGCAGGGGATCAGCCTGTTGCAATCCACGTGACCAATGTTGAGCAAACCCACCAGCCTCTGGGCGCTGACCAGAAACTCTGGTTTGCTGCGCAAGATGCCGTAGTGATGCGTCCGGGAGAGCTGGCCAGTGAATAGTCTGATCAAGAGTTATGGCAAAGGCCTGACCACACTTTTTATAGGCCTGGCTGCGATCTGGATTGTGGTGCTGATTGTGCTGCCGCAAATGTCCATGATCGACCGCGCCTTCACCTATGAAGACAGGGGCGGAGCAGCAGCAACGCTGGCGTTGGAAATTGACCGCGCCTATGAAGACGTGTTCCAGATCAACACCAGACTGGTGGAGCTTCAGGCCGAAAAAGAAGATCTGATTGCTGGCACGTCCACTGCTCCTCAGCAAGACAGTGCCTCCGCACTCAATCCGTTTGGTACACAGTCACCCTCTGATGATACCTCCGGCCTCAATCCATTCGGAACGCCGTCGGTACCAGAAGCAAACGATACATCAGGCCTGAACCCGTTTGGCGCACCATCACCAGGCAACACAAGCGCGGTAAGCCGCAGCCTTGCTGAAATTGAGGCCGAAGAAGCACCGTTACTCGCGCAAAAAGGCGAGCTGGAAGCCCAAATTGCTGCGCTGGAAATAACTGAGAAATCCACGACAGACGCTGTCGGCTTGGATACCTCTTATTCGCTCAAGAACTTCACCATGATGAGTTCTGTGCATTTCCAAATCTTCCTTGCCACCATCATCTACGCGCTCTGCGTCACCATTCTGGCGTTTGCACTGTGCTATCCAGTGGCCTACGCCGTTGCGATGACCACGAACCGTAACAAGCTTGCAATCTTGATGCTTGGCCTTCTGATTCCCTACGCAATCAACGAGCTGCTGCGCATCTTCTCGTGGATCATGATCCTGGAAAAGCAAGGCGTGCTCAACGGCTTGCTGGACCTGCTGGGCATCATCAACATGGAAGCTGGCGAAGGCTTCCGCTTTGTTGCCTCCAATGGTGCCGTGTTCACCGTAATGGTCTACGCCTACGTGCTCTTCATGGTTTTCCCAATTTACAACACGGTTGATACGCTCGACAAAAACCAGATCGAAGCGGCAAAGGATCTGGGCGCGTCCACATGGCGTATTCATTGGCGCGTGGTTCTTCCGCACGCCAAACCCGGTATTGCCGTTGGCGCGATCATGACCTTCATGCTCTCTGCGGGTTCCATCGCCGTTCCAAGTGCTGTGGGCCGTGGCCTGCACCCCGACTGGTTCTCTCAGGTGATTTATCGCCGTTTCTTTGAGGCCGACAGCTGGAACCAGGGCGCCGCTTATTCGCTGGCATTGTTGGTGGCCTGTATTGTCTTCATTCTGTTCAACATGTGGGTCTTCCGCGTCGGCATTCGGGACATCGCGAAATGACAACAACAACACTTGAAAGCGGCGCCATGAAAGAACAGGTGAAATCTCCTATTGATTGGGCCGCCACCATCCTCAATGGCTATCTGGTGATCTTCTTCGCCTATATGTTCTTGCCCATGATCTTCATGGTGATTGCAGCCTTCAACGCATCGCCGACTCCATCTGTCATCGACTGGCAAGGCTTCACGCTGGACTGGTTTCGTGCATTTCCGGAGGATCAGCGTTTCATAGACGGGTTATGGCATTCGCTGATTATCGCGCTGGGCGTCATCGTCATCTCAATCCCTCTTGGATTGGCTGGGGCTTTGTTGCTCACACGCCTGCAATCCCAAGCCACCACATTCCTCTATACCGTCCTTGTGTCGCCCATGCTCACACCGGGCATCGTGCTGGGGGCAACCACGCTCATCTTCTGGCGCGATGCCTTCGGGGTGGAAGGTGGCCTGCTGACCGCAACTATTGCTCAGTCCAGCTTCATCGCCTCCTACTGCATGCTCATGTTCATGGCACGCCTGCAACGGCAGGATATTGTGCAGGAAGAGGCAGCGTTGGATCTGGGAGCCTCTTCGTTCTTTGTGTTCCGCAAGATCACACTGCCATTCCTCATGCCGACCATTCTCACAGCCGCTGCAATCTCGTTCCTGCAGTCTATTGAGAACTACAACACCACCTTCTTTGCCATTGGCCCAAGCTGGACACTGGTCACGGAGATTGGTGCTCGCATGCGGTTTGGCATATCCCCTGTCATCAATGTCATCGGTGTTCTCTTTGTAGCAATTACGATAATTGCTGCTACAGTCTACGTGATGGCTCGCCGCAGGAAGGGACGCGGCTGAGTGTAATTGGGGGATGCGATGACATCAGGCGAAATGGGCGTCTTGGAGCAATTTTCACTATGCAAGGCAGAGGTGCTTCTGCCTGCATCAGCTCAAAGCGCCTACGCATGTTTTCTGGAGAAAATCGACGCCTGGTGGCCCGCAGAGTACAGGTTCGCACATGAGGGCGTGCTCGGCATCGAGCCTCTGGTCGGCGGCTCATGCTTTGAGGATGTTGAAGACGGCAGGCGCCTCCATTGGGGCACCATTCAGGAGCTGGAGGAGGGCAGCAAGATTGTCCTCGCCTGGCAGATTTCTCCCAAACGCCTTTTGATTGAAGACCCGCAAAAAGCTGGCATCGTCACAATTCAGTTTTCAGATGTTGAAGGTGGAGCGCAGCTCAAACTGGTGCATAGTCATTTTGAGCGCTACGGAGACGGCTGGCGGGAATACCTGCGTGCCATGAATTCCAGCGCCGGATGGGCCTACTGCCTGAACAAGCTGAAAACTGCCATCGTGAAAATCTAAGCATCTCGCTGAAAAGAGGAGCTGGATTTCGGATCAAGAGCCACATTTAGGAGCCTTCATGAAGCTCACGTTTCGTTGCCTGCCAGAACTACATGGACATATCCCAGAGCCTGTAGAAGCAAAGGCAGCTTTGCCCGACTGGTTGAAAGACATCCCGTCAACGGTCGAAAGCGAGTTGCTGGGCAGCGAACAGGTACGCACGCTTAAGCACTGCCCGCCGATCATTGATGGCTTTTCAACGGGTATCCTCTTCAAGTTGCCCTGTGATGTGACGATGAAAGGCGGCGAGTTCTCATGGCACTGGCCGAAGCCCGTCTCACCAAAAGCACAACAAACCCGATCACCCATCGGCCTGCATGTGCCAGAACAGGCAACCGGTGCACCGCTGGGCACGAACCCGGGCGATTTCATCATCAAGCTCAACAACTTCTGGAGTATCGAAGCCCCTGAAGGCATCTCGCTGCTCTTCACTCATCCGCTTAACCGCGAAGAACTGCCGTTCAGGACACTGGCCGGAGTGGTGGATTGTGACCGCTTCAAAGGTGGCTTTGTTCATTTTCCAGCGCTTTGGAAAGACCCAAAGTTCGAAGGCACGCTAAAAGCAGGCACGCCGATAGCGCAGGCCTTCCCATTTAAGCGTGAGGCGTTGGAGTTAGATTGTGCTCCGATGGATGAAGCTGAGTTCGAAACCCATCTGGACACACAAGGTAAACTGCAGGCAGAACCGGGTCACTACCGCAAATCTGTCCGTGCCAAGCGCTCCGTTGAGGCTTAAGAGGCCAGTCAACGACCGTTTTATGGAAGCATAGCTTTCGAGTTCAATGGCATGCGCCCGAAGGATCCTTGGCTCATAATTTTCAGCAATTCAGGGCGCACAGGCGGATTGTTAGCAAACAATCGTCGCAACATGTTGATGCCTTCATCATTGCCCTGCATCTGCATGGCTTCTGCTGCACCAAGAATGTTCTCAGCATCATTCTCCAGCTCAGCCCGCTTTTGGAAGGCTTGCAGGGCGAGATCCGGAACCTCCATGTGCAGCGCGATGCGGGCAAGGTTCAGCAATCCGTCGCTATCATCAGGGTAGGCGGCGGTGAACTCGGCAAAGTCATTGAGCGCTGAGGCAAAATCCTCCATGTCCAGACAAGCCGCAGCCCGTTCAAACATCGCGCCTTTGTGTTGCGGGTTGAGGTCCAGTGTCTTCTCGAAATTCTCAAGGGCCTGCACATTGTTGCCCGCACGGCGGCGCACAAGGCCAAGGTTGTACCAAAGGCTCGGGTTGGTCTCATCCTCCTCCAGCATGAGAAGAATGTACTTTTCCGCTACCGCCCAATCCTCCTGTGCAATCGCAGCTTCCAGCTTTTCGAGAATCTCTTCCATCGTTCGCCCTTCGTTACACCCCACAAAAGCGGTCCAATCATAGAAGCCGAACACCGCTCGCATGACCTATTTAAAGACGCAGGCCATTTAAATACAATTACCAAAGGTAAGAGGGGGAGGACACTGCACTTCAATTGAGCACTAAACGCCAAACATGATAGTTGCATGACGTCTGCACTGCCGCAAATGAAGGTTTGCCGATTAATTATTATTCCTCAGCTTCTCTTCTGCTTGATTTGTTAAACCTGCTAAATATATAACCGCAGCAACTCGTCGATACGATCTCAGCGGATAAACATTGTTTGCCCTTGGGCGCAGGCCCTCTAAGATCCTTGGTTTCGCTACGTCTTTGACAATCTCCAGTTGGGAAAACTGAAGAAATGAGGTGCCGCCGTCGCGAGAATGTCATGCTGGCCCTGTTAAATTCTCGGCCAGTCTTGAAAGAAAAACAACGTAAACGCACAGCGGCGTTTAGAGAGTGGCACGTATGTCCCTGGATACCGACAAGGAAGAAAAGCAGGCCAATCAGGAGCCGTTGAGACTGGGTCTCAACCGGCGGGCGGTTTATCGCAAACCCGTTGATGTGCGCTGGATCCTTCTGGCATCTGCCGGCATTTTCGCTCTCTTCTCCATAGCTTTTGACGTACCCGTCTGGGCCTCGTTCTTCGCCTACGCTCTCATTTTTGTTCTGGTCATCGGCGGTGGCATGAAAAGCCGCACCAAGGTCAAAGCACCAAGCGGTGTCAGTCGCAAGGAAGCCAGCGAGATTGTTGACCGCGGCATGAAGTCCGCCGTCAACGCCCTGCCAGACCCGTGCTTTGTCGTCGATTATCGCGGCACCACCCAATACGTGAACCTCGCGGCACAGCGCCGCTTCGGCACCATTGCAGTTGGCGATCCTCTGTCCTTCCGTATCCGCGCGCCATCGCTGCTGGAAGCGCTGGACCGTGTCTCCAATGGTGGCTCCACAGAAGTCATCGACTGGACCGAGAAAGTACCGATGGAACTCTGGCTGGAAGCGCACATCGCGCCGCTCTGGTCCGTCTCCAGCGGAAACCTCGCCGTCCCACGCGGACGTCCGGGCCTCATTCTCGTTGTCATTCGCGACCTGACCGAAGCCCGCCGCTTAGAGCGGATGCGGGCTGACTTTGTCGCCAACGCCTCCCATGAGCTGCGCACCCCGCTGGCATCTCTGACAGGCTTCATTGAAACTCTGCAGGGCCCAGCCAAGGGCGACCCGAAGGCACAGGACCAGTTTCTCGGTATTATGCTGGATCAGGCAGAGCGCATGCGCCGTCTTATCGACGACCTGCTGTCCCTGTCCCGTATTGAAATGAAGGTGCACGTGCAGCCGGAAACCCTCGTGGATCTCAGCCTGATCATGCGTCATTCCGTAGAGACTTTGCTCCCGGTCGCGAAAGAATCGGGTGTTGAGGTGAATGTGAATGTGCCTGAGGAACCTGCCGAGATTCGCGGTGAGAAGGACGAACTCGTTCAGGTCTTCAGCAATCTCATCGAAAACGCGCTGAAATACGGCTCAAGCGGGGGCCGAGTCGATGTCACATGCCGCCTCGACCCTGATTCCACTGAGACACCGCACTGGATTGCAGAGGTCCGCGACTTCGGTCCGGGTATTGATCCAGAGCACCTGCCGCGGTTAACCGAGCGTTTCTATCGGGTTGACGTGGTCACAAGCCGTCAGATGAAGGGCACAGGCCTCGGTCTGGCCATCGTAAAACACATTCTGACAAGGCACAGGGCTCGCTTGGAAATTGAGAGCAAACCAGATGAAGGCGCCTGCTTCCGCGTGTTCATACCCGGCGCTGTTATTTATGATGAAAATGATATCGATTAAAATAATCTAATAAATTCAAATGCTTGCAATGTCATAAAACTGATACGCAACGTTCATATAACCATCACAGCCAAACGCTAGGTTACAGCCAGCTCGCAGCCGGGGCGCTGTGAGGTGAACGTAGTTAAACAGTTTAGAGCGCGTTCCATTTGATTGGTTCCAATCAAATGAAAAGAATTCGCTCAAGCAAAGATGAGAGCACGTTGTGTGAATATTATGAACGCAACGCGCTCTTAAACCAAGACTCCCAGGAGACTTCAGGTGAAAATCAAGGCATTCGCAAGCGTTGCAGCGCTCGCTCTCGCAGGTACCATTGCTGCTGGTTCCGCACAGGCTCGTGATCAGATTCAGATCGTTGGTTCTTCCACTGTTTTCCCATTTGCAACAGCTGTAGCTGAGCAGTTTGGTCAGAAGACAAACTTCAAAACACCAGTTGTTGAATCCACTGGTTCAGGTGGCGGCATCAAGCTCTTCTGTGAAGGCGTTGGCGAAAACACTCCTGACATCACCAATGCTTCCCGCCGCATGAAGGGCAAGGAGCTGGTGAAGTGTAACGAAGCTGGCGTAACCCCAGTAGAAGTTACTGTCGGCTTCGACGGCATCGTTCTTGCGAACTCCAAGGCTGGCACTCAGCTGGACCTGACACTGGCTCAGATCTTCCTC
Source organism: Pseudovibrio sp. W64 (assembly GCF_001623145.1). NCBI lineage: Bacteria > Pseudomonadati > Pseudomonadota > Alphaproteobacteria > Hyphomicrobiales > Stappiaceae > Pseudovibrio > Pseudovibrio sp. W64. Next base: position 127,586 of record NZ_LMCI01000001.1, on the reverse strand, counting down.
GCGCTTGCGAAAGAAGTTCCAGTGGACGGCAAACTGGTTGCAAACCCATACCAGACCTGGTCCGACATCGATCCTTCCCTTCCTAACTCGAAGATCGAAGTGCTCGGCCCTCCACCAACATCCGGTACCCGTGACGCATTTGCCGAGCTGGCAATGCAGGGCGGCTGTAAAATGGTACCAGGTGCTGCTGACCTCGGTCTGAAGAAAAAAGCGTGTCACGAAGTCCGTGAAGATGGCGCGTACATCGAAGCTGGTGAGAACGACAACCTGATCGTTCAGAAGCTTGATGCGAACCCGAATGCACTCGGCATCTTCGGTTTCTCCTTCCTTGATCAGAACGCTGACAAGATCCAGGGCGCAAACATTGCAGGCGTTGCACCAACATTTGATGCAATTGCTGCAGGCGACTACCCAGTGTCCCGCTCCTTGTACTTCTACATCAAGAAAGAGCACGTTGGCGTAATCCCAGGTATCGCTGAATACCTCGGTGAGTTCACCAATGAAGACACATGGGGTGACGAAGGTTATCTGGCTGACAAGGGTCTGATCCCGATGCCAGCAGCTGACCGCGCAGCAGTTTCCAAATCTGCAGCAGCGCTGACACCACTTGCATTCTAATTGCAAACGCTAAGAGAGCGGTCAGCATGTCCAGCTGACCGCTTTCCTGCATCCTCCAAAAACTAAAGCGCGTTCCGTTTGATTGGATAGAATTAAACGACAAGAATTCGCTCAGGCAAAGAAGTTAGAGCGAAATGCGTGAATGCAAATGAACGCAACTTGCTCTAAAGCCAGATAAGGCGACACAACAAATGTTCTGGACTTACGCTGCCCTTCTTCTACTGGTCTTCGTAACCGCTAATGTCTACGGGCGTTTCCGGGCTATGCAGGTTGCTGGTCATCAGCTCTCTGCACTGCATTCCCGTCCAAGCTACCATGGTGGATACCTGGCCATTCTGGCCGCTCTTCCAGCATTTGTCCTTTTGATTGCATGGGCAATCGTTGAGCCGCGCTTGCTTGACACAATGGTGATCAGCGCGAAGGCCGAGAGTGTTGCAGGACTGTCGAAAGCAGAACTTCAGGCATTCTTGCGGGACGCACGCGCCATCGCATTCGGCGGCATTGTAGCCTTCTCTGATGCCGGCAAGGAGCAGGCGGCAGAAGTGTTCAGCTCGCTCGCACAAACATCATTCATTCTTAAAACAACGCTGATCATCGCCCTGGTTGCTGGTGGTCTGTGGTACGGCAATCGCACCATCACACCGACAATGCGAGCCCGTCATTTTGTAGAGCGCACCGTCATGGGATTGCTGATCCTTTGTTCCGCTGTCGCGATCTTCACAACCATCGGCATCGTTCTCTCGCTTATCTTCGAAAGCTTGATGTTCTTCCGCCAGATCCCAATTCTGGATTTCGTCTTCGGCACTCACTGGAGCCCGCAAAGCGCCTTTGAAGGGGCAGGGGCCGAGCAAGGCGAAGCCAATACAGAAATCTTCGGTGCAATCCCGCTTCTGGTTGGCACCATGCTGATCACAGCAATTGCTATTTTCGTAGCCGCGCCCGTTGGTCTGCTCTCCGCAATTTACCTCTCCGATTATGCAAGCACGCCAGTGCGCGCCATTGCAAAGCCGGTTCTTGAAATTCTGGCTGGCATTCCAACCGTGGTCTACGGCTTCTTCGCGGCGTTGACTGTGGCACCCTTTATCCGTGGCTGGGGCGAAAGCATCGGCCTGTCAGTCAGTTCAGAATCTGCGCTGGCTGCTGGCCTTGTCATGGGCATTATGATCATTCCGTTCGTCTCCTCCCTTTCTGACGATGTGATCAACGCGGTACCACAGTCACTGCGCGATGGCTCTGCCGGTCTTGGTGCCACCAAGTCGGAAACAATCCGCCGGGTTGTTCTGCCAGCCGCGCTTCCGGGCATCGTGTCTGCTCTCATCCTCGCCATCTCCCGCGCCATTGGTGAAACCATGATCGTGGTGATGGCTGCAGGGCTTGCCGCAAACATAACGGCAAACCCGCTGGAGGCTGTAACAACCGTGACCGTGCAAATCGTCACCTTGCTGGTCGGTGACCAGGAATTCGACAGCGCGAAAACACTCGCAGCATTTGCACTCGGTCTTCTCCTCTTCTGCATCACACTTGCTCTGAACATCTTCGCTCTGCGCGTCGTGAAGAAATATAGGGAACAGTATGATTGATATCGCTCAGGACACTGCCGGTACTGCCATTGGCGGGCGTGTCAAAGGCATTCCTTCCGGCGTCCATACGACAGACGAAGCTCGCAAGCGCCTGAAAAAGCGCTACAGCATGGAAGCGCGCTTCAAAGCTTACGGCATGGGTGCCATCGCACTGGCCGCAACATTTCTGGTTTTGCTGCTCTTCACAATTGTCGGCTCAGGCTTGCCTGCCTTCACTTACAACTACGTAAGCGTGCCGCTCAATCTGAGCGCAGAAAAGGTCGATCCGGCCAATCCGGCTGGCGCAAGCTACAACAAGATCATTCGCGACGGTCTGAAGGCAGAATTGCCATTCGCTTCCGACCGCAAAAACCGCCGTGTGCTCTACTCTCTGGTGTCTTCCGGTGCCAATGTCACGCTGCAAAAGCAGGCAATAGCCGACCCATCCATACTGGGTGGGACTGGTCCGGTTGCAATCCCGCTCTCCGACTTTGCCGACCTTTATGTCAAAGGCCTGATCACAAAGAAAACCGAGATCGCCACCTCAAGCGCAGCAACAGTTTCCGGCACGGACGGTCAGGTGACCATCAGTGCGCAGAAGCCTGAGTTTGAGAAGATCCTTGCGGCGTTGAAGACCTATTATGATCGCGAAATCGAACTGCTGACAGGCAAGATCGAAGCGCGTGGCCGATCAGAAATCAGCGTGAAAACCAAGATCGCAGGCTTGGAAACCCGGTTGGCCAACGAGAAAGATCCTCTGGTAGCACAGCGCCTGACCTCTGAGGTTGAAGGCAATAAAGCCGCTCTGGTCAAGATCATGAGTGCGCTGGAAAAGCAAAAAGCTGAACTGGTCACTCTGCAGGGCCATCTTGCCAACACTGGCACGGGCGGCACACTCAACGCCAACATGCCAAGTTTCTTTGTAGAGGTGAACGGCGGAACCATTAAAGCAGAAAAGGTGACACCAACCAGCGTCACCGGAACAGCCTTTATTCCGCTGTCTACGGATGCTGCCGTGCCTGCTGGCCAGTGGGGCGTTGAAGAGCTGGAAACGCCAGAAAGTTTCCGCAAGTTTTCAGACAAAGAAATCGCCTACACCGACTATCTGGTCTCCAAAGGCACTGTTGCAAACGAGTGGAACTCCATCTTCTTCAAGTCCGGCGCAAGCCGTGAGCCGGAGATGGCTGGCATCTGGGGCGCAGCCGTTGGCTCCTTCTGGACCATGCTCGTTACCCTGTCCCTCTCGTTTCCAATTGGTGTGTCCGCTGCAATCTATCTGGAAGAGTTCGCGCCAAAGAACCGTTGGACACATCTGATTGAGGTGAACATCAACAACCTTGCAGCCGTGCCGTCTATTGTGTTTGGTCTGCTTGGTCTGGCGGTGTTCCTCAACGTCTTTGGATTACCGAGATCGGCACCCGTTGTTGGCGGTATGGTGCTGGCGCTCATGACCCTGCCAACCATCATCATCGCCTCCCGTGCAGCGCTTCAGGCCGTGCCACCAAGCATTCGCGAAGCCGCGCTCGGCGTCGGAGCCTCCCGCTTGCAGGCCGTGTTCCATCATGTGCTGCCACTGGCAATGCCGGGCATCCTGACCGGAACCATCATCGGCATGGCACAGGCACTGGGTGAGACCGCACCACTTCTCATGATCGGCATGGTGGCCTTCATTGTAGACATCCCGGCAAGTCCGGTTGATCCCTCTACCGTGCTGCCCGTGCAGATCTTCATGTGGGCAGACTTCCCGGAGCCTGCTTTCCAGCAGAAAACCTCTGCCGCGATCATGGTGCTGCTCGGCTTCCTGATCTCGATGAATGCAATCGCAATCGTCCTTCGTAAACGTTTTGAGCGCCGCTGGTGATTTGAAAGGCAAGATCATGGCATTGGAAATGACCACAGACACCGAGAGTGCAATGGATACAACAATGAGCGCCCCTCCAGCCGTTTCAGCTGAAGGCGAAACACTCAAGATGCGTGGCCGCGATGTAAAAGTGTTTTACGGCGACAAGCAGGCCCTTCATGGTGTTGATCTGGATGTCCGCAAAAATCAGGTGACCGCGCTGATCGGCCCGTCCGGTTGCGGCAAGTCCACCTTCCTGCGCTGTCTGAACCGCATGAACGACACCATCGACATCTGCCGCGTGCAAGGCGATATTCTCCTCGACAATGACGATGTCTATGACCCGCGCATTGATGTGGTGGAACTGCGGGCCCGTGTTGGCATGGTGTTCCAGAAGCCCAACCCGTTCCCAAAATCAATCTTTGAGAACGTGGCCTACGGCCCACGCATCCATGGTCTGGCACAAGGCAAGTCGGATCTGGAAGATATCGTCGCAAGTTCCCTGCAGCGTGCAGGTTTGTTTGAAGAAGTGAAAGACCGTCTGGACGAGCCAGGCACAGGCCTTTCCGGTGGTCAGCAGCAGCGTTTGTGCATCGCGCGCGCAATCGCTGTGTCTCCGGAAGTGATCCTGATGGATGAGCCGTGTTCTGCGCTCGACCCGATTGCCACCGCGAAAGTGGAAGAGCTGATGGACGAACTGCGCCAGAACTACACCATCGTCATCGTAACCCACTCCATGCAGCAGGCCGCACGTGTATCCCAGCGCACCGCGTTCTTCCATCTGGGTAATCTGGTGGAAGAGGGGCTGACCAACGACATCTTCACCAACCCAAAAGACCAGCGCACGCAGGATTACATCACAGGCCGTTTTGGTTAAAAATAAAAGAGCGGTACTCTAAGGAGATATCCGATGAAAGATCATATTGTCTCTTCCTTCAATGAAGAGCTGAAAGAACTGGCCGGACGTGTCGTTGAAATGGGCGGACTGGCAGAAACCCTGGTTCACGACGCTGTCACTGCACTGCTGAGACAGGACCGCGAACTGGCAACCCGCACCATCGCCGCCGACCAGCGCCTGGACAACATGCAGGCCGAGCTGGAAGAGCTGTGCATCTCCGTGATCGCACGCCGCCAGCCAATGGCAAGCGATCTGCGCGACATCATCGCCGCCATGCGCATCTCCAACGATCTGGAGCGCGTCGGTGACATGGCCAAGAACATCGGCAAGCGGACGCTGGCGATTGAATCTGAGTTCAACAACAAGCAGCTCGCTGTTGGTGTTGAGCACATGTCTGATCTGGCGCTTGAGCAGCTCAAAGCCGTTCTGGATGCCTACACCTCTGGCGATCTTGAGGTTGTCCAGCGCGTACATGTTCGCGATGACGAAGTGGATGCGCTTTATACAAGCCTGTTCCGTCAGCTGCTCACCTACATGATGGAAGACCCGCGCTCCATCACCATGTGCGCGCACTTGTTGTTCTGCGCAAAGAATATTGAGCGCATCGGTGATCATGCAACCAATATCGCAGAAAACATCTACTACATGATCTCCGGAAGCCACCTTCCAACAGATCGTCCAAAGACGGACGAGCTGGCGCAGAGCACAACCGTGTAGAGTGTGTTCACTTATAACGAGCAGAACACACGCAATTGCTTTATAAGAGAAGGTGCAAAGAGAGCACTTTAATATGCCTAAGATACTGATTGTAGAAGACGAAGAACCGCTAAGCCTGCTGCTGCGCTATAACCTTGAAGCAGAGGGCTACACTGTTGACGTGTGCGCAAGAGGAGATGAGGCGGAAGTCCTGCTGCAGGAAAGCCAGCCGGACCTGCTGTTGCTGGACTGGATGCTTCCGGGCCTCTCTGGCATCGAGCTTTGCCGTCGTTTGCGGGCACGCTCAGAAACCGAGCGCATGCCGATTATCATGCTCACAGCGCGCGGTGAAGAATCCGAGCGCATCCGCGGTCTGGCAACCGGGGCCGACGATTATGTCGTCAAACCGTTCTCCGTTCCGGAACTTATGGCCCGTGTTCGTGCGATCTTCCGCCGTGCATTGCCAGAAGTTGTTTCCACAATGCTCAAGTCTGGCGACATTGAGCTCGACCGCGAAACCCACCGCGTGCGCAGAACAGGCCGCGAAATCCACCTCGGCCCCACAGAATACCGCCTGCTGGAGTTCCTCATGAGCGCACCGGGCCGCGTTTACTCCCGTGAACAGCTGCTGGATGGTGTCTGGGGCCATGATGTCTACGTAGATGAGCGCACCGTGGACGTCCACGTAGGCCGCCTGCGCAAAGCCATCAACAAAGGCCGCATGAAAGACCCGATCCGCACCGTTCGCGGCGCCGGATACGCTTTCAACGACCAGTTCGCTGTTGGGTAATTGATCTCTGCTATATGCGCATTGTGAAACTGCATCTCCCTTCCAGAGGTGCAGAATAAAAACAATGCGGATAACAAATGATAATCAAGACGGTTGATCGAGCGACCGCTCATATCTACGACAATCTCTGTCAGGCCTATGAGGCAGAGTTCTCACCTCTCACACACAAACATCCAAACGCGGATGGTTTGTTTGCCAAAGACACGCTCCTTGAAGGCAACATCACCGGCTATCTGGCTTTAAATGATGATATCCCGGCCGGGTTAGCTGCAATCAAGCGGCAAGATCATCACGACTTTGAAGTCTGCGAGTTTTACGTGGTGCCAGTGTTCCGCAGACATAAACTAGGACAGCGTTTTGCCGCTGCGTTGTTTGATCAAATGCCCGGTCACTGGCAGATCAAGCAGATTGAAGGCGCTGATCAGGCCATTGCCTTTTGGCGTTCCGTTATCAGCACTTACACCTCAGGCCAATTTTTGGAAGAAAACTATACGGACCCATACTGGGGCGCCGTCACCCGCCAAACCTTTAAAGCTCACTAGTTCTCAGGCCAGAGCGACAAGCGTCAGATCAGAACGACACGCAAACGGCAAAAAGCCGGGCTTTGGACCCGGCTCAATACGTTGCTTTTTCAGCTCAAATTAGCTTGCGCGGCGGTTGCGGCGGTCGCTGACGGGCTGATAGGCAATGCTGCGGTGATGCGCACAATAAGGTGTGCCTGCATCTGACTGGCGCCCACAGAAATAGAAGTCATCAGAACTCGGATCACCAATCGGCCACTTACAGGTGCGTTCATTCAAAGTCAGGATGGAGGCGCGTTCTGAAACCGGAATAAAGAGATCGGAGGTTGGGACTGGAGAAATTTCTGGTTGGATAGCTTCAATCGGTTCAACTTTAAGGGCGTTGGCACCGGCTATCGTTGGCTGAATTTGTCGGGGACTTGGGGAAGGCGCAACAGCTGCAATCGCTTCAGCCACTGTTGGTTTGGTTGAGGTGACGACCCTTGCCGCTGGGGCAGGTGCCTTTCTCGTTTTGGTTGCACCACCTCCCGATTTGGCGCGACCTGAAAGACCAAGGCGATGAACCTTACCAATCACCGCATTACGGGTTACATTGCCAAGTTCCCCCGCGATTTGACTGGCGCTTAACCCGTCTGCCCAAAGTTTGGTTAGTAACTCTACACGTTCTGCTGTCCAGCTCATTAAAGGGCCCCGTCTTCCTTCAGTGGCGCGCAAAACAGCATTCGCTCAGTTCGGACGCATCCGAAAGTGCCGCTTACCTGAGCGTGTGTGCTTGCAGCGTTCAGTAACTACGAGATGGTGTATAACTCTTGTCACACAGTACTATATGGGCGTTGATACGAGCAATAACCTCAAAGAATTGAGGTGGGGAAGACTCTGGTTTTCCCCAGAATTGCCGTACTACTACTTACCTATAACAGCCTTCTTGTGGTGGGAGAAGATTATCAATCTAAAGAATAGGAGCTGTTTGTTAAACCAAGTTCCACCGCATTCTTTCCAACACAAAGTAAGAGCTGATAGCGTTACCCCGTTGATATTTAATACATATATTTACCACTGAAAAACAACTAGTAAAAAACACTAGTAAACTACAAATTGCATAACACAAGAACTAAGCGCACTCCTCTCTCATATGCCGTAGTACACGCTAGAGGTGTATTGAATAAACCTTAAGAACCGTGGAAAAAAACTGGTCATAGAGCATGGGATTTAATCTCTACTCCATCCTCTAAAAATGCCACAATGCATGCTTCTTCCGGTAGCAGCCTGTTTAAGCTGCACCAGAGGGAGAGACACAAGGCTGGCAGTCAATTCCTGAACGGGAGTAAGGTATTGCTGGTAATACGTGTTATTGACTGCCCTGAGGGAACGCGGTTTATATGTCGCTTCTCTTAGTTTCAAAACGCCACACGGCGTTTTTTTGTTTTTGTAGCAACCAGGACTTTTGAGCATATCGAGAAAGCTCAATCCATGAGGAGTAAGAAATGACGACTTCGTCGCTAATGCAGACTTATGCACGCTCAGACCTCGCGTTCGAGCGTGGGGAAGGTGTCTGGCTGATTGCGGCTGATGGTCGACGATACATGGATTGTGCCTCGGGTATTGCCGTCTCCGGCTTGGGTCATGCACACCCAAAGCTCGTTGAGGCGCTGAAGTCTCAGGCTGAAAAGCTGTGGCACGTCACCAATCTCTATACAATTCCAGAGGGTGAGAAGCTTGCAAAGCTGCTGACAGACAACACCTTTGCTGATGTTGTGTTCTTCACCAACTCCGGGACGGAAGCAACCGAAGGGGCCATGAAGGCCGCACGGCGCTATCACTTTGCCAAGGGCAATCCGGAAAAGAACCGCATTATCACCTTTGAAAATGCGTTCCACGGCAGAACCATGGCAGCGCTCGCCGCTGGTGGCCAGCAAAAGTACCTCGAAGGCTTCGGCCCTGCGCCAGAAGGGTTCGATCAGGTGCCCGCTGGTGATCTGGACGCGGTTAAGAAGATGGTCGGACCGGAAACTGCAGCTATCATGCTGGAGCCGGTTCAGGGTGAAGGTGGTATCCGCACCATGGACCCGGCCTTTCTGAAAGGTCTGCGCCAGATCTGTGATGAAAATGACTTGTTGCTGATCTACGATGAGATCCAGACAGGCGTTGGCAGAACCGGCAAACTCTTTGCCCATGAATGGGCAGGCGTTGCACCGGATCTGATGGCGATTGCAAAAGGCATCGGTGGCGGCTTCCCAATGGGGGCGTTCCTCGCAACAAATGAAGCGGCCAGTGGCATGGTTCCTGGCGTTCACGGCACCACCTTCGGCGGCAACCCGCTGGCGATGGCTGTTGGGAATGCTGTTCTGGAAACGGTTCTGGAACCGGGTTTTCTGGAAGCTGTGCAGGAAAAAGGCTTGCAGCTGAAGCAGAAGCTGGCCTGCACTGTTGATCAGCACAGCGATGTGTTTGAGCTGGTGCGCGGTGAAGGCCTGATGCTTGGCTTGAAATGCAAAGTGCCGAACACACAAGTACTGGCACACATGCGCAACAACGGCCTGCTGCCAGTTGGTGCCGGAGACAACGTGCTCCGTATTATGCCGCCAATGATCATTACCGCTGAAGAAATTGACATGCTCGTCCAAAAAATCGAAGCCGCTGCTGCGGACGTGGAAACCGAGCTGAAAACTGCCGAGACTGCCAAATGACCACTATGACAAAACCACAGCACTTTCTCGATATCAGCGATTTTTCCGGTGATGACCTTCGCCAGATTATGCAGGTCTCCAATCAGATCAAAGCCACCCGCAATGGCGTTCATCGCGGGCAGGGGCCGTTGGCAGGCAAAGTGCTCGCCATGGTCTTTGAGCAGCCTTCCACCAGAACCCGCATCTCCTTTGATGTGGGCATGCGGGAACTGGGCGGCGAAACCCTGATGCTGACTGGCGCAGAGATGCAGCTTGGCCGCGGCGAGTCCATTCCAGATACCGCCCGCGTATTGTCCCGCTTCGTGGACATGATCATGATCCGCATGTTGGACCATGATGCTGTGAGAGAACTGGCAGAGTACGCTACCGTTCCGGTCATCAACGGCCTGACTAAGGTTTCGCATCCTTGTCAGATCATGGCTGACATTATGACATTCGAAGAACACCGCGGAAGCATTAAGGGTAAAACCGTTTCCTGGGTGGGCGATAGCAACAACGTTCTTTACTCTTGGATCGAAGCGGCAGCAAAGTTTGACTTCAAAATTAACGTCGCCGCACCAAATGAACTGACAGTACCTCTTGAATGGATCGAAAAGGCCTATACATCCGGTGCTGAACTCGTCGTGACAGACGACCCGTTTGCTGCTGTGAAAAACAGTGATTGTGTTATCACCGATTGCTGGGTGTCCATGGGAGATGACGAAGCACAAACGCGTCATAACCTGCTGGCTCCTTATCAGGTCAATGAACGCCTGATGAGCGAAGCCAACGATTCATCTTTGTTTATGCACTGCCTGCCTGCGCATCGTGGGGAAGAAGTGACAAATGAGGTAATCGACGGCCCGCATTCTGTGGTATTCGACGAGGCAGAAAACCGACTCCACGCCCAAAAAGGCATTATGGCGTGGTGCATGGGTGCTTTGCCTGAAGGATAAAGCATATCGCTGAAAAGTGGTTTTCCGGTTTTCAGACAAAGATATGTGCAAGGATAAAAGAACAAGATGACAAATACACCTGCTCAACCGACCGCCGCTGGCGTTGACGCTGTTGTTCCTTTTGCTGTTGAAGCATTGGACGTTCGCGGTCGGGTTATCAATATGGGGCCGGTGCTGAACTCTATGCTGGCGCGGCACAAGTACCCTGCGCCAGTCAACAAGCTGCTGTCAGAGGCAATTGTCCTGACAGCCATGCTTGGCAGTACCCTCAAATTCGAAGGTCGCCTGACCTTGCAAGCCCAGACCGATGGTGCAGTCTCCACGCTCGTTGTTGATTTCAACGCGCCTGACGGGCTGCGTGCTATGGCGCAGTTCAGCGAAGACAAGGTCGCCGAAGTTGCAGCCAAAGATGGGTTCAAACCAGACCACCTGCTCGGTAAAGGCCATCTGGCCTTCACCATTGATCAGGGAGCACACACCAGTCGCTACCAGGGGATCGTGGTCCTGAACGGCACCACCCTGGAAGAGGCGGCTCACGAGTACTTCCAGAAGTCAGAGCAGATCCCGACTTTCGTCCGCCTCGGCGTGGCTGAAGTGTTGACCAAAGCCGAAGAGGGTGGTGCTGATCACTCCTGGGCTGCTGGTGGCATCATGGTTCAGTTCCTGCCTCAGTCTCTGGATCGCCTCAAGCAGGCTGACATCCATCCGGGCGACGCACCGGAAGGACATGAAGCTCACGAGATTGACGAGGACGATGCCTGGGTTGAAGCGCGCTCGCTGGTCGAGACCGTAAAAGATGACGAGCTCATCGATCCAAGCCTGACTGTCGAAGGTCTTCTGTACCGCTTGTTCCACGAACGTGGTGCATCCGTCTTCTCCCCGCAGGAGATGGCAGACAAATGCACCTGCTCTGAAGAAAAGATCACTGCCATGATGCAGAACTTTTCTGAGGCAGACAAAACCGAGATGAGAGCGGAAGGAACCGTTCACATCAAGTGCGACTTCTGCTCCAAGGATTATGAGCTGGACGCGAACAAGGTGTTCGAAGACTAAAGCGCGTTCCGCTTGGTTGGATTCAATCAAGCGACTAGAATTCGCTTAGGTAAAAAGTTGTGGCAGGCAGTGTGAATGAACATGACTGCTGCCTGACACAACAGCTCAGGAAAAGCGTAAAAAACGCAAACCAACGCACAAAAAAACGCTGCCAGAAAATCACTGGCAGCGTTTTTCTTTAACTCATTGATATTGAATGAGAACCTTAACTAAACGCGGTCGAAGATCGACCCCATGCGCGGGCTGAACAACCGGTCGTAGGTTTTTAGGAGCATCATGTCGGTCATGCTGGCAACGTAATCACAGACGATCCGTGAACCGTCTTCAGTCTCAACGAAGTCAGCATAAACATCTTCCGGTAAGAACGCCTTGGGCTCGCTCATAAGCGTCTCAAAGACAGCCACCACCATAGTCTGCCCTTTGAACTCAAGATGTTGAACATTCGGTGCCTGAATAACCCGTTCAAACACAAAGCCTTTCAGCGCATCCAGCACCTTGGCATGCCCCTCTGGCAGAACAGCTTTGTACTTCAAAAGTGGTTCGCTGAAAGCTTCCTGAGCCTTGATCTGAACAGCTACAATGAAGAAGTGAACCAGCTTCCCGATGAATTGCTTTCGCCGATTAGCATTGCCGAACAGCCCTGCAATCATCTGTTCATAGGCATTGCCAGAATATTTCTTCGGATTGCTCTCGATCAGATCATCCAAAAATGCCGCGCAAACGTCTGCAGAGATATCCTCCCGGAACTGCTCTTCCCGAACCAGCCCCAAAGCAATCGCATCTTCAAAGTCATGGACTCCATAGGCAATGTCATCAGCCAGATCCATGATGGAGCAATCCCATGATTTAAAACGAGATTTCCCGTGCTTACCGTCCTTGCGTGTAAAGCTGCAGAACAGTGAGCGGTCCCGCTCAGAGAGTGGTTCCAGCACCCAGTCGACGATCTCTTGTTCCCCATCCATAAAACACTTGGGCGGAGCAGAGCGCTTCCGGTCAATCAGGCTCACTGTGGAGGTGTTGGGGTTAAGCCGCGGGGATAACTCAGGATTATGGACCTTTGAGAACGCCACTGGATACTTCATCATGCCAAGCAATGCCCGCCGCGTTAGATCAGCCCCATGCTTCTCCGACATTTTCTCCAGCTTTGAAACAATGCGCAGGGTCTGGCCATTGCCTTCATAGCCACCAGCCTCGCGCATGCAGTAATTCAGTGCCACTTCACCCCCATGCCCGAAAGGTGGATGCCCGATATCATGGCAATAACTGATTGTTTTTACGAGGCTTTCCTCAGGGATGTAATCGTAAGCCGGATGATCCTTGAAGAACGCCCGGAACTGCCGGGTAATGCCCGAAGCGATCTGTGCCACTTCCAGCGTATGCGTTAGGCGCGTGCGATAAAAGTCGCTGTCACCCAGATTGAGGATCTGGGTTTTCCCCTGCAGGCGGCGAAAGGCATGAGAATGAACGATGCGGGCATAATCCACGTCATAAGGTGTCCGCGCATCATCCGACTTGGGAACCCAACCGCTTTGACGCGCCGTCCAAACAGCATCACTCACTTCAACCACTCCGCAATAAATCGAATAAAAAAAAGCCCCGCACAACAAGGCGCAGGGCAAAATACTATCAGGAAATCAGCGACTTAAAGAACTCTGCCGTCTCTCTGGCAGATTGTTCAATATTGCCTTTCCAGGTCGCGGGAGAAGCACCGCGCGGGGCAAGGTCGTGGTTTCCATCCTCCAACCAGAAAAGCCGAACAAACTCAGGTAAATCAACAGCTTCCACCTCAGCCTGATGCCCCATCTGATCCCGATCACCCTGCGCAATCAAGATAGGACGAGTGGATTTCTGCAACGGCTCAAGCCGCCAGTCCGCCAACTCTTTCTTCGCTTCTGTATGGAACGGATACCCAAGACACACAACGCCAGCAATACGCTTCGGCAGGCTCTCTCCACCCGCCAGCATAGCTGCAACGCGCCCACCCATGGACTTGCCACCAATCAGGACAGGGCCTTGAGTTTGTTCAAGAATATCCTGCATAGCGCTCTGAAATTCGCCAATGAGTTTGTCCGCCCGTGGAGGAGGAGCCTTCTTGCCTGTCTCCCGACGCCTCGCCATGTAAGCAAATTCAAACCGCGCAACAGCAATGCCATTCGCAGCCGCAGCTTCCGCAAACCGGTTCATAAAATTGGCATCCATCGGCGCACCCGCACCATGAGCCAACACAAGAGTGCCATGGCACTCACCTTCAGGACGTGTCCATAAAATCTCAGTCATGAAGCTATTTTAGCGCCTCTTTCACCACAAAAGTGACAGGAAATTTACTTGTCCCCGTCTTCAATAGGCACCATATTCAAATTAACTAATATAAATGCGTAGAAGATGCGCGCTAATCGAACGGAACTCATCATGGAAGAAGGCGTCATTCGCCTGGGAATATTTGCGGGCGCATTCTTAGTGTTCGCATTCTTGGAAATCTTCATTCCAAGGCGTTCAGAGAGCCAGGAGCGGCCACGACGATGGTCAACCAACCTTCTCCTGTCGATAATCAACACTCTGATGCTACGGTTCGCTTTGCCTTTTGCAGCAGTATCAACGGCTTACTGGGCACAGGTGGAGGGGTTTGGCCTCGCGCACTGGCTGGCAGTTGACCCAGTTATAGCGGGCGTAATCGCGTTTTTTGCGCTCGATTTTACGGTCTGGGCCATGCATGTCGCCAGCCACAAAGTCCCGTTCCTATGGCATTTGCATAAGGTTCATCACACCGATCCACGCTTTGATGTCACAACGGCTCTTCGCTTCCATCCGCTGGAAATTGCAGTCTCCATGCTTTGGAAAGTGATCGTCGTCGCACTCCTCGGTGCACCTGTTCTCTCTGTGGTGATTTTTGAAGTTGTCCTCAACGCAGCCGCCATGTTCAACCATGCCAACATCAAGCTCTCTGACAAAGCAGACCGCATCTTGCGTTGGATGATCGTAACACCAGACATGCACCGCATCCACCATTCCACCCGACCCATCGAAACCGATAGTAACTACGGCTTCAACTTCCCTTGGTGGGATCGTTTGTTCTCCACTTATGTGAATGATCCTAAGGGCGGTCAGGAGAATATCACGTTTGGTCTGAGTGAATTTCAGGGCAAAGAGCCACGCCAGTTAGGTTGGACATTGCTGTTGCCGTTCAAAGCCTTAGCGCATGTGCAAGGTTGGCTTTCAAGCCGTGTCAATAAAGATGGCACGCCGAAACAAGGATGATCAGAAGAAACCACGCGGGAAATATCTGAGATAGAGTTCCCCGAGACGACCGTTGGATTGAAGGCGGGTAAGACCAAGATTGATCGCATTCAACATCTTGGTATTGCCTGCCTTTGTTGCAATCGCTAATCCACCGCTAAAGTAGCTCGGATCCAGCCACGGCCCACCTGCAAACTTGCAGCATCCGTCGGCAGTGCGCGTATCCAACCAGAATGACAGCCTCATCCCATCGCCAAACAGAGCGTCCACATTTGACCTGGACAAAGCATTGCGGGCAAGCTCTTCATTTTCAAACGGAACTGCAACTGCATCTGTAAAGAACCGCTCCAAAAATGCTTCATGACGCGACCCTTCCACAACTGCAATGCGCTTTCCACCCAGTGTTTCTGGCAGAGGTTCCAGTGTGCTGTTCCTGCCGACGACAAAGCGCCCCGGAAATCGCATGTAGATCTGAGAAAACGACAGTTTTTCAAGTGTTTCCGGTGTCATGCTCATTCCAGCAATGACAGCGTCTGCTTCTCCATTAAACACAGTATTGGCCAAGTGGTTAAACGGAATGATCTTGAGACTGCAGGCAGCCTTGAGGCTCTGACAGATCTCGCGGGCAAGATCCACGTTGTAACCCATCAATCGCTCTTCACTATCTCGAAAAATGAAGGGTGGAAAGTTGTCTGCAGCAATGAAACGGATCCGCTCCGGCGCCTTGCCGGTTGTCGCTAGACCAGACTGCCCGCCAGAAAACAAAGGGATAACGACCGATGACGGATCAGATCGGGACTTTACTCCAATTTCCGAGCCACTGTTTCCCCCTCCCAACAATGGAGAGCTCTGGGAAACCTCCCAGCTATCCGAGCCATTTGCATTCTGTGCCATAGCATTTGACGCCGCGAAAATGAGCGGCTGGGCACTACATAAAATCAGCAATATGAAGAATACGGGGAAACGCAAAAGTTATCCAATCCAATTTGCAACAGAGCGTAAGCCTAACGGGAAATTCTCAAGGAGATACTAAGTGAATGTCTGCGTAAGGGGAAGACCTGTAACCGAAGATGAGCCTCCTAGATTAACAAGGGCCACGGTATCAAAGGGAGGGCAAGAATATCGCGAGATATCAGCAGCTAACGGGCTGCCATTTTCTGTGCGTCAGGCGAACACTTTACGCTCTTTAGCTCTATCGATTGGTCGCATTGAAAGCGCACGTTCTGTTGAAGCGGGACAAGCTCTGCGAAACCGTATGACAGCGATTAGCCCCCTGGAGCAGTCTGCTAATGATCCTTCTCCTGATGAAAGGGCTGGGCCTCTTATCAAAAGTGTCTCCAGGCCTTCACTCAAAGAACGATATGTTCCTGAATTTGTACGCCTGAAGAACGCGCTGGAGCGGGAAGTGCTGCTGCAATGCAATTGCTCCGATGCCTTGATTGACTTCGCAAAGTTGAGGATCTCGGTGGAAGACAAGTGCATCAGCAATTACCTGATTGAACAAGGATTTCTGGATGCCTCAGTGTTCTACTGGGGAATTTCCGGCAAAATGAACATTCGCTATGCATCTGATGGCAGCCTGTCAGCAATCGCTCCAATCGATGAGAAGCTAAAGCCATTTGAAACTGAAGGAATTTTGTTCGTTCCGGCACTGGATCTTAATCAAAAGGTCGTCTTCGCAGCGGCCCCACTTGGTCATCAACTCGAGGCTTTTGAGCGGGCTCTGGGATATTTCGATGAAGCCACGAGCAAGATTGTGATTGTGACACCGCAGTACCAAAAGGCGTTGACGGTAACGACCGCAAGCTCCAACGCCTTGGCACAAGACGATGTTTCAATGTCGGCAGTGTATCGCTTTTTGCCTTCGCAACGAAAGCTGCTGACAGTCTCACCAATCATCTTCCTCGGTGCAGCTGGCTTCGCGTTTGATGCATTTTTATGGGGCCTCTTTATCCTGCTGACTTTGTCACTCGGTGTCACAGGGTTGCTTCGCCTTGCGTCATTTTTCACTTATTCTGACCGGCAAGAGTTTACGGTCCCAAAGCTGGATAAATGGCCGCACTACACCGTCCTTGTCCCTCTTTACAAGGAGTCTGCAATCTGTCGCCAACTGGTCGATGGATTGGATGCGTTGGATTACCCGAAAGACGCGCTCGACGTGATCTTTCTGGTTGAGCAAGACGATGAGCTGACACAGAAAAATCTCCGTAAACTGCTAAAAAAATCAATGCGGATGATCATCTTGCCACCCGGAAAACCTCAAACCAAACCTCGCGCGCTTTCCGTCGGCCTTGCCGCGACAAAAGGTGAATTTGTGACGGTATTTGACGCCGAGGACAGGCCAGAGCCACAGCAACTAAAAAAAGCCATCTGCCAGTTTGCTCTTGAGGGCCATGATGTCGCTTGCTTACAAGCAGCATTGTCCATTGATCATGCGGAAGAAAGTTGGCTGGTCCGCCAGTTTGCCTTTGAATACGCTGCACTCTTCGATGTCTTCCTGCCATTCTTGTCCCGCAAAAACCTTTTGCTGCCTCTGGGAGGGACTTCCAACCACTTCCGTGTCAGTGCATTGCGGAAGGTTGGCGGCTGGGATCCATTTAATGTGACTGAGGATGCTGATCTGGCGGTCAGGTTTGCGCGGCAGGGATTTAAGACCCGCACGCTAAATAGTTCCACCTTTGAGGAAGCACCGCTTACGCTCACAGCATGGCTCCATCAACGCACACGCTGGCATAAAGGTTGGATACAAACGCTCGCTGTGCATCTGCGCCATCCAATGTTGACCTACAAGCAACTCGGCGTGACAAACTTTGCTTTACTGCTCCTAACGTTCTTTGGCGGCATGCTGTGCCTTTGGGCAGCTCCCTTGACTGCGCTCATGTTTGGAAAGCTTACTTTGAACTTTTACAACACCGGACTGCAGGCATTTGATGCCTTCAGCATCTATGCCATGTTTTGTTTTCTCTTTGGTCTCGGTGGCACTGTTGTCACGGTCCTGCAAGGTAGTGCAAAGCGTGGCTTTCGGGCACGGTCCTGGGAGATTGCAAGCATTCCATTCTATTGGGTTCTTGGCTGCTTTGCCTCTTACAAAGCGCTCATTGAATTTGCCATAAAACCGCATTACTGGCGAAAAACAGAGCATGGCATGGTGCGTCATCGGGGGGGAAAGAAAGAGCGCCCAATAGTGATAGGAGCGAAGAGAAACTAAGCGTTCCAAGGCAACCCGAGAGCGTCTATCGTGAGATTGCACGGCTGCCCGTTATAGAATTGATCGAGTAACTGATGAAACACTATTGGATCATCAGCAACATATGCAAAAAGGGTTGCACAGCTGCGCACCTTCAAGCTGTCTATTTCGCCAAGAATTTGCTTGGAACTGAGATCGGTATGCTTGAGAAGTAACCCGCAGCAGCCACGTAATCGCGCGGCCAGTAGAGGATAGGCAAGATATCGCTGAGTTTCTCCAAGATCGGCAATGCCAAAGAAATGCGCGGTTGAGGAACGGCCCAGTTCACGTAATTGAGGAAAGATAAACCAGATCCAATGTGAGGTCTTCCGGCCTTGTGAGAGCTCCTGCACCACCTCTGAGAAAACCGGGTCCTGCGCAATTACAAACCGGGTTATGTCATCCTTGGTCGTTTTTATCATTTGATACTCGCTCTCAGGTCACCATCATTGCAGTTATCTTCCGCCAATCAGCCTTTCATATTGGTTCTCCAAGTAGTACGACAGAAACAAAAATGCTTAGTCGAACTTCAGAGTTGTCTAAGAGTGAAGTATATTTTTAGACCCAAGCATAATGAACTGTTCTCTTTCCTGATGTTTTTCTGAGTTCGTTATTGAAGAAACATAAAAACAACTGGTTTCAGAGTTTAAATCGTCATTCCCTAACGTAATGTCTGGACATGTGGACGATGCGAAAAAAACTTCGTGCGATCATTGAAAGTAAGGCTTGGGAATACACAATCATATCTATCATCGCCCTGAATGCGATAACTTTAGGGGTTGAAACCAGCCAGACTGTTCAACAACATTACGGCCCAATACTCCGCACATTGGACGATATCGTAGTAGGCATATACGTGATTGAGATTTCTCTTCGCGTGTTTGCATATGGCTTCCGCTTTTTCCGAGGGGCCTGGAATCTCTTCGACTTCTTTATCGTAAGCATTGCGCTTATTCCGGCCACTGGCCCGGCAGCGATACTACGGTCACTGAGAATCCTTCGAGTCCTGCGGCTCATCTCGGTCGTCCCATCGCTAAGGCGCGTGATCGGAGGGCTGGTCCTGGCATTGCCAGGGATGGGCTCAATCATGTTGCTTCTCTCTCTGGTCTACTATGTGTTCTCTGTCATGGCGACGCAGCTCTACGGCGAGACCTTCCCTGAATGGTTTGGAACGATCGGAGCTTCAGCTTATTCTCTGTTCCAGATTATGACACTGGAGGGGTGGAGTGACGCAATCGTCCGCCCGGTTATGGATGTCTATCCGAATGCCTGGTTGTTCTTCATACCGTTCATTCTGACCACTGCATTAACAGTCCTGAATTTGTTCATCGGCGTCATTGTTGCTGCAATGGAGGAAGAGCATGAGAGGGATGTGGAAGAGCATCACCATTATGTGCGAATGGAAGCAAATGCTATCATGAAAGAGCTCAGGACTTTGCGGCAAGATGTTGCGAAACTGAGACGCAATCGTAAGGCCCCTCAAAAGAAAACAGCAGAGTTGACTTAGTGCGGACTCCCAGATCGTAGACGACGGTCTTTGTGCAACATGGAGGCACCTCAGCGCACCAACACCAGCACTTGGTGCGCAGTCCTTCAGAAGGCGTCTCTGCCGCTTCTCAAAAAAGCCTAGGTTGTATCTGCCAATAGGCATACAGAGTTTTATGAGTTGCAGAGAGTGCCAGAAGCAACATCATCCATGTATCAAACCGGCGTGAGGAGAGGGGGAAGCTGCAATTGCAGGCTTCAAGCCGGATGCGTTTGACAGGTGTTAATCTCAGCCTCTTAATTCTTCAGGTCATACATTCAGGAGATTTCGGCTCTGATGTTGAGCGATGCCCGCGATTTCTACAAAATTTATGCAATTTTTTGTTAGCTCTTGTGGAAATGATCAAGCCTATGAAAACTATAAGTTAATTTTGGTAGTGTTGTTTTGACTTTACTACCTGAAGTTCTTGGCGATTTCTTCATCTATACCAGTCAATATTTTGTTGGCCCCTTTCAACTTGAAACCATCAGATAATTACTTAGGGTGGGCCCAAATTCGAAATGTGAGGTCAAGTGTCGAAATGCGGGCGAAGTTGCGATCCATCATTGAAAGCCGCCAATGGGAATTCACAATCATAAGTATAATCGCGTTGAACGCTGTTGTCCTTGGCTTGGATACAAGCCAGATGCTTATTGCCAAGTACGGCCCCATACTGCGCTTTCTTGATGAGTTGATCCTTGTAATTTTTGTTGTTGAACTGACACTGCGTATCATCGCGTTTGGTCCGGGTTTCTTTAAGGGGCCATGGAACCTCTTCGATTTCTTCATCATCACGATTGCAGTCATTCCGGCAACCGGCCCGGCAACCATTCTGCGTTCGCTCAGGATCCTGAGGATTTTGAGGCTCATTTCGGTTGTCCCGTCTCTGCGAAGTGTGATTGGTGGGCTGATCCTCGCACTTCCGGGCATGGGCTCAATCGTTCTGCTCATGGCTCTTGTCTTTTATGTCTTCTCCGTAATGGCCACACGCTTGTACGGCTTGGTGTTTCCCGAATGGTTCGGCTCAATCGGAGCATCTGCCTACTCGCTGTTCCAGATCATGACACTGGAAAGCTGGAGTATGGGGATCGTTCGGCCAGTTATGGAGGTCTTTCCCAATGCATGGCTGTTCTTCATTCCCTTCATATTGTGCACCGCTTTCACCGTCTTGAACTTGTTTATCGGTATAATCGTTGCAGCAATGCAGCAGGAGCACGATAAGGATATTGAGCAAGATCGTATCAACGTGCATGAAGAGACAAAGGTTGTCTTGAGTGAACTAAAAGACCTGAAACTTGATCTGATGGTTGAGCTGGAAAAATTGCGGAAAAACCGCGAATAAAATTATCCGTCGGCAGAACTACTTACGTTGAAGATCATGATCAAGTTCTGATGAAGTAATCTTGATCACCGCGCGTGTGGATTGCGAGCGGGCTGTTATAGGCACCTTGGAAAAAAAGCCCTAAGACGAAAAGCATATCTGATAGGATACGATATGTTTGATGCAAAACTCCGCGGCTATATAGACCCACCTCTCAATAGAATGGGAAAAGCGCTGGCAGATCTGGGGATTACTGCAAATGCAGTGACCTTGGTCGGGCTTGGGTTTGGCCTTGCGGCGGGGGCGGCGGTGGCCGCTGGGCAATTTAATACAGCTCTGCTGTTTATCTTGCTCAATCGCTTTGCAGACGGGTTGGATGGTGCCATCGCCAGAGCGGCGGGGTCCACACATCTCGGCGGGTTTTACGACATCACATTCGACTTTATCTTCTACGGTGCAATCCCACTGGCCTTTGCCTTCGTTGCGCCTGAGCAGAACGCTTTGGCAGCAGCAGCCCTACTTTTCAGCTTTTACATTAACGGTTCCACATTCCTTGCCTTTGCAACACTGGCACAGAAGTTGGGCATGCAAACCTCATTGCGAGGCAAGAAGTCCTTCTATTATCTGGGAGGGCTCGCTGAAGGCTTTGAAACCATTGGTGTCTTCGTCGCATTTTGCTTGTTCCCCACTTACTTCTCATGGGTTGCGTGGACTTTTGCTGCGATCTGCACACTTTCGGCCATTTCTCGCGTTTTTATGGTTCGACATATGGTTTTGAACCACCCAGATCCTTCGGTGTGAGATCGCTGCTCTTGCGAAGATCGGGGTGAAAAGGCTAGACTTATTAAAAATAGGATGCGTACTGCTGTTGTATTTGCAGTGGAATTTTCCTTAGAAATGGGTTGTGCTATGTATCGTGCCGTTACCCGAAATATACAGATCACTGTCGAACCGTATTATCTTGCTGAGGAGTCCACTCCCGAAGATGAGCAGTTCTTCTGGGCCTATACGGTCTCAATTGAGAACCTGAGTTCTGATACTATCCAACTGCGGTCTCGCCACTGGCATATCATCGATGCCAACGGCAACACGCAGGAAGTCAACGGGGCAGGTGTGGTTGGTGAAGAGCCAGTCATCGAACCCGGTGGGTCGTTTCAGTACACCTCAGGCTGTCCACTCAATACCCCTTCAGGCATCATGACGGGCAATTACCGTATGCAAACTGAAAAGGGGGAGTCCTTTGCGGTGAAAATTCCAGCTTTCTCGCTGGATCTGCCGGATATGGTCAAGACCGTGCATTAACAGCTGCAAACAATATCTTGCAGCGCAAAGAGCAGGATTGCGGGCAGTCGTGCTGCCCGCTAATCAGATTGAACTGAGTTATTGTGTGCGGAAGCGGGCCTGAGCGCCGCGCTCAATCGCTGCGATCGTCAGCTTGTCCAGCTTCAGGTGGTCACGCAGCAACTGCAACATACGCACTTCTTCAGGGCTTACCCGCAAATCTGCCGCAGCAATCTCCACACCAAGAGCATAAGCAGTGTCATGCAATTTGGTTGGCAATGACTCTGCCACAAGCGCCAGCGTTGCGTTCATGCCGTTTTCACCGGAAAGACGCTCAGCGCACTGCTGGGTAATCTTGATCAGGTTATTGTCGTCAAAATCTTTGAAGACAGGGAGAATGCCCACAATATC
This sequence comes from Pseudovibrio sp. W64, assembly GCF_001623145.1. Lineage (NCBI taxonomy): Bacteria > Pseudomonadati > Pseudomonadota > Alphaproteobacteria > Hyphomicrobiales > Stappiaceae > Pseudovibrio > Pseudovibrio sp. W64. Next base: position 104,991 of record NZ_LMCI01000001.1, on the reverse strand, counting down.
GCCAAGCTGGCGCAGCTCTGCGTCGCTCATCGCGCTATCTGCGGCGGAAACCATCACCATCACATGAATGAGAGCTTCTTCTACGCTCAGTAATCTTTCTATTGTACCCATATCTCCCCAAAGCGAAAAGCTTTGCCTCTTGGTTTGCTTTAGTTTTTCGCTCTGCCAAATTGTCTGGCGGCGGTTAATGACTGCAAAGGTAAGGGGGCTTCCGGCCTCATACAAGGGGGTAGAGCCGAAAACCCGAGAACTGTCATTGACGCGGGCGCTAGTTTTACATAAGTTCGCGCAGCTTTCCGGCATTAAATCCTGCTGAAGAAAGCGAAACTCAGTTACAATTTAATCTCCAAATACGGATCTCAAAATCCATGTCTATGAACAGTTTGCCTCAACTCGATCTCAGCCCAGAACTTATCGAGGCGGCACAGGTATCTAAAGCCTGGCCGTTTGAAGAAGCACGCAAACTGGTCAAACGGTTGGAGAAGAAACCCAAGACCGGGCCGGTCTTGTTCGAGACCGGCTATGGTCCATCTGGTCTGCCGCACATGGGCACCTTTGGCGAAGTTGCACGCACCACCATGGTGCGCACCGCTTTTCGTGTGCTCACAGAAGACAAGATCCCGACCAAGCTGATCTGCTTTTCAGATGATATGGACGGCTTCCGCAAAGTGCCAACCAACGTGCCTAATCAGGAGATGATGGCGTCATTTCTTGGCAAGCCACTGACCAGCGTGCCGGATCCATTCTCCAACGAATACCCAAGCTTTGCAGCGGCCAACAACGCAAAACTCATGGCGTTTCTGGATAAGTTCGGCTTTGAGTATGACTTTGTGTCGTCCACCGACTACTACAAGTCTGGTGTGTTCGATAAAGCGCTCCTGCGCATGCTGGAAGTCTACGACAAGATCATGGCGATCATTCTTCCAACATTGGGTGAAGAGCGTCAGGCCACATACTCTCCATTTCTTCCGCTTTGCCCGCGCACAGGTATTGTGCTGCAGGTGCCAATGGTAGATCGCAATGTCGAAAAAGGCACTGTGACTTACATTGACCCTGAGACTGAAGAGCGTGTTGAAGTTCTGGTGACAGGCGGCAACGTCAAATGTCAGTGGAAAGCTGACTGGGCGCTGCGTTGGTACGCTCTGGGTATCGACTATGAAATGGCTGGTAAGGATCTGATCGACAGTGTGAACCTGTCTGGCAAGATCTGTAAGGCTCTGGGCGGTCCTGCTCCGGAAGGCTTCAACTACGAGCTCTTCCTGGACGACAAAGGCCAGAAAATCTCCAAGTCCAAAGGCAACGGCCTGACCATGGAAGAGTGGCTCCAGTACGCCAATCAGGAAAGCCTGTCCCTGTTCAACTTCCAGAAGCCGAAAACTGCGAAGAAGCTGTATTTTGACGTCATCCCGAAAGCGGTTGATGAGTACTGCACCTTCCTGTCCAAGTTCGACAACATGGATGCAGCGCAGAAGCTGATGAACCCGGTCTGGCACATCCACTACGGCACACCGCCGAAAGAAGAGATGCCGATCTCCTTCGCAATGCTGCTCAACCTGGTGTCTGCATCTAACGCAGAGAACAAGGACGTGCTGTGGGCGTTCATCTCCCGCTACGCACCGGGCTCTTCTGCTGCAACGCATAAGATGCTGGATGAGTTGGTTGGCTACGCCATCCGCTATTACGACGACTTCGTGAAGCCAACGAAGAAGTTCAAAGCAGCAGATGAAGTTGAGACAGAAATGCTCACCAAGCTGGATGAAGTGCTTGCTGGCCTGCCAGCAGAGACTGACGGCGGCGATATCCAAAACGCAATTTACGACATTGGTCGTAATATTGAGCGTTACCAGAACACCGCAAAGCCGGGTCCAGATGGACGCCCTGGTGTCGCGCAGACCTTTTTCTCTGCTATTTATCAAGTACTTCTGGGGCAGGAGAAAGGTCCACGCTTTGGTTCCTTTATCGCCCTCTACGGTATTCCGGAAACTCGTAGTTTGATTGCAAAAGCACTTGCAGGAGAGCTTGCAGCGTGATGAATTAGCCCCCTCAAACGAGGGGGCTTTTTTAATGTCTTTTCCTAGCTGGCTAACTTGGGCGCTTTTACCCGTCTACATTTTCGAAGGCTTACGTGCCCGTGCTAATTCCCTAAGGCTGTCACCAGCACCAGGACCGCAATTTGGTGCGGTTCCCGGTCAGGGCCAGTTGATCAACCTGCTTGTTGTTGGTGATTCCTCCGTTGCCGGAGTGGGGCTGGACCACACGACAAATGGCTTGACCTGCAAGATGGCTCACAAAATGGCAGAGGTATCCGGACGGCCTGTTAAATGGCGGGCTGCTGGCAACAACTCTGCAACTTCCAGCCAAATCCGTGATGTGGTCGTCCCCAATCTGCCGCACGCCGATTACACACACATTTACATCAGTATCGGTTTCAATGACCTGAAGAACTTCCGTTCTGGCAAAGCCTGGAAGAAAGGGTTCGGCGAGCTGATTTATGCATTGCGTAGCAAGTACCCTCATGCCCGGATTTACTGGTCCAACCTCATGTCACCAATGAACGTGCCCGCGCTCTCGTGGGGACTAGGCGCTGTACTGGAGCCTCGCCGGCAGATGATCAATCGTGTCGGCACGCAGCTGTGCCATGAGCGCGGTGCCATTGCTATCTCTGTCACTCCGGGGATCACGGCTGAGGGTTTCTGCGAGGACGGAATCCACGCAGCACCGATTGGTAATCAGCACTGGGTGGATCATGTGATCAACGAGTTGGTCGAGCGTGATCTGCTAGGGCTGGAAGATCAGAATGAAGTAGAAGATAAACAACACCAGATGGACAGCGCCCTGTAGGGCGTTCGTTCGGCTGCCGGTAAACGTGATCATACTCAAAATGAGTGTCAGGAGGAGCAGGATCATGTCCGTATCCTTCACACCCAGCACAATGTGAATGTCAAAGATCCCGGCTGCGATCAGAACAGCCGGGACTGTCAAACCGATGGTCGCCAGAGCTGATCCAAGACAGATGTTCACGGAGCGTTGTAACCTGTTTGAGAGCGCCGCACGGAAGCTGCCCAAGCCTTCAGGAGTAAGAACCAGAAGCGCAACGAGAACACCACCAAACGCAGCAGGCATATGAAAGCTGGCAATGCCAAAGTCCACCAGCACCGCGAATTTTTTGGAAAGCAGAACAATCGGCAGCATGGTCAGGATCAGGAAGATCGCGTGATAGCTGGTTGAATAGATCTCCAGGTCATGATGATCATCATCATCGTGGGCATGCTTATCGTCTTCCGCTTCATCCTTCGCCATCAGAAATGACAGAGCCACACCAGAGTGTGGTTTAGGCTGAATGAAGAAAGACTTATGCCGGATGCTCTGAGTGGCAAGGAAGATCGCATAGAGCAGACTGATCATCACCGCAAACGAGATCTGCTGTCCCGTCGAAAGGGAAGGGTCAGCTGTTGAGGTCGTATAGCGGGGAAGGATCAGAGAAAAAGTAGCGAGCGGAATTAGGACTGAAAGGAAAGAGCGGGCGCCCTGTGTGTTGAAAGGCTGTTCCCCGTACTTGAGCCCTCCCAGAAGCAGACTGATGCCCACCATGCCATTCAGCACGATATTGAGCACCGCCAGCATCGTATCCCGGGCCAGAGGCTCATTCGTCCCACCTGTAAGCATAATGGAAACGATCAGGGAGACCTCAATGCCGATCACCGAGAGCGTCAGGATCAACGTTCCATAGGGCTCACCAAGAATGACGGCCAGACAGTCTGCATGGCGCACCACGCCAAAGGCGCACCATAGCATGACACCGAAAAGCCAGATGAAACAGAACATCTGCACAAAGAGACCGGAGGTGGGCAATAAGAGATCCGCCCCAGCCAGAAAGAAGAAGACTGTGGTTGCTGCACCTGCAAGAAAGCAGGCCTCTCGTTTAAGTGTATTCCAAAACCCTGACATTATGTTTTTATTCTCCAAGGCCCTGTAAAAAATGAATTATTCGGTGGCAGACGTCTCCGCAGCCGCGCTGTTGCGTGGACGCCAGATTATTGCAGGCTCTCCTTCCATCACCAGCGGTGTGGTTGAGGTGCTGTCATCATCCAGCTCCTCCCAGGAGTTTACCAGTGTTGCGGTTTCATCCTCGCTCAGCTGAACCAGCTTGGAACGCCAGATGCCTTGCTCAGACCGCCGAGCCCGTGCCGCGATCTCTTTCAGTGAAACTGGCGCATCCCGTTCAGCCTTGGCCCAACCATTTTCAATCAGCCAAGTGGCAAGATCATGTTTGCCCACACTGCAGGAAGCAGCATATTCATCTGTTTGCACTGATTTCATATCTGAGCAGGTGACACGCTTCTGGCGGATAAAAGCACGCAAAGCCGTCCGCGCTCTGATACCGCACGGCCATCTTTCACCATCTTCACTGGGGCATGTTGTGCTGAGCGGTACAGGCTGAATGTGATGAAGGGATATTCTCTTCTTTTTATCACTTAGAGTTGCACCGTCAACGGCAACAGGGCGATACAGCACGAGTTCCTTCGGAGGAGGCTGCTTGGATTTGCGAGGTACTTTAACATGTGCAACGCGTTGGAGCTGTGTCGTTACAGGAGGAGGGGGCGTGCGACTGCCGCCAACATTGCGAAGTGTTTGAGGATGCTTGGGCGGCGTCTTTGGAATTTTCGCCTCAGCTGCAACACGGGCAGCTTCAAGCGCAGCCAGCTCCCGCTGCTTCTCCTCTGCTGTCGGCTGATGCTCAATAGGAAACGAAGAAGGGCGGTACAATGTGCGCGCATTCCCACGCAAGGCTGTCGCTGCATTGTACTCTGTCAGCGCATAAAACCCGGCGCCAAGAAGCAAAGCTCCAAAAAGAATACTCGTGGTCTTGGTAATCCGCATAAGCGCCCTGTTTGCTTATTGGCTCACCCATGAAACTCTTGCTGTCCAAACCAGATCTGCAACCTGAACCACCCTTGGCTTATCGTCAGGAGTGTCCCGTCGAAATTCAATGCGCTCGTTTGTTTGCCGTTGCAAAGCACCGCAATGAAGAACTCCGGATTTGGTTGCTATCAAAACATGATCATGCCGCCGCAAAGAAGCCTCGGGAGAGACGATGAGAATTTGTCCTTCCCTGTAGTATGGTTCAAAACTATTACTCGAAACTTCAAGCGCGAAGAATTTCTCACTCTGAGAACTCGGAAAAATGAAGCTATCGCAGAATTTGTCCAACTGAAAATCGGAAAGCTGCTGCGGATCAACCTCCCTCAACTCATCACTCGTGCAAAGAAAAGCTGGAAAAGACCTGAAATGTGTAGTTGAAATCTCGGTTTTATCTTGTAGCAAAGCGGCAAAGTCCAGAAAAGACATCTGGGTGACTTCCAGCACCTTGGCAAGCGACTCTGTGGAAGGCCAACGCGGACGACCATCTGCAGCGAACCGCTTGGAAGGATTGAAAGAGGTCGGATCAAGCCCAGCTCTGCGCGCCAGTCCTGAGGGCGTCAGTTGATGCTGCGCAGCCAGCTTATCAAGTGCGGCCCAAAGGTGTTCGTGATCCAGCATATATCCTCCTGCGGCAGCACCGGCGTCACCTGAAACGAACGCAGATATGACTTAAAACGCCAACTGCGCCCGCATCTCAAAGAAATCTTGTATGTGGTGAATAAAATCCTATTGCAAGCTCTAGACGAAAGAGAGGGGTTGCCAGCCACTGATTTGTGGATGTAAGAGCATGACTTCAGTTGAGTAGACGTCTCTCCTGAAAGGCAAGTCCCATGTCCCTCATATTCAAGATCGCCCCCAGGGCGCTTTGGCAAGAAGCTGAAGCAGCCGGTTTCTTTGCGGGTGCACCGATCGATCTGGCCGATGGTTATATCCACTTTTCCAGCGCCGAGACCGTAAAAGAAACAGCAGCGCTGTACTTTGCGGGACAAACCGACTTGCTGCTGATTGCCGTTGACAGCGAAGATTTCCCTGCAGAGCAAATGAAGTGGGAAGCCTCCCGGGGTGGAACGCTCTTTCCGCATCTCTATGGCAAGTTTCCCACCTCCAAAGCTATATGGGTCAAACCTTTGCCATTGGATGCAAATGGCAATCACGAGTTTCCGGAGCTGTAAATGTCGATTGAAAACCTCATAAACAAAGTCGGTATCCGGGCACTGCATTGTCTGGACCCGGAGACCTCCCACAACGCAACCATCAAGATGCTGGCCTCAGGTTTCGCGCCGACATTCGGCCAGATCGAGGACAAGGCTCTCGAATACAAGTGGGGCGATCTGACTTTTAAGAACCCGGTGGGCATGGCAGCAGGCTTCGACAAAAATGCCGAAGCCATCGCGCCGCTGATGAAACTTGGCTTTGGGCACGTTGAAGTGGGAACGGTCACCCCTCTGCCGCAGGAAGGTAATCCAAAGCCTAGGAATTTCCGCCTGAGTGCAGACCGCGCCGTTATCAATCGTTATGGCTTCAACAATGACGGCCACGATGTCGTCTACGAGCGCATCCGCAAAGCTGGCCGCACGCCGGGAGTGCTTGGCATCAACGTTGGCGCTAACAAGCTCTCAGAGGATCGCGTTGCGGACTATGTTCTGGGTGTAAAGCGCTTTGCAGAACTGGCGGACTACCTGACGGCCAATATTTCCTCTCCCAACACACCCGGCCTGCGGGACTTGCAGGAGAAGGATGCACTGGGGCATCTGCTCACCGCCATTATGGAAGCGCGCAACGAGCAAGAAGACCGCCTGGGCCGTAAGGTGCCCGTCATGCTCAAAATCGCCCCAGACGTGACCGACGAGGCGCTCAAGGAAATCGCAGAAGTCGTCCTGACCAGCAACGTCGATGGCATGATTGTCTCCAACACCACCATCGCCCGTCCAGCCACGCTGAAGGATCAGCTGCAGGCCAAAGAAGCAGGCGGGTTGTCAGGCGCACCGCTGTTTGAACGAGCCACCATTGCATTGGCGAAAACCCGACGTGCAGTCGGTCCGGATCTGCCGCTCTTTGGCGTTGGTGGTGTAGACACACCAGAAAAAGCCGCAGCGAAGATCTTTGCAGGCGCAAACCAGATCCAGCTTTATTCCGGCATGGTTTATGAGGGACAAACGCTGGTGAAGAAGATCAACCACCATCTGTCCCGCCTCGTTGCTGCCCGCAAGGTTGCCAACTTGCAGGAACTTGTCGGCATCGACAATGACATCTGGGCTGATAAATCGCTGGAGAACTGAGGCTCACACCTATCGATAAATGAGGCCGGGCTTCGCAGGAAGTCTGGCCTTTTTCTTTGTGAGAACACCAGCCAAAGATATCCGCCGTCCACTGAGTGGCACGAAAATCTCTACAACTGTCAATATATAATGAACAGACATTCTATTTAATGTGATATTGTTCATTTATGTCGGTGCTTTACCTTCACTGTAAGAGCAACATGAAGGAAGACCCATGACCAAAGTTCTCGTTTTATATTATTCAAGCTACGGCCACATCGAAACCATGGCAGAGGCCATCCGTGAGGGGGCTGAAGATGTCGCTGGAACAACTGTGGTTGTAAAGCGCGTACCGGAACTTGTGCCGGAAGAAGTTGCGGTAAACGGTCACTTCAAGCTTGATCAAAAAGCGCCGATTGCGCAGCCGGGTGAGCTGGCGGATTATGACGCCATCATCTTTGGTACCCCAACGCGCTTTGGCAATATGGCATCGCAGATGCGTAACTTTCTGGATCAAACCGGAGGGTTGTGGGCTGGTGGCAAGCTGATTGGTAAAGTCGGCTCGGTGTTTACATCCACTGGAACAGGTGGTGGTAACGAGACAACCATCACCAGCTTCTGGTCGACACTGGCGCACCACGGCATGATGATTGTTGGCCTGCCGTACTCAAGTCCGGAACTCTTCAATATCACTGAAGTGCGCGGTGGTTCCCCATATGGCGCCAGCACCATTGCTGGCCCGGATGGCTCTCGCCAGCCAAGTGAGGATGAGTTGAAACTGGCCCGTGACCAGGGGCGCCACGTCGCAACAATTGCAAGCAAACTTGCCAGCTAAAAGCAAGTGCCACGCCTGATCACATCAAGCAGCACGTTGCCTGCGTTGTGTGATCAGGCGCATCAACTCAACAAAACCTTCAAGGCAGCCAAGGCCTGCCCCATATAATTTCATTAAGAGATCATTCAATGACCGTTCCTAATCACGCGCAAAGTTATCATCAGGGTATCGTTTTAAACGGAAATACATTCAGCTCCCACAGGTTCCCTTCAGAACCGCTCGGACCATTCGAAGTGAAAATTGCCCTGCAGTCTGCAAGCCTGAATGCACGAGATCAGATGATCCGAAAAGGCCAGTACGGTGAAATGCCAGCGGATCTTGTGCCTTTGTCCGACGGGGCAGGGGAAGTCATTGCTGTAGGTGAGCAAGTCACAAAATGGTCTGTTGGCGACCGTGTCATGCCAACCTTCTTTCAGGATTGGCTCGAAGGCCCATTCCAGCCAAGCGCATTATCTTCCGCAATCAGCTCAGCTGATCAGCCGGGCGTTTTAAGAGAGCAAGCGCAGTTTCATCAGGATACTCTTGTGGGTGTGCCAGATCATATGAGCTTTCAGGAAGCCGCAACACTTCCGTGCGCCGGCGTCACAGCATGGCATGCCCTTTTTGAGCAACACCGGGCTTTGCGACCAGAGGACACTGTCCTGATACAAGGCACGGGTGGTGTTGCCATCTTCGCTCTGCAACTCGCCAAAGCGTTTGGAGCCTGCGTTGTCCTCATCAGCTCTTCAGATGAAAAGCTAGAGAAAGCAAAGGAGATGGGAGCAGACATAACGATCAACTATAAAACCACACCGGATTGGGATGTCGAGCTAAGAAAACTGACAGATGGGCACGGCGCTGATGTGGTTCTGGACCTTGGCGGGAAGGAAACACTGGAGCGATCCATACGTGCCGTAGCCGCTCATGGCCTGATTACACAAGTGGGTGTTCTGACTGGTTGGGCACACGCCCCTGAGAATATCAGCCAGCTTGTCCTGAATAACTCGTCGCTGTCAGGTGTTCTGGTCGGCTCCCGCGCTTATTTTGAGAACCTGTGTGCGTTTGTCTCCAAGCACCAGATCAAACCGCTCATAGACAAATCTTTCTCCATGTCCCAGATCGACGAAGCCTATGCCTACATGGATCAGGCACAGCACATGGGCAAAGTCACCATCGACATTGCTTAGCACGTGACTTGCGTCTTGCCCGGGTATGCATATCGGGCAAGACAAGCTGCTTTCAGCTGAGGAAGTCCTGAAATTATGCCTTTTGGAGAGCTCCAAAATACTGGCGTTCGCGAACCACACACAGATAACTAAGGGTCAAACCACGCGCCCCGAAGAACACCAGCAATGAGAACCACAGACCGTGGTTTCCGTAGAGCGGATAAAGCAGGTAATAGCTGGCAAGAAACAGGATGGTGGAGACCACAACAGAGTTCCGCATATCCTGAGACCATGTTGCGCCAATAAATACACCATCCATCTGGAAGGCCAGTGTGCCAATGATCGGCGTCAGTCCAGCCCAGATCATATAGGTACGTGCTGTTTCTCGCACCTCTGTATGTGTTGTCAGCAGGTCAATAACCGGTCCGCCAGCCACCCACAACACGACTGCCGCACCAAAGGAAAGCCCAAAGCCCCAGCCGATGGAGAGCCGCAGGGCTTTGCGGAAGGCAGTCCGCTGTTTGGCCCCGATTGCTTGCCCTATTACCTGTTCTGCAGCTGATGCCGTACCATCCAGAAAGAATGCTGCGATCAGAATGAACTTCTCAAGCACAGCATTGGCGGCAAGCACCACTTCTCCCTGAGCAGCACTGCGAGAGGTAAAGAAGCCGAAGGCAAACAGCATCACCATGGACCGGATCATGATGTCCCGGTTCAACGCCAGCATCGGCTTCAGTTTCTCCCAAATGATGATCTGAGAAAACGAAGGTAAACGCGCGCCGCGGAGTTCGCGCTTGATCAGAAAAAGACCAAGGCCAAATGTCAGCATCTCGGCAATAAAGGTTGCCACAGCAACACCGGGAATGCCCCAATCAAACCCGAGCACAAACACAACAGAAAGCACCATATTGATGACATTCAGGAAGGTCTGAATAAGCAGTCCGATACCGGCTTTGCTGAGGCCCAGATACCAGCCAAGAATAGAATAGTTGGCAAGCACAAACGGTGCTGAAAACGCACGGATCGCAAAGTATGTCGCCGCAGCTTCCTGCACCGCATCCGTCCCGCCAATAATGGGCAAGCCAAACGTCAGAAGCGGCCACTGTAAAAAGATGACGACAATGCCACCAATAATACCCAGCAAAAGGGCACGGGCGAGCACGGCACGCAGTTCATTGCCATTGTTGGCACCAAGAGCCTGTGCAGCAAGGCCTGTCGTTCCTGCGCGTAAGAAATAGAAGAAAGCGCCGATCACATCAAAAAGGATCGTGCCAACAGCCAACCCACCCAAAAGGGCCGCATCATGCAGCTGTCCAATCACAGCAGTATCAACTAACCCCAGCAATGGAGTAGAGATATACGCCAGTGTCATAGGAACGGCGAGCGCAAGGAAAGAGCGGTTCGTCACCTTGAAACTTGTAGACACGCGGGAAACCTTCAAACGAACGAGTGCAGCACCAGCAAGCAGCTCAAAATGGATTGGATAATCAAAGTATCATTGGCATATTGGTTTGTTCTGCGTTTGTCCATACCATATTGCGCAGACCTGCTATAGATAAGAGTGTATCTCCCAAGCATGGGAACCAGTTTTCGGATCAGGAAACGACAAAGCAAAAGTGATTTCAGAGAAGGTACTGCCCCTGTGAAGCTCCCAATCGTGCACCATCCTGCATACACGGCAGACATTCCGGAAAACCACCGGTTTCCAATGCGCAAATATGCGGAAGTAGCTCAGTGGTTGAAGCAAACCGATCCAGACGGTGCACTCTATGATTTCCACGAGCCGGAGCCAATCTCCAGACAAGACCTGCTGCGGGTACATGCAAAAGACTATGTAGATCAGGTTCTCAGCTGCAATGTTCCCCACGCCATCGTGCGCGAGATCGGCTTTCCTATGACCCAAAGCGTTTCCTTCCGTGCGCAATGCGCAACAGGTGGGTCTCTGCTCACGGCAATGCTGGCGCTGGAGTATGGCGTCGCCTGCAACACCGCCGGTGGGTCGCACCATGCCCGCATTGCACAAGGAGCAGGATTTTGCGTGTTCAACGATGTCGCCGTCGCGGTGAGGGCGGTACAGGCCATGCGCATGGTACGCCGCGTGCTCATTGTTGATCTGGATGTCCATCAGGGAGACGGGACTGCCGATATCTTCGCTCATGACACCAGCGTCTTCACACTCTCCCTCCATTCAGAAAAGAACTACCCCGTCCGCAAGAAGGCCTCCACATTGGATGTACCCCTGACCGATGGCATGGAGGATGACGAATATCTTGAGATCTTGGAGGACACGCTCAAACATGTTCTCAACACCTTCAAAGCCGATCTGGTGTTCTTCAATGCAGGTGTCGACCCTCATCATGATGACCGTTTAGGGCGTCTTGCACTGTCTGATGAGGGGCTGCGAAAACGAGAGGAACTGGTCTTTAAACTGGTAAGGAATGAGGGGCTTCCACTTGCAGGTGTGCTGGGAGGTGGTTATTCGTATAATCTTCGACTATTGGTTAACCGGCATTCAAATCTGTACCGTGTGGCAGCGAAGTACTTATGATTCAAAAACAAGTCCTATTTATATAAAATTTTAGTTAAATGTAATATTCTACCATTAAGAACTGAATAGGTAAATGTGTCTTGCCATTTTATGAAAAATGCGCAGTATCCCCTCCGTAAAGTGCAAATAAAATGCCTCGGAAGGCTAGGAGACACATATGGGTGTTGTAGTCACCAATAGAAGCGTTGTACTGGATACTGCGGATTACATGATCCGGGAAAGCGGGCTGTTGGGCTTGGATGTCGACCAGCTTGCCAGCAGTACTGGAACAAGCGAGCAGGATATCTCGAAAATGTTCTCTTCCAAAAAGGGGGTAGAGCATGCCGTGCTGCAAAGGTATATCGACCGCTTCCTGCAGATCCTGGGTGACCCTGCCACGCAAACTCTTCACTTTCGCAGAGCGCTGGATACCTACATTGCCGCCTTTCAGGCAGGCATGGCAGACGGTGGTGAGCTGTTCCTCTCAGCAGTGCTGGGCGACAAGGATGAAGAACTGCCGGATGAGCTTCAGGAACTTGCTGCGACTTTCGCGCGCCGCAACCGTGTCTGGTTGGCGGACCTGTTGGAATACAGTGGCAGCTGGTCCTCTGAAGAAGCGCTGGTGAAATCCGATTTCGTGCTTGCAGCACTGGAAGTTGCCGTTTTGATTGGCAACACGAGCGAAGATCCGGAGATCTTCGACAACCTGTCAACCAACATACACAACATCTGTATGCAGTAGTGGTTTCTCTGCCGGAGCAGGCGCGGTTAACGCCCGCGCCAGTTCATAAGGCGAGTAATGAACCACAGTGGCACCACGACGATGGCTCCAAGGAAGAAGTAGGAGCCAAAGCGTTCAATCGCTGAGAAGCCCATATTCCAGATCCTGACAAAGAAATCCTGCACGGAATAAATCAGGCTCAGCGGTGAAAAGTCCAGCGCAGACAAAACAATCCCGACAATCAAAGATAGAAAAATCAGCCGAATGAGAACGCGCCCCGGCGAGTCTCCAAGAAAACGGTTGAACTTATCGTTTGACATCAAAATCTCCGCTACACCAAAGCGTATCCCCGAATGCCGGAAACCGCTTTTCGGATAAGGAAACGCACTGTAATAAAAGGTCAAAGCAGTTTGACTGTCCTAAGTTTAGTGCATACTGCTTAACATTGATTTCTATATAGGAAGCCTGAGGGATATTGCATAGATGCAAATCCAAATTGTACGCTCAGGTTATTGCTGAAAGTTATTGGTGTGCCGTTTATTGTCTACGCTGCGGAACCGGAAGACGCAGACCTCCTCGCAAACATCCGCGTCCAGTCCATGCGCGAAAGCCTTGAAGCGCTGGGCCGTTTTGATCCCGAACGAGCGCGCGAACGTTTCTTGAACAGCTTTGTCTGTGAAGACACCTTCAAACTCGTCTCAGGACAACAGATTTTGGGGTTCTATGTACTACGGGACCGCCAGGATTACATCTGGCTCGACCACCTCTACATCCACCCAAGCGCTCAGGGAGGTGGCATAGGAGCCGCCGTGATCTCCCGGATCAAAGCGCATGCGTTCTCAAAAGGAAAGCCAATCCGCCTGGGTGCATTGAAACAAAGCAAAGCCAACGCCTTCTATCTGCGCTACGGTTTCCAGCACACCCACAGTGCAGAGTTCGACAACTACTACGAACTCCCGCTGGAAAGCATGCCGCAGAGTGCACCAACTTTCATTCTGAAACGCGCTGAACCCAAAGATATCGAACAGCTCGCAGACCTGCGCCATGAAGCGATGAAAGACGAATGGGCAGCCAACAATCTCACGGACTATGCCCTTGCGCGCAGGCATTTCTTTGAAGACTTCAAGTCCGAGGCAACGCTAAAGATTGTGCAGAACGAAGAGTTGCTCGGCTTTACATCGGTGCATGAATATCAGGACTACATCCATCTTGATATGATCTACCTGCACCCAACAACCCAAGGGCAGGGTATCGGTGGGCAGATTGTTACAAACATCAAAGAACAAGCTACGCAGCTGAACAAGCCAATCCAGCTTGGAGCGCTGCGTATCAGCAACTCCAACAAGTTCTATCTGGCGCAAGGCTTCAACTTCACGCACAACGTGGAGTTCAACAACTACTACGAATTTATGCCAGAATCAGCCTTCCAACTCCAAACCGCTTCTCAGGAAGACTTCGAAGAACTCCAGCACATTCGCTACACCGCTATGAAGGAAAGTGCGGAAGCCAATGGGCTGTTTCATCACGATAAAGCCCGAGAGATCTTCCTAAGCGAATACGCACCTGAGAAGACCTGGAAGATCCAGAAGAGCGGCAAGACAGTCGGCTTTTTCGTGGTCCTGAACCACCCCGATCATCTGTATCTGGACATGTTCTATCTGCTGCCTGAAGCACAAGGCCTCGGCCTCGGTTCAAAGATCCTGCAACAGATCAAGGATCAAGCGGATGAGCAAAACAAACCCATCCGCCTCGACGCCCTCCGCTTCAGCCGCGCTAACGATTTCTACCAGCGCCACAGCTTTTGCGTGACCCATTCAGAAGGCTCCAACAACTACTATGAGTATGCGGCAAAGTGCTCTCTCGAAGTAAGTGAGGCGTGAAACTGGCCTTTACGTCCCAAGGACTTCTAAAGGCTGCTTGGCGACGGTGATGAACTCCCAGGCATTGTTGGGATCAGCACCAGCTTGTCGGAGCAGTCCGTCAATTTTATCTCTGAACTCATAGCGCTGGGTGTCTGAAAGTGTCCCGCTCTCTTCCAACGCATCCTGTAACTGAGACTTAACCTCCAGAAACTGGAGTTCAATTTCATAATCGCCGGATTCTACATTGAACCAGCCTTTAGCGGCCTGATAGTAGGTCTCAGGATTTTCTTTTGTCAGCTGAAAAAGCTCGTCCGGGCCAGCCTCCTGGAGATTGCTGCTATCGCCCGGTCCAAACCACAGGCTCAGCATCTTGCCGTCTTCCGCTCCCAATGCCACATGCGTGTCCGCAAAAAAGAACACCACATCACCCGCTTCAAAGGAGATTGCTGGCTCGCTGTCGTCATACCCGACAACCCCATCCAGAATTTCATTGTAGCCAATGTCGTAGTTGAGATTGTCTTCCAGCTCGCGAATGACCCGGTTGCTCTCCGGTGTGTCCGCATATGCCTTAAGCCCCATCAGCAGAACAGCTTCCTTGCAGTTCATGCAGCTGTGCGCAGTGGGCTGTAGCAAAGCAGCCTGGTTGGTCAGGTGATCGCGAAAGTGGGAGTTGTCTTCAAGCGGTGTCGCCCCTGATTGCCAGCTGAGGCTTCCCTTCCATGACTGCCCAACCTCGACAGCTTTATTAGCGCTTTGCACGTTTTGTGCACCTGCTGCTGCCTGCAACGGATGCGTGGACTGAACATTGGTGAGGCGCTGGGTATTGATAGGCATCGCGAGATCTTTGCTACATTATTATCATCAACCTCTGGTATAGGATTTGACAGGCTTCGCGAGTGTCCTTCAGCACATCGCAAGGGGCAGGTGTAATCAAGAGGCAGAGACAATATCATCATAGGGGGATATGATGAAACACGACGAGGCCTAGCAAACGCTCTGAGAGCGGCCCTCATTTCGAAAGGCGATAGCCACATGCCCTATTCTCTTTATTTATTTCTTCTCGCTGTTTCTGCCTTTTACTTCTTCTACAGTGTTGTCTGCAGCCTTGCGCAATGGACCCAGTTGTCAAAAAAGAAAAGCGGTAGAGAAAATCTACACGTCATCAAAAGGGTCTTACATTTTTGGTGCGTCGGGGTGATTTCTGGGCTTGCAGTCTTCGGAACTATACATATCAAAGAGGAAGCTGATAAAATTGATTTTAGCAACTTGCTAGAGAAAAACGCCGGCGAGATTTCTCCCACCGGCGCTTCAATCTCAAACCAGAGGGCTGAGCAATAAAGCTCAGCCTGGCCTGTCTTACTCAGCAGCCTCTGCGACAGCCTCTGCGGGGGAGAACTTACCGTAGTAGGTCTCGCCAGCGTCTGCCATTGCGCGCAGCTGTTTGTTTGGTGCGAAGCGGTCGCCCCATTTTGCAGCCAGCTTGTCACAGCGCTCTACGAACTCTTTGGTGCCAATGCCGTCGATGTAGGACAGCGTGCCACCGGAGAACGGTGCAAAGCCAAAGCCCAGGATAGAGCCAACGTCTGCTTCACGAACGTCCGTCAGGCAGTTCTCTTCAAACACGCGTGCGGTTTCAAGAGCCTGAATGCCCAAAAGACGGTCCTTCAGTTCTTCAATGTCAAACTCATCGGCAGACTTGGATGGACCTGTGATGTCAGTAATGCCAGGCCACAGAGCCTTGTCCTTGCCTTTGTAGTCGTAAAAGCCCTTGGTGTTCTTACGGCCAAAACGCTCGTTCTTAACAACCATTGCATCCAAAATGGTGTCAAAACCGCTGGTAGGATAAGCATCGCCAAGGTCTTTCTTGGTCGCTTCCTTAATCTTCCAGGCAAGGTCCAGAGCAACTTCATCACCCAGAGACAGCGGACCAACAGGCATGCCTGCCATCTTGCCAGCGTTCTCGATCATAGCTGCCGGAACACCATCGGAAAGCATCATGATGCCTTCACGAACGTAAGTGCCGACCACGCGGGAGGTGTAAAAACCACGGCTGTCATTCACAACAATCGGGGTCTTCTTGATGGCCTTCACGTAGTCCAGAGCAACAGCTGTTGCCTTGTCCTCAGTCTTCTCACCCAAAATGATCTCAACAAGCATCATCTTGTCCACTGGGGAGAAGAAGTGAATGCCGATGAAGTCAGCTGGACGCGATGACGCTTCTGCCAGTGAGGTGATCGGAAGAGTAGACGTGTTGGACGCATAAACTGCGGAAGCTGGCATTGCTGCTTCTGCTTTCTCGGTCACAACGCGTTTCACTTCACGGTCTTCGAACACAGCTTCGATTACCAAGTCTACATCGCTCAGGGCGTTGTAGTCAGTGGTCGCAGTGATCAGGCTCAGCAGCTTCTCTTTTTTCTCAGGAGTAGACTTGCTGCGCTTGATGGCTTTGTCCAAAAGGCCTTCAGAGTAAGCTTTGCCTTTGTCAGCAGCTTCCTGAGACTGGTCGATCAGAACAACCTCAAGGCCAGCTTTCGCTGTCACGTAAGCAATGCCTGCACCCATCATGCCAGCACCAAGCACACCAACCTTCTTCAGTTGTGTCTCAGGCACACCAGCAGGGCGGCGAGCCCCTTTGTTCAGCTCCTGCATGGAACCAAACAGGGAGCGAACCATAGCGGCAGCTTCCTTGCTCTGCAGAACATGGGCAAAGTAGCGGCTCTCAATGGTCAGGCCAGTGTCCATTGGTACCATCAGGCCTTCAACAACAGAGTGCAGCATGTAGCGTGCGCCCGGGTAGTTGTCGTAGGTGTTCTGACGGTAAATCGCGTTCGCAGCAGGCCAGAACTGCATACCGGATGGGGAGTAAACCTTACCGGTTGGGATTTTGAAGCCCTTCTTGTCCCAAGGCGCAACTGGGTCAACACCTTCGCTCAGCATCTTCTTGGCAGCAGAAACCAGCTCAGCTTCTGGCGCAACAGCGTCAATCAGCTTCAGGCGCATGGCCTTCTTCGCATCAAGGTTCTGACCCATCAGCAGGAATTGCAGACCGCCCTGAAGGTCACCAACCAGGCGCATAACACGTTGTGTGCCGCCAGCACCTGGGAACAGGCCAACCTTCACTTCAGGAAGAGCCATCTTCAGGCTTTCCTCAGCGCCGATACGCTTATGACAGGCCAGCGCCAGCTCGGTGCCACCGCCCATGGAAACGCCGTTGATCGCTGCCACATATGGCTTGCCGGAGGTTTCCATTTTACGGAACACGAGAGAAAGCTTGCGAGTGCCTTCAAACAGTTCTTTCGCAGCGCCTTCCGGGTCAACGCACTGACGCTTTTTAAAGCCGGCAAGAGCCTTGCCAATCATGGAAAGGTCAGCACCAGCGGAAAACGCTTTCTTGCCAGACGCAACCACAACACCTTTGATGGCGTCATCAGCGGTGATGTCGTCGATGATTTTGTCCAGCTCGTTAATGACGGACTCGTCAAACACGTTCATCGGCTTTTCAGGCGAGTCCCATTTCAGAACTGCAAAGCCGTCCGCATCGGTTTCAAGGGTAAAGTGTGTGTAAGTCATGTTCGTCTCTCCCCTTAAACGCGCTCAATGATGGTTGCTGTGCCCATGCCAGCACCAATACACAGCGTAACAAGAGCTGTGTTTTTGTCCTGGCGTTCCAGCTCATCAAGAACTGTACCAAGGATCATTGCGCCGGTTGCACCAAGCGGGTGACCCATTGCAATTGCACCACCGTTTACGTTCATGTTGGCGTGGTCAATCTCAAACGCCTGCATGTAGCGCAGAACAACAGCAGCAAAGGCTTCGTTCAGCTCAAACAGGTCGATATCGCCAATTTCCATGCCAGCGTTTTTCAAAAGCTTCTCGGTCACATCAACCGGACCTGTCAGCATCAAAGCCGGATCAGAACCGATGTTTGCAAACGCTTTGATGCGTGCGCGTGCTTTCAGGCCATAAGCCTCGCCAGCTTCTTTCGTACCCATCAACACAGCCGCAGCACCATCCACGATACCGGAGGAGTTACCAGCATGGTGCATGTGGTTGATCTTTTCGATCTCAGGATGTGCCTGAATACCAACAGCGTTAAAGCCACCCATACTGCCCATCATCTCAAAGGATGGGTTCAAACCTGCAAGGGACTGCATGTTTGTTTCAGGGCGCATGTGCTCATCACGGTCCAAAATGGTCAGGCCATTGATGTCGCGCACAGGAACAACTGAGTTCTTGAAGCGGCCTTCATCCCATGCCTGTTTCGCACGGCGCTGGCTTTCTACAGAATATGCATCCACGTCATCACGGGAGAACCCGTATTTGGTGGAGATCAGGTCAGCCGAAACACCCTGAGGCATGAAGTAAGCAGGAATAGCCACCTGCGGGTCAGCAGGCCAAGGGCCACCAGAAGCACCAAGACCAACACGGCTCATCGCTTCAACACCGCCGGAAATAACCAGCTGGTTCTGACCGGCCATGATCTGGGAGGCACCCATATTCACCGCATCCAGACCAGACGCACAAAAGCGGTTGATCTGGATACCCGGGACTGAGCGGTCATAATCTGCTGCGAAGACAGCAGCGCGTGCAATGTCAGAGCCTGCGTCACCCACTGGGTCAACACAGCCAAGCACAACGTCATCTACAAGCTTGGTATCAAGCTCATTACGGTCTCTGATGGCTTCAAGAGCGTTCGCTGCAAGGCGCGCTGTCGAAACTTCATGCAAGGAGCCGTCTTTCTTGCCGCGCCCGCGTGGGGTGCGCACATGATCGAATATAAGGGCGTCTGCCATATTGTCCTCCGCAAAAATTGGTCAGGCTGGTGTAGGCAAGGGGTGGCCGGGCATCAGGTCATAAGGGGCTACCCAATGGGGCAGGGCCTTAATCCGCTCAAGCCATGCATTCACATTTGAATAAGGGCCGAAGTCCACACCAATCTCTTCTGGCCAAAACAAGTATCCGCACACCGAAAGGTCTGCGATTGTCGGGCGATTTCCAACAAGGAAGTCACTGTTCGCAAGGCGCTGGTCCAGCACCTTCAACGTGGCGATGGTCCGGCCTTCAAAAAAGCGGGTCACATCGGTTTCTCCGGTCTTCACCATGGCTCGCATATAGCGCAGGGTTGCCACATAGCTGGTCAGCTTGTGGTTATCCCAGAAAAGCCAGCGCAAAATTTCCCGGCGTTCTTCCTCGCTCTCCCAGCCAAATGTGCCAAGCTGCTGGGAAAGGTATTCCAGTATCACGGCAGACTGGGTCAGCCGTGTTTCCCCGTGGATCAGCACGGGAATCTCCCCCATCTCGTTCTGCTCGCTGCGGAACTCAGGATCGCGGGTCGCACCATTGAAAAAATCCACCCACGTCGGGGTCCATGATGCCTGGGAAAGCTCCAGCATCAGCGCAACCTTGTAGGCATTGCCGCTTTGCGCAAAACACTGAAGTTCATATTCCGCCATATCGCACTCCTAAAATCTGTCAGCTTAATATATCAGATTGAGAATAGGGCAGGACAAGAGCCCGGGATAGGTCCCAGGCCCTTGAGTTGCGATAAAGTGATTAGAACGCTTCTGCGTCCAGACTCATCATTGTGTCCGCACCGGTGGAGATGCGGGCCAGATGAGCAGAAGATTCCGGCATGATACGCTCCATGAAGAAGGTACCAAGGGTCAGTTTGGTGTTCAGCCAGTCTTCCTTGCCGTTTGCGCCTTCAGCAATTTTACCTTTTGCTGCAATCGCAATCTTGGTCCACATGTAACCAAGGGCAACAAGGCCAAACAGGTGCATGTAGTCGTTGGATCCGGCACCCGCATTGTCCGGGTTCTTCATCGCGTTCTGCATAAACCACATGGTCGCGGCCTGAAGGTCCTTCAAAGACTGCTTCAGCGCTGTGGTGTAAACGGTCAGCTCTTCGTCGCCTTCATGCTCTTTGATGAACGCGCCAACTTCTTTGAACCATGCCTGAATAGCGCGGCCACCGTTTGCTGGCAGCTTACGGCCAACAAGATCAAGCGCCTGAATGCCATTGGCACCTTCATAGATCATGGCGATACGAGCGTCGCGAACGAACTGCTCCATACCCCATTCCTGAATGTAACCATGACCACCGTAAAGCTGCTGAGCCATCACAGCGTTGTCAAAGCCCTTATCGGTGATAACGCCTTTGATCACTGGGGTCAGAAGACCCATGATGTCGTCAGAAGACTGTCTTTCAGCTTCATCCTCGGAAAGATGAGAGACATCGCCATGCAGGCCAGTCCACATGTAAAGAGCACGCGCTGCCTCATTAAAGGAGCGGATGGTCATCAACACGCGGCGCACATCCGGGTGCACGATGATCGGGTCAGCTGGCTTTTCCGGGTTCTTAGGTCCGGTCAGGGAACGACCCTGCAAGCGATCCTTCGCGTAGATAACTGCGTTCTGGTAAGCCACTTCGGACTGGGACAGCCCCTGAATACCAACGCCAAGACGCGCTTCGTTCATCATCACGAACATGGCGCGCAAGCCTTTGTTTTCCTCACCAACGAGGAAACCAGTCGCATCGTCATAGTTCATGACACAGGTTGCATTGCCGTGGATGCCCATCTTCTCTTCAATGGAACCACAGGAAACGCCGTTCATTTCACCCGGATTGCCGTCTGCATCGAGCTTCTTCTTCGGCACAACAAACAGGGAAATACCCTTGGTGCCGGCAGGAGCGCCTTCGATACGAGCCAGAACGAGGTGAATGATGTTCTCGGAAAGATCGTTATCACCTGCAGAGATGAAGATCTTTGTGCCGGAAATCTTGTAGGAGCCATCCGCCTGCGGAACAGCCTTGGTGCGCAGCATGCCCAGATCCGTACCACAATGTGGCTCGGTCAGGTTCATGGTGCCAGTCCACTCACCGGTTGCCATCTTAGGCAGGTAAGTGTCCTTGATCTCGTCACTTGCATGCGTATGCAGAGCAGCCATCGCGCCAGCTGTCAGGCCCGGATACATGGCAAACGCCATATTCGCCGAACAGATGTACTCATTCACAATGCCGGAGAAGATGGACGGAAGGCCCTGACCACCATACTGCTCAGGAACGGACAGACCACCCCAACCAGCTTCAACATAGGCGTTGTAGGCTTCTTTAAAGCCTGGAGGCGTTGTCACAGAGCCATCATCATGGCGGATACAACCAGCTTTATCGCCAGAATGGTTCAGCGGTTGCACGATCTCCTCAGAGAACTTTGCGCCTTCTTTCAAGATGGCTTCAACCAGATCCGGCGTCGCCTCGGAGAACCCGGGCAAGTTGGAATGTTTTTCGTAACCCAAAACATCTTTGAGCAAAAAGAGAGTGTCTTCGACGGGAGCACTATAACTCGGCATAGCAATTTTTCCTTCCGACCAACCCTAGAGGCATGGCTTTAACGTTTGCGTAAACGTCAACTTGTGACGGAATATAGAGCGCCCTCGCGCCTGCGGCAAGTTATACCCAAGTGTAATTTCTTAGGGGTAGGTACGTATCCGCGGAATCCTGCGGGTTTGCACCTGATAACTTCCCTGTGAAATCTTAGTGGACCCTGCCTCTGGTACTATGAAAGTGACGGGTAAGCTTTGTCTGCCCCTCAATTTTAAAGGGAAAATATGGCGTGAAAGCGAGAATCGCCGTTTTTGGAAAACTCGATTATGCGGCTCCCGTCCACACGCTTGGCCCAGCCTTGCTCCAGAAAGAAGGAGAGCAGGGAGGTGCCCGCAATTCCTGCCAGATGCGACCGCCGTGCACTCCAGTCCAGACAGGATTTGCACAAGGGCCGCCGCTTGGTCTCCTTGTCCGGTAGCGCCACACCCAGCTCATTCAGGAAGGATCGGCCATCTCCGGTCAGATGAAGCTGCTCACCATCTTCCACCAAAAACTCTCGCGCCAGCAGACTGTCATAGGCCTGGACCCCATACTCTCCGGCCAGATGGTTGTAGCAGATACGGGCTTTGCGCAGGGCGGGCTCCTTCGGCCCGGTCCGCACACGCGTCATGCCAGAGCGCATGGCAATGCCGCTCATAGCTTCCAGCAAAGCTGCAACATCAGCATCTGCCAGATTGTAATACTTGTGCCGCCCCTGTTTGCGCAGGGTAATCAATCCGGCCTCCGCCAGCCGTCCCAGATGAAAACTGGAGGTCTGAGGCGTAACACCAGCCTCCTGAGCCAGTTCACTGGCCGTCAACGCCACGCCGGTCATAAGAGCCTGCAACATGTTCGCCCGTGCCGGGTCTCCAATGAGCGCGGCAATCCCGGCAATATTCGGACCTTCTTTCATGTGGGGCTCCATTCTTGAATTCTGCCCGATGACTATAGCACACACGCAAAATTGATAGTTCGATCACGATCGAAACAATAGCGCAGACCAGCTTGCTACACCGGTGGCATTGACGAACTGAACCGGAGATTTGTGATGCTCACCTGTGTCATCCGCTACCAGATAGACCCGACGAAAAAGGCAGAATTCCAACAATACGCGCGCAATTGGGGGCAGGCGATCCCGCGTTGTGGGGCAGACTTGATTGGCTACTATGCCCCTCATGAAGGTTCCACCACATTGGCCTATGGCATCTACAATGTGCAAAGCTTGGCTCACTATGAAGAATACAGAGCCACTCTTGCAAATGACCCGCTCGGGCGCGAAAACTATGAGTTCGCTATGAGAGAAAAGTTCATCCTGAAAGAAGACAGAACGTTTCTCACTCTTGCATCCACGCCGCATGCAAAGCCGTAATCGCCAAACAAGCCGTGAAAGTTCCCAGCATGATTGCCGTTATTTTTGAAGTTGAACCCTTCGCAGACCACAAAGCCAGTTATCTGGATGTGGCTGCCTCAATTAAGCCTGAACTGGAGAAAATCCCGGGGTTTATCTCTGTTGAGCGATTTCAGAGTCTCACCAATCCTGAGAAAATTTTGTCACTGTCATTTTTTGAGGACGAAGAAGCTGTGAAGCGCTGGCGCACTCAGGAAAAGCATCAGGAAGCGCAGCAACTGGGAAAAAATGAATATTTCCAGAAGTATCGCATCCGCGTGGCAAGCGTTTTGCGAGATTATGGTTTGGATAACAATTAAATTAAGAAAGTTCGGGAGATAAGCCGGTATTTTATAGGTGAAAAATATTGAACGTATTCTTCATGAATAAATTCAGGTGCCTATAAGTGGCTATAAATCAAAAAGGTGGGGTAAAAGCCCCACCTGACCGGACTGGAAATCAGCCTCTTTTTTCGCGCAGCATACCTTCAACAATCGTGACGGTTCTCTGCAGGTCTTCAATCGCTTCATCAATATTGGCGCGCTGACCTTCAAGCACTTTAATCTGCTCCTGAAAGCGGCTCAGTGCCACCTCAAGCTGGGTGACCTGACCGTCACGCAGATCATAAAGATCCAGCATACTGCGGATTTCAGTGAGAGAAAAACCAACACGTTTTCCCATCAGAACCAGCTTCAAACGCGCACGATCCCGACGGTTGTAAATGCGATTAAGCCCGTCACGCTTAGGATTCAGGAGGCCCTTGTCCTCGTAAAATCGAAGAGTGCGGAGGGTAACATCAAATTCTTTTGCCAGGTCGCCAATGGTAAACTGTGTCTTCTTTCCCTTACCCAGCTCATTGGCAACAACATCAACAATCATCTCATTGATATGTAGGGCTTCGCTCATCTGCTTGACCTGTTCTTCTTTGCTCTCACGACACTGCCTCTAATGTACGACATCCGTACTTAAGTACATGCTAAATGATGCACCGCGCAATTTCCATCAAGTTTATACATTGGCAAGAACACTTAGGTCCAGCGTGCGCGGCTTGATAACCCTTAATTCGAGTAAATCGGGACACGAATTATTTTCATGAGTTTGTTCCGTACTCCCTGAAATAGCAGGGTATCTGCATGATAACCGCCGTAATTCACATTCCTTAAGGGCTCTTCACGCAGAATTCGAGCTATTAACCCGCTATTTACCCTAACGAGTAAAAAACTAGTCCTACGAGTTTTAAGACCGGTGCAAAACCGCAAGGTGATTCGTTTCTTGACCCACTCACAGACCACGTAAAGTGGTTGACGTTTATTTTTATAATGTGATTTGGGCAGGGAAAGACGACATGGCGCGGTCCGGATAGTTTTATGAGGCCCTTCAGGCATGTCTTGGAATAAACCAGAATTTGGAAAATCCGCTTCAGACAAGTCCTTTGGTGAAGGGCTGGATGCAGACCACGTAAAGTGGTTGGAGGAAAGTGGAATGGCGCAACATAATCCTGCAGCAGCAAGGCATGCGGCCCATTCTCCCTATTCTGATGAATTTGGTACAGCGGCGCAGCAACCCTACGGACAACCTCATCCCACGTCTCAGGAAGCGGCGATGAACGAAGTTGCGCAGGCACTAAGCCGCCTGATGCAGTCTGAAGGCCGTACACCCCTCGCTCATGCAGAACCACAGCCACGTGCACGTGATCAACACATGCATGCGCCGCATGCGCGTGATCCTCATGTTCGCGACCCACATACTCGTGACACCCAAGTTCGTGATCCCCAAAATCGTGATCCCCAAAATCGTGATCCATGGCACCGCTCTGACCTGAGATCCGGTCTCGACCAGTCAACAAGCCCACATGCCTATGAGGATCAGTACGATCCGTCTGCCGACCAGCACCTGTATGCACGCGCTGGTATTTCTCGTGATCCGCTCCTGCATCCGCGCCCACCAGTTATGCGCAGACAGGAACAGGCTCCTTTACCACAGGCACCTGAAGCCTATGCGCCGCAGCGCCGCGCCCAGCAATATGCTGAGCCTGCACCAATGCAGCCGCGTGCGCACCAGCCATCCGCACATCCTGCTGCCCCTATGCAGCCGGAAAATCAGGAATGGGCCGCACCAGTGGCCAGACAGGACGAAGATCCAAACGCGGAGAATTCCAAGGTAAAGCGCATCAGCTCTGTGCTTGATGCCTTGAACGCCCTGGATGAACGCTTGAACTCCCTTGCTCATAACGAAAATGAAAAAGGGAAGGGTGTTCCGCCAAAAGCTGAAAATGCTGCGCCTATACAAGAGCCAAAACCAGCTCTTATGGAGCAGAACTGGGCACCCGCCGCGCAAGACTATGCTCGTCCGCCGGTCACGCAGATGGAGCCTCGCTTCAACGCAGGTGCAATGCCGCACGGTGTGGAAGCACGGCAGAGCCAGAGACCAGCAGCACCGCAGCCAGCACAAACTGCGGAATATTCTGAACTCAACACAATGATTGACGGCCACTTCAAGCAGCTGGCCAGTCAGCTTGATACGTTGCGCGAGCCGGATGAGGCGCGCTTTGAGCAGTTGCACGATGGCATGCAGACACAGCTCAACAGCCTGCGCGACGAAATGATGGACCGCACCTCCGACAATCGCTCGCAGCTCTCCGAGATTATTGGGCGCCTGCGCGATGAAGAGGGCAACGGCCTGCTGCTCAAAGAACTGCGCCACGAACTGGAGCAGATGAAGTCAGCACTGTCCCGCTCTGACATTGAGGACAGCCTCAATGCTTTGGGCATGGCGCACGCATCCATCCAGTCTCGCTTGCAGGAATTGGCAGAAAAGAATGTCGATCCGGCGATTTACGAGAGCCTGTCTGAGCGGATGGCCGAGGTGGAAAACCAAATCCGCCAGCTGCCTCGTGTTGATCAGCTCAACTCGCTGGAAAACCGTCTGTCCTCCATGGGCGACCGTCTGGAAGATGTTTTGCTGCGCTCCGGCACCGCTGGTCTGGAAGTTGTCCGCGATGAAGTTGCTCAGCTGAGACAAGTTATTGATCGTCTGGATTCAGGCCGCATGATCCATGATGTGGATCAGCGCATCCGGTTCCTGACAGCTCGCATGGATGAGCTGGACCATTTCTCTGCAATTCAGCGCGATATCCAGTCTCGCCTCAGCAGCGTTGAAACACGCATGCCAGATGGTGAAGTGATTGACCGTCTGCATGGCCGTTTGGACTCCATCTCCAACATTCTGGCTGAAGGCCCGGAAAAAGCAGGCAACAACGATCAACTGAACCGATTGGAAGATCGCCTTTCTGATATCGGCGAAAAGCTGGACCGCATGGAGAAAAGCCCGGAAGCCACAACAGGCTTCGATCAGGCGTTCTCGTCCATCGAAGGTCGCCTCGACCATCTCTGCAACAAAGTGGATGACATCGAAGTCCGCCTGACGGAAACCTCCTTCGAGGTGGTTTTGAACGAGAACGAAAGTGCGGCTCTTGCCCGTCTTGAACAGCGTGTGATGACGCTGACACAGATGGTTGAAGACAGTGCGCATGCCGGTTCCTCCGACAAAGCAATGTCCATGATCCGCGCTGAGATCGCAGAACTGCGCGGCCACATCGGTGCATTGGCAACCTCAGGCGATATTGAATCCCAACTGCAGGAGCTGGCTGCAACCATCTCCAGCCCGTCTGGCCTGTCTTCAGATGTTGAGATTGATCGTCTGGAACAGCAGATTGCAAACCTCTCTCAAAAGCTGGATATGTCTCAGACCCAGTTTGGCGCGATCGGCAATCTGGAAAACAGCTTCGGCACCATCGAGCAAGAGATCAAAGGCCTTCACACCGACATGGTGGATAAGGCGCAGCAGATCGCACAGGATGCGGTAAAGGCTGCAACAGACAATCTGGCTCTGGGCAATGGCGCTGAGCAGGGGGAGGCTGTTGAAGCTGCCATTTCTGCGCTGCGTCTCGACCTGCAGTCCCTGCTGGAAGCATCCGGCCAGAAAGACGATGTAGACCAGCATGCGCTGCAAGATGTGCGCGATGTACTGGGCACCATTTCCCATCGTCTGGAAAATCTGGAAAGCATCCGCAACGCCATTGGCAACACAGAGATTTCCAACGAACACCAGAAACTGGTTGGCGACACGCAGATCAGCAGCATTCTGGGCGCCTTCAATATGGGGCGCAAAGGAAACTCAGCGGAACAGGCTGCTGCAGCAGAACCCGAAGGCCCGCGTAACCGTAAAGCAGACTTCATAGCAGCGGCCCGCCGTGCTGCAAAAGCGGCTGCCAAAGAAGCGAAGACAGCCAAGCAGGAAGACGAAGAGCCTGCAGCCGGCACGAGCAAAGCACCAGAACGGGCACGTCGTCTGCGTGATTACATCAGCCCGAACCGGACCAAAAATGTTGAGGTTCCTGAAAACCTGCGCGCCAAAAAGGCAGCTGCAACGGCTGAGGTTCTCAGCAAACTTCAGGTGGCCGAAGAGCCTATTTCTTTAAGCTCAGAAGACATCGTAAGCGAGACAGAGACTGCGGTGAAAGAGCCGATCAATCTGTCTGCCGCACCAATTGAGCTGGGCAAAGTTGAAACAGAAACAAAGGGTAAGAAGAAGGAAAGCAAATCCAATCGCCGCCGCGCAATCATGCTGGCAGCAGCGGCTCTTCTTCTGACCATCGGCGCGTTGCGGGTGTTCGACACAGGTCTGTTCTCCAGTTCAGACGGCGTTGACACAGCAGGATCTGACACAACGCCAAGCATCATGGCGCCAGACGCACCAATGCCAGGCAAAGACAACTCTTCCCTGCTGAGCGGTGGTGTCGACGCAATTGCAGCGCCTGATGTTGTCAGCCGTGTATCCTCCATGCCCTCTGGGGTAGAGTTACCGTCACCCGTCAGTTCCACAAGCATCTGGCAGTCAGGCTCCGCCACCGCACCGTCCGAACCAACCAAAGAATTGATCTTTGGTCAGGCAACCGACATTGGCGGGGGAAATAGCAAAGCACAGCCAGCTCAAAAAGTTGCTTCCAATGTGGCCGCTGATCCGATCACAACGGCAAGCGTTCCAACCACACAGGCAACCGCCTCTGGGTTTGGAGAGCAGGTGACACCAATCATTCCGCAGCAGCCAGTTCAGCAGGTTGCTCCAAAACAGTCCGCCTACGATCTGCCATATGCAATCGGCCCGATTGATCTGCGCACAGCCGCCACCACTGGCGAAGCTGCCGCCCAGTTCGAAGTCGCACGCCGCTACACTGAGGGCAATCTGGTTCCCGCCAATCTGGGTGCAGCAGCGGACTGGTACCGCAAAGCAGCAGCGCAAGGTCTGGCGCCAGCGCAATACCGCCTCGGCAGCTTCTATGAAAAAGGCCGCGGTGTTGAGAAGGATCTGGCACAGGCACGGGACTGGTATTCTCTGGCAGCCGCGCAAGGCAACATCAAAGCCATGCACAACCTCGCTGTTCTCTATGTAGAAGGCATCGATGGCAAACCGGATTACGCTTCCGCCGTCAAATGGTTCCGCATCGCTGCTGACCATGGCGTAGCAGACAGCAAGTTCAACCTTGCCATCCTCGCAGCGCGTGGCCTTGGCATGAAGCAGGATCTGGTGGAAAGCTACAAGTGGTTTGCCCTCGCAGCCCTGCAAGGGGACGATGACGCCGCCGGAAAACGCGACGAAGTCGCCGCCAGCCTGACCAAGCGCCAGCACGGACAGGCTCTGGAAGCAGTTGCGACCTATCAGATGAAGCCGGTTGATCCTGCCGCCAACAAAGTCATGATCGACATCAAGTGGTCCGGCAAGCCGAAAACCACAGTTTCACAGGCCGGTTCTCCATCTGTGAAAAAAATACAGCAAGCCTTGCTCGATATGGGGTATGATCCAGGCAACCCAGATGGTGTAATGGGACCTAATACACGGCGCGCGATCAAGAGTTTGCAAGCGCGTTTGGGAATGGAAGCAACGGGTGAACCTGACCGGCGTCTGATGACGGCGCTGGCCTCTCAGACCATATAATTTCACGTTACTAGGGGATTTCTGGTTAGATTTGCACTTGCTGCTCCGCGTAGATTGACAGAGCGTCTGGAATGGCGCTTAACACTCTACAATGTTGTTGGATAAAAGGTGACTCGGGGCGCACTGTCAGGTCACCTGAGTGACCCGCGGTGCCATTTTGCAGATCTATCTACCCATCGCAGAACTGCCGATTAATGTCTTCATGATCTTCGCCATGGGCGGAACCGTCGGGTTCCTCTCAGGGCTTTTCGGCATTGGCGGCGGCTTCCTGCTCACGCCACTGCTTATTTTCTCCGGAATTCCGCCAGCCGTCTCCGTTGCAACTGTCACCACACAGATCGTTGCCTCCTCGGCCTCCGGCGTTCTGTCGTACTGGCGCAAAGCGGGCATTGACTTCAAACTCGCCGGCGTCCTGCTGTGTTCAGGTGTCGTAGGCTCGGCAATCGGTGTCTGGATCTTCGGCATCCTGCGCAGCCTCGGGCAGTTGGATCTGGTGATCTCGCTGGCCTACGTCACCTTCCTCGGCACCATCGGCGTGCTGATGCTGGGTGAATCCATGAAGGCCATCATGCGCCGCAAAAGCGGGAAAGCACCTGCTGGCCGCAAACCCGGACAACACAACTGGGTGCATGGCCTGCCGTTCAAGGTCCGTTTCCGCCGGTCCAAACTCTATGTGAGCGTCATCCCGATCTTCGGTATCGGCAGCTCCATCGGTTTCCTCGGGTCCGTCCTCGGCATCGGCGGCGGCTTCATGATGGTGCCAGCGCTTATCTACCTGCTGCGCGTACCGGCCAACATCGTCATCGGCACCTCACTGCTGCAAATCCTCGGCACCATGGCCGTGGCAACCTTCCTGCATGCCATCAACACCCAGTCCGTTGACATCGTGCTCGCCCTGACGCTCATGATCGGTGGCGTGATTGGCGCTCAGTTCGGCGCGCAGGTGGGGCAGGGCATGCGCGGTGAACACCTGCGCCTCGGCCTCGGCCTGCTGGTGCTGCTCGTCGGCCTGCGCTTTGCGTTCAATCTGATTGTGGAACCGGAAGACCTCTATTCCGTCAGCGTAATTGAGGAGCCAGTCAAATGAGACGAGCGCTCTACTCACTCACAACACTGCTGACAGTCCTCTTTCTGGCACTCATCTCTGGTGCACCCGCTCTGGCTGAAAAGCTCGTGTCTGCCGTCTCGTCCTCTCACGTGGCCATCACCTCCAACTTCACCGGAACGCAGATCCTGGTTTACGGAGAGATCGCCAGAGACGCGGAAACCGTCTCCAGAACCGGCAATCAGGATGTGGTCGTCGTTGTGGAAGGCCCGCTGGAGCGCGTCACCACATGGCGCAAGGACCGCATCGTCGGCCTTTGGATCAACGCCACCTCACAAACCTACATCGCTGTCCCAAGCTTCTACGCCGTCCATGCAACGGATGACCTGCGCAACATCGCATCAGACGACTGGCTCAAACAGTACCGCATTGGTTTGGAACACCTGCCGCTTGCAGCCTTGGGCACCCGTGCGCCAGCGTTAGAGCGCAATGCGTTTAAGGCAGCGTTCCTGCGCTCCCGTGTCCAGCACGGCCTTTATTCGCAGATGTCCAAGTCCATCAACTTCCTGAGCCCGACCCTGTTCTCCACCACAGTAGACCTGCCAGCCACCATCCCGACAGGGGACTACAAAGTCACGACCTTCCTCTTCAGCGGCGGCGTTCTGCTGGACCAGCAGGAGCAAGTGCTGACCGTGGCGAAAACAGGCTTTGAGCAGGTGACGTTCAACCTGTCCCGGCAACATCCGGCGGTCTACGGCACACTGGCCATCATTCTGGCCCTGTTCACCGGATGGCTCGCAGGCGTGATCTTCAAGAAAGATTAGGAAGCGAAAGCGTTCATCGATTGCAGACAAAAGAAAAGGCCCTCAAATCAGAAGGGCCTTTTTGTTACTCGCTGAGGAGCTTGGAGGCAGTGAATGGGAACAATCGCCCGTTGCCCAGCATGAACACCGAGAACCGCTTCTCGGCAAACACATCAGAAAAAGCTCTGTCCATCACATTCAGGCCACCTGTCAGCGCACCAAAGGCTGGCAACACAAGGCGGTTGCCGTTGGTCGCAAAGCAGGCTCTGCGAATGGTACGGCCCATCCGGCGCACTTTGGCGGCTGGGTGCAAGTGCCCGCAAATCTCGCCGCGCTCAGCCTCTTCATTCGGTTCATGCCGAAAACTGAGGGATTTGATGGAGAGCTCTTGATAGCGCTCACCGCAAATGTGCCGGGCAATCTCAGGGTCGTGGTTGCCGGTGATCCAGATCCACTCCCGTCCCAGTTGCATGGTTGCCAGCATGGCGAGATACGCCGCAGGCATGCGCTCGGAGCTTTCGCAGTCATGGAAACTGTCACCAAGGCAGATCACGCGGCGCGGATCGAACAGATCGATCAGGGCGGAGAGCTTTTCCAGTGTGGTAGCTGTATCATAAGGAGGCAGCATCAGGCCCTTGCTCTTGGCAATGCTGGCTGCTTTTTCCAGATGGAGATCAGACACCACAAGGGTCCGCTCTTCTGGCCACCACAAGGCTCCACTGTCGTGAAGGCCAACAAGTTCTCTTGCGAGAGACAAGTCATGGCATACAGGAATAGGTTGACGATAACTCGGTTCTACTCGTGGCTGCAACTGACTGTTAAGTCTCACAATTGGGCCTCCAGTAATAAATCATCTGCTGCGTCCGCCAGCAGCTCTTCTGTCGCACTTCCAAAGATAGGCTCTTTCCCAATTTCAAGAAGAACCGGAATAGCCAAAGGAGAAACGCGACCCAAAGCACTATGCGTGATTCTTTTGTCGATACGAGAAAGAAAGTGACCTAAACGAGAGATATCCAGAAGTCCTGTAGCGGCATCCGTCCAGGTTGCTTGTAAAAGCAGGTGATCGGGCTCGTGTTCGTGCAGTACGTTATAAATAAGATCCGTATTTATAGTTATCTGCCGCCCGGTTTTCTCTTTGCCAGGGTGCCGTCGTTCTACGAGACCTGAGATCATAGCGCAATTTCTAAAGGTTCGTTTCATCAAACTACTTTCAGCAAGCCACGCTTCAAGGTCATCACCAAGCATATCTTCTTCAAATAGGTCATCCAGCTTCAAGCGCCCGCTTTTTATTGCAGCGCCCAAATCTGTCAGCCCCCACAGGGCCAGTGAATACTCAGTTGCCACAAACCCCAGAGGATGCAGACCAGCGCGCTCAAGACGGCGTGTCAGCAGCATTCCCAGCGTTTGGTGAGCCAATCTGCCTTCAAACGGGTAGCACACAAGGTAGTGCTTATCGTTCCGCGGAAAGGTCTCTACCAGAAGACGTTCATAATCT
This sequence comes from Pseudovibrio sp. W64, assembly GCF_001623145.1. Classification (NCBI taxonomy): domain Bacteria; kingdom Pseudomonadati; phylum Pseudomonadota; class Alphaproteobacteria; order Hyphomicrobiales; family Stappiaceae; genus Pseudovibrio; species Pseudovibrio sp. W64. The sequence continues at coordinate 72,633 of NZ_LMCI01000001.1, read as the reverse complement.
GGTAACTGTGATTTCTCTTTTTGTAATTCCAACCATTCACGAACCTGACCTGGCAAAGAAGACCAACTGTTAGGATCAGAAGCAAAGTTGCGCACACCCTCAGCAAGATAGGTGCTGAGCGGAAACTTGCCGCCCTGATAACTCGGGATCTTCGGGTCTTGCGAAGCACTGCGGGACACATAGGCCTCGCTCTCCTTAAGGCCCTCAAACTTCAACACCTGACCGGCAAACACAAAGGTGTCACCTACAGCAAGCTGTTCAATAAACCACTCTTCAATCTCTCCCAGCATCTTGCCGCCAAACCCAAGAGGCCGTTTGCTGTTTGCTCCGCGTGGTTTCACCTGTCGTACTTTGAGCGTTGCCGCATCTAAAATTGTGCCGGAGTTGAGGCGATATTGCTGGGCAAATTGCGGGTGGGAAACGCGAAACAATCCCTCTTTGGTTGGGCGCAACTTGGCGTATCTGTCATAGGCTTTGAGCGCATAGCCACCAGTTGCCACAAACTCCACGGCCTTCACAAACAGATCATAATCCAGATGCCTGTAGGATTGGCTGCTGATCACCTCTTCATAAAGCTGCTCGGGCTCAAACGGTGCGGCACAGGCAACGCACATAATGTGCTGAGCCAAAACATCCAGTCCGCCCTCGCGAAGAGGAGGGGTGTCTTGCTCCCCTGCTTCTGAGGCTTCCAGGGCTGCCTGACATTCCAACACCTCAAACCGGTTGGAGGGCACTAGAATGGCCTTGGAGGCTTCATTCATGCGGTGATTGGCGCGTCCAATACGCTGCGCCAGCCGGCTTGCCCCTTTGGGAGCACCCACATTGATCACCAGATCGATATCACCCCAGTCGATACCCAGATCCAACGAGGAGGTGCAAACCACTGCTTTAAGCTGACCCGCGGCCATATGCGCTTCTACCTTGCGGCGTTGTCCCACATCCAGCGAGCCATGATGAAGCGCAATGGGCAGCGTGTCTTCATTGATGCGCCAGAGTTCTTGAAACAGCCGCTCCGCTTGCGAGCGCGTGTTTACAAACACCAGTGTGGTGGTGTGGGCTTTAATCTCCTCATAGATCTCCGGCAAAGCATAGATGCAGGAATGACCAGACCACGGAAGACGCTCCTGTGTTTCCAGGATGCTGATATGCGGCTTGGCCCCACCTTTGGCCTTCACAATCTCAGCATGGCGAACGTCTTGTGACAAAGGTTGTTCTACCAGATAGGCACGCAGATCATCAGGGTGCGCAATGGTGGCCGAAAGCCCGATACAGCGCAGGTTAGGCGCCAGCTTGCGCAAACGAGTCAGAGCCAGCGCGAGCAGATCTCCGCGCTTGGAGGTCACCAACTCGTGCAACTCATCCAAAATGACATAATGCAGATCAGCAAACAGCCGCTCGGCGTTCTTGTCAGAAAGCAGAAGTGAGATCTGTTCCGGCGTGGTCAGCAAAATATCTGGTGGAAGACGTTTCTGTCGCTGCTTCTTGTGGCTGGGCGTATCGCCGGAACGGGTCTCCAGCTTGATGGAAAGCCCCATCTCCTCAATTGGCACTTCAAGGTTGCGGTGAATATCCGTCGCCAGCGCTTTAAGGGGAGACATGTAAAGCGTGTGCAGACCACCCGTCCCAGCAGTTTTTGCTTCTCCGGCCTTGCGCTTGTCCGCTTCTCGTTTGTGATGCAGGTCCACCAATGACGGCAAAAAGCCCGCCAGTGTTTTACCGCCACCAGTCGGAGCGATCAGAAGGGCAGAATTGCCAGCGGTCACCTTGTCAAACAGCTCCAGTTGGTGAGCACGCGGAGCCCAACCACGGCTGCCAAACCAGCTGTTAAAGACTGAGGGAAGGTGAGGGGTGTCTGTCATAAACGACGAAAAGGTCCGATCCTGAAAACAGTTGAGCGCACTTTGCCACCAATGATCACATGTGCCAATCAGAAATGGGGCAAACCAAGAACATTTTAGCAAAGACGAGAAGGGAGGGGGATAAACCGATCTCACTCAACCCATTGGTGTCAAACCATGAGATTTATTCTGTGAGGTGGTCGGGATATCGGCATAAAAAGCGGAAAATACCCATGAAATTTGTTTCCTTCTGAAAAAAGGACTGGCAAACTGAGCCCTATCCACGGCATATAAGGGAAAACGGGCTCCAGAAGCCTTACCTTCGTGAAAAATGCTGGCACATCAATAAGCTGGGAAAAGGGGCAGTCACTATGAGTGTTCAGGACGAAACAGAACTAATGCTCTCCGAGTTGTTTGATAGCTATGCAGATGCCTATGAGGATTATGACGCCGGGCTGATTGCAGATTGCTTTGCATTTCCCTGTGTAATCTGGCAGCTGGAAGAAGGCCATGTCTTCAACGACAAGGCTGAGCTTTGCGAGAACATCGAAGCACTCTTGGAAGTGCACCGCGAGCATTATGTAACCTCTTCCATCTACGAAGTGGTGTCCTCTCACATCTCCGGCTCCACCGCGAGCGTCAGCCTCGACTGGCAGCAGGAAGATGACGAAGGCGAAGCAGTCTTCGATTTCACTTGTCACTACCTGCTTATCAACATTGAAGGCCGGTGGAAGATCGCAAGCATTGTGAACGAGCCTGCCTGATTGAATTCGGCTCAGCAATGAAGAATGAAGCTCCCGACTGCGAAGTTTGGGGGCTTTTTTGTAACCAACGCACAAAAAACGCCTTTAACGCAAACCAACGCACATAAGAACGCAAAGCTGATTTCTGATGTGTATCCGACTCCAATGTGACCGGTTTTCAGATAAACAGCCGTAAAAACAAAACTCTACAGCTGCTCATACGGTCTGCGCGTTTTTGTGAACGCCAGCACAGGGCTTTCTCATTGAAATATATCTGTTTTTGCAACAGGATAGGCTGAGTGTATACATTGGGGAACAATCATGACTGCACAGATCGATTACTTCTATACGCACCTGTCGCCATGGGCGTATCTGGGCCATCAGGAATTTCTGCGCATCGCGGAAAACTATGATGTCACAGTGACCTTTCGGCCAGTCAATCTCGCTGTCTTGTTCCCGTTGACAGGCGGTCTGCCGCTGGGCAAGCGCCATCCGGCTCGCCAGAAGTATCGGTTTATAGAGCTTCAGCGCTGGGCAGAAAAGCGCGGCGTTTCAATGAACTACAAGCCAGCCCATTTCCCGGCGGACATTGCACTGGCAGATTCCATCGCAATTCGTCTGCAGGAGCAGGGCGGTCCGGTTGGCACTTATTCCCAGAAAGTCTTTGAAGCTGTCTGGCAAAAAGACCTCAACGCAGCCGATGAAAACGTCCTCACAGCCATCCTGAATGAGCTCGGTCTGGACGCGGATAACCTCATCGCTGCTGGAAAGTCTGATGAGATGCTGGAAGCTTACACAGTCAACTCCCGCATGGCTGAAACGGCAAATGCTGTCGGTTCACCAACCTATCTGCTCAACTCCGAGCCATTTTGGGGACAAGACCGCCTCGACCTTCTGGAAGATGCGTTGAAAAGTGGCCGCGGCCCTTATCAAAGCCTCGAGTAGTTCCCATTTCACACCTATGTCTGATCGGATGGTCAAGGCGCTCTGATTGCTGCTAAACTGAAAGCCATATCTGCCAGCAGGTATGGCGCTGCAATCTCCAGCTGCTCTAAATCGTTGATTTGAAACAGAGATGGGAAGAAATCGTGAAACAGTCTTATCTGGCCAGTGGAATCCTTGCGGTCACCTTTGCGCTGAGTGGACAAAGCGCATTTGCCCAAAGTGAGCAGGATGTTCCCGTTCGCTTTGAAATGCAGCAGACGGATAAAGGACTGATCCGCCTCGACACCCGCACGGGGATAGTTTCACTGTGCGCCACCAAGGCCGAAAAACTCGTCTGCCAGCCTTCCCTCGACGGCATCATGGTCTACGAGGATGAAATCACCCGTCTGGAAGCAGAAAACAACAAGATGCGTCAGGAACTTAGACGCATCTCCGAAGCACTTGCTACCCTGACCGAAGACGCCAGCATCGCCGCCATCAAACCCGAAGCAGGCCTCGACCTCTCCATCGCCAACCAACAGGAAGAAGGCTGGTTCGGCGATGAAGAAGAGCAAAAACTGGAAGAAGCACTGGAGTTCACCGAAAACGCCATGCGCCGTTTCTTCTCTGTTGTCGAAGAAATGAAAGACGATTTCCAGAAGGGCGAAAACGAACAGCCAGCGCAGTAACAAGCGGGCATAAAAAAACCGCCTTCAAAGGAAGGCGGTTCTTAACGCGTTGATCGCAAAGCTTACTGTGTTTGTAAGGCCACCAGTGCTGTGCGGAAATCTGTAGTCAGAGGGACAGTCTTACGGCTGTTCAGATCCATGCTGATAGACACCTGATCACACACCGCCGCCAAACGCTTGGTACGAGATTCAAACAGATGATGGCGGATTGTGAAGGTGTTTTCCTGAACGCTGGTCAGCGTAGAAATCACCAGACCCATATCCCCCAGCTTCAGCGGGCTGATCCAGGAAAGCTTCTGCTCCAGAGCAACCCGGCCATATTCATTCTCATCCAACCACGCCGTGTTCATCGGAGTCCGCTCCCACACATGCGCCGCTGCATCAGAGAAGCAGGCAAGTGCAAATGCGTCTTCAGCTTTCTGCTCAGCATTCAGATTCCGTGGCAGAACTGTTGAGCGGCCAGTAATCTGGGCGCCGCTCTTGAGCAAATCATCAATGGTCGGTTTGCCAGAGAACGGGCTTGGCGAGATGCCACGTGGAACCGCCGGCTTGGAGATATTCTCCTCAACATCTTTGAAGCGCGCCCGCAACTGCTTTGCAGAACTAGGATTTGGCGTATAGCCATCAATTGCGGTTGCGCAGATCTCCCCGGTGGAGCCTTCAATCATTTCATGCACAACAGAGAGCATGTGCGGCCCGTCAAAGGCCACATAAGACTTCACGGTAATCAGGGATGCAGCAACCAACTCTGCATGGTAACGCACGTGCCGAACACGGCGCGCACCAACCAGTGCTTCGCTAAATCCGGTCATCATTCTGAATTGACGGTCAGCTTCTTCAAATTTGGAGAAGTAAAACTGCACGTTCAAATGGTCGTTCTCGTCGCATTCCCATGTATTCACAAACGAGAGAAGTGTTTCTAAGCTTGCCATATCCAACCCTTTGTGCAGCCTCGGTCCATAAGCGCTACTGCGATAACCCACTAATTATTAATAATTAGGTCAGGTCGAACCGAATTTCGTCCGAAAAAAACTATCTATCCTTTGGGTGCTCAGCTTGGCAAGAGCAAGATCAAAACTTTGAAAAACATGACATCCATGGGGATAAACCTCAAGTGAAGTCTCCACTTCGGCAGATTTCAACCTGGACGCGAGAAAACAAGTATCATCCAGTAGTGGATCTTCTGTACCTACACTTAGCAGTGTTGGTGGCAATCCCTCCAGCCGGGCATACAAAGGAGAAACAGCTGGATCTTCCGCGTTTTCCTCTCCAAGCAGAAAATGCCTCCTGAACATCTGAAGGTCACGAGTTGTTGGAAAAAGCACCTCTTCACCCCAAAGGCGGGCAGATGGCGTAAGCCCGATGTCATACCAACCTGATAACAAAACCAACGCCTTAAAGGGGATCATCCCATGCTTGTCCCGCAGACGCACGGCGGTCGTAAGGGCCAATGTCGCACCTGCGCTTTCCCCGGTCAGGGCAAAGGCATCCCAGCCATATTGGCTTGCACCTTCATTCAAAACCCAATGGCAAGCCGCCTCACAATCATCTGATCCTTGCGGAAAAGGATGTTCTGGAGCAAGGCGGTACTCAACTGAAACTACGTCAAGCCCAGTGTTGTTTGCCATGCTCTCCAGATAAGGATCCTGAAAGGAAGCAGAGCCGAAAACAAAGCCTCCACCATGGAAATGAATTATCACACCTTTTGATGAGTTTTTATCAGCTTTGAAGAGCCGTAGGGGAATAGAACCATGCTGCCCTTCAATTTCCAGATCTTCAGCTTGCTCCGAGTAGGTGGGGATAGGAAACGCACCAAGCCCCTGTAACCGACGTTCACGGGTGACAGTTGGGGGGAAACTCCATGGATCAGGAAGCGCACGCAGCTGCTCCGTCATTTCCTTGTTAAATGCCTTTGCTTCAGCGACGGCCTCTTGACTTATCGACAGAGGAGCGAAATTCTCAGACATGTAGTTTCTCCGGAAGCGACAATAAAATGTTGCCAATATGTTTGTTATAGAAGTTGTCGCGCAATCTCGCGTCAATGACAACGACACGATCTTAATTAACGAATAATAAGGGGATGGATTTCGAGCATGTCGGGTTGGTCAAAAACGAAGAACAGCTGCGAAGTCTGGACCATTGATAGTGGTCAGACGCAGCTTTCTCAGTCCATGGGACGACTGGTGTTCATGACGGAGGGATTGGGCTTTTATGAAGTTACCAAAGAGATCCGGGAATGGGCCAAATCACTCCAATTGAAAGATGGACTGCTCACATTGTTCGTTCGGCACACCTCGGCCTCTGTCACCATTCAGGAAAATGCTGATCCGACTGTTTTGCAGGACCTGCAAAAGGCTCTGGCAAATCTCGCTCCTGAAAATGGTGGGTGGCTCCATTCTTATGAAGGCCCGGACGATATGCCTGCGCATATCAAAACCATGCTCACAGGAGTATCTCTGCAAATACCGGTGGTCGACGGGGAGTTGGATTTGGGGACCTGGCAGGGTATTTATTTGATCGAGCATAGAAGAGCGCCGCATCGACGCTCCATGACCCTGCATTATCTTGGTTCCTGACGACTGACAGCAGTCAGTCAGAAATACTAGCTACAACGCTGACGAACCAGAGCCCCAGAGCAACAACCATCGCCCGCTTGGAATACTCATGATAGGCGGTGCGTAGCGCGTCGCTTTGCATTCTGTTTGGGTCTTGCCCGCTGCTGTCCTGTCCCTTGATCAAGGCCCACGCATCATCGCCGTCATGCTTACCGTTTGGCATAATCCAGGCTTTGTAAACAAGAACAGCACTCAGAGTGATTGCAAGCATAGCGCCTGTACGGAAAGAACTTGCCGGATCAAAGCTGAGCGCTGCCATAATCAGGAGCACGCCGAGGCAATAAAATCCGCAGATACGAGCAACACTGGCACGGGCAGCACGTTGTAAAGCGTCCATAGGTTTCTCCTAGGCTTCTATTGGAGATAAACTATAGACGCAGCTCTATTGAATTCGACTTAGCGGAAGTTGTAAATTTGAATCGGCGTAAATGGACTACAAACGACGGTCAGTGCTTGTAAGAGTTTACTTACAACTTTCTGAAAATTACATCTTAATCTCTATGAGTTCTTCTGGTTCATCCTTGTCAGAAGTGTCAGGTAGATCTATCGAGAGGTCTCGTTCGCCTGGTTGCTCCAATAAACTTGCCAGATAAAAATGACGCTCATCCTCGGAAAAAGTAACGTAGGAGAATGAAATTCCGACGGCAAATCCTAAGAACACACCGAGCAATCCGCCCATCTCAGCAGGAAAACCAAACCAGAAGCCGGTGGAACCACTGGTCACGGCAAGAGCGTAAAACAGGGTTGCCAAGCTACCTGAGAGCATCGTGCTGTATGCCGCTGTCGCGTGAAACCTACTCCACCAGCATGAAAGCACAAGTACAGGAAAGAAGGCTGCCGCTGCAAGAGAGAGCGACAATGTCAGCATATCCAAAAACAACAAGCTCTCGCTATAGGCAAGATAGGTGACAAAGGCACAGATCACCAGAACCACAACACGTGCCAGCACGATTTTCTGATTGAGTGAGGCACGTGGCAACACCAAAGCCTCAACGAGATCTCGCGAAACGCTTGTTGAAAGCGCCATCAAGAGTGCAGAACTTGCAGCAAGTGCGGCTGCAACAATCCCAGACCTGATCAGCGCCGCAATGAGACCGCTTTGATGGCCCTGATCAAGTGCATTCGGCCCAAGCAGGTTCTGAAGCCGTTCATCCGCCAGCAACAGGAAATAGGCCGACCCAACAACCATCAAAAGCAAAAGGAAAGAAAGAGAATATCCGGCAGCGCGACGAGCAGATGCTGAACTTCCTGTTCCCTGAAACTTGCTGAGAAGGTGAGGAAGGCTAGCCATGCCAATAGCAAAGAAGAGAGCTGTGCCAATCAACGGCCAGAGACCGCCAGCATATGGCCCTTGCATCAAGAACCAGCCGATACTTGTATTCTCAATATCAATGATCGCGGCGAGTTGCTCTGTGAGCGAAGTACTGACAACATTGGTGAAACCAACATTCTCGGAAACCATAGGTGAGGTTAGCTGGTCTAAACCAAGTAGGATGACTGGCGAAAGGCAGGCAAACACCATCAGCACACCTTGCAGAGCCTGTGTCCACACAGCTCCGCTGATACCACCAAGCACAACAGAAATGAGCAACACCATTGAAAAGAGCAGAATGCCCGTCGTTGAGGTCGCGTTGAGAGATGTTGCCAGAACCTGACCACCAATCAGCATCTCAGTGCACAGGAGAGGAATACCAACGAGAACAACCAGACCACTGGCAATCAACCGCACCAAATTGCTCTGTAAACGAACACCCAGAAACTCCGGAACCGTCGCCGAACCAAACTTCCTGAGAGGAGAGGCAAAGAGCACTGCACATAAGACAAGACTGCTCACCCATCCTAAAACAATTGGGAAGCTGATGTATTCTGGCAAGAAAACCACACAGAGGAACAGGGGAAAGAAGCTGCCACCAACAAAGCACGCAGCTAAGGTCACACCCGTCAAACCTGCTGGCACATTCTTACCACCCCAATGATACTCAGAGAGCTTCATCGTCCGCGCCAGAATACCCACCATGGCAAATACCAGCAACGGCAGCAAAGCCATCAACGCTTCGATGAGCACGACAACAACGCCCGCTTTTTCCATAACGGCGAGTAGACCGGTCAGCAAAAAGAGTGCGAGCGTGAACAGACAAAGTGCAAGCGTAAGACCTTTGTATTGTGAAGGATGAGGATCGAGGCTGGAGAGTGTCATGATGTGCTCCCCTGCTGCTGAGAAGAGCCTGTGTTGCTTTCATCAAGCCTGTCTTGTGCGCCGCAAAACCACGAGATCAGGATACTGGCGACAAAAAACAGGAGGCATCCCCACACATAACTGTTTGATAGAGAACCCAAAAGCCCACTCAACTCATTTTGAGGCGCATTTGGATCAGAGCCGGGTGCTCCATAATAGACAGCGATGCCAAAGAAGATGAGCCAGAGAATGAGCGTTGCAGCCATGAGTGCACGTGTTTTGGTCCAATAGGCGACTCTATTTGGTGTACGCACTCCCACCTCCAGTAATGATTACCCAACGTATACATACTCTACAGTCCCCTAAGCGAACCGCTAGACTAAAATTCTACTACCTAATACTAATCCCCAATCCTCGAAGTTCAAAAAACAGAAAAACGCAGGATTTGGGAGACCCATACTTTGGGAGCAACTCTTGAGTTCTATGCATGCCTTCTTGCAATATCTTAATGATTACTGACGGTTTTGTGGTAAAAGTGCGTGAGATGAGTGAAAACAATCAACTTCATGCTTGCCAGCACCTCCCTGTTTCGCATAATGCTTTTGTATAGGGGGATGCGACCGATTGAGACTCTAAGGAGTTCTAAGGTTGTAAAATATCTATCGTGGCGTTTTGGGAGAGCTGCGAAAATCTCGTTCAAGCTCCCAAGGCGTCGAAAACTGTACATCTGATGATCTTATTTCGACGAGACGGATCGAAGGTCATTAGAGGCAGTCCACGACAAGAAATGGAGGAGCACAGCGTGCACAACGCGGTCCACCGCTTTATTATCGCTGATGACCACCCGCTGTTCCGTGGTGCAATGCGTCAAACAATCGAGAAACAGTTCGCATCGGTAAAGATTATCGAGGCTGGGAGCCTTGATGAAGTCACCGCTGCTCTCGATCGGGAGGAAGACGTAGACATGATCCTTCTGGATCTGTCCATGCCGGGCATGCGAGGGTTCTCTGGATTAATGTACTTGCGTGCTCAATATGTGGGTGTGCCAATTGTTGTCGTTTCCGGAACAGAAGATCCGACTACAATTCGCAGTGCCATTGAGTTTGGTGCGTCCGGGTATATTCCAAAGTCACTTGGTATTGATGTTATTCAGGATGGTGTTTCAGTAGTTCTGGAGGGAGGCGTTTGGATTCCACCAGACATTGACCTGAACACCGTTGATGAAGCAACCAAAATGGCTCAGCGTCTGGCCTCTTTGACACCGCAGCAAGTGCGCGTGTTGATGATGCTTTCGCAAGGTTTGCTGAACAAGCAGATCGCCTATGAATTGTCTGTATCGGAAGCGACTGTAAAAGCGCATGTTTCTGCTATTTTGCAGAAGCTTGGCGTTGAAAGTCGGACACAGGCAGTCATTGCAGCGGCAAAGATCGAAGCAGGTCAGTGGCAAAGCATTGCTGGCTAGGGATTCTTCGAGTTGATCTACGAAAAAAGGCGCTCTTTGGAGCGCCTTTTTTGTTGGCAACGCAAATGTGCCACCCATGAAAGATCATGTGTCTCCTAGAGCTGCCTTACACCGCATCAGGTGTGCTCGGAGTACCGCTGGCTTCAGCGGCTTATGGATCATCTCCATATCTTTGTCAGAGGCCTCTGTTCGCACTTCTGCCGTTCTGTCTGCCGTAATAAGCATGGCAGGGAAGTGCACGCCAAACTTCCAACGCAGGTGAACAACGGCTTCAATGCCAGTCCCCTGATCCAGATGGTAATCTGCCAGAATGATGTCTGGTTGCGTCTTACTGGCATAGATTGCCTTGGCAGCATCCTGCGCATTTGGAGCCGTCAGCACGTTACATTTCCATGTACGCAACAAAGACTCCATACCCTCCAGAATCTGCGGTTCATTATCGATAGCCAGCACATTGAGACCAGCCAGCTGACTGACGATAGCACTAGGCTGAGCTTGTTTTGCAGCAACCGGTACGCTCATAGCTTCTTTAATGGCAAGAGAGAAGCGAGAGCCTTTCCCATCCTGAGACTTGAGTGCCACGTTGAGCGCCAACACCTTACTAATGCGTTCTACGATAGAAAGGCCCAGCCCAAGCCCGGAGGCAATGCGTGCGCCATCATCAAGGCGGCGGAATTCCTTGAAAATCAGCTCCTGCTGCTTTTCTGGAATGCCGATCCCACTGTCGTAGACCTCAATATTTGTCATATTGTTCTTCGTCTTGCGAACACCAACTACGACGCCACCTTTTGTGGTGTACTTCAACCCATTCGAAATGAGGTTCTGCAGCAAACGCCGCAAAAGACGTCGATCTGAGCGCACACAAACATCTGTGCTGCGGATTGTGAGCTTGAGCCCTTTTTCCTTGGCAATTGGAGTAAACTCTACGCGTAATGGATTGAGAATATCATCAAGGCGGAATGTCGAAATCTCTGCCTTGAACGCTCGGGTATCCAGACGGGAAATATCGAGTACAGCACCAATGATCTCTTCTACAGACTCCAGCGATGCCTCGATATTGCTAACCAGTTTGCGGTCTTCCGGGTCTCCGTCCATGAAACGATCAGTCAAGGTAGAAGAATAAAGTCGTGCTGCATTCAACGGCTGTAAAATGTCATGGCTTGCAGCAGCCAGGAACCGCGTTTTGTCCTGATAAGCCAGCTCAGCCGTCTTCTTGGCAGTCTCGAGCTGCTCATTCACCTTCGTCAGCTCTTCGGTCCGGTCGCGAACCCGCTGCTCCAAATTCTCATTGGCGCGGGCAAGAGCTTCCTCTGCAAAAACACGCTCAGTAATATCAGTGTAACTGGTAACTAGGCCACCATAGGGCATTGGGCTGGTGCGCACTTCCAGCACCGTTCCAGTGCTGACCAGGTGCTCCTGATAGGTCTCTTGGCGATTGATGAAGTTGTGCATGCGCAGGCCGACAATCTCGTCAACGTCGCCATCACCAAACTCGCCTGCCTCTGCAATATGGCGGATCATCTCTTCAAGCGAAGTGCCAACTTGTCCAAATTTGGCCGGCAACATCAGCATTTCGCGATACTGCCGATTCCAGCAGATCAGGCGCAAGTCCTTGTCATAAACGGAGATACCCTGCCGCACTTGGTCCAGCGCGATCTGCAAAAGATCGCGGTTATATTGGATGGCCTCGGTCGCATCATCCAGCAGTTTGATGGCTTCCTGAGTGCCCGGGTCCCGCCGTTTGAGCAGAAGAGAAAGCACCAGTCGTGCGGATGCTGATCCGATTGCACTGGCAAGCAGTTGCTCGGAAAAACGCAGGATCACGGCATCGGCTTCTTCGCTGCTGTCAATCGTGATGCGATGCTCCGCAGCATAAGTATCAAAGGAGCGCTGTGTCCGCTCTTCTCCAACATAACGAGAAATCGTTGCTTGTAGATCTCCGATCGTCACTGTTGTCCGCAGTTTCCGCAGGGCAGGGGCCTGTGCAATCCCAGTGGGCACAAAAGTGTTGGCCTGAATGCGCTCAATCGCAGTCGGTTGCCGCGTGAGCGAGAAGACCACGTAAAACAGCAGTCCTGACAAAAGGCTCCAGAGCACACCGTGCACAAACGGATCCATATCAAGGTAAAGCAATGCTTCAGGCTTCAGGAACCCTATGCCGAACGGGCCGTTACTAAGGATGTTTGAGCCAAAGATACTCTCCCGCGCAAAGACAGGAAGCAGTAGCGTGTAGAACCAGACTGCAAATCCAGCCGTCATACTGGCAATTGCGCCGCGCGCCGTCGCTCTGCGCCAGATTAAGCCGCCGATAAAGGCAGGAGCGAACTGTGCAATTGCTGCAAAAGAAAGAAGGCCGATGCTCGAAAGAGCCGCGCTATCACCCGCAACGCGATAGTAGACATAACTTCCCAGAATGACGAGGAAGATCGACATGCGCCGAATGCCCAGTACCAGCTGGCTCATGTCTTCGCCTGAAGTCGAAATGATCTCGTCTTCACTACGCCGACGCAGAATAATCGGCATCACCAGATCGTTGGAAACCATGATGGAAAGCGCAACGGTGGTCACAATCACCATGGCTGTTGCTGCAGAAAGACCACCAATAAACACCAGCAGGGTCAACCAGTCAGCATCATAAGCACGAGGCAGCGCCAGCACGAACATGTCCGGGTCGACCGTGTTGCCCAAAATAGTCATACCTGCAAGGGCAATGGGCACGACGAACAGATTGATAGCGATCAGGTAACTTGGAAACAGCCATGTCGCCCGTTTCAACTCAGCTTCACTGTTGTATTCCGTCACAGTCACATGGAACTGGCGCGGCAGAAGCACAATCGAGAATAAAGACAGGAGCGTGATAACTGCCCACTTGCTGGCATTGATATTCGTGAACAGGTCCTGTGAGCTGTTGGTGTTAGCAAAGGAAGCGTGCAGGAGATCCCATGGCCCATCAAACAGCATGAAGGTAACCCAAATGCCGATCGCAAGAAAAGCAACGAGCTTAACAACAGCTTCAGTCGCGATGGATAGCATCAAGCCTTCTTGGTGCTCTGTTGCATCAATATGGCGGGTGCCGAATAACCACGTAAACACAGCCATGAAAATGGCGATCATCAGTGTCTCATCACCAAAGATCGAAATCTCCGCATCATCAAGCGACAATAAGGGATGCAGCACAATCGTGCCGACAGACAGATCCAGCGCCTTCAGTTGAAGGGCGATGTAGGGGATCATGCCGATAAAGGCGATCAATGTGACAATCGCGCCAACCATAGGGTTTTTGCCATACCTAGCGGCAATAAAGTCGGCAACGGAAGTAATCTTTTCTGCCTTCGCAAGTTGGATCACCCGCAGGATCAGCGGAAACCCAAAAGCGAACACGAGGATAGGCCCGAGGTAAATGGCAATAAACTCGAAACCATTTCTCGAAGCAGATCCGACAGATCCAAAAAATGTCCATGATGTACAGTAAACGGAGAGTGAGAGGGCATAGATGAGTGGCCGCCCTCTTGTCTTTTTAACGCGGTTCTTGGCGACTTTGTCACCGTAACTCGCGATAACAAATAAGAGCAGTATATATGCCAAAGCGACAAGGACTACGATCCAACCTTGAAGCATGCTTCCCCCGCCGGACTGGTAGGTCCGTTACTTCCATTAAGTGTTTTTTGTCTCTCAATGTTGCACAGTTGACCGATCTTTTGTGAAAGGCAAGAGTTCAATACGAGTTATTGCGTCTTTGTAACCGTAGATTTTTCCGACCGCGACGAAAGGCTATGAGTTGGGACAACAACGCAATTCTACCAAAGAGAACCTGCTAGGTGCCTTTGAAAATATCGAGAATGTATCTCTCGACAGTCCAAGCTGGCTGAAGCGCATCTATGCTTTCTTCTTTTATAGATCCGACTTGGATACCCTTGTTAAGTTAAAGGGGTATCTTGGGCGCAGTGCGGCGTATCTGACTTATAAGAATGTGCAGGAATACTCCCGCTCTCGGGCTGGTGTTCATTGGAAGACACTGCTTGATGAGGACGATTTTCAGCAGGCTCTAGAAGTCTCCCGCTGGAGCTCCTTCTCCATCACTGTGGAGCTCGTGGGCGAAATGGCTCTCATTGTGTTGCGGCAAAAAACGAGAATGGACCCGCAGGATCTTGCTGGCATGATCGGGCAACTGCTCAAGGAAATCTTGGTTGAGCATCAGGAAGCTTCCGTTTGCTCTGCGCAGGAATGGAATGCCTTAGCTCAGAACATGTCGACCAAAATGCGTACGGATGCTTTAGTGCCAGCCCGCAGTGTTGCAGACATTGCGGCTACACAGGTCTCGAAGATCTTTTGTAGCCTACCGGTTCACAAACGTTTGCATGGTCATGATGAGCTGTTGCTTCTCAACGGATTGCGTTTGAATCTTTTGCAACTACAGCATGAGTTTTCAATACGTGCCAACTTCAAAGCACTTACAGAACTGGCACAAAACCATCAGATCCGATCTCCTGACCCCGATTTGTGAGTGCGAAGTAAAATTTCAATCGCCGCACACGACTCAAGGAGGGGGCTTCGATACCGGGCGAAAAGAGCCTGAAACGTTGTGCTACGGTGGAAAACCTGGGCTCAGAGTATGATATATCCTGCGACATATACGCGCCGTATAGGTGAACACGCTTACTACTTTTGGTTTACTCTACTTAGTCTTATTCCAAATTACGCAATGATTTTGCGTTGCGACCCGAAACTCGTAAAATAATATTTTACATAAACTAACCTAAGGGTTCTCTGGGTTTTACAATAGATAAATGCATTATCTAGCGTGAGGGCAGCCTCGCTTCCGATGTCTTCAAACTCTAGATTTACACGCTCAGGTTTAGAGAACGCTCGTCTCCTACATAAGATATCAATGAATTAGCGGGAATTAATCGTTAAATCAGTCGCAGGCTAGGTGATTGACCTAGCTCAGGCCATGGGATAGCTGATTAGTCAAAATACCCATCTAGATGCCCGTTTAGATAAGCGTACGGGTGCGCCTACAACAACTAGGAAACTACTATGGTCTCCTCTTCATGCTTGCACAGTGTTCTGGATACAGCCGTTAATGGCATCATTGTCATTGATGATAACGGAACGATCCTGATCTATAACCGTGCTTGCGAGAACATGTTTGGCTACAAGAGCGCCGAAGTCGTTGGCAAGAATGTCAACACACTGATGCCGAGCGCCACTGCTAAGCAGCATGACCAGTTCATTCGGAACTATCTGAAATCCGGAGACCCGAAAGTTGTCGGCATTGGCCGCGAAGTCGTCGGTCGCCATAAAGACGGAACCGAAATTCCAATAGAGCTGTCCGTTGGCGAAGCTCAGACAGAAAGCGGTCATCAGTTCATTGGCGTCCTGAAAGATCTTCGGGCAACCAAGGAGTATGAAGAACGCCTTCGTGTGCTGCAATCTAACCTGGTGACGATGACCCGCGTGAACGCGCTGGACGAAATGGGCGCTGCGATTGCTCACGAGGTTAATCAGCCACTCACTGCTCTGATGCTCTTTCTGCAAACGGCAGCGCGCCGTGCAAGAGCTGCCGATCAGCCTGATGATCCTATGATCAGCCTGATGGATAAGGCTGTGGTGGAGGCTGAACGTGCTGGTCAGATCATCCAGCGAATGCGTAACTTTGTCGAACGACAGGCTCCGCAATGCATCGGAACCGGTCTTGCAACACTCATTGATGATTGCCTCGAGCTCGTTCGGGTAGGGCACGAAGCGGATGATGTCGAGTTCATCTCTACTTTCGTGGACTATAACTACCAGCTTGAGTTGGACTCCGTACAAATACAACAGATTCTTGTAAACTTGATCCGAAATGCAGGCGAAGCCGTAAAGGATCAACCTGTTAAGCAAGTAGTTGTTTCTGTCGAACGTGACGATGACAATGTGTTTGTTAAGGTTATGGACACCGGACCAGGGCTGGATGAGGAAGCAGTGTCGCACCTTTTCAAGGCCTTTACTGGGACAAAGCGGCGCGGTTTAGGTATTGGACTTGCGATTTCTCGGAGTATAGCCCAAAACCATGGTGGCGATTTACTTGTTGAGCCATATGAGGAAGGTAAAGGTGCAACCTTCACTTTGAGGCTCCCGGTAAACTCAAAAGCAACAAGCTAAGCTGAAGCTGTTGTTTAGAACAACAAGAATAAGGACCTGAGCAATCATGACCATGCCGTCTGTGATCCATATTGTTGACGATGACCCAGCGGTTCGCGACGCGCTTTCTCTGCTGTTTGAAACAGAAGGGTTTCGCGTAAAATCCTTTGCGAATGCTGAAGAGTTTCTTGGTGGGGTAGAAGAAGAAACACCGAACTGTGTTCTTCTTGACGTTCATATGCCAGGACGTTCAGGCATTGATATTCTGAAAAGCCTGAATGGTGAGAACTTCCCTGCACCAATCTTTATCATTTCCGGTCAGGGCGATATCCCAATGGCTGTTGAAGCGATCAAATCAGGCGCTTACGACTTCATTGAAAAGCCATTTGACGTTGAATCCATCATCTCTCGTGTGCGTGAAGCTGTTTCCAGAAATGCACAGGCGAGTGGTGCAAACACACTGACATTCCCTGGCGCAGAAACTTTGACACCACGCGAACGCCAGGTGTTGACTGAGATCACTGCTGGTTCCTCCAACAAGGAAGCTGGTAGAAACCTCAAGATCTCTCCACGTACTGTTGAAGTTCACCGCGCGCGCATCATGGAAAAACTTGGTGCACGTAATGCTGCGGATCTCGTCCGCATCGTCCTCACGGGTGAGCCACCAGCTGCTTGATGTAGCGCAACTTCATAGGGAATGACTGGCTATACTTTCGGCCAATCTTGTTATTCCCGAGTGTTACTACGCATTACAAGACCCCGGCGCTTGGTTATGGTGACTGGTGAGACAAAGTGCTGCACCTTTGTGCTTTGTCTCATGAGCTACGAGAACAACGCTGGGGTTTGTTGTGATCTATATTGTCGAAGATGATGTATCTGTGCGAGATGCAATTGCCAGGATGTTTGAGAGCCTCGAACTCTCATGCGCCGCTTTTGCAGATGGAGAATCGTTTCTCTCAGATGCTTCACCTCGTATAGATGACACTGTCTTTGTTGATCTGCATCTTCCCGGATTGGCGGGATCTGATCTGATTGAGAAGGTTGCTGCTTTGGATGAGGCGCCACAAATTGTCGCAATCAGCGGCCAGCCTCTCTGGAAGATCACGCGAGATTTGCCAAAAATCACCACAACGCCTGTTGTTCGTAAGCCATTGAAAGAACAGGATTTATTGATGTACGTGTAAACTTGATCTAACGCAAAATTTCGATTGTTTCAGATCAAATTACTAAGATATGAACCTGCTCCATAAGTTTTAATGCGTATTTTGACGTTGCATTCTAATCAGTAAATCTGCATCAACAGGTCAGGCAAGCAATGACGGATGTTTGCCATGGCCAAGCGGCATTTAGAGAATAGACGAATAGTTCTCGCTACTTGCCCAGGCACGATGTTTGCGGAGATATCCGCGAGGAGGGATTATGGTATCGGCCACATTGACAAAGCTTAGCGACCTTGATGGCCAGGCACCATTCAACGGTTGTCAGGAAAACTTCAAGCAGCCAGAAGCCGCGGGAAAGCATCTTGGTCGTAAACAGCGTTTGTCTGCGCATGACGTGCTTTTCTATGAAGGTGATAAGGCAGAGCGTCTCTATGAAGTCGTGCGTGGGGTTATGATGCTCTACAAGCTGCTTCCGGACGGACGTCGCCAGGTGGTCTATATTCTGCGTGAAGGCGATATGCTCGGTTTCTCTAACCGTGACTTCTTTGACTGCACGGCTGAAGCGCTGACCGAAGTTGAGCTGCAGGTTTTCGAAAGCCGCGAGATCTCTACTTCTCCGATGATGCAGCACTATGTAAATCGTTGCTTGCTCTCCCAGATGGAGATCCTTCACGAACACACAGTTCTGCTGGGCCGTAAATCCGCACTGGAGCGCGTTTCTACCTTTCTGATGAGCTTGGTGCCAAACCGTGGTGGACACGGCTGCTCGGGCCCGAATGAAGAGGGTCGACCAGATACCAAGACTGTTGCTCTGTCCATGACCCGTCAGGAAATTGCCGACTATCTAGGCCTGACCATTGAAACCGTAAGCCGCGTGATTTCTCAGTTGAAGCGCCGCGGCCTGATCAAGGTTGAAAAACAGGACAGCATCCACATCACCAACATTTGTGGCATCTGTCAGCTGACTGGTATGCACTAAGAAGCTCACTTCTAGAGCAAAGATGTCCTGATAAGGCATCCGCAGTACATGAATGAAACAGGCGCTGAAAACTCAGCGCCTTTTTTGTTGTCTGGACAAAAGAAAAGCGGCCCATAAAGGCCGCTTCTTTCATCTTTGGATCAGATCGGGATTAAACCGCGACAGAGTGCCGTGCTTGCTGAGTTGCAAGGTAAGTATCAAACGCCGCTGCCACGACGCGAACATAGCGTCGGCCTGCATCTGTCACTGTAACAACCGTTCCCTCAAGGGTCGCAACGCCATCATCGATCATTGCCTGCATCTCAGCTGGAATGCTGTCAAACTCACTGACGGGCAATCCGTGCTTTTCTGCTGTGGCTGCGTAATCGACCTCATAGTAGGTCATCAGCTGCATGATGATTTCAGCACGGCACAGATCAACCTGATCAACGGCAATGCCTTTCTTGATCGGCAGTACATCATCAATAACCATACGCTCCCATTCGCGAGCTGATGGTGTCGTTTGCACATAGCCCTGTGGCAAGAAGCCGATGGAGCTGCAACCGAAGCCGATCAAAGTATCAGCAGTGTCGGTGGTGTAGCCTTGGAAGTTCCGGCGTAGGCGGCCTTCCTTCAAGGCGATTGCCATTTCGTCTGTTGGCAGAGCAAAGTGGTCAAGACCGATCACTTCATAGCCAGCATCGACAAGAGCATCGCGAGAAACGTCTGAAAGGCGAATGCGCTCATTCGCGCCCGGCAGGTTCTCTTCCTTGATCAACTGCTGGTGCTTCTTGAACCAAGGCACGTGCGCGTAACCGAACAGAGCAACACGGCCCGGCGCAAGTTCTTTGGTGTACTCAACTGTCTCGCGAATTGTCTGCTCAGATTGTCCCGGCAACCCATACATCAAATCAAAATTGATATCGTTCAATCCAACATTGCGAAGAGCGGTAACAGCCTTCATCACTGTTTTGTAGGGCTGAATGCGGCCAATCTGTTTCTGAACGTCTTCATCAAAGTCCTGAACGCCCAAGCTGGTCCGTGTGATGCCAGCCATCTTAAGTGTCTCGGCCAGATAATCACCAACGGTTCTCGGATCGAGCTCGATCGCGTGCTCAATGTCCTCGGAGAAAACGAAGTTGTCCTTCAGCTTTTCGACAATCTTCAGAAATGCTTCGCGCGGAACGAGGCTTGGTGTGCCGCCACCCCAATGGATGTGGTGCACCAGACGGCCTGTACCAAGGCGCTTCAGCACAAGGTCAATCTCTTTGAGCATCAACTCCACATACGCAAGCACCGGCGCCATCTTGCGTGTCGCCTTGGTGTTACATCCGCAGTAATGGCACATTTCCTGACAAAACGGCACATGCAGATAAAGCGACAAAGGAGTGTCATGAGGAATACTCTCCAGCCAGTCACCATAGAGAGACGGCGTCACAGCTTCACTGAAGTGAGGAGCTGTTGGATAGGAGGTATAACGGGGTACGTTCAAGGACGCATATTTTTGCTCTAGATCGGTCATGACGCTACCATACGCAAATGGACTAATTGAACTTTGATCCCTGTCAACAACACTGAGTTTTTAAAAAACTCAAGTCCCTTCAAGCAATTCGTGGCTGTTTGCGAACAGTTCTAAACTCTCTGATTGAAATTATATATTGATTGGTTCTATCAAGATTGATCATATGAATTGTGATTTGTACTTCTTGTGTCGTGACGACATGAGGAGGTAAAGCCGTGAGCGGAAAAGACATTCTGAGTTTAGTTGGAGTTCTTGCGCTTGGAGGGGCAGGAGCTGCTGTCTTTGAACTGCTTTCTCTTCCTGCTGGTTTTCTGGCAGGGCCTATGGTTGTCTTGGTTCTGGCGAAATCTCTTTCTATACCTTTGATCGCTAATCAGGATTTCACGTTTCCTAAGCATCTAACCTCCACAAATTCCATATTTATCGGAGCTGCAATGGGGACTGCTGTCTCTCCAGATTTCTGGGAGGGGGCCTCTTTGTGGCCTTTGTCGATGTTAGCACTGGGTGCTGTTGTCGGTGGCATCACCTCAGCGGTCTACCTTTACGCTTACAAAAAATGCAAATGGGGTAGGGATGAGGCATTCTTCGCAGGTTTGCCGGGCGCACTGGGAATGACCGCTGCGCTCGCCTTGGAGAGGGGAGCGCCCATGGACCGAATTATGATTGTCCAGCTCGTGCGCCTCTTCCTTTTGATTGCTGTTCTGCCTTTGATTGTCACAAATATGGTCGATTCAAATGGGGCAGCCGACGTTATAACTAGAGATGTCGAAGTGGCGTTCAGTCCAACGGTTGCAGTTGAACTCATAGCTGCTCTTCTGGTCTGCACGATCTTTGCAGTGCTGGCCTTAAGGCTGAAGGCACCTGCTGGACTGCTCACCGGGGCATTCTTTGCCAGTGCTGCCCTTAACTCAACGGGGATTTTAGAGTTTAACTTACCTGCTTGGCTTGCCATACCTTGCTACGTAATCATGGGAACCAATGTAGGCCTCTATATTGGGAAGATGGAACTCAGTACCCTAAAGCCCATGCTTGGCACGTCTCTTGTGGTGTTTGCGATCAGTCTGTCAGTTGCGCTAACGGGCGCGCTGGTGACGTCTTGGGCTCTGGACATCTCATTCGATAAGGTTTTTCTGGCCTTTGCTCCCGGAGGTATGGAAGCAATGCTTCTTATATCGATCCTGCTGGACATTGATCCGGTGTTCGTTGCCACCCACCAGTTAGCTCGCTTTATGGGACTTTTAGCGTTCATGCCGGTTGTGACCAGATACGTGCTGGGGCCAACCTCCGCGCAAAAAACAGATCCCACGGAAAATTCGGTTGCGACCTAGGTCGAGTTTCGCTGCGAGAGTTTGGTGCGCTGCGGTATGGAATTGAGAACTGATCTAGCTAATCATGATTCTATGTATGCGTGCCGCCTCCGCTTCACCTATCAAATTACGCTAACTTTCTCAGGAACCAGTGAAACTCGCTTCAAGCTGCGCCAAAACAACGCATCTTACCCTAAATTCATGTAATATATGACGAAAACCCAATAATGGGGGGTGTAGTTGCGAATTAGAGTAATTTTATTTTTTTTGTTCGAGTTCTTTTTGACATGTATCAAGGGCGGGGCAATTTGCCACCCATAGAACTACGCTCAGGTAGTCCTATCTGGACGAACTTGTTTACTTTATATGGGGCGAACATCATGGGTGAGCGGAAAGTCCGATATCTGTCACTTGAAGAAGGCGGTTACACCGTACTTCTTTTGGTAGCAGCGATTTTCTGTCTGATCATTGCAGGGAAAACCTGGGATCAGGTCTTGGCATTTCATACCGCTTTGATTGCATTAGCATCACTGGCGGGTATCTTCTTTATTTTTCGCCGATACTTCGACGGAAACAACAGTCCGGCACCGTTAGAGATTAACGGCAAACCGAACTATAATATGGGGCCCGTAAAATTTGCGACTTGGGCTTCTGTTTTTTGGGGTATCGCAGGCTTTTCCGTCGGCGTGATTATCGCTTCGCAGTTGGCATTCCCAGCGTTGAACTTTGATCTGCCTTGGACCAATTTTGGGCGTCTCCGTCCTCTCCATACTTCAGCCGTGATTTTCGCATTTGGCGGAAACGTGTTGATTGCGACATCGTTCTACGTTGTGCAGCGCACGTGTCAGGCCCGCCTGATGGGTACGATTTCGCCTTGGTTTGTTGTTCTGGGTTATAATCTGTTCATCGTTGTTGCGGGTACAGGTTACCTGCTTGGTGTTACACAGAGTAAAGAGTACGCCGAACCAGAATGGTACGCAGATTTGCTGCTGACTATTGTCTGGGTGGCCTACCTGTTGACATTCTTGGGGCCAATCTGGCGTCGCAAAGAAGCTCACATTTACGTAGCGAACTGGTTCTACCTCGCGTTTATCGTGACAATTGCAGTTCTGCATTTGTTCAACAACGCGTCTATTCCTGTCAGCATCTACTCCACTAAATCCTATATTGTTTGGGGCGGCGTTCAAGATGCGATGGTGCAGTGGTGGTATGGCCATAACGCTGTTGGCTTCTTCCTGACTGCTGGCTTCCTGGCAATCATGTATTACTTTATTCCAAAGCGTGCTGAGCGTCCGGTGTATTCTTACCGTCTGTCAATCGTGCACTTTTGGGCTCTGATCTTCCTATACATCTGGGCTGGTCCTCACCACTTGCACTACACGTCTCTGCCTCAGTGGGCGGGCACGCTCGGTATGACCTTCTCCATCATCCTTTGGATGCCTTCCTGGGGTGGTATGATCAACGGTCTGATGACTCTGTCAGGTGCTTGGGACAAACTGCGGACAGATCCTGTTCTGCGTATGATGGTTGTTTCCGTTGCATTCTACGGCATGGCGACCTTCGAAGGACCTCTGATGTCCATCCGTGCTGTGAACGGTCTGTCACACTACACTGACTGGACGATTGGTCACGTACACGCTGGCGCACTCGGCTGGGTTGGTTACATCTCCTTCGGTGCTCTGTATTGCCTGGTTCCTTGGCTTTACAATAAGTCATTGTACTCTTTGCGCTTGGTTAACTGGCACTTCTGGGTCTCTACACTTGGCATCGTGTTCTATATCTGTTCAATGTGGGTATCCGGCATTATGCAGGGTCTGATGTGGCGTGCTTACGACAGCCTCGGCTTCCTTGAGTACTCCTTCATCGAAACAGTTGATGCGATGTACCCGTTCTATGTCATGCGTGCATTCGGCGGTCTGCTCTTCCTCGCAGGTGCTCTCGTCATGGTTTACAACCTCGTAATGACAGTTCGTGCCGGTGAAGCAGTTGAGAGCGAAGGTGCAGGTCAACCTGCTCTGACGCCAGCGGAATAATCGGGAGATCACGAATGTCTGCTTGGAAAAAACACCAAATCTTCGAGAAAAACTCGCTGATCCTGATTGTTGGCATCATCATCATGATCTCAATCGGCGGTCTCGTGGAAATCGTGCCTCTTTTTTACCTGAAAAGCACGATTGAGAAAACTGAGGGCATGCGCCCTTACACTCCGCTTGAGCTTGTTGGACGTAACATCTATGTGCGTGAAGGCTGTTATGCATGTCACTCACAGCAGATCCGTCCAATGCGCGACGAGTTGGAGCGCTACGGCAACTACTCGCTGGCAGCGGAATCCATGTACGATCGTCCATTCCAATGGGGTTCTAAGCGTACTGGTCCTGACCTCGCTCGTGTAGGCGGCAAGTACTCTGATGAGTGGCAGCGTGATCACCTGATCAACCCACGCTCAGTGTCTCCGACCTCAGTGATGCCTGGCTACCCGTTCCTGATGGATGCCAAGCTCTCTACGATCGAGATCGAGAACCATCTGAAAGTGAATGCATTGTATGGTGTTCCTTATACCGAGGAACAGATCGCAAGCGCAAAAGTGGATCTCCTCGCTCAGGCCGAGCCTGATAGTGATGCAGCGGAAGCGTTCGAAGAGCGTTACCCAGATGTTCTCATCCGCGACTTTGACGGCAACGCCAAAGAAGTGACTGAGATGGATGCACTTGTGGCTTATCTGCAGATGCTTGGCACACTCGTAGACTTTAGCCTCTACGACGAAAAAGCCAACTTGCGCTAAGGAGAAGATGATGGACGCGACTTACACCGCTCTTGCACACTTCGCGCAAACTGGTGGCCTGCTCTATTTCATGGCAATCTTTGCAGGCGTAGTTCTTTACGCTTGCTGGCCAAGCAATGGGGAGCGCTTTAACGATGCTTCACAGATCCCGCTGCGGGAGGACGATTAATGGCTGAGCACAAAAAGGAAATCGACCAGGTAACGGGTGTCGAAACCACTGGTCACGAATGGGATGGCCTGAAGGAACTCAATCATCCGCTCCCTAAGTGGTGGCTCTATATGTTCTACGGCACCATCGTATGGTCCGTAATCTACTGGATCCTCATGCCAAGTTGGCCATTGGTCAACGGCTATACAAAAGGTCTTCTGAACTACAGCCAGCGTGCGGTTGCAACGGAGAACTTTGATGTAGCGGCTGCAGAGCGCGCAGAAACCGGCAAGATGCTTCTCGAAGCATCTCTCGAAGAAATTCGTGATACTCCGGAACTGCTCGAGTTTGCTATGGCTCAGGGTGAAGTGGCATTCGGTGACAACTGTGCACCTTGTCATGGAACTGGTGCGACAGGCTTTGAAGGCTATCCTAACCTTCAGGACGACAGCTGGATCTGGGGTGGTGACTTGGACACCCTCTCAACCACGATCTCTTATGGTGTTCGTTCAGAACATGACGAAACCCGGTATGCGGAAATGCCTGCATTCGGCCGTGATGAGCTGCTTGAAAAAGAAGAGATTGTTCAGGTTGCGAACTATGTTGGTTCTATAGCAGGTCTTCCAACACAAGAAGGCGTTGATCTGGAAGCAGGCAAAGTGATCTATGAAGAGAACTGTGCTGCCTGTCATATGGAAAACGCTAAGGGTGATCTGGAAACAGGTTCTCCGAACCTGACAGCACCAACCTATCTCTATGGCAAGTCCGTAGAAGACATCATCGCGCAGGTGAATGCACCACGTCACGGTGTGATGCCTGCATGGATCGATCGTCTGGGTGAAACCACAGTTAAATCACTGGCTGTGTACGTTCACTCACTCGGTGGCGGTCAATAAGATCTCTGAATATTTTTGAGATGACGACATAAGCGAGGACGCGTAAGTGCCCTCGCTTCACTTGCACAAAGCACATCGCCAACTGAGGAAGACATTATGTCTAGCCAAGTTGAACCCATCGATAAAGAAGAGGACGAAGCCTGGTTCGCGTCAGCGGCTAAAGTTTACCCTATGGAGGTAAATGGCCGTTTTCGGAAAATCAAATGGGCAATCCTTTTTATTACCCTTGGAATTTATTACTTTACTCCCTTCATCCGTTGGGACAGAGGGCCTTTGCTCCCTGATCAGGCTGTTCTCGTCGATTTTGAGAGAAAAAGAGGTTATTTCTTCTTTCTCGAAATCTGGCCACAGGAAGTCTATTACCTCGCCGGATTGCTCATCATTGCAGCTGTTGGTCTGTTCTTGATGAATGCTATCGCGGGTCGTCTCTGGTGCGGTTATCTTTGCCCGCAGACAGTTTGGACAGACCTGTTCTTCCGCGTAGAAAGCGTGATTGAAGGCGATCGCCGCAAAAGGATTACGCTGGACAAACAGCCCTGGAATGCAGAAAAGATTCTCAAAAAGGGAACGAAGCATTTTCTCTGGTTGATGATTGCCTGGTGGACCGGCGGAGCGTGGGTTCTTTACTTCGCGGATGCTCCAACCCTTGTGTATGATCTGGCAACCGGTCAGGCTGCATTTTCTGCTTATGTCTGGATCGGCATCCTGACGTTCACCACCTATTCGCTGGCTGGTCACATGCGTGAGCAGGTCTGTGTGTATATGTGTCCTTGGCCACGTATTCAGGCAGCTCTTACGGATGAGCATGCGCTCAATGTGACGTATCGCTACGACCGTGGTGAACCTCGTGGTCACTTGAAAGAGAGCAAAAAGCGCATCGCAGAAGGCTTGCCAGCTGGTGATTGTATCGACTGTAATCAGTGTTTCTATGCATGTCCGACTGGTGTCGACATTCGTAAAGGCGCGCAGCTCGATTGCATCCAGTGTGGTCTGTGTATTGATGCGTGTGACTCAATCATGACCAAGGTTGGAAAGCCAACGGGTCTGATCGCATATGACACGGACGATAACATTGAGCGTCGTGAGAAAGGTGAGACAGCAGTTTACCGTCTGATCCGTCCTCGTACTGTAGTCTATACAGCAATCATTGCGTTGATTGCAGGTGGGATGCTGTACGCCCAGCTCAATCGCTCCATGACGAGTTTGTCTGTCGTTCATGACCGGAACCCGCTGTATGTTAAACAAAGTGATGGGTCCTTCAGAAACGGCTACTCACTCCGCCTGCTGAACAAACACAACGACGAGCAATCTTTCACGCTTAGCGTTGAAGATATGCCTACAGGGGCTACCTTTGAGGTTGTGGGCATTCACAAGAATGCGGCTGACGTGACAAAGGATACTCAGCTGAGCTTGTCGGTAGATGCTGATACGACCCGTTCTGTACGAGCACTGGTGTTCTCTCCAGCTGGCGTTGAAATGCCAAGCTCTCTGCCTATGAGCTTTAAGCTGGTGGACACAGAGACGGGTGAAACAACAGTGATCAGCGACTTCTTCCGGGCACCCGGCAAATAGTCGTCACAGGCTGTAAAAGCACCTAATTAAACTTGCGTGATAAGGGGTACGCCCCTTATCACTTTAACAATCAAAAGGCGAAGCTCACCCCCCATCTTATGAGCCGCCAAAAGGAGCTAGGATATGACAATGGCTGTAGACCACAAGTCTCCACGCAAGCCACGGCAGATTACCGGCCGCATGGTTCTGTTCAGCCTTATCGCGTTCTTCGGTGCTATCGCCGCTATGAATGCTGTTATGATCTATATTGCGCTCGATACCTTTCCAGGACTGGAAGTCGATAGCTCCTACAAGGTAAGCCAGCGATACAACAAAGAAATCGCCAAGGCGAATGCTCAGGCCGCTCTGAACTGGAGCGTAAATGCTGCCATTGAACGCAACGGTGATGGCTCTGCCCATATTCGCGTTCTGGCTAAAGACAAAGCTGGTGCTCCAATCACTGGCGAAATGGTCACCGTTAAACTGCACCGCCCAACAATCACCGCAGCTGATCAGGATCTTGTTCTGTCTGAGCGCTCCGCGGGTGAATATGTAGCCAATGCATCTGGCATTGGTGCGGGCAACTGGAACGTGGTCGTAGAAATCGCGGATCGAAGTGACAAAACACTTCCGATCTTCCGTTCCAAAAACAAGATTTTCTTCGCTGAGTAAGGCGGTAATAGCATGTCTGCGCCTGAAAGGGATTGGGCTGCATTCGTAACAAATACCGATGATGGCAAGGCTCATATGGACCTTGCCGTTGATGGTATTACGTGTGCCGCATGTATGTACGAAATTGAGCGTGGCCTCCAGAAATTGGATGGCGTAGAAAAAGCACGCGTAAACCTGTCATCCCACCGTCTTTCAGTGGACTGGGATGGAGAGAAGACCAATCCATCTCCTATTGTCGATCTTCTCCAAAGGCTGGGCTATAAAGCGTACCCTTTTGATCCTGCTCAGGTAAAATCCCGCGGCGATGCTGTGGGCAAAGAGATCTTGCGCGCACTGGCCGTCTCTGGCTTTGCAGCAATGAATATCATGCTGTTGTCCATCTCAATCTGGTCTGGCAACGCATCAGATATTGATCCTGAGACCCGGTCTTTCTTCCATTGGATTTCCGCACTAATCGCACTGCCAACCGTCGTTTACTCTGGCCGCATTTTCTTCCGCAGTGCCTACATGGCTGTGAAGACAGGCCGTTTGAATATGGACGTGCCGATCACAATCGGGGTGTTGCTCGCAACTGGCCTATCCATGTGGCAAACCGTTCAGGAAGCAGAGCACGCTTATTTTGATAGCGCAGTGATGCTGTTGTTCTTCCTGCTCGTTGGCCGTTACTGCGATCATCTCATGCGCAGAAAAACGCGTTCTTTTGCGGAAAACCTCGCGACTTTGAAAGCCGAGAGCGCTGCTAAGATACAAGAGGACGGCAGCGCACTCGATGTGCCTCTATCTAAATTGTCTATTGGTGATCGTGTTCTGGTCAGAGCTGGTGAGCGCATTTCCGTCGATGGCAAAATCTCCACGGGCACATCAGAAGTCGATCAGAGTCTGGTGACAGGCGAAACCTTGTTACAGCCTGTCGGGGAAGGGGACCTCGTCTACGCAGGTACCATGAACACCTACGGCGTGTTGGAGATTGAAGTCACAGCTGCTGCAAAAGGCACACTGCTTGATGAAGTGAACAGGCTTTTGGAAACGGCTATGGAAGGTCGGTCCAAATACGTTCATATCGCAGATCGCGCCTCACAGCTTTATGCGCCCGTTGTGCATGCGGCTGCACTACTGACGCTCGTGGGCTGGATCATGCTCGGCATGGCGTGGCAGCCGGCTTTGGTCATCGCGATCTCCGTTCTCATCATCACATGCCCCTGTGCTCTAGGCCTTGCAATTCCGGCAGTTCAGGTTGTGGCAAGCGGCTTGTTCTTTAATGAACGAGTGCTGCTGAACGCTGGTGATGCGATTGAGCGTCTGGCGACAGTTGATACCATTGTGTTCGACAAAACCGGCACTCTGACATTGCCAGAAGCTTCGCTCTCAAAGGAGCATGGTCTTGCAGCTGAACAGTTA
Source organism: Pseudovibrio sp. W64 (assembly GCF_001623145.1). Lineage (NCBI taxonomy): Bacteria > Pseudomonadati > Pseudomonadota > Alphaproteobacteria > Hyphomicrobiales > Stappiaceae > Pseudovibrio > Pseudovibrio sp. W64. Next base: position 43,669 of record NZ_LMCI01000001.1, on the reverse strand, counting down.
GAGCTGGCGGGTCGTCTTGCTCTGTCTTCTTCACATCCATTGTCTCAGGCCATCGCAAAAGCAACCGGCGCACAACAAGCACTGCCAGATGCAAAAGAGAGTGCGGGCAAAGGGGTGGAAGCTGTCGTCGATGGAATGTGTGCGAAGCTAGGCTCTCCCGCATTTTGCGGTGTTTCTGATGAGCAGCTCGAACAAGCAAAAACGCAGCAACCGGATGCTTCCTTTGTCGCTTTCCAATCTGGAGACAAGCCTGCACAATTGCTTCCCGTTGGCCAGTTTATGAGGGAAGGGGCAACTGAAACGATCCAGAAGCTCAAAACTGCGGGCTACACAATTGAAATTCTCAGTGGTGACCATAAAGGTGCAGTCGAACACGCAGCGCAGATGCTTAGTGTTGAAAGTTGGCAAGCTGCTATGAAGCCTCAAGACAAGATCGACCATATCGAAAAACTGAAAGCACAAGGCAAGAAGGTTCTGATGGTTGGTGATGGCCTCAATGATGCCCCCTCGCTCGCGGCAGCAAACGTATCCATCTCGCCTGTTTCAGCGGTTCACGTCAGTCAGGCAGCTGCAGATGCAGTCTTCCTGGGAGATAGCCTTGCGCCCGTTATGAGCGCACTGACAATCTCGAAGAAAGCGCGTTGGGTGATGAACCAAAATCTCGCCATTTCTGTTGTCTATAACTTGATTGCAGTGCCGTTTGCAGTGCTAGGTTTTGTCACACCTCTTGTTGCAGCCTTGGCTATGTCGGGTTCTTCCATTATTGTGACACTCAACGCTGTACGCCTGAGAATGCTCGCAGGCTCATCTACTCAGCCTAATCCGGAGGCCTGAACAGAACTATGGAAGTCTTAATCTACCTCATTCCGATTGCGTTGTTTCTTGGTGGCGCAGGTTTGGTAGCGTTTTTATGGTCCCTCCGCTCTGGTCAGTATGATGATATGGAAGGGCCGAAATGGCGTATACTGGATGATGGTGATTTGCAGGAAAACAGTACACCGGTAGAAGCTGCTAAACGCAAGGTTTCCTGAGTAGGGACCTCAGCGTCACGAGCTGTATTTAGCGATAAGAGAAATGAAATGAGAGGCTTGTAAGCGACCCGCTTCAAGCCTTTTTCTATGCAGTTTTGAAAGCAACAAAAAAGGCCAGCAAATTTGCCGGCCTTTTGCAATGAATTGAGGTAGCGTTTAGCCGCCAGCAAACTGATAAACAGCCTGGCCTTGCGCAGCATCCAGATCTTCTTCCGCTGGAGCATCGGTGAATGGCAACTCAAGAGTTTGCCATACATCCACCAGAGCATCGCGCAGATGATCAATCAGGGCATCGTTGTGGACTGGGCCCGGAGTGATGCGCAGACGCTCAGTGCCGCGTGGAACTGTTGGGTAGTTGATTGGCTGAATGTAGATGCCATGCTTATCCAACAGCAGATCGGTTGCCTGCTTACACAGATCAGGATCAGCAACCAGCACTGGAATGATGTGTGTGTCAGAAGGCATCACAGGAAGGCCTGCTGCTTTCAGTACATCTTTTGTGCGCTGTGCCTGACGCTGCTGACCTTCGCGCTCTACACCGGATTCCTTCAGGTGCTTGATGGAAGCTGTTGCTGCCGCAGCAAGTCCTGGTGGAATAGCAGTGGTAAAGATGAAGCCTGGAGCATAGGAGCGAACCGCATCAATGATAGTCTGAGAAGCAGTGATATAACCGCCCATCACACCGAATGCTTTCGCCAGTGTACCTTCAATGATGTCGATGCGATCCATGACCGCGTCACGTTCAGCAATACCTGCGCCGCGCGGACCGTACATGCCAACAGCATGCACTTCGTCGATGTAGGTCATCGCATTGTACTTGTCGGCAAGGTCACAAATGCGCTCGATCGGTGCGATATCGCCATCCATGGAGTACACGGATTCAAACACGATCAGCTTTGCGCGGTCGTTCCCAGCAGACTTGAGCAAGTCTTCAAGGTGCTCAAGGTCATTATGACGCCATACTTTCTTAGAAGTCCCTGCGCCGCGAACACCCGCAATCATGGAAGCGTGGTTCAGCTGGTCAGACAGGATCAGGCAATCAGGAAGCAACTTTGCAATTGTCGAAATGGACGCTTCGTTGGAAACAAAACCACTTGAGAAAACGAGCGCGCCTTCTTTTCCGTGGAGGTCTGCGAGTTCTTCTTCAAGCTGTACCAGAGGGTAATTCGTGCCCGAGATGTTACGCGTACCGCCTGCGCCAGCTCCCATGCGCTGAACGGTTTCTGTCATGGCATCAATAACTTTAGGGTGTTGGCCCATCCCCAGGTAGTCGTTTGAACACCAAATGACGATTTCACGGAGGTTTTGATTTTCCTTACGCCACAGTGCGTGTGGGTGACGCCCTGCAATGCGTTCGAGATTAGCAAATACGCGGTACCGTTTTTCATCCTTCAAAGAAGCAATCGCCTCATTGAAGATATTTTGGTAGTCCATTTTTTGCCCCTTATATTGCGGCGGTATTATTCGGCGATACTTTAGAGTTAGCCTAAACTTAGCGATAATCCTTATCCCTGTCGAAGGACACATTGACGCGGTCCATGGAATTGCGGATTTATCAAAGGATTTTTTCACCTAACGCATATCAGCCTATATATATCGCAGACATAGTCTTTGACATAGAACTATAATTGGGCAGTCTTGCAATTTGTTATGTTCTCTGCCACACCTTGTAACTAATAACTGAATTTCTGTTCTAATTTAATTGGGTTACATCAAGTGACCGGGGCATGACTGCGTGAGTATAGACCTCTCATCCTTATCGTTTTTGGTGGTTGAAGACAGCGCTTATATGCGCACAATTCTGCGTACAATGCTTCAAGGTTTTGGAGCCCGGAAAATCGTCGAAGCGGAAGACGGAGCGTCTGGTCTGGAAGCGATGGACCGCGCTAATCCGGATATCCTGATTCTCGACTGGGTTATGCCAATTCTCGACGGGGCTGATATGGTGCGCATGATCCGTACCCAGAATAATCCGTACGCTTATATCCCGATTATTATGGTCACGGCCCATACCGAACGCAGCCGCATTATCGAAGCCAGAAAGCTGGGCATCCACGAGTTGCTGTGTAAGCCGATTTCTGCCAAAGCGCTCTATCAACGCATTGCATCGATTATTCTTCAGCCAAGAGACTTTGTGAAAACAGCAGGTTACTTCGGCCCGGCACCGCGTGAAATCCGCGGACACAAAAAGAACTGGGACGGAAACAGCATCATTGGCGAGGCAAACTCAGCCACGATGGTCTGAGCTTTCTTTTTTCGCAATGAGGCATGCAACAACCTCCTCGGAGGCGTTGAGTTGCCCCCAAGGTGGATCATCTATGACGCCTATAGAGCGGAGAGGGCCTTGATCGCTTGATCCCATTTCTCTGATGGAAGACTGGATACCAATCGAATGAGTTTGGCGAACTCTGCTTCCTCAAGTTGGTAGCGAAGCATCTGTAGCTCTGCTTCGGAAAACTTTCCGTGTGCTGCTGTCGGGACATCTGCGTCGATGACTGCCTGATCCATTTTTACCTCCTGAAACTCCAACAAAATGAATATCAGCGGACACTTGCGCGAGAGCTCATGCAAGTGCGCTTGGGAGGCATACCCTCTTCCCCGATCCGCAAAACGGTTGGTTGGAAAACTACCCCAATACGCCCCCAAGACCACAGAAACGTCGCAGGACTCCCATCACATGTAAACCAACTCCAAGATGAAATTTGGTCGAATTGTGGCACGTTGCATCTCAGGCACAGTGCCGCAAAGGCATGTAGAGCTCAGCTCAAGAACGTGGAATTTTATTTCATTGAGCTGATATTTATGTGTTCGGGTGAGTTTGTTTGTTTCGCGACCGCTTTGGATTATCGATGGATTACCGTTGATAAGTGCGATTGCTTGCCCTCAGAAAAGTCTGCGCGTTAGAGAGGGCTCACGGCAGAGTTGTAAATTGTTCTAAAATTCAGTGATTTTTTAAAATCAGATTTCACAGAACGCGCAACAGGAAGGCAATGCGCATGACGTAAATCGGTGAAACAGTCGATTAAAGAGAAGAATGGTGCTGCCGGAGAGATTTGAACTCTCGACCTCTCCCTTACCAAGGGAGTGCTCTACCCCTGAGCTACGGCAGCGCGCCGAAATTTGTGCAGTGCTGTTAGAAGAATGGTGCTGCCGGAGAGATTTGAACTCTCGACCTCTCCCTTACCAAGGGAGTGCTCTACCCCTGAGCTACGGCAGCATCGCATAAATATGAAGCACTTAAGCGCTTCTCGTATCTTCCAAACCAGCGTATTTTGCAACGAGGTAAGTGCTCCGCAGGCAGCGCCCTCGGAACGAGGAGGCTTATGTCATAACCCTTTTAAACCTGCAAGGGGTTTTATTGGCAGTTCTGTGGAAACTGAATAACACAGTGAAATGAGAGCATTGCCATGCACTTGTCGTATATTAGGGCACTTGGCTTCAATCCCGTCCTCGTGTACCTGTTGAGCATGACAGATTCAAAGAAAACCGAAACAACGGGCAACCAGTCAAAGTCCGTGGCAAAGCCAAAAAGCGACCCGAAAGCAGATCGTTTGGCCGAAGCCTTACGCGCCAACTTACGTCGCAGAAAACAGGCTGCTAAGAAGAATACTGACGAAGACTAGAGATTGCTGCATGCGCTTTGCTCAATCGCGAGGGCGTTAAGTAAAAATCTAGCATTTATCGCTAAATTGAAAATATATGGAAATCTCGCCGAAAACTGCAGGTTTTGGGCGGAGTAGGATGTTGCGGTCTTTGTAAGTCCTGCTAATGCGAAATATCAGCAGGATCTATTGGGGAAAACCGTTGGGGAAGAAACTAGGCAGAAGCGCTGCCTTGCTTATGCCACAGCCCTGATGTTAGTGGACACGATCAATTCTTCTTCAAATTTGTGTTTCCCGCCGCGGGCTTTATTGGGGTTATAGAAGTATGGACAAAATTCGTATTGTTGGTGGCAATCAGCTTAATGGTGTTATTCCGATCTCAGGCGCGAAGAATGCTGCGCTGCCTTTGATGATCGCGTCACTGCTCTGCGAAGATACGTTGACCCTTGAGAATGTGCCCCGCTTGCGTGATGTCGCACTTCTCACTCAGATTCTTTCCAATCACGGTGTAGATTATTCGGTCGACGGCAAACGGGCAGGTCAAGATACAATGACTGGCCAGACCATTCATCTGAATGCCAGCAACATTGTCGACACAACAGCTCCATATGAGCTGGTGTCCAAGATGCGTGCAAGCTTCTGGGTGATCGGTCCGTTACTCGCACGTATGCATACAGCCCGTGTGTCTCTGCCAGGGGGGTGCGCAATCGGGACGCGTCCGGTCGACTTCTTCATCGACGGACTGAAAGCACTTGGCGCTGATATAGAGATGGATCGCGGCTATGTTCAGGCAGATGCCAAGGGCGGCCTGAAGGGTGGCCGGGTCGTCTTCCCGAAAATCTCCGTGGGAGCAACACACACAGTCATGATGGCTGCGACACTGGCCAAGGGCGAGAGCGTAATCGAAAACGCTGCTCAGGAACCAGAAGTCACTGATCTCGCAAACTGCCTGATTGGCATGGGTGCAAAGATTGAAGGTGCTGGCACCGACACAATCCATATTCAGGGTGTAGATAGCCTGGGCGCACATCGCCATCCGGTTATTCCTGACCGTATCGAAACCGGGACCTATGCCATGGCAGTGGCAATGACGGGTGGTGAAGTCACTCTGGAAGGCGCACGCGGCGATCTTCTCGAAGGGGCACTGGATGTCCTTCGTCAGACCGGAACAGAAATCACTGAAACCAATATGGGTCTCAAAATTAAGCGCAACGGTGCTGGTATCAGCCCGGTAGACGTTTCCACTGAGCCGTTCCCGGGTTTCCCAACAGATCTGCAGGCGCAGTTCATGGCGCTCATGACCCGCTCCAAAGGTGTGAGTAAGATCACTGAGAACATCTTCGAAAACCGTTTCATGCACGTTCAGGAGCTGGCACGCCTTGGCGCTAAGATCACATTGGACGGGCAGGTGGCTTCTGTGGAGGGCGTTGAAACCCTGCGCGGCGCTCAGGTTATGGCAACAGACCTTCGCGCATCTGTTTCTCTCGTCATCGCTGGTTTGGCGGCGGAAGGTGAAACGACGGTCAGCCGTGTCTATCACCTTGATCGCGGCTTTGAGCGGCTGGAAGAGAAGCTGTCTCGCTGCGGTGCGGTGATCGAGCGTATCTCGGCCTAACGAATCCGAAGCAAATGATTTGAACCCGGTCTGTTTTTCAGTCCGGGTTTTTTCATGGAGATATTCTCAAAAAAACTGGAACACACCTTCATGCTTGAAATCTGCTGCGTTCATTCATAGATGTTTTTCTGTAAATTGTTGTAATAGTAAGGATGTCTCGCGCTATATACGGTGCGTGAGGCTAGGGAAATCTGCAAGGGATTAATATGGAACAGGTAAAACCAATGAAGCTGATGGCGCTGGATCAGGAAGATTTGCAGATCATCTCTTCCATGGTGCAGGACAGTGTTCTGAAACTCGCAGATATCAAGTACTTACCTGCTGAGCGCCGCCTGGTGCTGACAATGAATCGATACCTTTGGGAAACAGACGAAAACAACCAGAAACGAAGAATGCGGGCACGGTCCGTTCTTTCTGTGTCGCGGGTGGATGCGGTCAAAGCTCAGAAAATCAACCAGACAAACAAAGACATGGTCCTGTCTTTGCTCTGTGTGCTGTTTGAAGAGACAAATGCACCGGCTGGTCAGTTGAAGCTTGAGTTTTCCGGTGGGGCTGCTATTGCAGCAAATATCGAGTGCATCGAAGCGCAACTGGCAGATCTGGGCTCCGTTTGGGAAACTGAAAGCAGACCTGAACATGATCTAGAAGGCTAGTTGGAAAGCGCGGGATAGTTTCGTAAAATCCCGGCACAACCTGAAGGCTTGGACTGCATTTCGAAAATTCTGACATCATCTCGGGAAGAACAGTCCCGGGAACTATAATAAATTGGGAACGATAACGTGGCGATTAAGCTCTCCTCAAAGTCTGAAGGTTTCGAAGAAGAAATTCGTGCCCTGCTTGGAAGCAAGCGGGAAACTTCAGAGGATGTGGATCATATCGTGCGCGACATTCTGCGGGATGTCGAAATGCGCGGTGATGCAGCTGTGCTCGAATACACCAACAAATTTGACCGCATGTCGGCCAAATCTATGGACGAGCTGAAAGTAACTGAAGCGGAGATAGAGGCAGCTGTTGCTCAAATCCCTGCTGAAACACTGGAAGCCTTGCAGCTTGCCCATGATCGTATTCGTTCCCACCATCGAAAGCAGCTGCCAGAAAGCTACACTTACAAAGATGCCATCGGCGTAGAGCTGGGCGCCATCTGGACTGCAGTGGAAGCTGTTGGTGTGTATGTCCCTGGCGGACTTGCCAGCTATCCATCTTCTGTGCTGATGAATGTCGTGCCTGCAAAGGTTGCTGGCGTTGAGCGCATCGTAATGGTGGTTCCAAGCCCTGATGACGTGCTTAACCCACTCGTGTTGGCAGCAGCTAAGATGTCTGGTGTTTCAGAGATCTACCGCGTAGGCGGCGCTCAGGCTGTTGGGGCGCTGGCATATGGCACAGAAACAATTGCGCCGGTCTCCAAGATTGTTGGTCCGGGCAATGCCTATGTTTCAGCAGCAAAGCGCCGTGTGTTCGGAACTGTCGGCATCGATATGATCGCTGGCCCATCCGAAATCCTCGTCGTTGCTGACAAAGATAACAACCCGGACTGGGTTGCCGTCGATCTGCTTTCTCAGGCAGAGCATGATCCGGTTGCGCAGTCCATTCTCATCACGGACAGCGAAGAACTGGCAGCAGCTGTAGAAGAGGCCGTGGAGCGTCAGCTCACCACGCTGCCACGTGCAGACGTTGCGCGTCAGAGCTGGAATGACTTCGGAGCGATCATCACCGTTGACAATTTAGACGATGCAATGGTGCTCTCCAACCGTTTTGCACCAGAACATCTTGAGCTGTGTGTTGAGGACCCTGATGCACTGCTGCCAAAAATGAGAAATGCTGGCGCAGTTTTTGTTGGACGTTACACACCAGAAGCGATCGGTGATTATGTCGGCGGTTCAAACCATGTGCTGCCGACGGCTCGCTCGGCGCGCTTCTCCTCTGGTCTGTCTACGCTGGAGTTCGTAAAGAGAACTTCGCTTCTGCGCTGTAACCCGGAAAACCTCGCACAGATCGGCCCTGCGGCCGTCACACTGGCAGAAGTGGAAGGTCTGCAGGCGCATGGACGTTCAGTCTCTATTCGCTTAAACCACTAGTTAATTGATCCAGGACGGAAAAGATCGCTTGATGAATAAGGAAGTCCCTGTAAACGAAGAACAGAGACAACAAGGAATAGAACGCCTTTTTGAGGTGGTCCTTGATCCGGATTCTATTGTGCGCGCCGACAAAGACGTCGAGCGGGAGCGGAAAATTGCGATCTTTGATCTGGTAGAGGAAAACATGTTTTCTCCGGTCGGGCCCGATCAGGGCCCGTACCGGTTGGACCTGGCTATGATCAAGCGTAAGCTTGTGCTGGGAGTTCGGGATGAAATGGGCAGCGAAATCGCAACCCACATCCTCTCGCTCACCCCTTTCAGGAAGATCATTAAAGACTACTTCATGATCTGTGAGAGCTACTACGATGCAATTCGCAGTGCCTCACCAAAGCAGATCGAAGCAATCGATATGGGGCGTCGTGGACTACACGACGACGGCGCCTGCATATTGGAAGAGCGCCTGAAAGGGAAAATCACCATCGACCATCAAACCGCCCGACGACTGTTTACGCTCATTTGCGCCTTGCAGCACCGGGGGTAAGTATGGCCGAGTTTATGTCACGGCCAAGTTCCATCCTGTTTATCTGCAGAATGAACGCCGTACGCTCTCCGATGGCAGAGGGCTTGACCCAACTGCTCTACCCCAAACAGGTCTACACGCGCTCCTGTGGCGTCTTTGCAGGCGAACGTGATCCGTTTGTCGACTCTGTTATGGATGAGCTTGGGATGGACCTGAGCAATCACCATCCAAAAACCTTCGAGGATCTGGCCGAAGACGGGTTCGACCTCATTGTTACGCTTGCTCCGGAGGCCCACCACATGGCATTGGAGCTGACACGCGCACAGCACGTCGATGTTGAGTACTGGCCGACGATTGACCCGACAGTGGCAACAGGAAGCCGTTCACAAATCATGGATGCGTACAGAGCGGTGCGTGATACGCTTAAGAGAAAGATAGAACAACGTATGCAATAAGCTGCTGAAAATACTCTACGCGTGGCCTTTGCATGTGTTTTCCACCCCAAAACAAGGAATAAGCGGTAAAACTCGTCAAACTGCCCTCCAAGAAATGGAGGTAGCCTGTTCACTTTTGGCGAGTTATCCGGTAGGTTCCGCGAAAATTCCATTTAACTAATCAGGAATCCTAATGGCTAAAGAAGAAATGCTGGAGTTTCCAGGCGTCGTCGTCGAACTCCTTCCTAATGCGACTTTTCGTGTGAAACTTGAAAACGATCACGAAATTATCGCTCACACTGCTGGTCGTATGCGTAAAAACCGTATTCGCGTTCTGGCTGGCGATAAAGTGCTCGTGGAAATGACGCCATATGACCTGACAAAGGGTCGTATCACCTATCGCTACAAATAAGCGATCCACTGAGCGCGGGTTCATGATGAGCCTGCCTTAGTTGAGCTCTGGTCTGTAATTCATCGGGGAACTGGCATATGACCAAAGAACTGCCGTTAGTATTGGCCTCCGGGTCACCACGTCGTCTGGCGTTGCTTCAGCAGATTGGTATAGAACCGGAATTCCTCCTGCCTGCAGATATTGATGAGACGCCTGTGCGTGGGGAAAGCCCGCGCGCGCTGGCTCAAAGACTTGCACGCGGCAAAGCAGCCGCTGCACGTGTTCTGATCGACCGGGATGACGAAAAAGCGCATTCCATCATCCTGGGGTCTGACACAGTTGTTGCAGTAGGACGCCGCATCCTGCCAAAGGCCGAGAGTAAGGAGCAGGCCAGCGTCTGCCTTCAACTGCTTTCCGGTCGCATGCACAAGGTTTACACCGGCGTTTGCGTGAACATGCCTGATGGCGTAGTTCGCACAAAACTGGTTGAAACCCGCGTACGTTTCCGTCGTTTGTCTTCTCATGACACTGAAAAGTACCTCGCCTCAGGGGAGTGGCGTGGTAAAGCAGGCGGCTACGCTATTCAGGGCCTCGCTGGCGCGTTTATTGCGCGTGTGATTGGATCTTACCCAAGCGTTGTCGGTTTGCCTCTGCTGGAGACCGCAAGCCTCTTACAGTCAGCTGGCTATCCAACTCAAAAAACATGGGACGAAGACGCTGTACCTGCAGCATAGGCAGGAGAAGGCTAACGCGCAAACCCACCCACAGTTTGCACATATCGTGGTGACAGGCTCGCAAGTGCATTTCGCAGCTCCTGAGTTGGTTTGCCATAAACCGTCATGCCTGTTGGGTGCAATGTGTCCATAAACTGCTTGGCATAGGTGTTGGAGAACCACGTCAGGTGCAACATTGCTGAGTTGCTGTCCTTGAAGCTCGTAAAAATCTCGCAGGATTGCCCGTCTTCGCTCAGGTACCAGACATAAGCTGTGGTATCACCCTGCATTTGCTGCACTGCTTTCACCATCTCCACCATTAGTCCTTCAAAGACTTTCGGTTCCGCGGTGGCCAGGTGCGCTGTCAGGATCCAAGAAACTTCATTGTTCATTATACGCTTCCCCGGTGTTCGCGAGATACTTTCAAATCCATGCAGAACTCAGAGTGTATCCCTGAAAGGTGGTTCTGGTGTTCGGATAAGGATACGAACATGTTCAAAAGTGCCTGCCTATGGCTAATCTTAGTCTGAACTCTAATTACTGCAAAGTTGTTTGCACCTAAACTGTTTAACGCCTTAAATTTAGGAGATAATTTGCAGTTGTGAAGGGGAGGGCTGACGCGACGTTACTCCAAATTCGACAAAACCATCAAAATGATCTGATTTTATCTCTTGATGTCCTGTAGATTTCTGGCTAGAGGCACTGGCAGATGCTCTGCTGAGCCGGATAGGTGAACAGCCATATCTGCGAAGATCAAAACTAGCAGTTGAGAGAGATGATGAAGAAGCCATCAGTAAAATGCCCGATCTGCGAGAAACCAGCGCAAGAGGCAACAAAGCCGTTTTGCTCAGACAGGTGTAAACAGGTGGATCTCAACAAGTGGTTGAGTGGTCATTATTCCGTACCCGCGGTTGAGGAAGAGTTCTCTGAATCTGATATCACTGACCTAGAAAATTCACGTATTCTGCACTGAGCATTTGGGGATAAATATTTCGAGAATCTAAGGGTTTTTTCGATAAATTTTACCAAATTCGGGTGTTTTCTACCTCTGATTTATTGAGCCAACAAGTTGATATATTATAAGGATTCTCAACAATCCTACCCCTTGTAATAGGTACTAATAGGGCTCGCGATTAAAAAGTCAGGCTCTGAATTTTTTTTCAGTTAGATGGCGAAATATATCTCCTTTAGTCTTGTGCCTGTCACAGTTATGGGCAATTGTACCGAGCGTGTTCTTGGGAGGTTTGCGCGGATATAGAGATTCTCGCGTAGCCGTCTCGTTAAATTGCTTGGGGCAATTGAATAAAGGCAAGACCTATGAAAAAGCATCTCTTGGGCGCAACTGCGCTTTTGTTGTCTTTTGGCGTTTCCGCGCCGGCTATGGCAGAATTTGATCTGACCATTTTGCATACGAATGACTTCCATTCCCGCATTGAGCCAATCAACAAGTACGACTCGAATTGTTCCGCAAAGGATGATGCAAAAGGCAAGTGTTTGGGTGGCACTGCCCGTTTGGAAACAGCAATCAAGGAGCGCCGTGCAGCTGCTAAAAACTCTATCCTCGTGGATGGTGGTGACCAGTTCCAGGGTTCTCTGTTCTACACTTACTACAAAGGTAAGGCTGCTGCTGAGTTCATGAACACTCTTGGTTACGACGCAATGACCGTCGGCAACCATGAGTTTGATGATGGTCCGGAAGTTCTGCGTGGCTTCATGGATATCGTGAACTTCCCGGTTCTTCTTGCAAACGCTGACTTCTCCAAAGAAGGCAAGCTGATCGGCGTTCTGAAGCCTACCTCCATCGTTGAGCGTGACGGCGAAAAAATCGGTTTCATCGGCCTGACGCCAGATGACACTCATGAGCTGTCCAGCCCTGGCGATCATGTTACATTCTACGACCCAATCGAAGCAGCTAACAAACACGTTGCTGAGCTTCAGGCGCAGGGTGTGAACAAGATCATCGTTCTGTCTCACTCCGGTTACGACGTTGATAAGAAAATCGCTGCTGCTGTAGACGGTATTGATGTGATTGTTGGCGGTCACACCAACACGTATCTGTCCAACACGTCTGACCGTGCTGAAGGCCCATACCCAACTTGGGTTGAAGCTCCAAACGGTAAGAAAGCTGCGATCGTATCTGCATACGCTTACGGCAAATTCCTTGGTGAGCTGAACGTGAAGTTTGACGACAACGGCGACGTGATCGAAGCTGTTGGCGAGCCAATCATCATGGACGCGAAGGTTGCTGAAAACGAAGTAACCAAAGCACGTATCGCAGAACTTGCTGGTCCGCTTGACGAAATTCGCACCGAAGTTATCGGCGCAACTGCAGCACCAGTAGATGGTGACCGCAAGTCTTGCCGCGCACGTGAGTGTGAAATGGGTGTTCTCGTAGCTGACGCTATGCTTGCAGCAACCAAAGACAAAGGCGTTGAAATCGCAATCACCAACGGTGGTGGTCTGCGCGCTTCTATCGACGCTGGCGAAGTAACCATGGGCGAAGCTCTGGCAGTTCTTCCTTTCCAGAACACTCTGGCGACCTTCGAGCTTCAGGGTAAGTTCATCAAAACTGCTCTGGAAAACGGTCTGTCCAAGATCGAAGAAGGCGGCGGACGCTTCCCACAGGTTGCTGGTCTGAAGTTCACCTTCGATGCATCCAAGCCTGCTGGTGAGCGTGTTGTTGAAGCAACCTTGGAAAACGGTTCTGCAATTGAAGCAGACAAAGTCTACAAGCTTGCAACCAACAACTACGTTCGTAACGGTGGTGACGGCTACAAGATCTTTGCAGCAGAAGGTAAAAACGCATACGACTACGGTCCAGGCCTTGAGTTCGTACTTGCTGACTTCCTGAAAGCGCAGGGCGGTGCATACGAGCCTAAACTGGCTGGTCGCATCACTGATGCAACTGCAAAATAGGCTGGTCTTGTTGAGTAGATGAATTTAAGCCGGAGGCACACGCCTCCGGCTTTTTCTTTGCCTTGCTCATTATTGCTCTTTTCAAACAGAGACTTGCACAAAAGCGCATTGACCCCTTACAAATATGCAGCTTCTGAACTTCTAAAGGCGTGTGAACGTGAGCATTCTCGAAACGGAACAACAAAAGCTCATTGATCGCTTTCACGCGCAAAAGCCAATCCGCTCATGGTCCATGATCATCTCGATCTTTGGAGACTGCGTTGCGCCGCGTGGTGGCGAGCTCTGGATGGGAAACATCACCGAGATCATGCAGATGGTTGGGATCAATTCCGGAGTGGTCCGCACCGCCATGTCTCGTCTGGCCACCGATGGCTGGTTGGAGCGCACACGCATCGGTCGCAACTCGTTCTATCGCCTTACCAAAATGGGCCGCGAGGCTTTTGATCAGGCAACGCCGCGCATTTATGCCCGCGGTCCGGCGAACGGGAATGGCAGCTGGATCACGGCAATCCTGAGTGAAGGGGAGGGGCGGGCTGAACGCCGGGAACGCCTGACAGATCAGGGCTTTGGCGTGATCGCGCCGAACGTGCTGATTAAACCGGACATCGGCCAGCAACTGCCCAAATCCTCAGAAAAGATCGTGTTTATGCAATCCACGGCGCCATCTGACAAAGCCGTGCAGCTTGCCCGGCAAGCTTGGAACCTGGAGAGCCTGCAACAGGGATACCGCGAGTTCATTGAGAATTACAGCGGCTTGCAAGCGCTTCTTGAGTGTGGAGGCCGCGCTCCTGTTGCGCCAGAAACAGCCCTGATCATCCGCATCATACTGATCCATGACCTCCGGCGATTGGTTCTCAGAGATCCTGAGCTGCCTTTACAAGCCCTGCCAGATAAGTGGGAGGGAAGCGTCGCACGAGAACTTGCAGCGGGCATCTACAACACCCTGAGAGATCACGGTGAGGTCTGGCTTGATTCTAACGCCAAGAATGCAGAGGGCGCTTTGCCATCTCCTGAACCTGCTTTTTTTGAACGGTTCCAACCTTTGTAATCATTAGCGAATTTAGAATTGTCCTAAAATGCACCCTTAAATGTTACAGAAAATACTTGTTAGAATGATATTCTGTGACATATTGAAGCGGAAACGAACATTGGTGTGCTCTTGGGAGGGACCTTACCTATGTACACGCAAGCATTGAACAACCCGGCAGTTGAGGCTGGTGTTGAGGACGAAGAGAAGCTTGCAGCTTTTCAAGCTCGCATTGATCGTGAAGAGAAGATTGAGCCCAACGACTGGATGCCAGCAGCCTATCGCAAAACGTTGGTCCGGCAGATCTCGCAGCATGCGCACTCAGAAGTGGTCGGCATGTTGCCAGAAGGAAACTGGGTGACACGGGCTCCGTCTTTGAAGCGCAAAGCCATCTTGCTTGCCAAGATTCAGGATGAAGGTGGTCACGGCCTCTACCTCTATTCCGCCGCAGAAACCCTGGGTGTTTCTCGCGAGGAACTGGTGGATCAGTTGCTGACCGGCAAAGCCAAATACTCTTCCATCTTCAACTACCCAACGCTCAACTGGGCAGATGTTGGGGCCGTTGGTTGGTTGGTTGATGGTGCCGCGATCATGAACCAGATTCCGCTATGTCGCTGTTCTTTCGGGCCATATTCCCGTGCAATGATCCGCATCTGTAAGGAAGAGAGCTTCCATCAGCGTCAGGGCTACGATCTTCTCGTTGCCATGATGAAAGGCACTGCAGAGCAGCAGGAGATGGTTCAGGACGCCGTCAATCGCCTCTGGTGGCCTGCATTGATGATGTTTGGTCCCTCTGACAAGGACAGTAAGCACTCAGCCGCCAGCATGAAGTGGAAGATCAAGCGCTTTACCAACGATGAGCTCCGTCAAAAGTTCGTCGATGCCACTGTGCCTCAGGCAAAGGTTCTCGGCATTTCTCTGCCGGATCCTGACCTCAAACTTAACGAGGAAACGGGGCACTGGGAGCATGGTGAACCGGACTGGGACGAGTTTTACAACACCATTCAAGGCAATGGCATCTGCAACAAGCAGCGGATGAAAGACCGCATCAAAGCACATGAAGACGGTGCCTGGGTGCGCGAGGCTGCGCAGGCGTACGCTGCAAAGCAAGCCGCAAAGAAATCAGCTGCTTAAGGGAGGACAGAACATGAGCGAACAAGCAACACCACTTTGGGAAGTATTCATCAGAGCGCGCAATGGCATGTCTCATAGACATGCAGGTTCTGTCCATGCAGCTGATGCGGAGATGGCTCTGCAGGCAGCGCGAGACGTTTACACACGCCGCGGAGAAGGGCTGTCTATCTGGGTTGTCCCGTCTGCGGCAATCATCGCGAATGATCCGGACGAGAAGGGCGAGATGTTTGAGCCAACAGCTTCAAAGATCTATCGCCACCCAACGTTCTATGAGTTGCCTGACGAAGTCGCGAATATGTAAGGAGGCCATGATGACAGATACGGCACTATTTACATATTGCATGCGGCTGGCTGATGACACCGCAATTCTTAGTCAGCGACTGGGCGAATGGTGTGGTCACGCTTCTCACCTGGAAGAAGACATCGCACTCACCAATATCGCGCTTGATCTCATTGGCCATGCCCGTGAGCTCTACACCTATGCAGGGCAAATCGAAGGCAAAGGCCGCGACGAAGATGCCCTGTGTTTCCATAGGGTTGAGCGGGAGTTCAATAATCTTCTGCTGGTCGAACAGCCCAATGATGACTTCGCCTATGCGATCATGCGCCAGTTCCTCTTCTCCGCGTTCATGCACCCGTTCTGGGAAGCGATGATGAACTCAAAAGACGAGCAACTGGCCGGACTGGCAGCGAAAGCAGAGAAAGAAGCAGCTTACCATCTGCGCCATTCTGCTGAGTGGGTGATCCGTCTGGGAGACGGCACCGAGGAGAGCCACAATCGCATAAGTGATGCGTTGGAGTTCCTCTGGATGTACACCGGCGAGATGTTTGAATGTGACGAAGTTGTATCATCATTAGTTGCCAAAGAAGTTGCTGTAGATCCTATGTCTATCAAGCACTTATGGGACGAGACGGTGAACACCGTTCTGGCACGTGCCAATCTGGAACGTCCAACTGAAAGCTGGATGCAGACAGGTGGCCGTAAGGGCGAGCACAGCGAGCATCTGGGACATATTCTGTCGCCAATGCAGTATCTGCAGCGCTCGTTCCCGCAAGCCCAGTGGTGATCGGGAGCTAACCCATGGCAGTTGCAGCGAAAATTCTGAGATCTGAGTTGGACCAAAAGGCCTGGGATGCGGTGTGCGATGTACCCGATCCTGAGGTGCCGGTGCTCACCATTGAGGACCTTGGTGTCTTGCGCGATGTGCACGTGCAGGCAGATGGTTCTGTAGAGGTGACCATCACACCAACCTACACCGGTTGCCCGGCCATGAGCATGTTCGCTTTCGATATTGAAGCGGCTCTGCTCACCGCTGGTTTTGAGAGGGTGGACGTCAAAACCGTCCTCACTCCAGCCTGGACCACCGATTGGCTCTCAGAAAAAGCGCGTGAAAAGCTAAGGGTTTACGGCATTGCGCCTCCAAACGGCAAGGCCTCGCGCCGGGCCTTGTTTGGTGAGGAACAAGTCCGTTGCCCAAAGTGCAACTCTGCCAACACCAGCCGTATTTCCGAGTTTGGCTCTACTGCTTGCAAAGCGCTGTACCGCTGCAACGATTGCTCTGAGCCTTTTGATTATTTCAAGTGCATCTGATCCGCTCGCCTGAAAGGCGCCGACAGATGTAAGGGAGGAAACCATGTCACCACGGTTTCATAGATTGAAGATCAAGTCAGTCCATCAGGAAACAGAGGAAGCTGTCTCTATCGCCTTTGAAATTCCTGCGGACTTGAAGTCAGATTATTCTTTTATTCCAGGGCAGTATCTCACCCTGCGCGAATTTATTAATGGCGAAGACACCCGCCGGTCCTACTCTATTTGCTCGTCTCCAAAGGATGATGACATCCGCGTTGCGATCAAGAAAGTGGAGGGAGGCCGCTTCTCAAGCTTTGCTCTGGATCATGTCTCTGTTGGCAACGAGATTGACGTGATGACCCCGATGGGCCGCTTCAATCTGCCAAGAGGAACCACTGAAGAAGCAAGGGTTTATGCCGCTTTTGCAGCAGGATCCGGCATCACGCCAATCATGTCCATGGTGCAGGCTGTGCTGGAAGATGAGCCGAACAGCCACTTCTTCCTGTTCTACGGCAACAAGAATTCCCAGAGCGTGATCTTCAAGGATCAGCTGGATGACCTGAAGGATCGCTTCCTTGATCGCTTGAGTGTCTATCATGTTTTGTCTCGTGAAGAGCAGGAACTGAGCCTCTTCAATGGTCGCTTAACATCTGAAAAGATTGAGGAATTCATCACCAAAACCGTTGGTGAGAACAGCATCGACCACGTCTTCCTTTGTGGTCCGGGTGATATGATTGAGGCAGCCAAACAAGCCTGTCAAAGCCATGGCATTCCGCTGGAACACATCCATAACGAGCTCTTTGTGCCTGCTGATGGCGGTGATCCGCACGCAGCCCATAAAGCCAAGGATTCCAGCGCTGTAGACCATAAAGCAAAGGTCTCCATGATCGTTGATGGTGCCCGCCACGACGTCACTCTGGAGCCGGGTGAAACCATCATTGATGGTGCCCTGCGGTTGGGCATAGAAGCACCGTTCTCCTGTAAAGGTGGAATGTGCTGCACCTGCCGCGCCAAGGTGGTCTCCGGTCAAGTCGACATGGCCGTCAATTACTCGCTGGAACCATGGGAGATTGAGGCTGGCTACGTGCTCACTTGCCAGTCCAGACCGAAAACAGATGATGTAACAGTCGATTACGACGACATCTGATCTATCAAACAGCCAGTTTGCGTTGGTTTGAAAGGAAAAGCCGGAATTTGCGTTATTCCGGCTTTTCTTGCGTTCTTATGTCAGCACCACACGTTCAAACGGCTTTTGCGACCGGAACGGGGAACACCAGATCGTAAACCCAGTTGTAGACGAAGGCGTAAACCAGAAAGAACATCGCAAAGCCGATATCAAGCAACAATGCCTGAACAAAATTCATCTGCAGAAGCCACATGATTGCGACAATGCCAAATCCAAGCAGCCCGCCTTCAAACAACAGGGCGTGCACAATACGCATGGCAACAGTCCTTGGCTTGGTACCACGGTTGGCCACATACCATTTGTCGAAGAGCCAGTTGTAAAGAAAGTTCCAGCCCATGGCGATCAGGGACATGACCAGTCCAAGAACACCAATCTCTGAAATGGAATGACCAGTAATCCAGCTTCCAAACACCGCGACGATGGAAAGGGCGATCCCTTCAAACAGCACGGAGTGTCGAACTCTGTCCCAGAAACTTCTCATGTCACACCTATCTATCTAAGTAGCTTTCTGGATAGATATATTCAAACTATCTTTCTGGCAAGGTTTAATTTAGAAAACCGATAGAGTTGTGATGAGGATCTCATGTCGAAAGCCTACCCAATGGGCAAAGCCCTGGAACAGATGCGCCAGAACTGGCCAGAAGCTGTCTCTGTAGAAACCGAGCTGTTTCTGAGTATGAACCGGTTCAGTGAAATCCTCGATCAGAACTGCACAAAAGAGCTGGAGGTCTATGGCCTGACCAACGGCGCTTTTGAGGTGCTGGTGGCACTGCGAGGCCGTCCTGAGCCATGGGAAATGTCCCCCAGTGATTTGTACCGCGCTCTGCTGATGACTTCAGGCGGTATGACCAAGATCCTTAAGCAGCTGGAATCTGATGGCCTCGTCACGCGCATTGATCACGATACCGACAAACGCAGCAAGATCGTCCGCCTGACCAACAAAGGCAAAACCACCGTCGAAAAAGCCATGGAAAGTGTCATGGCCGGCGACCGCCGCGTCATCTACCAGAACCTCACCAAAGAAGAAGTCCAATCCCTCCGCGATATCCTCCTCAACGTGGTCGTGAAGCTGGGGGTGTAGGGGAGGGGACTATGTATCTTGCCACCAAACGTTGCTTGCTCTCCCAGCCAACGCATTCAGATAAACCCGCACTCCGACGACTGTTCGCCAATGAGCAAACAAGAATGTTTCTGGGAGGAAAGCAAAGCCCTGAAGCTATCGAAACCCGATGTGCAAGGGTGGTTGCTGAAGCAGGGGTGTATCATGCTGTAGTGCGATCCAGCAGAACCAACGAGTTCCTCGGCCTGCTCAGCCTAGCTCCTTATCATCAAGGAGACGACATGGAAGTCTCCTACGAATTCCTGCCGGAACATTGGGGGCAGGGATATGCCGAGGAAGCCCTCAAAGCCTACCTGCCATTCGCTATGCAGGATCAGAACCTGACATCCCTTCTCGCTGAAACCCAACTTCAAAACACCCGCTCCATCCGCCTGCTACAAAAACTGGGCATGCAACAAACCCGGCAACTTGAACGGTTTGGCGAGCAGCAAGTTGTCTATCGGCTTGATCTTTGAGCAACCGGCAGAGGCTGGGTCTTCTCAGCAGCATGTTGAAAAGCCCAACTGGCTCTTGATTGCGGTAAGCCAGATTTCTATCCTTGCAGCAAGGCTAAGTCCAAGCCTCCGCCCTCCAATCCGGAAAGCATTGCACATGTAGGACGTCAGGATCAGAACCATACTGTTCGAGCAAGCGCATAAGGAGGGACTGCAATGTATGCTCTGATGAGAGGGTTCTTCAATGAAACTGTCCAGTCCTGTTCACCAACTGAAAAGACAAGCGAAGTTAACCGCACGCGAAAGTGGCATGCCGCTGCATGCGGCGCTGGATCAGCTCGCGCAAAAAGAAGGCTATAGCAGCTGGAGCCATCTGTCGGTTTCTGGCTCACGGTCTGGCCGCGCTCAAAAATGCCTTCGCCAGTTAGACTGCGGAGACCTTGTTTTAATTGCTGCGCGCCCGGGCCAAGGCAAAACCCTGTTTGGATTGGAATTGGCCATGCAAGCCAGTAGAGCAGGGGGCGAGAGTTACTTTTTTACCCTTGAGTATACGCCTGCAGATGTTTTGAAGCGTGTGTCCCAGCTCGGCTATAATCCTGCTCAGCTGAGGGAGGCTTTCCATCTGGATTGCTCGGATGAGATTTGTGCCCGCTACATCATAAATGAACTTCGACATGCGCCCTCAAAGACGCTTGTTGTCATTGATTACCTGCAGCTGCTTGATCAGAAACGCCAAAACCCCGAACTTTCCTCTCAGCTGAATGAGCTCAAAGAGTTTGCAAGGAAAACAGGGATTATCATCACCTTGATATCGCAGGTTCAAAGGGACTTTGATCTTGCGATGAAACCCTTGCCGGACCTGTCTGATATTCGTCTTCCCAATCCGGTTGATCTGGCGGTTTTCACCAAATGTTGTTTTCTCCATAACGGAGAAATTGCATTTGAGGTGGTCAACTAAACCGCCCAATTGGTAGTGAGCCAATGCAAAGCAGCTGCCTCGGATGTAAAGCGGCAGCTGCCCTGTTTGGGTCAGGAGCCTAGCCCAGCATCCCCGCAGCTTTCACCGCTTTCACGCAATCCCGCTCTTCCATCAGCTTCTGGAAGGCGTGGAACTTTGGAAACGGCGTGATGTCCACACCATCGCCTTTAAGCCAGGTGCTGACCACGTAAAGGTAGGCATCAGCAATGCTGAAGGTGTCGCCTAGCACGTAAGGGCCGGTGATGATGTTCTCTTCCACATAGGCGCAGCAGGCAGTCATGGTTTCCGGCACCTTGGTGCGCATGTCGTCCCAGCTGGCTTCCTTGTCTGCCCAACGGGCACCGCGCAGTTTGTGGGCATGGTTCACATGCATGGTGGAAGCCAGATAGTACATGGCCTCTCGCATCTTGGCGGCCTTGTAAGGATCAGAAGGCTTCAGACTGTCATCCGGGGCAAGATCAGCAACGTAATCGAGCAGCGCACCGGCCTCTGTCAAAACGCCATGGTCTGTCACCAGAACAGGAACACGTCCCTTCGGGTTCACCTCTAACAGCTGCGGACGGCTGACCTCCGGGTTCTTAAAGTTGATCTTGTGCGTGGTGTAAGGGACACCGGATTCTTCAAGGGCAATGGCAACGGCAATTGAAATGGTGCCGGGAGCGTAAAACAGTTTCATAGGTCACTTATGTTTGCTGGAATGATCAGATGCCCACAGCCTATACGCAGCTTTACCAACCTGCAATTGAGCTTATTGTGACCAGCACTTAAGCGAACTGCTTTAGCGCCTGTAAAGTTCGCCTTGCATGTCCTCTCGCAGGGCCATGAGTTCCTCAGCCAGAAAATCCACAAAGCGGCGGATGCGGACGGTTTTGCGCAGGTCTGCGTGAAGCACAATCCAAAGCGATTGCCCCAACTCAGTCTTGGTGCCGGGCACGCGGCACAAATCAGGAAAGAACCGTTCAAAAACCACAGGGAGGTAAGAGAGACCGCAGTTCTCTCTCAACAATCGGAGGCGCATATATCCATCGGACACCATGTGCCGGATGTCAGCATGAGGGAAGGGGCTTTGAGCGACCCAGTTGGTCGTGTGTGCGTCACCTGGCCAACCGATCCAGGAAAGACCAGAGCCTTGTGACCCGGACTGCGCAAACGCGGCGTCAATGTAGGCCTGGCTTGCATAGATGCCGATGGCTATGGGGTAGAGTTTGCGGGCAACCACATCCTCGCTCACTTCATAGGCCGCACGCAGAGAGACATCTGTCTCGTCCTTGTTGATCTCCTCAACGGCAGAAGTGAGCCTCAGCTCCACCTGAATATCAGGATAGGCCTCCTGAAACCTGCTGATGATTGGAGAAATCACATCATAGGCAAACGTGGGCGTGACAGAAAAGCGGAGCGTCCCCGCTTCGCTCTTGTCCAGCCCCTCAACACGTTTGCGCGCATTGATGATCACCTGTTCTGCCTGCTCGGCAAACGGAAGCACGGTTTCGCCGGCATCAGTCAGTTTGAAGCCTTTGGTGGAGCGACTAAACAACGCCACGCCATAACTGGCCTCAAGAGCCTGAATGTTGCGGTTCACAGTGCCATAGTTGGTATGAAGCAACTCAGCGCCCGCTCTCAAACTGCCCGCCCGCGCAACAGCAAGAAAAGACGGCAACAGCTCCCAGTCCAGTGACCTCATGGTGTCTCTCTTGTTACGTCAGAGTAATGCCATGTTTCTTATTATATCATTCTTGTTCTCATTAGGTAACGTAAAATGCACTCCAGACATAATCAGGAACCCACCGCTGGTTCCGTTGAAGATTGATGATTGGAACACCCGATGACAACACGCTATCACCCGGCCTTAGTAGCCCTGCACTGGATCCTCGCCCTGATGATATTTATGGCGCTGGTGGTGGGAGGGCCCATGATGGCAGCTATGGAAAGCACCGACCCGCAAAAACTCACCGGTATGACCGGACATATCATCTGGGGCATGACCATCGGCGTGCTCATCCTCCTGCGCCTCATCATCCGTTTTGTAACAACAAAGCCTGCAAAAGCAGACACGGGAAAAGCCGCACTCAATACTGCCGCTGGGCTGACACATTGGGCCATGTATGCGCTGGTCGCAGGTATGGTGCTCTCCGGTCTCGTTATGGCCTATAACGCAGATCTCTTCGCAATCACGCTGGGCGGTTCCGGAGCCCCGCTCCCCGCAGACCTCACAGTGTATCCGGCACGTGTCGCCCATGGTGTCATCGCGAACGTGCTGACCGCTTTGCTTGTGCTGCATATTGTTGGATGGGCGTTTCACCAGTTTATCCTGCGAGATAACCTCATCAGCAGAATGTGGTTTGGAAAGAGACAAGCAGCTCCAAAGGCAGAGGCCGGGCAACAAACGCTGGAAGCCTGACCCCGATCCAAACTGGCTGCATGGGAAACCCGGCAGCCAGTTTCTCTTTAGAGGGTTAGCCTCTCGCCCGCGCGGGGTTGCCTACCACGGTGGCTCCGGCGGGTACGTCTTTGGTCACCACACTGCCTGCGCCAACAATGGCCTCATCGCCAATGGTCACGCCCGGCATGATGATCGCAGCCCCGCCAATCCACGCCCGCTTGCCAATGGTCACCGGCTTTGCGATTTCCAGTCCCGCACAGCGCTTCTCTGCATCTTTGTGGTGTTGGGCGCAATAGATCTGCACATTCGGCCCAAGCATGGTCTGGTCACCAATTCGCACAGGCGCGGTATCTAAAATGGTGCAGCCCGCATTGAGGAAAACCCGTTCTCCCAAATGAATGTTGATGCCATAAGCGCAATGAAACGGCGCTTCGATGATTGTGCTGTCGGTGGAACTGCCAAGCAGCGCACGCAGGGCAGGGCTTATCCAGCCACGCTTGCTTGGGTGCAGTGTACGATGCTCATGTATAGCGTGGTAGGCCGCTTGCCGCAGCGTTTCCAGCTCGTCATCGATGCAGGTGTACCATTCACCCGCTTCCATCTTTTCGCGTTCTGTTTTCATGATGGGTCTGTTCCTTGAGTCTTCCCGTAACTCTCGGAAAAATAGAAGAGTCTTGCAAGCTGCATTTTTACTGCAGAGCTCAATCCGGGCAAAACACAGGCATCGTACAGGGTGAAACCTTCCCTCGCTCAGTACATTCTACTGGCTTGTTTAAACGTATTTGCTGATGTAGAACATAAAGTGAACATATGGAGCGGAAGCATGCAATGGCTACCTGGCTTCTACTGGAAAGAGAAAGACGGCAAAAGAAACACTTTCATCGGCGGCTCCTTTCAGTCCCTTGAAGTGGCAATCTTGCTTTGGGAAGAGTTGGCGATGCCCCCATCCCTTATGTGGCAATGGCAGATTTTGCATGAAGCTCTTGTGAGAGCATCCGGAGGGGAAGCAACAAAGGCGCTTGGCACAATAGCCTCTCAGATTGCTTATTCTCGTTATGTTGGTGCTCTCATGGCAAAGGTATCAGAGGGAGAGAAAGTGGGAAAACTGAAATACATCTGGGGTCCCGCCGAAGGAGCAAAGGTTGGGGACGGGAAAGGCGTGGGCCGTGTACCAGACGACCCCAAAGCACTCATGCAGGTGAACAGATACACAGAGGAGGGAGGTCAGATTGTCTGGTACTTCCTTGTAAGCGATGGCTCAGAGTTCATCGAAGACGGACAACGCGCCAGCAAAGAAGAAGCTGTTTTAGCAGCTGAAGAGGTCTACACAAGCAGCGGCTTATGCAAGAAATCTCTGATCTAACTCCGGTTGCCCCTCGCTATAAGACCTCAAGTGGAGATCCCCACAGCACGGTGAAGGTACTGCACCTCTGAGAGCTGACGGCTGAGAAATCCGGCAATATCTGAAGGCGCAATCTTCAAAGAAAGACGTCGGTCTGTGGCTGGAAAGTCCTCTTTATAACTGCCAGTTGCAAGTTCTGGAGCAAACGCGCTGGGCCGCACGATAGTCCAGTCTAGACCGCTCACCCGCACCAGCTCTTCCTGCAGTTCATGGTCCTTGAACACAGGTCGCAACAACGCGCCAAACATGATCCGCTTCCAGAAGAAGTTGAGGTTGGACCAGCTCTCATGTGCTCCAAGTGTGGACTGACAGACCAGCCGCTTCACCCCATGTTGTTGCATCCCCAAAATGACATTGCGCGTACCAACAGACCGGATAGTGCTGTTGCGCGACATGCCGGCGCCAAGCGTAATCACCACGGCATCGTGGCCCTGAATTGCGGCTGCGACAGCATCGCGGGACGCTGCATCACCAGCCCGGAGCGTCAGGTTTTCATGCTCAATCTGCAGCTTGTTCGGGTTGCGGGCAAACGCCGTCACCTCATGCCCATCTGCCAGCATCTTCTCCGTGGCAAGCCTGCCAACAGTGCCCGTTGCACCAAATACGATAACTTTCATGGCTCTATCCTTTTTTGCTTTACATGATGTAAAGTTGACATCGTGTCAATCGCACCTATATTGACATCATGTCAAGTCAGAATATTCCCACTCGTGATCGCATTCTAAAATCTACATGGCAGTTGCTGGAGGCCGGAAACGGCAGTGCTGTGCGCATGTCAGACATCGCAAAAGCTGCAAAAATCAGCCGTCAGGCGCTCTATCTGCACTTTCCCAACCGGGCAGATTTGCTCACTGCTACAACGCGTTATCTGGATGAAGTGCACGACATAGACGCAAAGCTGGCTAAAAGCCGAAGCGCTGCATCCGGTACGCAAAGGCTGGAGGCCTGGGTCGAAACCTGGGGCAATTACATCCCGACTATTTTTGGTGTGGCCAAAGCTTTGATGGCCATGCAGGAGACCGATGAAGAGGCAGCTGCCGCTTGGAACGACCGAATCTGCGCCATCCGTGATGGCTGCGAAAAAGCGGTTCAGGCGCTCAACGCAGATGGCGCACTGACAGACAGTATGAGCGAAGAGGAAGCGACCGATATGCTCCTCACCATCCTCTCCGTCCGCAATTGGGAACAGCTGTGCATCGACTGCAACTGGACGCAAGCTCGCTACATAGACATGATGCAGCAACTTGCAGCGCAGGCACTGGTGAAATCGTAAGAGCGGCAGGCGAGGCTTAGCTCACCGCCGTACCTTGTATGGACTGCGAGCCGTTCAGCAACAATTGCACCACCAGATCCGCGTAACCTTCGCGGGTCAGGTCGCCGCCCGGTTTAAACCATAGATAAGACCAGTTGAGCATGCCAAACAGGCTCATGGTCACGGGTTTGATCAGGGCACTTCCATCGCCAAACTGCGGGTTTGTAGCCGCAACTGCCTTGGCGAAGATGGCAACAAGTTTGCGCTCCAGCTCAATGATGTCCTGTTTCTTCTCAGTTGGAAGAAAGGACAACTCATTGATCTGCAGCTTATGCTCAGAATCTGCGTCCTCATAAGCCAGCAGTAAAGCACGGCACAGGCCGCGTAAGCGCTCCAACGGGTCCTGCTCTGCCTGAGCAACACTTTCTACCGCATCAACCAGCTCTTCAAGGTGAGCGCTGATGATGTCGATCAGCAGCGTCTCTTTGTTCTCGTAGTAGTGATAGAGCAAAGCCTTGGAGAACCCACAGATCTTGGCGAGCTGCGCCATCGAGGTTTTGTCATAGCCTTGCTGCGCAAAGGCGCGCGCCGATAGTTTCAATATGGATTTGCGTTTGTCGTCATAATCCGCTGCTCTGGTGCGCGCCATGCTTTTTAATTCCGTTAATCTTCTTTAGGCCGCAGGTCGATAACCCGCGTGGCCTTGCCTTGGCTTCGTTCTATGGAATTTGGCAG
Organism: Pseudovibrio sp. W64; assembly: GCF_001623145.1. Classification (NCBI taxonomy): domain Bacteria; kingdom Pseudomonadati; phylum Pseudomonadota; class Alphaproteobacteria; order Hyphomicrobiales; family Stappiaceae; genus Pseudovibrio; species Pseudovibrio sp. W64. Next base: position 17,153 of record NZ_LMCI01000001.1, on the reverse strand, counting down.
GCCTACGTCTACCCCAACCGAAATTCCGATGTTGTTTTTCACATGAACCGCCAGTTCCTTGGCGCTTGCCAGACGATCAGCGTCAGACGTTGCATGTGCAGCGGCTTCCACGTTGACGGTCAGCTGGTCCATACGCCCCTTGCGGGCAATCTGGATCTGGTAGTGAGGGGAGAGCCCGTCACAGCGCAGCATCTGCTCCTCAATCTGGGTCGGGAACACATTCACACCGCGTACGATCATCATGTCGTCAGACCGACCAGTGATCTTCTCCATGCGCCGCATCTTGCGGGCTGTGCCCGGCATCAAGCGGGTCAGGTCGCGGGTGCGATAGCGGATGATCGGCAGACCTTCCTTGGTCAGCGTGGTAAACACCAGCTCACCTTCCGATCCATCCGGCAGAACCTCACCAGTTACCGGATCAATGATCTCCGGATAGAAGTGATCCTCCCAGATGTGCAGACCGTCTTTGGTCTCCACACACTCCTGCGCCACACCCGGACCCATCACCTCTGAAAGGCCATAAATATCAACCGCATGCATGTCGAAGGCTTGTTCAATCTCTTCGCGCATGGAGTTGGTCCATGGCTCAGCCCCAAAGATACCGATCTTGATGGAGCTCTTACGCGGGTCCAGCCCTTCTTTGCGGTACTCATCCAAAATGGAGAGCATGTAAGACGGGGTGACCATGATGATCTCTGGCTTGAAATCCTCAATCAGCCGCACCTGCCGCTCTGTCATGCCGCCAGACATTGGAATGACAGTACAGCCAAGCGCTTCCGCCCCGTAGTGCGCGCCTAAACCGCCTGTAAACAGCCCATAACCATAAGCGATGTGCACTTTGTCACCCGGCTTGCCACCTGCTGCACGAATGGACCGCGCAACCACACCGGCCCAGGTTTCAATATCCTTCTTGGTGTAACCAACAACGGTTGGCTTGCCTGTGGTGCCAGAGGATGCATGTATACGGCAGATATCCTCTTCCGGAACAGCAAACATCCCGAATGGATAATTGTCGCGCAAATCCTGCTTGGTGGTGAATGGAAACTTCGCCAGATCAGCAAGACTTTGCAGATCATCAGGATGCACGCCAGCTGCATCAAAACTGTCTTTGTAGAACTTTACGTTCTCATAGGCGTGCCGCACTGACCATCGCATGCGCTCCAGTTGCAGCGCTTGCAGCTCGTCTCGTCCTGCCGTTTCAATAGGCTCCAGATCGGGCCTGCGTTCTTCAACCTCCAACATTTTCTCCTCCTCAAATGCTGGTCATCCATAAAAACTAGGTGCTTAACTCGATATGCGTCCCTTTGATGGTCCTCGAGTTTCCGCGAAATTCTGCAATATGCGCGCCGTCCTGATTGCGCACATGAATGTCGTAGATGCCGGATCGGCCTTGCACGGTAAGTTCCTCGGCTGTTGCCGTTAAAACATCATCCTCAAAGGCCGGGGCGAGAAATGTAATGGAGCATTGAAACGCCACAACGCGCTGGTTATGGCTGTTGCATGCAAATGCAAAAGCGCTGTCTGCAAGGGTAAAAATGTACCCGCCATGACAGGTCTTATGCCCGTTGGTCATGCGCTCCATCACCTTCATGGAAATCACAGCCCGTCCGGGTGCAATCTCGTCCAGTGTCATCCCAAGCGCTTGTGTCGCCTCGTCTTCGTCCCACATGGAGGCCGCAACGGCCTCCGCTAATTCCTGCTTGTTCATCAGCGCTTGCCTGAATACTTTGGAGCCCGCTTATCCATGAAGGCCGTCACGCCCTCCAGATAATCCGGCGTACGGCCCGCTTCACCCTGATAATCCCGCTCCAGATCAAGCTGTTCATCCAGTGTGTTGCCTTCAGACGCATTCAGCGCTTGCTTGATCAGGCCAAGGCCGATGGTTGGCCCAACAGAAAACTCCTGCACCATGGCAGTGGCTTCCTCCAGAAAGGTCTCGGCAGAAGAGCACTTCCAGATCATGCCCCATTCTGCAGCCTGCGCAGCGGTGATCGGCGTGCCCAGCATGGCAAGGCCACGTGCACGAGCAGAACCCACGAGACGCGGCAGGAAGTAGGTGCCGCCAGAATCCGGCACCAGCCCGATTTTAGCAAACGCCTGAATAAACTTGGCTTTCTCAGAGGCAATCACAATGTCGCAGGCCATGGCAATGTTGGCGCCTGCGCCAGCTGCCACGCCATTGACCGCACACACGATCGGTATGTTGATCGACTTCAGCTTGCGGATGAGAGGATTATAAAAATCACCGATGGTCTGGGTCAGATCCGGTGGAGGGGAGTCTGGTGTCGGCTTCACGCGGTCACCAAGATCCTGACCAGCGCAGAAGCCTTTGCCTGCAGCCGTCAGCAAAATGGCGCGGCAGTTGTCATCTGCGTCCGCAGCTTCCAGCGCCGCATAGAGCGCGCGGTGCATCTCGTCATTGAACGAGTTCAGCTTGTCAGGGCGGTTCAGCGTAATCACGTGGTAGGTGTCATTCACATCCACCAAAATGCTCTGCTCGGAAATGACTGTGGTCTCGCTCATGGTCTCTCCCTCCAAATAGATCAATCATCACTCACCAGTGAACCACCAATTTGCTCCCAATGAACTTCCAAATTCATGAGGAGAGCCCTCTGGAAAACCTAATCATTTCGTAGACTGGTCGATGGTTCTGGCACTTTTTGCTTGAAATGACTGACCGGTCGGTAAATTATTGTCTGGAAGTGAAACCGCTGTCAATTGGAATTCAGAGCGTATTCGCCAAAAGTGGAATCCGGTTTTGGGAAGAGAATACGCAGGAAACAAGAGACCTTAAAGTGTTCGCGCGATCTGGAGTAATTGTGGAGCGCTTTAAGGTCACACATTGGTCGAAGAAGCACTGCGGTAGGCGCAGGTTTTTCGAGGAGGAACAATGAGTAACTTTTTTGAAACGCATAAAGACACGCTCTTTCAGGCAGTAAAGACAAGTAAATCAAGAGATTACTGGTCCGCTTATCCTGAGATCGCATCCGGTAAGATCTACGGCGAAACAGCAAAAGACGATCAGCTTGCAGAATTTGAGGGGATTCTCAGTAAGCCATTCGCACTGGGCCAGCCAACCAACGGCAACTGGACAGGCGCAGAATCATCTCCCTACGGCAAAGAGCTGGGCGTCACCTATGAAGATGCCGACCCTGCAGAGCTGGTCAAAGCAGCCTCAGAAGCTGGCAAGAGCTGGGCGAAAGCAACCGTTGAAGAACGCGTTGGCGTTGCGCTGGAAATGCTGAGCCGCATCAACAAAAAATCCTTCCTCATCGCCAACGCGGTGATGCACACCTCCGGTCAGGCCTTCATGATGGCGTTTCAGGCAGGTGGCCCGCACGCGCAGGACAGAGGACTGGAAGCCGTCGCTTATGCCTATGACGCGATGACCCAGACTCCAACCGAGGTGACCTGGACCAAGCCGCAGGGCAAGCATGATCCGATTGTGCTGGACAAGAAATTCCGCGTTGTGCCGCGCGGTGTTGCGCTGGTCATCGGCTGTGCAACCTTCCCAACCTGGAACACCTATCCGGGCATGTTCGCAAGCTTCGTCACTGGCAATCCGGTCATCATCAAACCGCACCCAATGGCGATCCTGCCAATGGCCATCTCCATTCAGGTTGGCCGTGAGGTGCTCAAAGAAGCTGGCTTCGATCCAAACGTACTGATGCTGGCTGCGGATACCGCAGAGGCGCCAAAAACCAAGGAACTGGTCACCAATGATGCCGTGAAGATCATCGACTTCACCGGCTCTAATGCCTTTGGAGCGTGGGTGCGTGAAAATGCAGGTGATGCATTGGTCTACACCGAGGAAGCTGGCGTCAACGCGATCACCATTGAATCGACTGACAACCTGCGCGGCATGGCCAGCAACATTGCGTTCTCCCTGTCGCTCTACTCTGGCCAGATGTGCACCACACCGCAGAACATCTTCGTTCCCCGTGACGGCATTGAAACCAATGACGGCAAGAAGAGCTTTGAGGAAGTGGCGCAAGCCATCAAAATCTCACTGGACAAGCTCCTTGGCGATCCGGCTCGTGCCGCTGCCATCCTCGGTGCCGTGCAGAACCCATCCACATTGGAACGTATTTTTGCAGCAGGAAAACTGGGTAAAGTGATCCGCTCTTCTGAGCCAGTGGAAGGCATGAACGGTGCTCGCTCTGCAACGCCAACTGTTGTGGCGGTCGATTCCAAAGAGGAAGAAGCCTACATGCAGGAGCGCTTCGGCCCGATCTCCTTCATCATCGCCTGTGATGATATCGATGATGCCATCGCCCGCGCAGCAGGCTCAGCCAAGAGCCACGGTGCCATCACCGCAGCGCTGTATTCAACCAATGAAGATGTGATTGACAAGGCCACCGATGCCTACGCCTGGGCAGGCGCACCGCTTTCTGTGAACCTGACTGGCAACATCTACGTGAACCAGTCAGCAGCGTACTCTGACTTCCACGTCACCGGTGCCAACCCGGCCGGCAACGCCAGCCTCACAGACGGCGCCTACGTCGCCAACCGCTTCCGCATCGCCACCGTCCGCCGTCAGGCAGCAATGGCGTAAAGCGAAGGCTTGAGACCAATAAAAAAGGGCCGATGCAATGCATCGGCCCTTTTCATATTCAGTTTTTAAAGCAGCTTAAGCGTTTGCCAGATCGCGTGCTTTGGCAACTTCTGCAGTTGCAGCTTCAGCAAGTTCGAGAGCCTTCAGGCCATCAAAGCCGTTTGGAGAGATCTCGGAACCACTGGTCAAAGCGTCAACGAAGGCAGCAAGCTCAATGCGGTAAGCTGCTTCATAGCGCTCCATGAAGAAGTCCATGAGTGGCTCAGCAGTGTAGCCGTCACCATTTGCGACAGTCACAGTGGTGGTGCGCATGTTTTCTGCGGACACCATACCCTTGGAACCGTGCACTTCCACGCGCTGGTCGTAGCCGTAAGTGGCGCGGCGGGAGTTGGTGATGGTGCAGATCTTGCCGCTTGCTGTCTTCAGCGTTGCAGTTGCCGTGTCCACATCACCAGCAGCACCGATCTCTTCAGATACGATTGCGCTGCCCATGGCGTTTACTTCAACAACTTCTTCGCCAAGCAGGAAGCGAGCCATGTCAAAGTCATGGATCATCATGTCTTTGAACAGACCACCAGAGCGCTTCACGTAGTCGACTGGTGGCGGGGAAGGGTCACGAGAGGTGATCTGAACCATCTCAACATCACCAATCACACCAGCTTCAATCTGGCGCTTCACTTCAGCGAAGTTCGGGTCAAAACGACGGTTGAAGCCAACCATCAGCTTGGCACCTGTCTCCTCAACAACCTTGAGGCATTCGCGCACACGGTCGCCGTCCAGATGGATTGGCTTTTCGCAGAAGATTGCCTTACCAGCACGCGCAGCCTGCTCAATCTGCTCAGCGTGCAGATCAGTTGGGGTTGCGATGATCACAGCATCAATAGCCGGATCATTCATGATGGCGTCAAGGCCGTCAACGCGTGCACCTGTCTGAGCTGCAATTTCCTTCGCAGCATCTTCAAACGGGTCGAACACAGCAGCCAGCTTGGCATTTTCAAGCTGGCTCACAGCTTTTGCGTGGGTCTTGCCAATACGGCCAGCTCCCAACAGGCCAATTGAAACAGTCATAGCTTATCTTTCACAACAGCGTTTATATCGCGCATTTCCAACGAATGCCTGGTGGTTTCCGCAGAACCTACGCGCTTATTAAACGCGTGCTCCCAAGGATATATCAGTGGGAACACGCGGATATCAGTTGCCTTAGGCGTCCGCAGGTTTTGCGTCGCGCTGTGCAATCCAGTCGTGGTCAGGGTGGTTCTGGAAGCGCCATTTGCGCATCGGGCCAGCCATCACATTCAGGTAGTACATTTCGTAGCCATACGGAGAGCCGCAAGGGTGGTGCCCTTTTGGAACAAGCACAACATCCCCGCTGGACATAGCAATCGCCTCATCCAGCTCACCATCTTCAGTGAACACACGCTGGAAGCCGAAACCCTGGTCCGGGTTGAGACGGTGGTAGTACGTCTCTTCCAGATAGGTCATTTCCGGGAAGTTATCTTCATCATGACGATGCGGAGGATAAGACGACCAGTTGCCCTGAGGGGTGTAAACCTCAGTCACCAGCAGGCTCTCTGCAAAGTCCTGGTCTTCCATGGCAATCGGGTGGATGTAGCGGGTGTTGGCACCAACGCCGCGCTCAACGCTAGGGATGTCATCCGGGCCAATCACGCGGGCAGGGTAGCTGCCGTCTTTTGCAGGGGCAGTACACACAGCCAGTGTCAGCTTGGTAACAGCAGTTGCACTCCACTCAGCTCCGGCAGGAACGTACACACACCATGGCTTGATGCGCTCAAACACGTTCTTACGCTCACCAAGCACACCAAAGTCCTGACCATCTGAAGTGATGGAGGCTTTGCCTTCTACGATAACCAGAATGGCTTCTTTGCCCTTCATCAGCTGCTTGGCGTTTGCGCCCGGTTCCAGATGATAAAGGCCAAAACCAACGTAGCCCCAACCGGCAGATTCAGGCGTGATGTCGTGCACCTTGCCCTCTGTGCCATTGGGTTTTACGAGAAGCTTGCTCATGCGACTACCTTCTTATCAAGACCAGCGCTGATAGCCATCTCACGCAGTGCTTTCAGGCCCATGCTCTGGTATGTGAACGGATTGCGCTGATCAGGGTCCTGCTCTGCTTCAATCACCAGCCAGCCTTCATAGCCATGCTCGGCTGCAACCTTCAGCACAGGTTCAAAATCAACGCCGCCTTCTTTATCGCCAGGAACGGTGAACACACCGCGGCGGACGCCTTCCAGGAAGCTCAGGCGCTCGCCTTCAACCTGTGCGCGGACAGTCGGGCGAACGTTCTTCGCATGCAAATGGCGTACACGTGCCATATGCTTCTTGGCAACTTCCACCGGATCTGCACCACCAAACCATGCATGGCCCGTGTCCAGCAGCAGGTAGGTGTTCGGTCCGGTCACGTCCATAAAGCGATCAATCTCTTCACCGCTCTGTACCACAGTACCCATGTGGTGATGGTAAACGAGCGAGATACCCTGCTGCGCGCAATAGGCAGCAACTGCTTCAACATCAGCGCCAAACTGCGCCCACTGGTCATCAGCCAGCACAGGCTTGTCTGCCAGCGGGGTATCATCAGCACCGTGGATCGCGTTGGAGGTTTCACAAGTGATGCAAACCTTGCAGCCCATGGCTTTGAGCAGATCGAGGTGCGGCTGGATCGCCTTTTTTTCCTCTTCAACGCTGTGAGCCAACAGGTTCAGGGAATGCCAGCCAGAAACAAAGGCAAGACCATGCGGGTCGAGCGCAGCTTTCAAAGCAGCTGGCTCGGTTGGCATCTTGTGGCCCTTTTCAATGCCGTCAAAGCCGATTTCGCCAGCCTCGCTCAGGCACTGTTCCAGAGAAATGTGCGCACCAAGAGTACGGTCGTCGTCATTGCTCCACGCAATTGGGTTGGTTCCGTAACGGATCATTGGCCTTAGTCCCCCAAACGCTGATTGGTCAGCGCATGCTCATAGCCCTTGCGAGCTTCATTAACTTCTTTTCTTTTTGATACTTCTGGCACAGCTACATCCCACCAGTGGCCACCTTCCGGCATGGTTGGCAGCGGATCAGTGTCGATCACAATGCAGTAGGACTTGGTGCTGGCTTTTGCGCGCTCCAGAGCTTCACTCAGCTCTTCGATGCTCTTCACGTGCTCAGAGGTTGCCCCCATTGCACCCGCATGTGCAGCAAAATCAATGTTGGATGGCTCAACGTGGTAGGCGTCATCCAGCAGGTTGTTGAAGTTGTCACCACCGGTTGCCATCTGCAAACGGTTGATGCAGCCGTAACCGCGGTTGTCCAGCAACACCACAATGATCTTGTGACCCAGCATGACGGAGGTCGCCAGCTCGGAGTTCATCATCATGTAGCTGCCATCACCAACCATGACGACCACTTCGTTCTCTGGCTTGGCCATCTTCACGCCAAGACCACCTGCAATCTCGTAGCCCATGCAGGAGAAGCCGTATTCCAGATGGTAACCACCCGGCTTGTCGGTCTTCCAGAGCTTGTGCAGCTCGCCCGGCAGGCCACCAGCCGCACACACAACAGTGGTGTCTGCGTTGGAAGCACGTTGAACAGCGCCAATCACCTGCGCATCAGTTGGTAATTCGTTACCGCCCTCAGGGGCAGCTGTTGCATTCTCAACGGCAGAGAGCCAGGTCGCAAGGTGAGACGCAGTCTCGGTCTCGGCCTTCCAGCTACCCAGGTTTTGGCTGAGAGCCTGCAAGCCAACACGCGCATCACACACCAGCGGAAGTGCATTGTGCTTGCCAGTGTCATAAGAAGCTGCGTTCAGCTGCAAAATACGGCGATCCGGGTTCTTAAACAGTGCCCAGGACCCTGTCGTGAAGTCCTGCAGGCGTGTGCCAACTGCAATGATCAGATCAGCATCTTCAGCAACAGCGTTTGCAGCAGAAGAGCCGGTCACACCAACACTGCCTAGATTCAGCTCATGATCCCATGGCAGAGCGGACTTGCCAGCCTGCGTTTCCGCAACGGGTACGTTGTGCGTCTCGGCAAAGCTCTTCAGATCATCCGTTGCCAGAGAGTAGTGCACACCACCACCAGCAATGATCATTGGCTTTTTCGCAGCACGGATTGCAGCAATCGCAGTTTCCAGCTCAGCTGCATCAGGTGCAGGGCGGCGGAAGTGCAAGGTGCGCTCTTCAAAGAAGCTCACAGGCCAGTCATATGCTTCTGCCTGCACGTCCTGACACATAGCCAGCGTGACAGGGCCACACTCGACCGGATCAGTCATAACCGCCATAGCGCGTGGCAAAGCTGTCAAAAGCTGCTCAGGGCGTTGGATACGGTCATAGTAACGGCTTACAGGGCGGAAACAGTCATTCGCACTGACAGTGCCATCCTGAAAGTCTTCAATCTGCTGAAGCACTGGATCCGGTGCACGGTTTGCAAACACATCACCTGGCAACAGCAGAACCGGCAGGCGGTTCACGTGAGCCAGCGCAGCAGCTGTCACCATGTTGGTTGCACCGGGACCAATGGAGGTCGTCACAGCCATCGCACGGCGACGGTTGGATGCCTTGGCATAGGAAATAGCCGCATGGGCCATACCTTGCTCGTTGTGACCGCGATAGGTCGGCAGCGTGTCCTGCGTGTGATAAAGCGCTTCACCAAGACCCGCCACGTTGCCGTGACCGAAAATAGCCCAGACCCCAGCAATAAAGCTGTCTCCCTCAGGCGTTTTCTGGGCTGCTAGATAGCGAACCAGAGCCTGCGCGGCTGTTAATCTGATCGTGCTCATGCAACTTCTTTCTTATCCATTCGGGCCTGCTCCCAGACAGATCCAAGGTCTTCAAATTTTGCAGCCATGTTAGCGATGGCTTCTGCGTCAGAAATGTTTCCGCCAAGCCACTTCTCAGCAGCCTCAGCAAAAATAGTGCGGCCCACAGCAAAACCCTTCACAAGGTCATACTTGCCTGCAACCTCAAAGCTCGCAGCGAGCTCCTCAGCTGGTGCATCAAGGCCAAGAACAACAATACCGCGACACCAGCGATCATTCGCCTTGATCGCGTCACAAGCTTTCTGCCAGCCTGCATCGGTCTTCAAAGGCTCCAGCTTCCACCAGTCAGGGTAAACACCCAGATCATAGAAGCGCTGAATGATGGTCGCGGTGGTATCATCATCAACCGGTCCAACCTTGGACGGGATGACTTCCAGCAAAAATTCCAGATTATTTTCGCGGCATGCATGCGCAAGGCGTAAAATGGTCTCTTCCTGACGGGCCTTCATCTCAGCGCTGTCATCTGGATGATAGAAGCACAGCACCTTGACCACATGCTCAACCGGCCATTCCGCCAGCTGCGAACCAAGGTCCGGACCAATCTCCAACTCCAGTGGGCGAGAGCCCGGCAGTTCAACCGGACGGCCAATCCAAAGACCAGAACCCGTTGCTTTGAACAGAGCGTCCTCACCAAGGCGGCCATCACACAAAATACCGTAGTCGTCACCACCAGCACAAACCTGCTGAGCAGCTTTAAGGCAAAGCTCTTTAAACTCAGGGATCTTGTCTTCGGATGCGCCAACTTTGGCTGCCATGTCTTCCAGCTGAGAGCGGTGATCGAAGGCAAACACCTTCATGTTGGACCACTCACCCTTGCGGTTGGTAGACCAGTGGATCTGCTCCAGCTTCTTGTCTTTGCGCAGAGCATGCTCGGAGGAACCGTTATCAAGGAACCACTGCAGCTCTTCCCAGCTTGGGTAAGCAGGGGCACAGCCATGACGGGAGACCGCAAACGCACCACATGCATTGGCATAGGTGAGGGTGGTTTCCCAGGTCTCATCCTTCAGCCAGCCGCGCAGCAGGCCAGACATAAAGCCATCGCCTGCGCCAAGCACGTTGAACACTTCAATCGGGAAACCCGGACCGGATTTACCATCATCAAGGCTCGCACCAATCTCGTCTTCAAACACCACAGCGCCCATTGGGCCACGCTTGCAAACCAGAGCAGCCTTGCTGACCTTGCGCACAGCATTCAATGCTTCAAGAGTGTCGGTAGAACCGCCGGCGATGTGGAACTCTTCTTCCGTACCCACGATCAAATCAAACAGGTGCAAGTGCTTTTGCAGTTCCGCGGTCACTTTCTCAGAGGCGATGAAACGCTCTTCACCATCACCATGACCTGCAAGACCCCAAAGGTTGGGGCGATAGTCAATGTCCAGAGCAGTGCGGGAGCCGTTCTCTTTCGCAAGACGCAGCGCTTTTAGAACAGCAGCTTCCGTGCGTGGATGCGAGAGGTGGGTACCGGTAACAGTCACACAGCCAGCTGAGGCGATGAATTCAGGATCAATATCATCTTCGCACAGCGCCATGTCGGCACAGTTTTCGCGATAGAAAATCAGCGGAAACTGCTCTTTGTCGCGAATGCCAAGAATAACAAGGGCGGTCAGGCGGTCCTTGTCAGTAACAAGACCATCAACGCAAACGCCTTCTTTAACCAGCTGCTCGCGGATGAAACGGCCCATGTGCTCATCCCCTACGCGGGAGATAAGGGCAGATTTCAGCCCAAGACGGGCTGTTCCCACTGACATATTGGTTGGTGAGCCGCCGACATACTTATTGAATGAAGACATGTCTTCCAGTCGGCTGCCAACCTGTGTTCCATACAGGTCGACCGATGACCGGCCGATTGTGATGACATCAAGTGATTTCAACGGATTCTCCCAATCAGGTACTAGCATTTCCTGAAAGATTACATATTCCAAAAATAATCACAAGTGGAATATCTGTTCAAAATAGAATGAGCTTTGTTCCAAAATTTTAAACAAGCTCTCTTCCAAATTCAGTCCTTTGCCGGCTTCCTATTGATTCCTTAGAGATACTCTAGGAGAGGGACGTCCACTTTCGCGCATCACCAACCGCAACAGCGATAGAAGTGGCAAGACACATGGTTGTGGAGAGTGATCTGAACGCGCCATGCTCAGCCTCATTAACCTCCAGAACGGTTGAAGAAACGCGGGCAATTGGAGACAGAACGCTGTCGGTCAAGGAGATAACGGAGACACCTCGGCCAAAGGCCTTGCTTGCAAACTCAACCACCTCAGGAGAGTAGGGGCTGAAGGTCGCCACAAACAATGCGTCGTTCTCGTTGATGAACTGAACGCGTTCCTCCAAAATGCCACCCGTGTATTCCAGCAGGTTTGTTCTCACGCCCATCTTGCCCAATGTATAGTGTAGGTAGCTGACGACCGGATATGCACGTCTCAGGCCTAATAAGTGTATGTTTTCTGCAGCTGACAGTGCATCAATGGAACGCTCAAGAGCAACCGTGTCGACCTGGCGCAGAAGATCATCAAGCGACTGTTTGGACCGTTCTACAAAGTTGCCAAGAATGCTGCCTGGAGTGTTTGTTCCACTCTCGCGGATCTTCGTCAGGCGCTCCGTATATTCAGAGTTGCGGCCAACCAGCTGCCCCTGAAAGATCTGCTGCATCTGCGAGAAACCGTCAAATCCCAGCGTTTGGGCAAAGCGAACAAGAGTAGAAGGCTGCACGCCTGCAGCGCTGGCAATCTCGGCTGTGGTGCCAAGAGCGATTCTGTCCGGATTCGCCAAAGCATATCTTGCGCACTGCAAAAGGCGCTTGGGCATGCTGTCCGAAAGAGTACTTATTCGAGCTTTCAGGCTCTCGTAATCCGAGGGAATGTCTGGGCTAATTGCGTCTAAATTCTGTGTCATGAAAAAAATCTATTCCAAAACTTGAAAAACCGCAATGTACGTTCTATAAATTTGGAATGAATTTTCCGAATTACTCAAATTTGGATGAATTCTACGATTGTAGGGCCGGTAACACGTGCTCTGTCCATCACCCTTTTAAAGTGCTGATTCAGCACGGATTTGCCGCAATCAGGCTTGCGTTGATATAATGGGGGTGATGGGTGCTTTTGCCCGTGGGACGGCTGAGCACTACAATTCGTGCGGAAACGCATTCGAACTCCAGTGTTTGTGGACGAGATAAACACCGGATTTCTAGGGGAAACCCTGACTTAAAATTGGCATCCGCCAATCTTGGGAGGTTTATATGAAAAAGACTTTACGCGCGTTCGTAGCTGCTGCTGCGATCATGACTGCACCTGCTGTAATGGCTGCTGACATCATTGTTGTGAGCCACGGCCAGGCAAATGACCCATTCTGGTCTGTTGTTAAAAACGGTGTAGACAAAGCAGCAAAAGACAGCGGCGCTAATGTTTCTTACCGTGCTCCAGAAACTTTTGACATGGTGGCCATGAGCCAGCTGATCGATGCAGCGATCGTTCAGGAGCCGGACGGAATTGTTGTGTCCATTCCAGATGGTGACGCGCTCGGCCCATCCATTACCAAAGCAGTTGAAGCTGGCATCCCTGTCATCTCCATGAACTCCGGTAGTGATGTGTCTGCAAGCTTTGGCGCTTTGTTGCACGTGGGCCAGGACGAGTATGACGCTGGTAAAGCAGCAGGCGAAAAGCTTGCTGACATGGGCGGCAAAGTCGGCATCTGCGTAAACCAGGAAGTGGGCAACGTGTCCCTCGACCTGCGTTGTGACGGTTTTGCAGCTGGCTTTGGCGGCAACGTAACTGTTGTTCCAACCAACAACGATCCAGCTGAAGTTGAAGCGAAGATCAAGGCAACTCTGGAATCCAACGAAGACATCGACACCATCATGGGTCTTGGTGCATCTCTCGTAGGTGAGCCAGCAGTGGCAGCTGTTGAAGCAGTTGGACGCACTGGCGAAGTAAATGTTGCAACCTTCGACATGTCCGCAGGCTTCCTGCAGTCAGTCGCTGACGGTAAAGCAGCATTTGCAATCGACCAGCAGCAGTTCCTTCAGGGCTACCTGCCTGTTATCTTCCTCGCTCTCAATGCAGAGTACGGACTTATCCCTGGTGGCAACGTTCCATCCGGTCCAAACCTGATCACCGCTGATAAAGCCGGTCAGGTTGTAGAGCTGTCCGCTCAAGGCATCCGCTAAGGAGCTTTGCTATGAGAGGGGTGCACGCATCCCTCTCATGTCATGCAAAACTGAGGGAAATAAAATGTCCGATCTTGCTGTTGAGAGCGCGGACGAAAGAGTAAAAAACGTCTCGCTCATCTCCCGGCTCATGAAGCGTCCTGAACTCGGCGCCATTGCTGGCCTTGCTCTCGTAACAATCTTCTTTCTTTTTACTGCTGACCCTAAGATGTTCACCCTTGCGGGGATCCTGAACTTCATGACGCCTGCTGCCCAACTCGGCATTCTGGCTATTGGGGCAGCACTTCTCATGATCGGCGGTGAGTTTGATCTCTCCGTTGGCTCTATGGTTGCGTTCACAGGCCTGATTTTCGGCGCGGCAATGGTCACCTTCGACCTGCCACTCTATGCAGCAATTATTGTCACCTTCATCGTGGCAGCTGCAATGGGTGCCATCAACGGACAGATCGTCATCCGTACGGGCTTGCCGTCTTTCATTGTAACGCTTGCGTTCTTGTTTATCCTGCGTGGCCTGTCTCTGGTAGGCCTCAAAGCGGCAACCGGCGGCTCCACTCAGCTGCGCGGCATCCGTGCAGAATTCGAAGGCAGCTGGCTTGCTGACTTCTTTAGCGGAGAAGCATTCACACCATTCTTCTACTGGCTGGCTGAAGCGGGCTGGATCGACACCTTCAAGTCCGGCAAGCCAAAAGTAGACGGCATCCCGGTCGATATTCTCTGGTTTGGCCTGCTGGCTCTTCTGGCAACCTGGGTTCTGCTTCGCTCTCCGTTTGGCAGCTGGATCTTTGCAGCTGGTGGCGACAGCAACGCAGCAAGCAACTCCGGTGTGCCAGTGCGCAAGGTCAAGATGTACCTGTTCATGTTCACCGCATGCTGTGCAGCTCTCGTTGCCATCCTGACTGTTATGGATGCTGGCTCAACGGACGCCCGCCGTGGCTTCCAAAAGGAGTTTGAGGCAATCATTGCAGCGGTGATCGGTGGCTGTTTGCTGACAGGCGGTTATGGCTCTGCAATCGGTGCCTTCTTCGGCTCCATCATCTTCGGAATGGTGCTGATCGGCCTCAGCTACACCAATATCGATCAGGACTGGTATCTGGTCTTCCTCGGTTCCATGCTGCTGATCGCGGTGTTGTTTAACAACATGATCCGCAAGCGCGTCACAGGGGAGCGCTGATCATGACGACACCTATTGTTGAGATGAAGAACATCGAGAAGCACTTTGGCTCCGTCATTGCTTTGGCAGGTGTTTCCTTCTCCGTCATGCCCGGCGAAGTGCATTGTCTGCTTGGTGACAATGGTGCAGGTAAATCCACCTTCATCAAAACCATGTCCGGCGTGCACAAGCCAAGCAAAGGCGAGATCGTCGTTGATGGTCAGAAGCAAGTCTTTGAAAGCCCGCGTGATGCTATGAATGCAGGCATTGCAACGGTGCACCAGGACCTTGCGATGATCCCGCTCATGTCCATCACCCGCAACTTCTGGCTTGGCCGTGAACCGGTCAAAAAGTTCGGCCCGATCTCTTATTTCGACCATAAGTACGCAAACGAAGTCACTATGGAAGAAATGTCCAAGATGGGCATCAATCTGCGCGAACCGGATCAGGCTGTGGGCACACTGTCTGGTGGGGAACGCCAGACAGTCGCAATCTCGCGCGCTGTGTATTTCGGCGCGAAAGTCCTCATCCTCGACGAGCCGACCTCTGCTCTGGGTGTACGCCAGACGTCAAACGTGCTCTCGACCATGGATAAGGTCCGCAAAAAAGGTGTTGGCGTCGTGTTCATTTCGCACAACGTACGCCACGCCATGGCAGTGGGAGACCGCTTCACAGTGCTGAACAGGGGGCAAACCCTTGGTACTGCGAAGAAAGGCGAAATCACTGCTGAAGAACTTCAAGATCTCATGGCTGGCGGGCAAGAGCTTGCCAGTTTGGAGGCATCATTGGGCGGCACTGTGTGATGTGTATTCCTGAAAACCCTCTGTCGGTTTTCGGGTCAGGCATACGCAACTTACAGGATGTTCAGTGAGACACTGAGGAGCGGCATTACCCGATCGTGCCGCTCCTTCATTTTATCAATGCCCCGTTCATAACGCGTTCTATTCCAATGAACTCTATTCTAGGGGCACTTCCAGGATTACTGAGATGGAAAAAATCGGCGTAGGTCTGATTGGAACCGGATACATGGGCAAATGTCATGCTCTGGCATGGAATGCTGTATCCGGTGTGTTTGGTGGTGAGCTGAAGCCAGAATTGGTGACGCTTGCTGAGGTGAATGAAGAACTGGCAGCAGCACGCGCAAAAGATTTTGGCTTTGCCAGGTCCACGGGCAACTGGCGTGATATGCTGGCCGATCCGGATATTCACATTATCTCGATTACCACGCCGAATGAGTTCCACCCGGAAATGGCAATCGCAGCTCTGGAAGCTGGCAAGCACGTTTACTGCGAAAAGCCTATGGCTCCATCCTATGCGGATGCGCAGAAAATGCTGGAAGCCTCCCGCAAATCCGGCAAGAAGACCTTCCTTGGTTATAACTACATCCAAAACCCCATGATGCGCCGCATCCGCGACCTGCTGAACTCAGGCGAAATCGGCGATGTACTTCAGATCCGTCTTGAGATGGACGAAGACTTCATGGCCAACCCGGATGATGAATGGGGCATGAAAAGCGGATTGGCCTCCGGCTTTGGCGCACTGGATGACTTCGGCGTGCATACCATGTCCTTGCTCATGGCGCTGGATCTGCGCATTGCCAAAGTCATGTGTCATATGACCAAGCCATACGCGACCCGCAAGGACGCTGCTGGCAACGACAAAGCCGTTGAAACCTTTGATGCAGCCACCGTGCTGTTTGAACTGGAAAATGGTGGCAACGGCACCCTCCAGCTCAACCGCTCTGCATGGGGACGTAAAGGCCGCATCGCCGTACAGATCTTCGGCTCCAAAGGCTCCATCGTTTATGATCAGGAACGTATGAATGAGATGCACGTCTACAAAGCTGAAGGCGATGTCGCAGGGCAGGGCTACACCACAGTTCTGGCAGGGCCAGCCCATGCGCCATACGACCGCTTCATCCCGGCCCCGGGCCACGGTCTCGGCTTCAACGATCTGAAGATCATTGAAGTCAACGAGATTCTGAAAAGCCTGCAGGGTGAAGACAGTCACCTGATCGACTTCGAACGTGGCATCTTCATTGAAGGCCTCGTTCAGACCATGGCCAAATCTCACGAACAGGCCAGTTGGGTCAGCGTCTAAGTCTGTTGAGAGTAGAAGAGAACTAAGGGCGCATGAACAGCGCCCTTTTTTTGTGAGCCAGCCCCTTCCTTGCAATACGTTCTGAGAAAAAAAGATTTAACCCCCTAAAAGCCTTTGGGAAAACTCATTGAGGTGCTGGACAGAGGAAATCAGGCGCCCTATAAGACCCTCACCTCAGCGGGGCACACTGCCCAACGCGAAATGCCCGGATAGCTCAGTTGGTAGAGCAGCGGATTGAAAATCCGCGTGTCGGTGGTTCGAATCCGCCTCCGGGCACCACTTATATTCTTGAAATTACTAGATAATAAACCGAGTATTCGCTCAGCTTTCTCAAGGTTTGACACTTTTCTCAGTGTGGTTTGACACTTTTGCTCTAACT